>DWYV01000023.1 GCA_019118525.1 Candidatus Bariatricus faecipullorum
GGTACGGGCCGGCCCGTACCCGTCCCCGACGGAAAGGAGAAGGTATGATTCAGGTAAATGGAAACCCGGAAGAAATCCGGGAAGGAATGACGCTGGAGGAGTATGTGAAGGAAAAAGGCTACCGCCTGGACCGGATTGCGGTGGAGCGCAATGGGGAGATTGTTCCGAAAGCGAAGTATCCGGAAGTGATTCTGTGCCCCGGCGACAAGCTGGAAGTGGTAAGTTTTGTAGGAGGGGGGTAACAGGGGCTGATAAGGAACTGACAGGGAGGGAGTGAATCCTATGGAAGTAAGCAGAGAGGATATCTGGCAGGCGCTCTGTGAGCGCCATTCGGAGGCGAATCAGCAGAAGCTGGCCGGGGCCCGGGTGGCGGTGGCGGGCCTGGGCGGTCTGGGCTCGAATATCGCGCTGGCCCTGGCGAGAGCCGGAGTGGGGCATCTGCTGCTGGTGGATTTTGACCGGGTGGATGTAAGCAACCTGAACCGGCAGCAGTATTTTATCCGCCATCTTGGACAGTACAAGACGGACGCGCTTAGGGAAATTCTGAAAGAGGTCAATCCCTGGCTGGATATCCGGACCGTGTGCCGGAAGGTGACGGAGAAGGACATCCGGGAACTTTTCGGGGAATACGACTATATCTGCGAGGCCTTTGACCGGGCGGAGCAGAAGGCCATGCTGGTAAATGCAGTCCTGGAGCAGCTTCCGGGGAAAACACTGATTGCGGCCAGCGGAATGGCCGGATATGGAAAAAGCAATGAGATACAGACCAGAAAAATCACCCCGCATTTTTATCTCTGCGGGGACCGGGTTTCGGAGTCCACGCCGGAAAAACCGGGAGAGGGGCTGATGGCCCCCAGGGTGGCCCTGTGCGCCGCTCACCAGGCAAACCTGGTACTGGAACTGATATTAGGAAAGGAAGGAACAGACAATGAGTAACACAAAAGACACATGGAAATTAGGAGCACACGAATTTACGTCCCGCTTTATTCTGGGATCCGGGAAATACTCCCTGGAACTGATTCAGGCTGCCGTAGAACAGGCGGGAGCCCAGATTGTCACCATGGCCCTGCGCCGGGCAAACGAAGGCGGTCTGGCCAACATCCTGGATTATATTCCGGAAAACGTGACCCTGCTTCCCAACACCTCCGGAGCGAGAAATGCAGAAGAGGCCGTGCGGATTGCCCACCTTTCCCGGGAAGTCTGCGGCAGTGATTTTGTCAAAATCGAAATCATGCGGGACTCCAAATATCTGCTTCCGGACAATTATGAGACGGCAAAGGCCACAGAAATTCTGGCAAAAGAAGGCTATGTGGTCATGCCCTACATGTATCCGGACCTGAATGCGGCCCGGGACATGGAAAACGCAGGAGCAGCCTGCATTATGCCCCTTGGCGCGCCTATCGGCTCCAACAAAGGACTCTGCACGAAAGAGTTTATCCAGATTCTGATTGATGAGATTGACCTGCCCATTATCGTGGACGCCGGAATCGGCCGCCCTTCCCAGGCCTGCGAGGCCATGGAGATGGGAGCGGCAGCAGTTATGGCAAATACGGCAATCGCCACGGCAGGGGACGTTCCGGCCATGGCAGAGGCTTTCAGAAAAGCCGTGGAAGCAGGCCGGACAGCTTACCTCTCCGGACTGGGAAGAGTGATGGAAAAAGGCGGCAGCGCGTCTTCCCCGCTGACCGGATATCTGCAGGACTAGGAGGGAAACAGCATGAGCACGGAAAACCACGTAAATGAAAGCATTTTAAGCGATGAAATCCGGGAACACCAGAAAGAAAACCGGATTGACCATATGAAATATCTTCCGGACATGGAGGATATCGGCTCCGAAGTAATGGACCGGGTTATCCGGGAAATGAACGCCTACGATTACAGCCGGTATACAGAGGCAGACGTAAGAAGGGCGCTGGCCCATGACAACCGGAACCTGGAGGACCTGGGAGCCCTGCTTTCCCCGGCGGCCCTCCCCCTGCTGGAAGAAATTGCCCAGTGCGCGAAAAAAGAAAAGGAAAAACATTTTGGCAACTCGGTCATGATGTTTACCCCCCTCTACATAGCCAACTACTGTGAAAATTACTGCATTTACTGCGGCTTTAACTGCCATAACAGGATTCGCCGGGCCCAGTTAAATCCGGCGGAAATCGAGCAGGAAATGGCGGCCATCGCCAAAAGCGGGCTCCAGGAAATTCTGATTCTTACCGGGGAGAGCCGGAGCAAATCCACGGTGGAATACATCGGCGAGGCCTGCAAAATCGCCCGGAAATATTTCCGGGTCATCGGTCTGGAAGTCTACCCCATGAACTCCGACGAGTATGCCTACCTTCACGAATGCGGCGTGGATTATGTAACCGTATTCCAGGAAACCTACAATTCCGACAAGTACGAGACCCTGCACCTGGCCGGCCACAAGCGGATTTTCCCCTACCGGCTGAACGCCCAGGAGCGGGCCTTAAAAGGCGGAATGCGGGGCGTGGGATTCGCGGCCCTGCTGGGACTGGATGATTTCCGGAAGGACGCCTACGCCACGGCGGTCCACGCCTGGCTGCTGCAGAAAAAATATCCCCATGCGGAGATTGCTTTTTCCTGCCCCAGACTCCGGCCCATCATAAACAACGACAAGATTAACCCCATGGATGTACACGAGGCCCAGCTGCTTCAGGTCGTCTGTGCCTACCGGCTGTTTATGCCCTTTGCCAGCATCACCATCTCTACCAGAGAGTGCGCCCGGGTGCGGGACAACCTGGTAAATATCGCGGCCACAAAGATTTCAGCCGGAGTCAGCACCGGAATCGGTGAGCATGTGGAGGACCTGGAAGACAAAGGAGACGAGCAGTTTGAAATCTCCGACGGACGCTCGGTAAAAGAAGTGTACGACGATTTGGAAAAACTGCACCTGCAGCCGGTAATGGCGGAGTATGTCTATGTGTAAAAAAGAAGAAAAAAATCTCTGGGCAGACGTCATGGTGGTGACAAACCGGCGGCTTTCCGTCCGGCCGTTTCTGGAACAGGTGGAGCGGATCTGCCGGCACCGCCCAGCCGGCATCATCCTCCGGGAAAAGGACCTTCCGGAAAAGGAGTATGAAAAACTGGCGGCAGAGGTCCGGGAAATCTGCCAGTCCTGCCAGGTTCTCCTGGTGTACCACAGCTTTATCCGTGCGGCCCGGCGGTCCGGAATCCGGGCCATTCATCTGCCGCTGGCGGCGCTGGAAGAAAGCCCTGCCGGAGAACTGGCCCGGGAGTTTGCGGTGCTGGGAGTGTCGGTGCACTCCCGGGAAGAGGCGTGCCGGGCAGAAGCCCTGGGGGCTACCTACCTGACGGCAGGACACGTCTATGCCACGGACTGCAAAAAAGGACTCCCTCCCAGGGGAACAGACTTCCTGCGGGAAGTCTGCGGCGCGGTCCACATTCCTGTATTCGGAATCGGCGGTATCCGGCTGGAACAGACACAGATAGAAGAGGTAAAAAGCTGCGGGGCGGCAGGAGCCTGCGTCATGTCCGCAGCCATGGAACTATAAGAAAAACAGAGGGAAAGAGACGGCCTGCCAAGGGCCGTCTTTTTTCGGTTCGGCTTTTCAGAACCGGGGAAATATGTTACCATAAGGGGAGGTGAGGGGGACCAGAAGAAAGAAGGAAGTATAAATGATACGATTACTTGCGGTAGATATGGACGGCACCTGCCTGGACAGGCGAAGCCGTTTGACGGATAAAACACTGCGCGCGCTGAAAAAAGCCGCGGATGCCGGAATACTGGTGGTTCCTGCCACGGGCAGGGCGCTGACCTGCCTGCCTCATAAGCTGGCGGGACGGACGGATATATACAGATATGTCATCAGCTCCAACGGGGCAAGACTGACAGACTGCAACACCTGGAACAGCCTCTCGGAGGCCATGATACCGAAAGAGGACGCCCTGTCGCTTTTGAAGCAGGTCCGGAAGGAAAAGCTGGGCGTGACCTCCCATATCCGGTACCAGTACCTGCTTCAGGGAAGAAATCTGGTGGCCATGGGGCGGCTGATTTACGGAAAAGACGCCGGAGGCGTTTACCATGTAAAGAACATGGTGGAGACAGTGGAAAAAACCCATTACGGAGTGGAGGAACTGCAGTTTTATTTTCTCGCTCCCTCCTCCCGGGAACGCATTCGGCAGATACTGGAGGGGTATCCCTCCCTGCAGGCCGCTTATACAAAGATATACGTGGAAGTATTTTCAAAAAAAGCCTCCAAAGGGAAAGCACTGGCGGACCTCCAGGATATTCTGGGTATCTCCCAGGAAGAGACGGCCTGTATCGGGGACGGGGAAAACGACCTCTCCCTGTTTGAAGTAAGCGGCCTGAGGATGGCAGTGGGAAATGCGGTTCCGGAGCTGAAAGAACATGCGGACATTGTGCTGCCGGGAAACCAGAAGGATGGGGCGGCCACAGGAATTGAGAAGATTTTACAGATGAGACAGGGAGGAACAAGATGACACTGGAAGAACAGAGACAGTTTATCCTGAGCGGAGCCATGTACAACGATTTGACGCAGGAACTGGTGCAGGCCCGGGAGCGGGCGGTGCGTCTGACCACGGCCTACAGCGAAAGCTACGGACAGCCCCAAAAGGAGCGGGAAAAAATCCTGAAAGAACTGCTGGGGTCTGTAGGAGAAAACCCATATTTTGAACCGGGATTCCGCTGCGAATTCGGTTATAATATTTCCATTGGAAATCATTTCTACGCCAATTTCGACTGCGTGATGCTGGACGGAGGCGGGATTGAAATTGGAGACAACGTGCTGTTTGGCCCCAGGGTGGGAATTTACACTTCCAATCATGCCCTGGACGCCGAAGAGCGGATGGCCGGCGCCTGCTATGCCAAAAAAGTAACCATTGGAAACCGGGTCTGGATTGGCGCGGGAGTCCATATCAATCAGGGCGTGACCATCGGCGATAATACGGTGATTGGCTCCGGAAGCGTGGTGACGTCGGATATCCCGGCAAACGTGGTGGCCGCAGGCGTGCCCTGCCGGGTCATCCGGGAGATTACGGAAAAAGACAAAACTGGTTATACAGGAGAGATTCGATGAAAATCATTACGCTGATAGAGAATACGGAAGGACGCCCCGGCTGCCGGACGGAGCATGGCCTCAGCTTTTATGTGGAGGCAGAAAAGCACAGGCTTCTGGCTGACACCGGAGCCAGCGGAGCTTTCCTGGAAAACGCCCGGCTCCTGGGCGTGGATATGAAAAACGTGGACACGGTGGTGCTCAGCCACGGGCATTATGACCATGCGGGCGGTGTCCTGGATTTTGTAAAACAGAATCCGGAGGCCAGAATCTATCTTCAGCGGCAGGCGGAAGAGCCTTATTATCATGTCAGAAAAGAAGGAAGAAAATATATTGGCATGGCGCCGGAAATACGGGAGCTGCCACAGTGCATCCCGCTGGACGGAGATTTCCGGATAGATGAAGAGCTGTTTCTGTTTTCCGGAATCCGGGGGCGGAAATTCTGGCCGGAGGGAAACCGGGAGCTGAAACGGCTGAAAGACGGTGCGCTGGTGCAGGATACTTTTGCCCATGAGCAGTGCCTGGTTATAACGGAAAAGGACAGAAGGATTCTGATTTCAGGGTGTGCCCATAACGGCATTCTGAACATTCTGGAACGGTTCCGGGAGCTGTTCCATGCCTGGCCGGACGCTGTGCTCAGCGGATTTCATATGAAGCAGGAGGGCGCATTCTCACCGGAGCAGGAATACATCATCCGGGAAACCGCAGAAACCCTGAAAGAAATGGGAATGCCCTGCTTTACCGGCCACTGCACCGGAGAGCATGCTTATCGACTGATGAAAAACATTATGGGAGAACAGCTTCAGGCTATGGGAAGCGGAAGGGAGATACGAATATGAAACCGGTAATCGGAGTAATGCCCTTGTGGGATGAAGAAAAGGACAGTATATGGATGCTGCCCGGATATATGGATGGAATCAGCCAGGCAGGCGGGATTCCGGTTATCTTTCCTTTTACCGTAGACAGGGAAGAAACAGAACAGCTTGTAAACATGTGCGATGGCTTTCTCTTTACCGGAGGCCAGGACGTGGCTTCCGAATTATACGGAGAACAGCCACTGGAAGGGCTGACCGTGGACTGCCCGAAGCGGGACGGCATGGAGGCTCTGGTACTGGAACAGGCCATGGCCCTGAAAAAACCATTGCTGGGAATCTGCAGGGGAATGCAGTTTATCAATGTCATGCTGGGAGGAACACTTTATCAGGATCTGCCCCTTCAGAAGCCCTCGGAGACTGTTCATTACCAGAAAGAACCCGGCGGAGTTCCCACTCACCGGGTAAGGATAATGGAACATACACCTCTGGCAGAGCTTCTGCGGAAAGAGGAACTGGAAGTAAACAGCCGCCATCACCAGGCGGTGAAGAAACTGGGAGAGGGACTAAAAGTCATGGCCCTTTCCGCCGACGGCCTGACAGAGGCAGCCTGGTACCCGGAGTATCCCTTTCTGTGGCTGCTGCAGTGGCACCCGGAATATCTCTGTGACAAAGACGAAAACAGCCGGGCTCTGTTTGCCCGCTTTGTACAGTCCATGCAGTAAGAGGTCAGGACAGTGTGCATTCAGATTACAAGTGGAGTGAAAAAGGAGAAGAAACATATGACAACAGAACAGGTTGCGCCTTTGATGCGACCCATTATGGGAGGAATCGGACTGGCTTTTTTCCTGGTGGGGCTCATTGTTTATATTTATGAAAAGCGGAAAACCGCCAACTGTAAGGCGGAAACATCAGGAATTGTAATTGCTTATAATTTTACAGGCGGAGCGCCCCTTCCCGTTGTGGAATATCAGGTGGATGGCCGGGCCTATAGAGAAAAGCATTACTGCTACCAGGTCATTACGATAAAGAAAGAGGGACAGCCCCGCGCAGAATTTTCCGGCGCGCGGGATGTGTATATGGACGAGAACTGTGCGATGCACGTCAGAAGAGACCCTTCCATCAATTATGTGGAAGCCGCGGAACGGCTCTGGAAACCGGGGTCGGCCCTGCCGGTATACTATAACCCGAAAAAACCGGACCAGGCCTATGTGGGCAGAAAGCCCTGGAAATTTCCGGTGATGAGCCGCACGTTTATGATTACGGGAATCGCTGTGGCGCTGCTCGGACTGGCAGTCAGCCTGATGGCGACTTTGTGATACTGGCTTTGTGATACCAGGAAAAAGAGTCTTGGAGGGATGAGAAATGGCAAAAGAACAGGCAGGACTTCTGATACTGGCAGTTCTGGGAGGAATGGGACTGGTTATGCTGGTCATCGGGATTCTGATTCTGGTGCTGGACAGAAGGAAAAAGGCGGCCTGCACCGGACAGACGGTGGGAACCGTGGTAAAATACAGTTATCTCAATGGCGCGCCTCTTCCGGTGGCCGCCTACACGGTGGGCGGTGTCCCATACCAGAAAAAGCGCTACTGCCGGGCGGTGATTACCGTTAGAAGAACCGGGAAGAAGTCCCGGGTCTGGATGGATGAGAAGGATACCATACATGTGCATGGCGGGACCGTGATAAACCTGCGTGCATGGGCGGAGCAGCTGTGGCCGATGGGGTCGCCGGTAACCGTATATTTTAACCCGGAGAAGCCGAAGCAGGCTTATGTGGAACGGATTCCCCAGAAGAGTTCCTTTGTAGGATGGTTTTTTCTCTGGATGGGGCTGGGATTTGTTCTCGTGGGGCTGCTTTTCTGGTTTTTCCTGCGGTAACAGTCTGCCCGGGAAGCGGGCAGAAGAAACAGAGGCGGAAACATGAAACTGCGAAGATACATAGAATCCGACTGCCAGGAACTGGCAGTGCTTTTTTATGAGACCGTACATGCAGTCAATATCCGGGATTATACGAAGGAGCAGGTGGACGCATGGGCTACGGGTCATGTAGACCTGGAGGCATGGAACCGCTCCTTCCTGGAACACGATACGGTAGTTGCTGTGGAAGGAGAAACGGTTACAGGATTTGGAGACATGGACGCCGGCGGATACCTGGACAGACTCTATGTGCATAAGGACTGGCAGGGAAAAGGTATTGCTGCAGAAATCTGCCGGAAACTGGAGAAGAACTGTCCTGCCGGGCGGTTTACCACCCACGCGTCGATTACCGCCAGACCCTTTTTTGAAAGCCGGGGCTACCGGGTGGTAAAAGAGCAGCAGGTGGAGCGGGAAGGCGTATCTTTGACGAACTATGTAATGGAAAAAGTGAATATACTGGGAATAAGAGACGGATACACTCTGCGGGCCGCAAAGAAAGACGATGTGGCGGCTTATCTGGACGGATTTTTTCCGGTGGAGGAAGAGACGGCCAGGCTGACCGGATGCCGGAGGGATTTTACCAGGGAAGAGGTAGAACATTTTTTCCTCCGCTGTATCCGGGACCGGAGCAGGCAGGACTTCCTGATAGAGGCTCCGGACGGGCGGATTGCAGGAGAGAGTGTGATTCACGAGGTGAACAGGGAGACGGGGAACGCCGGGTTCCGGATTGCCCTGTTTGGTGCCTGCGACCGGGGAAAGGGTCTGGGACGCTGGGCAGTGGAAAAGACAAGGGATTTTGCGTTTGAAAATATGGGACTTCAGCGCCTGGAGCTGGAGGTGTTTTCCTTCAATCCCCGGGCCCGGAAGATTTACGGAGAAGCCGGATTCCGGCAGGAAGAGGTGCTTCCAGGAGCGGCGAAGGACGGGGACAGCCCGGGAGATATCATTTGTATGGCGATAACAGAAAAGGAATGGAGAGAAATCAGGAGAAAAGGAGTGCCAAAATGAGCAGTGTGACGGAAGAAAATAGGGAAGAAAAGAATCCGCTGGGGACAGAAAAGGAAGGAAAGCTGCTGGTGAATTTTGCCATTCCCTGCATTATTTCCATGCTGGTATCGGCCCTTTATAATATTGTAGACCAGATATTTATCGGCCAGGGCGTGGGAATGCTGGGAAACGCGGCCACCAATATTGCCTTTCCCCTTTCTACCACCTGCACGGCCATCGCCCTGCTTCTGGGAATCGGGGGAGCGTCCAATTTTTCCCTGAAACTGGGAGCCGGTGAGAAGGAAGAGGCGGCAAAGTACTCGGGGAACGCCCTGGTGCTGATGGGCATTTTCGGAGTCGCCCTGTTTGCGGTGGTTATGATCTTTCTGACGCCCATGCTGCGGTTCTTCGGCGCTACGGAAGAAGTACTGCCCTATGCGGAGACCTATACCCGGATTACGGCCATCGGCTTTCCGTTCCTGATTGCCAACACGGCCATCAGCAAGCAGATTCTGGCAGACGGAAGTCCCCGGTATTCTATGATGTCCATGCTGACCGGGGCCATTATCAATACGATTCTGGATCCGATACTGATTTTTGTGTTTGACATGGGAATGGCCGGGGCGGCCCTGGCCACGATTTTCGGACAGATTGTATCGTTTGGTATCAGCCTGCGGTATGTATTCCGTTTTAAGAGCGTGCGCTTGACCCGGGAAAGTTTCCGTCTGGACGGGGCCCATGTGCGGCAGATTTTCGCGCTGGGAGCCAGTTCCTGCTTTAACCAGATTGCCATTACGGTGGTGCAGATTGTCCTGAACAATACGCTGTCCTATTATGGGGCGCAGTCCGTGTACGGCTCCGAGATTCCGCTGGCCTGCGCAGGCATTATTACGAAAGTAAATCAGGTTTTTATGGCGGTTATCATCGGTATTTCCCAGGGCAACCAGCCGATTGTCGGGTTTAATTACGGGGCCCGGAAATACGGGCGGGTGCGTAGGACTTATCTGCTGGCGGTCAGTGCGGCAACGGTTCTTTCGTTTGTGGCGTTTCTCTGTTTTCAGATTTTCCCGAGACAGATTATCGCGGTGTTTGGTGCGGGAAGTGAACAGTACTTTGAATTTTCCGAACGGTATTTCCGGATTTATATGTTTTTGACGGTTATAAACGGGATTCAGCCGGTGACGTCCAACTTTTTTACTTCTATTGGAAAACCACGGCTTGGTATTTTTATGTCCCTGACCAGACAGCTTCTGTTTCTGCTTCCGCTGATACTGATTTTTCCGCTGTTTCTGGGAATCGACGGCGTGATGTATGCCGGGCCCATTGCAGACGGGGCGGCGGCGCTGGTCTGCGGATACTTTATGGTGCGTGAGGTCCGGGAACTGACGAGAAAGGAAAACTTAATAAAGATTTAAAAATCCTTTATAGAATTCTCACAAATGCTGTCGTATAATGAGGAAAGACATAAAGGGAGCGATAAATAATGAAAAAACAGTCAAAAAAAGTGAAACGCCAGGCGGAAGTGCGGCAGGAGCCGGATAAAAGGATTCCGACGACCAGGTATGAGCCGGATTCGCAGACAGGGCTGACTTCCCAGCAGGTGCAGGAACACCGTCTGCACGGCTGGGCGAATACGGCGGTGGAGCCGCCTTCCAAGACGGTAAAAGAGATTGTTCATGAAAATGTTTTTACCTATTTCAACCTGATATTTGTTATTCTTGGAATTCTGCTCTGTCTGGTGGGATCTTTTCGGAATCTGACTTTTCTTCCGGTTGTTATTATCAATACACTGATTGGTATTGTACAGGAAGTCCGTGCCAAAAATGTGCTGGACAAGATGAGTATGCTGAATGCGCCCCGGGCAAGGGTAGTACGGGACGGGAAAATCTGGCTGGTGGACTCGGAAAGTCTGGTGCTGGATGATATTGTCATTTTCGGGGCCGGGAACCAGATTTGCGCCGACGCGGTGGTGGCTGCCGGGGAGGTGCAGGTGAATGAGTCTCTGCTTACCGGAGAAGCCGATGAGATTACGAAAAAGAAAGGCGACCGGCTGATGTCCGGCAGTTTTGTGGTTTCCGGACAGTGCCATGCCCGGCTGGACGCCGTGGGGGCGGATTCCTATATTTCCCGCCTGACGGTAGAGGCCAAGGCCATGGGAGAAGGGGAGCAGTCGGAGATGATTCGTTCCCTGGACAAACTGGTCAAATGGGTTGGTATCATCATTATTCCGGTGGGAATTATTCTGTTTTCCCAGAGCTTTTTCTTTAACCACGAGACGTTCCGGGACAGCATTACAGCCATGGTAGCAGCGGTAATCGGCATGATACCCGAGGGCTTGTATCTGCTGGCCAGTGTAGCCCTGGCGGTAAGCGCCATGCGTCTGGCCTCCCAGAAAGTACTGCTCCATAATATGAAGAGTATTGAGACGCTGGCCAGGGTCAACGTTCTCTGCGTGGACAAGACCGGAACCATTACGGAAAATACTATGACCGTGCATAAGGCGGTGGCTACGAAGGCCTATAAGAAGGCGAAGGAAGAAGAAAACTATCCGCCTCTCGGGGAGATGCTGGGGGATTTCGCGGCAGCCATGAGTGACGATAATATCACCATGGAGGCCATGAAGGCGTATTTCAAAAAGACGACGGGAAAGAAACCCAAAAGCATTACTTCCTTTTCCTCCGCCGTAAAATACAGCAGTGTGACCTATGAAGACGGGGTGTTTGTGCTGGGGGCGCCGGAGATGGTGCTGCGGGAGGATTATCCCCGTTATGAAAAGCGCATTGAAGATTATGCCCACAGGGGTTACCGGGTGCTGGTATTCGCAAAATACCACGGCACGGTGGATGGGAAACCTCTGACCGGAAAGGTGACGGCCCTTGGCTTTGTTCTTCTGTCGAACCCGGTCCGGAAGCGGGCAAAAGAAACGTTCCGGTATTTTGCCGAGCAGGATGTAAAGATTAAGGTTATCTCCGGGGACAATCCGGCGACGGTTTCCGAGGTGGCGAAGCAGGCCGGGATTGAGGGGGCCGGGGAGTTTGTGGATGCGTCCACACTAAAGACAGAAAAAGACGTGGAGGAGGCCGTTCAGAAATACACCGTATTTGGCCGGGTGACGCCGGACCAGAAGCGGCAGTTTGTCCAGGCCCTGAAGGCAGCCGGAAATACGGTGGCCATGACCGGGGACGGTGTCAACGACGTGCTGGCCTTAAAGGATGCAGACTGCAGTATTGCCATGGCCTCGGGCAGCGATGCGGCGGCCCAGGCGGCCCAGGTAGTACTGCTGGAATCGGATTTCTCCTGCATGCCTTCCGTCGTGCTGGAAGGTCGGAGAGTGGTAAACAATATACAGCGCTCTGCCAGCCTGTTCCTGGTGAAAAATATTTTTTCCCTGCTGCTGTCCCTGTTCTCGGCGCTGTTTATGATAACCTATCCACTGGAGCCCTCCCAGGTGTCTCTGATTAGTATGTTTACCATCGGAATTCCCGGATTTTTCCTGGCTCTGGAGCCGAACAAGAACCGGATTGAGGGACATTTCATCCCCAATGTATTACTAAAGGCCATCCCGGGCGGACTGACTGATGTAATAGCCGTCGGAGCCCTGGTCATTTACGGTCAGACCTTTGGAGTCTCCTCCGCCGACATTTCCACGGCGGCAACCATTCTGCTGGCAATCGTGGGATTCATGGTAATGGTAAAAATCAGCCAGCCCATGAACGCACTCCGGGTGGCAGTGCTGATAGGATGTTTCGTCGGACTTCTGTTCAGCAGTACCTATCTGAATCACCTGTTTGCCATCAGCGATATGTCCACCGAATGTATCATGCTGTTCGTGGTATTCGCCATTGCCGCGGAACCCGCGTTCCGCTATATCACCTTCCTGATAGAAAAAATACGGGATGTATTTCGAAAATAATTCTACGGGGACGGGTACCGGCCAGCCGGTACCCGTCCCCGTAGTCAATTCAGAGACAATTCAGATTTTTCTTGTGGCGTTATCCTGGAATCGGAAGTAATCCGGACGGTGCCGGGACTGGGTATATTCGAACATGACGCCGCCGCTGTTATAGGTCTGGCTGGTGACGACGGCCAGGCAGTTATAATCATCCAGATTCAGTTCCAGATATTTTTCATCGATTTCGGTTACTTTTTCTACGGTCATAATCCGTTTGCTGTTGACGATAGTCATATGAAGGGTCTGCTCTAAATATTCATAAACAGAGTCTTCGGCGATTTCCCGGGTCAGGCCGGGCATAATGTCATAACGGAAATAGTTGTGGTTGATAATAAGGGCTTTGCCGTCCAGATAGTGGATCCGCTGGATATAGAAAAGCTGGGTGCCCATGGGAAAACCGGTCCGGGCGGAGATTTTTTTGTCAGCAGTCAGAACGGTAAAGAGGATGACGCGGGTCCGGCCGTCCTGATGATTTCGAAGAGCGGATTCCTTAAAGGATTCGATACCTCCCATGGTGAAGGAGGACTGGGGCACGGGCTGAAAAATATTGCGGACGCCCTTCCCCTGGACGGACTGTACATACCCGTCGGAAACCAGCCGGGAAATGGCCCGTCGCACCGTATTGCGGGAGCAGTCATAGGTTTGCACCAGTACATGTTCAGAAGGAAGAAGGGCCTGGTACTCATAATCTCCGGTTTCAATTTTTGTTTTTAAATCACGGTAAATAGTATCATATTTTGTTTTGGGCATACCGAATTCTCCTGACTTGTTTAAACATCTACTTCTATTATAGAAAATCCAGGAAAAAAGTCAAGTTTTCATGATTGACATGAATTTAACGATTTATACAAAAAAATAAGAAAAACAAAATAGAAATTGTGCAATGTTTCCAGTTTAACTGGAAACCGGTTGTGTGTAAAAAAAATAGCCGGGAAGTATAATGAAAAATAGAGAACATGAAAAGAACAGCCGAAAGGAGGAATGTAACATGAGTACATTGAAAGTCGGAGTAATCGGGGTAGGCCAGATGGGGACCTATCATGCCCAGATTTACCGGAAACTGCCCCAGACCGAACTGGTGGCACTGTGCGAGTACAACGATACGAGAAGGGCACAGCTGGAGGAGGAGTTCCCTGGAGTACAGACTTATAAGGATTATAAGCAGATGCTGGAAGAGGCAGATATTGAGGCAGTCAGCATCGTACTCCCGGACAACATGCACAGAGAGGCCGTGGAACTGGCTGTAAAACACAACAAGCATATCCTGCTGGAAAAACCGCTGGCAAAAGAACTGGAAGACGGAAAAGCCCTTTATGAGATTACAAAGGACTACGACAAGGTATTTACCACCGGGTTCCTGCTGAGATTCGATCCCAGATTCGCCATGATTAAAGAAAGACTGGAAAGTGGAGAACTGGGCGACATCATTCACTGTTACGTGCGCCGGAACAGCCCGATTATCGGACCCCGCCGCTACATAGGAGCATCGGACCTGAGCATGCATGTTATGATTCACGACATCGATTACCTGAACTGGTGGATGGACTGCCAGCCGGTAAAAGTATTTGCAAGAAACAGAAGCGTGCTTCTGAAAGAAAACCACATGAATGACGTTATCTATGCCATCGTGACATACGAAAACGGCGCAATCGCCTGCATGGAAGCCTGCTGGACCCTGCCGGAGAATTCACCGACGATTATCGACGACAAGGTAGAACTGGTAGGAACAAAAGGCGTGGCTTATGTGGATTCCTGTGACCATGGCGTGCGGTTCGTATCCCAGAAGGGCATTGAGTATCCGGATTCCCGCCACTGGTATTATGTGAACGGCGAAGTGTGCGGAGACCTGGCAGAAGAGGTTATCGCTTTTGTAAACAACATTGCGACCGGCACAAAATCCATCATCACACCGAAGCAGTCCTACGACGCCCTGCGTGTGGTGGACGCCATCGAACGTTCAATTAAGGAAGGAAGAGAAGTAGAGATTTAGAAAGGAAAATAATATGGGAAATGAAGTATCATTACGTGTAAAGGCACAGCGTTTTGGGGGAAAACTAAGTGCCATGATTCTGCCCAATCTGGGTGCGTTTATGGGCTGGGGAATTATTACGGCAATCAACGCATTTGCACCGAACGAAATGCTGACTGCCTTCGTGTCACCGACACTGACCTACCTGCTTCCGCTGCTGATTGCCATGTCAGCCGGAAGAATGGTTTATGAAGAAAAAGGCGCAATCATCGCCGCCTTTGCCACCATGGGCGTAATCCTCGGGGCAGACATCACCATGCTGCTTGGCGCCATGATTATGGGCCCGCTGGCAGCCTGGATTCTGAAAAAAGTTGACAAATGGATTGAGCCGCATATTCCGATTGGATTTGAGCTGCTGATTGGAAACCTGACCGTGGCCATCATCGGCGCCCTGCTCGCCATCGTGGGCTATGTGGCCCTGGCTCCGGCCATCAGTTCCCTCTCCGGACTGTTCGCCGCAGGCGTATCCTTCCTGCAGGAGAGAGCACTGCTTCCTCTGACAGCCATCTTCATCGAGCCGGCCAAGGTACTGTTTTTGAACAATGCCATTGGTCAGGGTATTCTGACTCCGCTTGGAACCACACAGCTTGCCGAACTGGGCAAATCCGTGCTGTTCCTGCTGGAATCCAACCCGGGCCCCGGTATCGGAATCCTGCTGGCTTACTGTGTATTCGGAAAAGGAAACGCAAAAGCAAATGCTTATGGAGCTTCCATCATCCATTTCTTCGGTGGAATTCATGAGATTTACTTCCCATATATCCTGATGAAACCGAGCCTTGTTATCGCAGCCATCGCCGGCGGTGTAACAGGTACCTTCCTGTTCACGACTCTGGACGTGGGTCTGGTAGGAGTAAGCTCCCCGGGAAGTGTTATCACCATCATGATGATGGCAGCCTCCGGAGACCGGATTAAGATTCTTATCGGTATCCTGGCAGCAGCCCTTGTTTCCTTCCTGATTGCATCTGTAATCGTAAAAGGAAGCAAGACAGACGAATCCTCTGTCAACAAGGAACTGAAAGAAGCCGCAAAACAGATGGAAGTTCTGAAGGGCAAAAAATCCCGTATCTCTTCTGTATTTGAAGACAAGGAAGAAAAGACTCTGGATTATGCAGCCATCAGCACAATCCTCTATGTATGCGACGCAGGACTGGGTTCCAGCGCGATGGGAGCGTCCGTAATTGCCAAGAAACTGAAAAAACTGGGAATTGAAGACATCAAAGTGCCTCACGCAAGGGTGACAGATCTTCCGCAGACTGCCGATGTGATTATCACACACAGTTCGCTGAAAGACATTGTTCAGGAAAAACAGCCTGACATTGTCGTAATTGCCATCGAGGATTATCTGAATGCACCGGAGTATGATGAACTGGTAAATCAGATTGCAGAGGCAAGAAAGAAATAGAACGAGAGAATTTGGAAAATCCTGAGAAGCCCAAGGTGCATAAAGGAGGACGTATGCTGAAAGCACTGATTTTTGATTTTGACGGCGTGATTGTGGACACGGAAACCCAGTGGTACGAAATCTACCGGGACTGGCTGAAAGAAGAGTACGACTATGACCTGGACATCCGGGATTATCTGGTCTGTGTGGGTTCCAACAGCCAGAGACTGTTTGCGTTTCTGTGGGAGGCCATTGGGCCGGAAGTGGACGGGGAAGCCTTCGAACGTTCGGCCACCGAAGAATTTATCCGCAGAAGCAGTGTCCTGCCGCCCATGGAAGGTGTGACAGAGCTGATAAAAGAGGCGAAAAGAAGGGGAATGAAGCTGGCGATTGCCACTTCTGCCACCCGGAAAAAACCGGAAGCGCACCTGAAACGCCTGGGACTTCTGGAATACTTTGACGCATTTTCCACAGCGGAGCTGTGTAAAAACATTAAGCCGGCGCCGGACATCTTCCTGAAAGCGGCAGAACTTCTGGGGGTGACGCCGGCAGAGTGTCTGGCAGTGGAAGACTCGGGAAACGGTCTCACCAGTGCAAACCGGGCGGGAATGCGCTGCCTTCTGGTTCCCAATCAGATTACCCGCCACTGCGAATTTGAACCCTGCTACAAACGGGTGGAGTCTCTGGCGGACGTGAATCTGGACGAGATTGAGAAGGATTTCGGCCAGCCGCAGGAGAACGCCGCCGCACAGGAAAGGGGAACGGAATTATGATTGAAACCATTACACTGGACGATATTGATATTGGCGTAAAGGCAGAAGACTGGGAAGACGCCATCCGGAAATCTTCCGAATATCTTCTGAACACAGGAAAGATTACCGAAGGATATGTGGACGCCATGATAGAAGCCATCCACAGGGTCGGACCCTACATTGTGCTGAGCCACCATGTGGCCCTGGCCCATGCCCGCCCGGAGTGCGGGGTAAAGGAGCTGGCGGTACATTTTACCACACTGAACCCGCCGGTGCCCTTCGGAAGCGAACAGTTTGACCCGGTAAGCCTGCTCATAACCCTGGCCGCTGTGGACGCGGACAGCCATCTGGACCTGATGAGCGAGCTGGCCGGAATCCTGATGGAGACAGAAAACATCGACGAGCTTTCCGACTGCCAGACAAAAGAACAGTTCCTGGAGACCCTGCAGCGGATGGCGGAGGAATAGACGATGATTGCACTGTTTGACATTGGCGGTACCTCGATAAAATACGGCGTTGCCGGGGAAAGCCGGGAGGGCTTTGCCCTCCTGGAATCCGGAGAGACCGCCAGCAACGCCAGAAAGCTGAAAGGTCCCGGCATAGAAGAAAAAGTAGTCCGGCTTGCGGAGATACTGGGGAAAAAACATCCCCTTACCGGGATTTCCATCTCCACCGCAGGAATGGTAGATGAGGAGCAGGGACGTATCCTCTATGCCAACGAAAATATCCCGGATTATAGCGGGCTGGAATGGAAGAAACACATGGAGGCCCGTTTCAAAGTGCCCTGCCAGGTGGAAAATGACGTAAACGCCGCGGCGCTGGGCGAATATGCCTATGGCGCCGGAGCCGGGTGTGAGAGCCTTCTGATGCTGACCGTGGGAACGGGAATCGGAGGCGCCATTATCCAGGACGGCAGGATTCTCCGGGGCCATTCCCACAGCGCAGGCGAAATCGGGTACATGCGCATGAAGGGGAGCACCTTCCAGGAACTGGCCAGCACCACGGCCCTGGTTCAGCGCGCCGGGTTCCTGCTGGACGAAAAGGACCTGAACGGAAAAGTGATTTTTGAATGGGCGAAGGAAGGAGAAGCAAACTGTGTGCAGGCCATTCAGGAAATCTGCCAGATACTGGCTGAGGGGATTTTCAACTGCGTGTGCCTGCTGAACCCGGAAGTGGTTCTGCTGGGCGGCGGCATTATGGAACAGAAAGAGTACCTGCGCCCGGTTATGGACAGATGTCTCCGGGAAGTGATGACAAAGGAAGCCTATGAGAATACCCGGCTGGAATTCGCCTCCCTGAAAAACCAGGCGGGCCTGGCGGGCGCGTACTATCACTTCCTGACAAAACAGTAACCGATACAGAGAAAACACTTCAGAATAAAGGAGGGTAGAGACCAGAATGGAGAAAGACATACATGGCAATGCCCGGGAACTGTTTCCCTACGGAAGACTGAAGGAGATACTGTCCTGGTTTCTTTCGCACGAGGGATTCGTGACTTCGGCCGGGCTTGCAAAACGGTTCGGGATATCCGAACGTACGCTGCGTACGGATATCCACAATCTGAATGATATTCTGAAGCAGTATGATTCACAGATTGTCCAGAAGCGTGGCCAGGGGTATACCCTGGAGACCTGCTCCTTCCAGCTCCTGCGCAGGCTTCTCAGCGAAGCCCAGGACACGGCGCTGGATACGGCGGATAAGCGGATTAACCTTCTCATCATGACGCTTCTGTATGAGAAGGACTATGTCAGCCAGAATCAGCTTGCGGATACCGTCTACGTGAGTATCAACACGATTCTCAATTATTTAAAGGCCATCCGCAGCATTCTGGAGGGCTATTCCCTGCGGCTTCTCAACAAAGTAAACCAGGGCTATAAAATAGGAGGGAACGAAACGGACAAGCGAATCTGCATCATGGACCTGCTGGAAGGCAGTCTTCAGGAAGAAAATTTCCAGTTCATGCGAGAATACCATACCATGTGGGAAGGCATTCCCATGGAGGAGATTCAGAGGATTGTGCTGGAATTCAGCCAGGATAACAGCTTTTATTTTTCCGACTACAGTCTCCGCAGCCTGGTGTGGCAGATTGCGCTTTCGGTTTCCCGAATGCGAAGCGGCAACGAACTGAAATCCTACCAGGCCCCAGAGGACGCCCGCACGGCCAGACTTCTGACTCCTCTGATGGAGAGACTGGAAAAACTGCTTGGAGTGACGTTCCCCCAGCCGGAGAAATGCTATCTTTACTCCTGCTACATTCTGAACGCGGCAAACTTTCCAAGCGAGGATATAAACATGGATTACGTCCGGGGGCTGGTGACCCGGATTCTGCAGAACATCTATGACTGCTACCAGATAGACGTCCGGGACGACGCTATCCTGGTCAAAAATCTGACCCATCACCTGCACTCCATTTTACAGTCCAAATACTATCAGCTGAATAAAAAGAATCCCCTGCTGGAAGTTATCCGGCAGAACTATCTTCTGTTCTACGAGATAACAGAGACGGCGGTATACGAGACCTTTCAGGATGAGCCGTTTACCATGAAGGCTGACGACATCGGCTATATCTGCCTTCATGTGGGGGCGGCTGTCAAGCGCTACTTTGACGCCAGAGATATCCGGAAACGCAGAACCGTGATTGTGACGCCGGGCGGATACTCCGTGGGAAGTTTCCTGGAAACCCAGCTGGACTCCCTGTTCGAAGACCGGCTGGAAATCGTGGGCAAGACGTCATTCCACGAGCTGGAAAACTATCCCCTGGAAGGGGTGGATTTTATCATTTCCACTGTGCCCCTGAAAGAGGAAAAACTTCCGATGGTGCTGATTGAAATCCCGCTGAGCAAGAAAAACATCGAAGAGATTTTCCGGGAAATTGTGGCGGGAAAAGCGGCCAGCTCCGGCTGGATGGACCGGCTGTTCCGAAGCGACTGCTTCTGGCGGATGAAGAGCAGAAGCCGGGAAGAAGTCATTCACCAGATGTCCGCTCATCTGCTGAAAAAAGGATATGTCAATGAAAACTTTGAAGAGGAAGTGCTGGAGAGGGAAAAGAGGATACCTACTGTGATGAACGAGGTGATAGCCATTCCCCACCCGCTTCAGATTAGCGCCCGGGAAAACGTGGTGGCGGTCGGAATCCTGGAAAAACCCGTCTCCTGGGGCGAGGGGCGGCAGGCGCAGATTATTCTCATGCTGGCCTTAAGCGAAAATTATGGAAAAGACGTGGAACGTCTCTATGACCTGCTGGTGGACATGATGAATCACGGCGTTCTTCAGGAACGGCTTCTGGAAAGCCGCTCCATGAAGGAATTCCTGGATATTACGGAAGCGTATCTGGGCCGGAAGGACTAGCCAGATACTGTTCCAGCAGTTCCAGCTCGTCCAGATAGATACAGTGTTTCAGGACGCCGGACTCTGCTTCCCGGCGGCACTGGGAAAGGGGCATCCACCGGACCGCTTCCACTTCCGAGGGCTGCAGAGAGAGGTCCTCTTCCCGGACAGGCCTGCTGTATACATAGACGGCGCAGAGCTCATTGTCCCGGAAGGGCTTTCCGTAGAATTCGGCCTTAAAACCGTGGTGCTGCATGCCGGCATAGTGCAGGTCCTCCGGGGCGGCCTGGATACCCAGTTCTTCCCGAAGCTCCCGCAGGGCGGCAGGCAGATAGTCGTCCCCGGCAGCCAGATGCCCGGCGGCGGAGATATCGTAACAGCCGGGATTGGAATCCTTGAAGGCACTGCGCTTCTGGAGCAGAACGTCATATGCTCCGTCCGGATTTTTGCGGACCACCCAGATGTGAGCGGTGCCGTGGAGACTGCCGTCCCGGTGCGCCACTTCCCGCTCCCGGACAATGCCGGTTTTCGTGCCGTCCTCGTTTAAAATGTCAAAAAGCTCCAGCGGCTTTCCGTTCAGGGCGGCATACTGCAGGGTATCGGTCAGGTCGTAGACCAGTTTCAGGGAGAAAAACTCCGTCTCTTCATTTAAAAGGCGGAAGAAAATTTTATCTCCCTCCCAGAGATTGAGGTGCAGAACCTCATCTTTGTCCACCCATTCCAGGACGCCCTCGTCGCAGGGGTGTTCCTGGCCGGCAAATCCGTCCGCGGTAAAAAGAGACATATATTCGGTAACGTCTTCTCCGTAGACGAAGGTCACCAGACCCCGGAAACGGTAGGAGGTAAGGGTGTAGCCGGTCTCTTCCCAGACTTCCCGGAGCAGGCATTCTTCCGGGCTTTCGTTTTTCTCAAAATGACCGCCTACCCCAATCCACTTGTCTTTGTTGACGTCGTGCTTCTTTACGGTTCTGTGAAGCATGAGATATTGATGATTCTGCTCGATGTAGCAGAGAGTACTCAGTTTTTCCATAAGAATGCTCCTTTCTTTTGCGCGGGGAATTTCTCCGGTAATCGCATCTACCTGGTATTGTAGCACAAAAGCAGGAAGGAGCGCAGACATTTTTCAAGGAGGAAAGAGATATGCTGAAAGAAATCAGACACCGGCTGGTCGTGTCCTGCCAGGCACTGCCGGACGAACCCCTGCATTCATCCTTTATCATGAGCCGCATGGCCCTGGCCGCAAAGCAGGGAGGAGCGGCCGGAATCCGCGCCCAGGGAAAAGACGATATCCTGGAAATCAAACGGGTTGTGGACCTGCCGGTCATCGGAATCGTAAAACGGAATTATCCGGACAGTGAGATTTACATCACACCGACCAGAAAGGAAATCGAAGAACTGCTGGAAACCGGATGCAACATGATTGCCCTGGACGCCACCGGACGGAAACGGCCCGGCGACGAGAAGCTGGAAGACCTGGTGGAATTCATCCATGCCCACGGCCTTCCCGCCATGGCGGACTGCTCCACCTTTGAAGAGTGCATGCACGCGGAAGAAATCGGCTTTGACTGCGTCTCCACCACACTCTGCGGATACACACCCTACTCGGAGCAGTACGAAGGGCCCAGCTTCGGCCTGATTCGGAGACTGGCCGAATCCTGCCATGTACCGGTGCTGGCAGAAGGAAAAATCAACACGCCGGAAGACCTGGCCGCTGTGTTCGAGGCGGGCGCCTACAGCGCCGTGGTGGGCGGAGCCATCACCAGGCCGAAACAGATAACAGAACGGTTTGTAAAAGCGATAGAGGGACTGGATTAAAAGTCCCTCTCTTTTTTTAAATCCTCCTTGACTTGTTTAAACAAGTGTGCTATATTAAACATGTTTAAACAAGTTGTGCGTAACAGAGAGAAATAAAAGGAGGAAAAGAGGAAAATGGCGAAATACGAAAATGACGTAAAAGAGCTGTTGAGACTCATCGGAGGCAAGGAGAACATTTCCGCAGTCTCCCACTGTATGACCCGGATGCGCTTCGTCCTTGTAGATGAGAAGAAATCAGATACGAAGGCGATTGAGAAGCTTCCGTCTGTAAAAGGAACCTTTACCCAGGCAGGGCAGTACCAGGTTATCATTGGAAACGACGTATCCACGTTTTACAATGAATTCACTGCCTATGCAGGCATTGAAGGGGTAAGCAAAGACGCCGCAAAGCAGGCGGCAAAAGGGAACCAGAACCTTATCCAGAGAATCATGAGCAATCTGGGCGAGATTTTCGCCCCCCTGATTCCTGCCCTTATCTGCGGCGGTCTGATTTTAGGTTTCCGTAATGTAATCGGTGAGATTAACTTTTTCAATAACGGTACCGAGAGCCTGGCGGATATTTCCCAGTTCTGGGCCGGAACCTACGACTTCCTGTGGCTGATTGGTGAAGCCGTGTTCCATCTGCTCCCCGTGGGTATCGTATGGTCTATCACAAAGAAAATGGGAACCACCCAGATTCTGGGTATCGTACTTGGACTGACCCTGGTGTCTTCCCAGCTTCTGAACGGATTCAGCGTAGCCAGCACCCCGGCTTCCGAGATTCCGGCATGGGATTTCGGATTTGCCAAAGTAGAAATGATTGGTTACCAGGGCCAGGTAATCGCAGCCATGATGGCAGGATTCGTGCTGGTATATCTGGAAAAATTCTTCCGGAAAATCTGTCCTCAGGTTATCAGTATGATTGTGGTTCCGTTCTGCTCCCTGCTTCCGGCAGTTATCATCGCGCATACGATTGTAGGACCCATCGGCTGGACCCTTGGAAATGCCATCGGTGACGCGGTATACGCAGGACTGACCTCAGATTACGGCGTTCTGTTCGCCCTGGTATTCGGCGCCCTTTACGCACCTATCGTTATGACCGGTCTGCACCATATGACCAACGCCATTGACTCTCAGCTTGTCAGCCTCTACGGCGGCACAAACCTGTGGCCCATGATTGCGCTGAGCAACATTGCCCAGGGCTCCGCAGTTCTGGCCATGTCCATTCTTCAGAAAAAGAATGAGCGTGCAAAACAGATTAACATCCCGGCCTGCATTTCCTGCTACCTGGGTGTAACCGAGCCGGCTCTGTTCGGTGTCAACCTGAAATTCGGATTCCCGCTGGTATGCGGTATGATTGGTTCCGCCATTGCCGCCATGGTTTCTGTAGGAACCGGTGTGACGGCAGTAAGTATCGGCGTCGGCGGACTTCCGGGCATCCTCTCCATCTTCCCGGAATACTGGGGCGTGTTCCTGCTCTGCATGGTTATCGCGCTTGTCGTTCCCTTCGTACTGACCATGATTGTCGGAAAGAAAAAATTAGCCGCAGTAGAGCTTTACGGAGAAGAGGCAGAAGACGCTGCAGAAGCACCTGCAGTGGAAGAAAAGACAGAAGCACCGGCAGAAGAACAGTCTGAAGCCCCGGCAAAAGCAGAGACTGACAGAACTCTCCGGGCAGTTCTGGACGGAAAAGTCATTCCCATTGAAGAAATGCCGGATGATGTATTTTCCCAGAAAATCATGGGAGACGGAATCGGATTTGAACCCACCGGAAACACCGTGTATGCACCGGCAGACGCTACGGTAGGCGTCGTGATGGCAGACAGTAAACACGCCTGCGGCCTGGTGCTGGACAACGGCCTGGAGCTTCTGATTCATGTCGGCGTGGACACCGTAGATATGAAGGGAGACGGCTTCGAACTCTATGTAAAACAGGGCGACCGTGTAAAGACAGGAGATAAACTGATTTCCTTTGACCCGGAAAAAATTGCGGCGGCAGGACATCCGAAGACCACGGCCTTCATTATCACCGGAGAAGGAGACGCCAAAAATATTCAGTTAAAATCCGGCATGGACGCAAAAGCCGGAGAGACAGTAGTTGCAACCTTTGAATAAACACATTCGGAAGGAGAAAGAAAAATGACTGATTTCAGAAAAAGTACCGTATACCAGATTTATCCCAAATCTTTTTACGACACCAATGGCGACGGCCTGGGGGACCTTCGCGGGATTACCAGAAAACTGGACTACATCAAGGAACTTGGCGCAGACTATATCTGGATGACACCGTTTTTTGTATCTCCCCAGAATGACAACGGGTATGACGTAGAGGATTACTATAACATAGACCCCCGCTACGGAACCATGGAAGACTTTGAAGAACTGTCACGGGAAGCCGAAAAGAGGGGCATCCGGCTGATGCTGGATATGGTGTTTAACCACACTTCCAGTCACAGCCAGTGGTTCCAGAAGGCGCTGGCCGGCGATGAAAAATACAAAAACTATTACATCTTCAAAAAAGGGAAGGAAAACGGAGAACCGCCCACCAACTGGGAGAGCAAGTTCGGAGGAAGCGCCTGGGAGTACGTACCCCAGTTTGACGAGTACTATCTGCATCTTTTTGATGTGTCCCAGCCGGACCTGAACTGGGATAATCCCGAGGTGCGTAAAGAAGTGCAGAATGTGGTAAAGTTCTGGATGGGAAAAGGTGTAAAGGCCTTCCGGTTTGACGTGGTGAACCTGATTAGCAAAGGCGAGTTCCGAGACGATGAGACCGGAGACGGGAGAAAATTCTACACCGACGGCCCCAATATCCATAAATACCTGCAGGAACTGAATGCCGAAAGCTTCGGTCAGGACGCAGAGATTATCACGGTGGGCGAGATGTCCAGCACCACCATGGAGAACTGCTTCCAGTATGCTTCCGGAGACGGAAAAGAACTGTCCATGGTGTTCAGTTTCCACCACCTGAAAGTGGACTTTATGGGAAATGAAAAGTGGGTACTGGTACCGGCGGACTTCGGAAAGCTGAAACAGATTCTTTTCGACTGGCAGACCGGAATGGCAGAGCATAACGCCTGGAATGCCTTGTTCTGGTGCAACCATGACCAGCCCCGTGTGGTGTCCCGGTTCGGAGAGGAAGGAAAGTACTGGAAGGAATCGGCAAAAATGCTGGCAACCGTGATTCACTGCCTGCGGGGAACTCCTTATGTATACCAGGGAGAAGAACTGGGCATGACCAACGCCGGATTTACCGACATTTCCCAGTATAGGGACGTGGAAAGCATTAACCACTTCCGGATTCTGCAGGACAAAGGACTGAGCGAATCCGACGCATACCGGATTCTGCAGATTCACTCCCGGGACAACAGCCGGACGCCCATGCAGTGGACGGGAGAGGAAAACGGCGGATTCACCACCGGAACCCCCTGGATTTCCGTCAATCCCAATGCGGAAACCATCAATGCAGAAGAAGAGCTGGCCCAGGAGGATTCCATCTTCCATCACTACCAGAAACTGATTCAGATGCGGAAGGACTACGATGTGATTGCCTACGGCGACATCACACCCCTGGAGCGGAAACATCCCCAGCTCTTTGCCTATAAAAGAGAGTACCAGGGCGAGACCCTTCTGGTTATCAATAACTTCTACGGGAGAGAGATGACCTGGGAGTGTACCGAGAACCTGAAAGGATTCACCTGCATTCTTTCCAACTACCCGGATTCAAAGGCAGAGCAGACCATGAAGCTGCGGCCCTATGAATCCCTGGTACTGTACCGGAAATAAGAAATGGAAAATAAGTTTTCATGAGGACGGCGTCCCGCAGAGGAAAATCTGCGGGGCGCCGTCTTTACGCAGGCGATATGCATAGTGTATAATTAGAGAAAGTGTCCGGAAGAAGGAAATCATGCTGGAAATCTGAGAGAGGAGACGTAGTTATGGGATGTCTGGGAAATATATTATGGATACTGTGCGGCGGGCTTTTAAGCAGTCTGAGCTGGGCCCTGGCAGGGCTTCTGTGGTGCGTTACCATCGTGGGAATTCCTGTTGGGATGCAGTGCTTTAAGTTTGCCGGTTTATGTCTCTGTCCGTTTGGGCAGGAGATTCACTATGGCGGCGGAGCAGGGTCTCTGCTTCTGAATATTCTCTGGCTGATTGTGTCGGGACTGCCGCTGGCCCTGGAGCATGCCGCGATGGGCGGCCTGCTCTGTATTACGATTATCGGGATTCCTTTCGGACTGCAGCATTTTAAAATCGCCCAGCTTGCGCTGATGCCGTTTGGAGCGGAAGTATATTAGGAGGACTTTATGGGATTTTCACTGGAAGTAAGCATACCGGCCCTGACGGTGTTTGTGCAGGGGATACTGAGCTTTTTTTCGCCCTGCGTACTGCCGCTTCTGCCGCTGTATCTGGGGTATCTTTCAGGCGGGGCAAAGGAACAGCGGGAGGACGGGAGCGTCGTTTATCAGAAGGGAAAAGTGATGCTTCACACAGTCTGCTTCGTGCTGGGTATCAGTGTTACTTTTTTTGCCCTGGGGCTTGGCGTCTCGGCTCTGGGAAGTTTTCTGAATGAAAACCAGGCTCTGTTTGCCAGAATCGGAGGCGTGATTGTCATTTTTTTCGGACTGTACCAGCTGGGGCTGTTCGGGAAATTCCGGTTACTGGGGCGGGAGCACCGGCTTCCCTGGCACCTGGGAAATCTGGACATGTCGCCGGTGACGGCCCTGATTATGGGAGTTGCCTTCAGCTTTGCCTGGACGCCCTGCGTGGGGCCGGCGCTGACCAGCGTTCTGCTGATGACCGCTTCGGCCCGGACCTGGGGGTACGGAATGCTGCTTATCGGAGTCTATACCCTGGGGTTTGTCCTGCCCTTTCTGGCGGTGGGACTGTTTACCACGGCTCTTCTGGATTTTTTCAAAAAGCACAGCGCTGTGGTGCGGTACACCGTGCGGGCCGGCGCCATTCTGATGGTTGTGATGGGGGTTCTGATGGTTACAGGAACCATGAACGGAATTACCGGTTATCTCTCTGGGACGCAGACCACCCGGACGGAGGAAGACGGCGTTGGAGAGGAAAGCGGTTCGGCTGAGGATACGGGGAATTCAGAGGATGCCGGGTCAGAGGATGCCGGGTCGGAGAATACCGGGTCAGAGAATACGTCCACACCGGCGCTGGATTTTGCGCTTTCGGACCAGTACGGAAATACCCATACGCTGGACCAGTACAAAGGCAAAATCATCTTTCTGAATTTCTGGGCGACCTGGTGCGGGCCCTGCCGGTCGGAAATGCCGGATATCCAGGAACTGTATGAGGCCTATGGGCAGGAAGAAGTGGTGATACTGGGCGTGGCGGCGCCGGAACTGGGTCAGGAGGGAACGGAAGAAGAGATTGCCGCCTTTCTGGAAGAGAACGGATACACCTACCCGGTGCTGATGGACCGGGACTGGGAGCTGTTTGACGGGTACCGGATTAGTGCTTTTCCCACCACGTTTATGATTGACGCGGAGGGAAAGGTGTACGGATATGTAAGCGGCCAGTTAAGCCGGGATATGATGGAAAGTATTATTCAGCAGACAAAGGAAGGCGCGGAGCCCTGACGGATTCCGGCACCTTCTTTAACTGTTTGAATTGTGTTAGAATTGTAGTCGGGGACGGGTACAGGCTGGCCTGTACCCGTCCCCAGTCAACGAAGAAGGGAAGACAGAAGAAATGCCTGCGATTGTGATTACGGAGGACAATATAAATATCCGCCGGGAGCTGGTGACTTTTTTTGAGTCCCGGGGATATACGGCCCTGGGCATCAGCCGGTTTGAAAACCCGGCCCAGGTGGCGGAGGATGTCTGCCAGGCCGGACCGGATATTCTGGTGCTGGACATCGGCCTGGGGGAAATCAGTGGTTTTGACGTGTGCAGGGAAATCCGGAAGCGCGGAAATTTCCCCATCCTTTTTGTGACGGCCCGGGACCGGGAGGAGGACGAGCTGATGGCCTACCGTCTGGGCGGAGATGATTTTATCCGGAAGCCCTACCGCCTGCCGGTGCTTCTGGCAAAGACGGAGCGGATGCTGGAAAGAGCCGGGGAGGCCAGGGAAGCGGTTACGCTGGGGGACGTGACCCTTCATCTGGTGCAGAACAGAATTTCCCGGGGCGGGGAGAGCCTGGAACTTTCCGGAAATGAGATGAAAATGCTGTATTTTCTGTTTTCCAGAAAAGGGGAAACGGTATCCCGGGACGCGCTGCTGGAGTATCTCTGGGAAAATAAACTGTTTGTGGATGAAAATATTCTGAATGTGAATCTGTCCCGGCTTCGGAAGAAACTGCGGAATGCCGGTATGGAAGGACTGATTGAGACCGTGCCGGGGCAGGGCCTTCGAATCAGCCGGAAAGGAAGCAGAAACCAGGAAGGGGAGAAGCGCTAGGATGGCAGGAAGATTTCTGGAGGAAAAACTGAACATACTGATTTTAAACGCTGCCCTGGCCCTGGCGCTGGGAATTTTTCTGCGGCTTACCGGCGTGGATATGGACGAACTGGTACTGATTTTTGGGGGATGGGCGGCGGCACTTTTTCTGGTGCTGTGGATGGAATACCGAAGGCTCGGAAAGAAAATCCGTCAGATGGAAGCGATGGTGGAGGGCCTGGATAAAAAATATCTGGTCTGCGAGATGCTTCCCAGGCCGGATACCCTGCTGGAAGAGGCGTACTGGCAGCTTTTGCGGGAGGGCGGCCGTTCCATGGCGGAAGAAGTGAGCCAGGCCCGGGCAGAGTTCCGGGAATACAAGGAATATATTGAGGAATGGATTCATGAGATCAAGACGCCCGTTACGGTCATTGACCTGATTTGCCGGAACCATCCGGGTCCTGAGACGGAGCGGATCCGGCGGGAACAGAGACGGACCGAGGAACTGGTGGAGCAGGCGCTTTACTATGCCCGCAGCGAGGTGGTGGAAAAGGACTACCTCATCCGCGGCGTGACCCTTTCCGGCCTGGTCCATCCGGTGCTTATGGAGTACCGGACGCTTCTGCTGGAACAGCATATTGGTCTGGAGGTGGCAGAGCTGTCGGAGCAGGTGTACACGGACGAGAAATGGGTTCAGTTTATTCTCCGGCAGATTCTCTCCAATTCCGTGAAATATGCGAAGAAAGAAGGAGCGAAAATCCGCATCTTCAGCGAAAGCGGGAAGCAGGGAGTGACCCTTGTCGTGGAGGACAATGGGGCGGGGATTGCGCCGGAAGATTTGCCGCGGGTATGCCAGAAGGGGTTTACCGGAGGCAGCCGTACCCGGAAGAAGGCCACGGGAATGGGCCTTTACCTGGCGGAACGGCTGTGCCGGAAGATGGGCTGCGGTTTTGCCATTGACTCCTGTCAGGGCGTATATACCAGGGTATCCTTACAATTCTGTAAGTAAACAAAGACTGGGAAAGCTGTTATAGTAAAGGCAGAAAAAACAGCAAAGGAGTGACGGATATGGATACCCTGTTACGGATTGAGAACATCGAAAAATACTATGGTTCCAGGGCTTTTGTTACACGGGCCGTGGACCATATTTCTTTTGAGGTGGAAGAAGGAGAGTTCCTGGGAATCATGGGAGCCTCCGGCTCGGGAAAAACCACCCTCCTAAACTGCATTTCCACGATTGACCAGGTGACGGACGGCCACATTTACCTGGACGGCAGGGATATTACCCGGCTGAAAGACCGGGAGACGGCGAAGTTCCGGCAGGAAAATCTGGGATTTGTGTTTCAGGATTTTCACCTTTTGGATACCCTGACGCTGGAAGAGAACATTGCCCTGGCGCCCATGATTTCCGGGAAAAAACCCGCCGATATTCACGGGCGGGTAGAAACGGTGGCACAGATGCTGGAAATCGGGGACGTGCTGGGGAAGTTTCCCTATGAGGTGTCAGGCGGACAGAAACAGCGGTGCGCCTGCGCAAGAGCTCTGATAAACAAACCCCGGCTTCTGCTGGCGGATGAGCCTACCGGGGCCCTGGACTCCCATGCGGCGGCCATGCTGCTGGAGAGCTTTTTCTCCGTCAACCGGACGACGAAGACCACCATTCTTATGGTAACCCACGACATTTTTTCCGCCAGCTACTGCAGCCGGATTCTGTTTTTGCGGGACGGAAAGATTTTCAGTGAACTGTGGCGGGGAGAACAGACGCGGAAAGAATTTTTCAATCAGATTCTGGACGTGATGACTGCGCTGGGAGGTGACCTTTCCAGTGTTAGGTAAATTGTCTTTGCGAAATGCCAGGCGTCAGGCAGGGGACTACCGGATTTACCTGCTGACGGTAACGATTTCTTTTGCGCTTATGTACGCCTTTAATCTGGTTATGTTTTCCGAAGATGTGATGGAACTGCACCAGATGATGAATACTTCTTTCAGTATGTGCATTATTCTGGCTTCCCTGGTAGTGGTTCTGGTGCTGGGATGGCTGGTGCATTACATGTCCTGTTTTATGCTGAAACGGCGCAGCCGGGAGTTCGGCACTTACATGCTGCTGGGAATTCCGGGCAAACGGATTGCCCGGATGTTTCTGATTGAGAATGTGCTGATGGGAGGAGCGGCCCTGGTGTTTGGCATTCTGGCAGGCACGCTTCTCTACCAGGCCATGGTGCTGATTATCATGCATATTTTCGGGGTGGATTACCGGATGACTTTGTTCTTTTCCTGGGAGGCGCTGGCTCTGACCTGCGGCTACGGTGTGCTGATATATCTGGTTTCCATGCTCCGTCTGGGAAGGAAAATCGGGAAAATGCGTGTGGTTTCCCTCCTCTATGCGGAGCGGGAGAATGAAGAAAAGCTGCCGGGCAGTCCGGTGTTTGGGTATGCGCTGCCGGCGGTGGCGCTGGCAGCAGGGGCAGCGGGAGCCTGGTTCTGCCGGAGAATGTTCGGGCAGGGCGGGAATCTTTCCACCCGGGATATGGGGCTGTTCCTGCTCTGTACGGTGGTGTGCGTCTACTGTTTTTATACTGCCCTTTCCCAGATAATGGTACGGGTATTTCTGAAAAACGGAGAGAGGAAGTACCGGAGCAGTGTCCTGCTGACGGTACGGAATCTTTCCTCGAAAATCCGGACCATGAGCGTGACGCTGGGAACGCTGACCCTGCTTCTGACCCTGACGCTGGCCCTGGGAATGATAGCCACGCTGTTTCAGGGATTTTTCGACCAGCAGATGGACAATGTCTGCCCTGCCGATGTGATGCTGTTCTGGGGAAGGGAAGGAGAGGACTATGCTCCGTACCGGGAATATGTGGACGAACATCTGGGCGGGGGCGAGGACCTGGTGTACCCCGTATACGACAGTGGCAGACAGCAGATAGCGCCGCTGCTGGACGGCTCTCCCCTGGAAATGTCCGGATGGGGAAACGATACGGTGCTTGCCTGGAGCGATTATGCCAGACTGCGGGAGATTCTGGGATATCAGCCGGCAGAACTGAAAGAAGGACATTACCTGATTCAGTGCCTGGGCGGTGTGACGGATATTGTGGAAAAGGAAAAACCAGTGTTTCAGGCCGGAGGGCAGAATCTGGCCTGGCAGGGGACGTATGAAGAAGGCTTCGGCCTGGAAGGGGGAAACGGCGCGTACTTTGTAGTAGTGGTTCCGGATGAATGCGTGGAGGGAATGTCCCTGCTTCATATGGGCTACCTGGCAGAAACCCGGAAAGAAACCTCCCAGGAGGACTATGAATATTTCTGCTCCATTACGCCGCCGGTGACGGATGAGGACGGAAGCACCTACGTGCCCGACTCGGCCATCTTTGTCCGGGCAGCAGTGGAAGGGGAGAGCAGTACTGCGATAACCGTGATTACCTTTTCCCTCTTTTACCTGGTGCTGGTGTTCGCCTGCACGGCGCTGACCGTTCTGGCAGTCCAGCAGCTTGCAGAGGCCGGAAAACAAAAACGCCAGGCCGGAATCCTTTCCAGTCTGGGTATGGAAGAAAGCCAGATTAGGCGGCTTTCCGGCCGCCAGCTGACCGTATATTTTACCCTGCCCCTTCTGCTGGCCCTGCCCATCAGTATCTGGACAGCAGTATCCTTTTACCAGCTTGTAGCGGCCTACAGTTCCCTCATCCTCTTTTTGCGCATGACGGGAAAGGCCCTGGGGATGTTTTTCACAGTATGGCTTTTATACTACGCAGCAACCTGGCAGGGCATAAAAAGCAGCCTTGCCAGACGCTCCACTTTCATTAACTGAATTGTTTTAGAATTGTAGTCGGGGACGGGTACGGGCTGGCCTGTACCCGTCCCCAGTCAGTTAGTCTGCAAAATTACCAGTGTAGAGCTGGTAGTATTTTCCTTTGGTGGCAATCAGCTCGTCGTGGGTTCCGCGCTCGATAATCCGGCCCTGTTCCATTACCATGATACAGTCGGAATTCTTGACTGTGGAAAGCCGGTGGGCAATGACGAAGGTGGTACGTCCTTTCATCAGGGCGTCCATACCGTCCTGCACCAGTTTTTCGGTACGGGTATCGATGGAGGATGTTGCCTCGTCCAGAATCAGTGCCGGCGGGTCTGCCACGGCGGCTCTTGCGATGGCAAGAAGCTGGCGCTGGCCCTGGCTTAAGTTGGAACCGTCGCCGGTCAGCATGGTGTTGTATCCGTCGGGCAGACGGCGGATAAACCCGTCTGCATTGGCCAGTTTTGCGGCTTTGATACAGTCTTCGTCCGTGGCGTCCAGCTTGCCGTAGCGGATGTTATCCATTACGGTGCCCGTGAAAAGGTGGGTGTCCTGGAGCACCATGCCAAGGGACCGCCTCAGGTCCGGTTTCTTAATCTTGTTGATGTTGATGCCGTCATACCGGATTTTTCCGTCTGCGATATCGTAGAAACGGTTAATCAGGTTGGTGATGGTCGTCTTTCCGGCACCGGTAGCGCCGACAAAGGCAATCTTCTGTCCCGGTTTCGCATAGAGTGAAATGTTATGCAGGACAATCTTGTCGTCGTTGTAACCGAAGTCCACATCGTCCATCACTACGCCGCCTTCCAGTTTCGTGTAGGTAACGGTGCCCTCCGCTTTGTGGGGATGTTTCCAGGCCCACAGATTCGTCCGGGTGGGGGACTCGGTGAGCTGGCCGTTTTCGTCCTCTTTCGCGTTGACCAGTTCTACATAGCCTTCGTCCACTTCCGGCTCCTGGTCCATCAGGTCAAATACACGCTGGGCGCCGGCGGCAGCGTTGACTACGAAGTTAATCTGCTGGCTGACCTGGGTGATAGGATTGGTAAAACTCCGGTTCAGTCCGACAAAGGTAATGACGGTGCCGACGGTGACGCCCGCCAGTTCATTGATGCCCAGGATGGCACCCACAATGGCAACCAGCGCGTAACTAATCCAGCCGATATTGGCGTTCACCGGCATCAGCAGGTTGGCGTAGCGGTTGGCCTTGTTGGCACTGTTTCTCAGTTCTTCATTTACCTTGTGAAAATCTGCCATGGCCGCTTCTTCGTGACAGAAGACTTTGACAACCTTCTGGCCGTCCAGCATCTCCTCGATAAATCCGTCCACGGCGCCCAGGTCTATCTGCTGCCGGATGTAATATTTTCCAGACAGACGGGAGAAGGTGGCAGTCACCTTCAGCATGACGAGGGCCGTCAGAATGGAAATCACGGTCAGGGCCGGGTTTAAAAGTATCATCGTCACCAGAGTGGCCGTCATGGTGATGATGGAGTTGATAATCTGGGGAATACTCTGGCTCAACAGCTGCCGCAGCGTATCCACGTCGTTGGTGTACACGGACATGATATCCCCATGGGCATGGGTGTCAAAATATTTAATAGGAAGCGCTTCCATCCGGGCAAACAAGTCGTCCCGGAGATGAAGCATGGTTCCCTGGCTGACATTTACCATAATCCGGTTATAGGTAAAGGCGGTGATAACGCCTACTCCCATGACGCAGGCCAGCTGAATCAGGTCTCTTGCCAGACCGCTGAAATCCCGGGACCCGCTGGAAAGCATGGGCACGATGTAATCATCCACCAGGGTCTGGGGGAAAGTGGCTCCCACAACCGTGGCAATGGCAGTAATCAGGATACAGACAACGACGAGTATAAATGGATATTTATAGTAATGAAGCATGTAGCCGATGACCCGACGAATCAGTTTTGAGGCAATGGATACTTCGGGTCTTCCTTGTTTCTTTTCACTCATAATCTATTCCTCCTCCTTTCTATGCCGGCTGGTCGAAGTCGCCGCCGCCCTCCATCTGGGAGGTATAAATCTCCTGATAAATGGCATTGGTCTTCAGCAGGTTTTCGTGGGTGTCAAAGGCGTCAATCCGTCCATCGTCCAGAACCAGAATCCGGTCAGCGGACTGTACGCTGGAAATACGCTGGGCGATAATAATTTTGGTCGTTCCTGGAATCTGCTTTGCAAAAGCGGCCCGGATACTGGCGTCTGTGGCGGTGTCCACGGCGCTGGTGGAATCGTCCAGAATCAGAACCTTCGGCTTTTTCAGAAGAGCCCTGGCGATACAGAGCCGCTGTTTCTGGCCGCCGGACACATTGGTTCCGCCCCGGGAAATCTGTGCGTGGTAGCCGCCGGGCATTTTGTCGATAAATTCATCGGCGCAGGCCGCCCTGCAGGCTTCGATACATTCTTCTTCTGTGGCGTCGGGATTGCCCCACCGCAGATTGTCCAGGATGGTGCCGGAGAACAGAGTGTTCTTCTGCAGAACAACGGAAACCTGGTTTCTCAGCACTTCCGTGTCATACTTCCGCACGTCGGTGCCGCCCACACAGACGGAACCGTCGTCCACATCGTAGAGACGGCAAATCAGGTTCACCAGACTGCTCTTGCCGGAACCGGTGCCGCCGATAACGCCGATGGTCTCGCCGCTTTTAATATGAAGGTCGATGTCGGAGAGGGAATTTTTCCCGCTTCCGTGTTTGTAGGAAAAGTTTACATGGTTGAAATCAATCCGTCCGTCGGGGACTTCCATCACCGGATTTTCCGGGTCTGTCAGGTCCGCTTTCTCGTCCAGCACTTCGCTGATACGGCGGACGCTGGCCAGGGACATGCTTATCATAACCACGACCATGGAAAGCATCATCAGGCTCATCAGCAGGGACATAATATAGCTGAACAGACTGGTCAGATCTCCGGTGGTCATGGAGCCGCTTACGATAAACTGGGCGCCGAACCAGGATACGGAGATAATACAGAAGTAGACTGCCACCATCATGGCCGGGTTGTTAAAAGCCAGAAGTCCTTCTGCTTTTACGGAAAGGTCGTAAAGCATTTTGGAGGCTTTGGAGAATTTCTGATTCTCATAATCCTCCCGGACAAACGCTTTTACCACGCGGATGGCGGACACGTTCTCCTGAACGCTGGCGTTCAAATCGTCATATTTGTGGAAGACCTGATTAAAGATTTTCAGGGTAACCACCATGATGGAACCGATGACAATCACCAGGAATACCACGGCAATCAGGAACATGGAGCTTAACCTGGGGCTGATGAGCAGACACATGGCAAAGCTGAATATCAGGTTCAGGGGCGCACGCACGGCCACACGGATAATCATCATGAATGCGTTCTGCACGTTGGTGATATCGGTAGTCATACGGGTTACCAGCCCCGGTACGCTGAATTTATCTATATTGGAAAAGGAAAAGGTCTGAATGTTGGCGTAAATCGCCTCACGCAGATTGGCCGCAAGACCGGAGGAAGCGCTGGCGGCGTTCTTGCCGGCAAAGGCGGCAAAGGTCAGACTCAGAAAAGCCATCAGCACCATGACAATGCCGTAACGGTAAACGGCAGACAGGTTGCTGACCTCCAGGCCTTCATCGATAATCCGGGCAGTGATGAATGGCATAAGGATTTCCATCACTACCTCAAGCGCGGTAAGACCAATACATAGAAAGGTATCCCGCTTATACTGTTTTAGCTGTCGTAATATGTTCTTCACGGTAATAGTACCTCCTGTCTGTTTTGGGATTCTTCTTGTTCCAGCCGGGTCAGCCAGGACAGCAGCTTCTGTTCCAGACAGCCCAGACTTTCTTTTTCTTTCTGACTGAATATACTGTAAATTTCCGTCTCCATCTGACTGACTTTTTGCAGGAATTCATCACCCTCATCCAGAAGCCTGGCAGTAGGGAGAATCTTTTTTCTGCGGATATCGCCGGGGTTTTCCTGAAAACAGAGATAGCCTTTTTCCCGCAGCTTTTTCACCAGTACGGACAGAGTGGGTTTGGATACCCCGACTTCCCGGCACAGCTCCGTAAGACAGGAGCCTTCCTTATGATGTCTCAGAATGTAGGCCAGAAAATAAACCTGGACTCCGCTCATGTCTTCGGTTTTCAGCTTCAGCTCCAGCTGTGCGCTCAGTTCCAGGCTGATTTTTTTCATCATGGAAAGCAGCTCTTCCGTAGGAAACGTTTCTGTCATTTGCTCCAACACCTCCCGTCAGTTTTTTTCATGCGGTTAGGAAACGAACAGTTCGCCCCCTTATTATCCATATGAAATATTAGCGCAGATTTCGTTGTATGTGAAATCCAAATATGTTATAATCCATAAAAAACATTTATAGATTTCGATTGAATATTTTATTCGCTTTCAGGAGAGGAGACAGTGAGATGAATACAGTACAGCTGGAATGTTTTGTGGCCGTGGCGGAGCACCTGAATTTTTCCAAGGCGTCCAGGGAGCTGAAAATCACCCAGCCGGCGGTGACGCACCAGATACAGGCGCTGGAGGAGGAACTGAACGTGAAGCTTTTCACCCGGACCAGCCGGAGCGTCAGCCTGACCCAGGAGGGAGTTCTGTTCCTGCCGGACGCACAGCTGATGTTACGGACGGCCATGTCGGCCAGGGAGCGGCTGGGGCGGCAGGAACACTTTCTTCCCTTCGAACTGGGCTGCCATAACTCCATGGAGGTGGAGCTTCTGCCGGAGGTGCTGAAAAAACTGCTGGAGGAATTCCCCCTTTTGCGCCCCTCCATCCGCATGGTTCCCTTCCCTTCCTTATTAGGACAGGTGGAGAACAGCCAGCTCCACTGTGCCCTGGGTATCGGGGGCGCCCGAAGGTCTTCCGCTCTGGCCTTCCGGGAGGTGTGTACGGCGCCCATTGCCTGTATCTGTGCGGAAGGGCACCCTCTGTCCGGGTATCGGACGGTAACCAGAAGCGGGCTGACCGGAAATATGATTGCCTGCTCCCCCAGACAGATACCGGATTCTGTCTTTACGGTTCAGAACAGTATCATCACCGGTCTGGATCCGGAACAGCGTTTTTTTACAGAAAACATCGAAAGCACCCTGGCGCTGGTAAAAGCGGGACTTGGCTATACCCTTTACCCCGACGTGCGTCCGGCCAGGAAGCCGGGGCTGTGCTATATTCCGGTTAAAAACCTGCCCGGCGTTTCCTTTGGCGTGTATTACCGGTACCAGCAGGAAGAGCCGGTTCTGAAACGGTTCCTTTCTCTCTTTTCCAGTTATATGAAAGAGGCACAGAAGACTTCCCGGTCCGGGGATGCCGAGTCCAAATGACGGGTTTGAAAATGGAATGAAAATTTATTTTCATAAAATAAATTACAAAAATTTTACTTACATTTAAAAACAGGCTGCTATCAGATTTTACAGATTCTTTTTATAATGAACCCCGTAATCGCGAAGAAACAAGTCTGAAACGAGTTTTGAGAAATGGGAGGAGATTCTAATGAATGCAGGTAAAATGACGCAGTCGCAGAAAATGATGGTTTTCGTTCTGTCCATGTCCCTTTACGGACTGGCCACACTGTTTACAGAACTGATTCCTTCTTTCCAGGTGGGAATCGTGGAGTTTTCCGTGGAATATTTTCTTTTTATTCCGCTGACGCTGGCCATGCTGTTTGATCCCCTTTCCGCGGCCCTGGGAGCTGCTACGGGAGAGCTGGTGTTCAGTGAGATTATGCTGGGACAGTTCGGTGGACTGGGAGAGCTGGAAAAATTCCTGACCGTAACCATTGGCGTGTACATTGCGGGCCGTCTGGTGAAGAATCCGAAGAACCGGAAGATGGTGGCCGCCGCCTCCATCCTGGGTGTGACCGTACAGCAGGCCATGGGATGTGTCGTGGATATTCTGAAAGTGCAGTTTGCGGTGGAAGACTTTGAAGCCGTGGCAGGACTTCCGGAAAGTGTATTTTTCACCGAAGGATTCGCCTGTCTGAACGACATCCTGTTTTCCGGTATTTTATTCTGTATGCTTCCGGCCATGTATCTGGTGCCGAAGCTGTATGGAAAGATTGAGCCCCTGCTTGGCGTAAAGCCCAGGGATGAAAAGACCGTCCTGGAGGGCGGCGTGCTGACCCCGAAGAACATTCTCATCTGTGTGGCCGGTTTTGCCGTGGCGATTGTGGCAGAGCTTCTGGCCTCCGGCGGATACGAACTGATTGACTGGGAAGCAGCCTGGGCAGAGAGCACCGGAGCCTTTGTGGCAGCCATCGTGGTGGCGGCTGTGGCGGCGCTGGTGGTCATCGGTATCATCCGGAACCGTGCTTCCCGGACGGCGCAGTCCAGATAAGGAGTGAAAGACATTGAATATCATAGAAATCCGGAATGTCACATTCACCTATCCGGGCGCGAAAGAGCCGGTACTGAAGGGAATGAATGTGGAGATTGAGGAAGGAGATTTCCTGGCCATCGTGGGAAACAACGGATGCGGGAAATCCACCTTCTGCAAGACACTGAACGGCCTGATTCCCCATTTTATAACAGGGGACATGGAAGGTCAGGTGCTGGTGGAAGGAAAAGATACAAAAGAAGAAACTATCGGAACCCTGGCAAAAAAAGTGGGGTACGTGTACCAGGACTTTGAGAATCAGATTGTCTGTCCCACAGTCCTGGAGGACGCCTCCTATGCCTGCCTGAACTATGCCGTGGAGGATTATCGGGAAAAAGGCAGGGAAGCCCTTGTCACATGCGGCCTGGGACAGAAGACGGGAGATTATATCTGGCAGCTTTCCGGCGGCCAGAAACATCTCCTGGCCCTGGCCGGCGCAGTGGCCCTGAGCCCGGACGTTCTGATTCTGGACGAACCCATCGCCCAGCTGGACCCGGCCCATGCGAAAAAAATCTATGACATTTTAAAAGAATTAAATGAGACGTACCATAAAACCATCCTGGTTATCGAGCACCATACGGAATACATAGCCCAGTACTGTAAGCACGTCCTGCTCTTAAAAGACGGGAAAGCAAAGTGGAAACTGCCGGCAAAAGAGGCCCTGCGCCATGTGGAGGAACTCCAGCAGAGTGATATCTTTCCGCCCCAGGTTACCATTGCGGCCAGCCGTATGGTAAAGGAAGGGCTTCTTCCGGAAGATACCTGCCTTCCCGTAAACGTGGAGGAAGGACAGCAGATTTTCCGGCCTTTTCTGAAAAAGCAGGAAGGAAACCGCGGGCCCGTGGAGTACCAAGCCCCGGGAGAAAGGGTGGCGGATTTCCGCAATGTGACGGTCCGGTACCGGGCCGTAAAAGGAGAACCGCCCAAAATTCTGGACAATTTCTCCCTGGACATCCACAAGGGAGAGAAGATTGCCCTGATAGGTTCCAATGGCGCCGGAAAATCCACCATGCTGAAGCTTCTGATGGGACTGGTGCATCCGGAGCAGGGAGACGTGGAAGTGAAGGGCAGCAGAACCGCCGCTGTCTCCAGGGAAGAACTGGGCCGGACCATTTCCCTGGTCTATCAGAACCCGGAGGAGATGTTTATCCGGGATTCCATCCGGAAGGATATCGAGTATGCCATGAAGGTCCGGAAGATTCCGGACTATGAGAAACGGACCGATGAGCTTCTGGACATGTTCCGGCTGACAGAGCTTCAGGACCGGGACGGCAGACTGCTCTCCGGCGGTCAGATGCGGAGAGCCTCCCTGGCTATCGGCATTGCCCTGAAACCGGAGATTCTTCTTTTAGACGAACCGACGGCCAATCTGGATATTGCCACCAGGCGGGAAATTCTGAAAACCCTGCAGATGCTGAAGGGCGTGACGGACACGGTTATTATCGCCACCCATGACATGCAGCTGGTCTGCGACTGGGCGGAGCGGATTATCGTACTGTCTTCCGGTTACGTTATCGCCGACGGCACCCGGGAAAAGGTGTTTTCAGATTTGTATGTAAAAGGGCAGGTGGGTATCCGCCCGCCGGAGATTTTCCGGATGGGGCAGGAGCTGGGAATCTCCACCCCCTGCTTTACGATAGAGGACTTTATGGATTATTTCAGGGAAGAAGAGAGCAGGGGTGAGAAATATGCATAAGCTGACGGAAAACATTCTGGACAAATTTTCCATAGACTTTCTGCGGAACCAGGTGCTGAAAAACGCATATGGCAATGACGATACGGTCATTGCAAAGCTGGACCCCAGGGTTCTGCTGGTATGGTACCTGTTTTTCGGGCTGGTGCCCTGGTTTCTGAACGATGTGGTACTGCTTCTGGGTCTGTTTCTCTTCGTGGCAGTTACCACCAAAGCGGCGAGGATTGCGCCCCTGGTGCTGTTTCTGTTCTGTCTGGGGGTGTTTTCCCAGACCGGGTATCTGTTTATCGTAGCTTTGTTTTTTGGAGGAAATACCCAGACCATCGCGCCGATTCTGGTGATGACCCTGAAGGTGGCCGTGGTTTCCCTGGCTTCCATTACGGTGTTTTCCGGGCTGGACCCGGACCGGCTGGCCAACGGGCTTATCTGGTTCGGCTGTCCGGAACAGCTGTCCTTTAGTATTTCCTTCGCCTACCGGATTCTTCCGGTTCTCATGGACGAATTCCAGAACATTTTGCTTTCCTGCAGGCTGCGCGGAAATCCGCCGACCCGGAAGGGCTTTTTCGGGAAGATTGTCTGGCTCGGCTATCAGGTAAAGCTGGTCATCCAGTCTTTCTATCCGCTGATGCTGAACACGGCAAAGCGCTCCCGGACTACGGTGGAGGCCCTGGAAATTAAGGGTTACCGGTATGCCCTTCAGAATCCGGAAGTAAAGAGGATGAAGCTGTCCATGCTGAAGGTGGGCAGAAACGACGGGATATTTGTGGCCCTTTCGGTCTGCTGGGTCCTCGGATGTGTGGCCCTCTCGGCAGTCGTATAAGGGCAGCGCATGGATGTAGAAAAAGTGAGGAGGTCTTGTGGTGAAAATAGATTTTCATACGCATGGAAAACTGGCAAAAAAACTGCCTTTTTCCACGGAGTATACCGACTGGCTTTTCCGGGAGGCGAAGCGGGCGGGGCTGGACGCGCTCTGCCTGACGGAACATTTTAACACCCTGGGATTTGAAGAAGTGTACCGCTATATCGCCGGAAGATATGAGAAGGAAGGGGATTCTTTCGTGACAGACGAAGGACTGCGGATTTTTCCCGGCATGGAGGTGGACATTGCGGAGGGCGGACATACGCTGGTTATCGGAACCATGGAATCCATGCTGGAGATGAACCGGAGACTGGAACCCTGGAAAGAAAAAGGCCATTTCCTGCCTTTTGCGGACTGGGCCCGGATGACGGAGGAATATCCGGTGTTCTTCGGGGCTGCCCATCCTTACCGGAGCGGCGGCCACATTCCGGAACTTCCGGTGGAAATGCTGGAAAAATTTATGTTCCTGGATTTGAATGGAAAGGACCTGGCCCTGGATTATGAAGGGACGGTAAGCCGGATGGAAGCGCTGGCCGGGAAGCTGGACCGCCCTCTGGTGGCGGGAAGCGACACCCATCAGTCTTTCCAGTACGGCTGTGTATACAATGTGTTTGAGCACGAAGTGGACACGGTGGAGGAACTGCGCAGGGAGACCAAAAAGGGTGCATACCGGACAGAATGCGCCCCGAATCTGCATTTTCAGGTGGAGACGGCAGGTATCCTGAAGCGTTCCCTGAAAGAAATCTATGCCCTCGGAGGAGACTATGTGTCGGTTCTGCTGAGAGGGGCGGAAATATAAAAAGACCGCAGGACAGAGGTACAAAACCTCTGTCCTGCGTCTATCTTGGGATCTCGTTTTTGTAGGTTTCCTTCAGCTGATAGAGCTGTTCCAGACTGGAGCCGGAATCCTGGCCCAGCCGGTTGGCCGTCAGGACTACCAGCACATCCGCCAGGGCCATGGGAGCGGCCATGGAGTGGTATTCCGAAGGCGTGCCCCGGTAGACATAGAGGGAGATGACGCCGGCGTTCGCCTCCTCGTCCTGGTAGAGACGGCTGGTAAAAAAGATGGACTGAAAATGCAGTTTTTTCTGGTAGTCCAGAAGCACCGCCGCCTCCCGCGAGGTTTTCTGGAATCCGAAGAGAATGACCAGGTCCCGGGGAGTGAAAAGGTGCATATATTCAAACAGCTCAGAGCTTCCCGGCGGCAGGATAACCACGTGCATGCCGAACCGGGAAAGCCGGAACCGGAGCAGCTCCGCCACGGAAAGGGCGGCTCCCTTGGCGTAGATGTAAATGGTTTCTGCCCGGGTAATGGCAGTGACCGCCTCCTCCAGCCGGGCCTCGTCCAGGAAGTCCAGCGTTTTTTCAATGCAGAACTGCTGGTGCCGCAGCATGCCTTCCGGGGAGGAAAGATTTTTCTGGTCCAGGGTGGAAGTCAGCTTCCGGGCCGGGGAACTGTTTTCTTCCAGGTGCTGGATAACGGTGTTTTTCAGCTCCTTAAAATCCCGGAATCCGCAGTGTCTGGCAAAGCGGGAGACCGTGGGCTCGGAGGCGCCCACATTCCGGGCCACCTCGCTGATGGTCATATAGATGAAGCGTTCCTGGTTTCCCAGGATATAGTCAATCAGTTTTTTTTCCGTTTTTGTAAACTCCGCCGGGCGGCGGATAAAATAGGCATTTGTCATAGAAAAACCTCTCTGAAGTCAGGACCGGTCAGGGGGAAAGCGTTTGCCCCGGCAGGTGACTTGTATTATTATAATGATATCGTAACATACCTCTGTTAAAGAAAGGGAAAGAATATGAAAAAAATAGAATTACATTTTCACACAGCCCAGTCCAGCCCCTGCGGAAAGGTGGACGCCGCTGAGGGCGTGCGGCTTTACCGGCAGAAAGGGTTTCAGGGCGTGGCGGTAACGGACCATTTCAGCAAAAGCGTCTGGGGCGGGCCGGAGGGAACGTCCTGGAGCAGTGTCCGGGAACAGTTTCTGGAAGGCTGGCGGCAGGCCTGCCGGGCGGCCGAAACGCAGGAAGGAGAGGAGCCTTTTTCCGTTTTCCTGGGGATGGAAATCCGGTTTCCTTTCGATGAAAACGATTTCCTGGTATACGGGATGGACGAGGAGTTTTTTACACGCTATCCCTGGCTTTTCATGGAAGACCAGAAGACCGTGTATGAGATAGCCGAAAAAGAGGGGCTGTTTATGGCCCAGGCCCATCCCTTCCGGAAAAGCTGTTTCCCGGGAGATACCCGCTGTCTGCACGGAATCGAAGTATACAACGGCAATCCCAGGCATGACTCCCGGAATCCTCTGGCAAAAGCGCTGGCAAAAAAGACGGGACTTCGCCAGACGGTGGGCTCTGATTTCCACCAGATGGGGGATTTCTCCGGTATGTATACGTCGCTGGAGCAGATTCCCGCAGACGGACGGGAACTGGCCCGGATGCTTCGGGAAGGGCAGTTTGGAGCAGGGACGCTCTGAGCGCAGTGAAAACTTACGGGTATACACCGGGTTCCAAATGGAAACTTCTGTCTTTTTTCCCTGCCCTTTATAATGAAGGGGAAGAAAGGAGGATGTTTTCATGGAAAAGAGAGAACTTGGAAAGGGCGGGCTTCTGGTAAACCCGGTAGGTCTGGGCTGTATGGGATTCAGCCATGCCTATGGGGAACCCATGGAAAAAAGCAGTGCGGTGCGCATGATTCGGAAGGCCTGGAAGATGGGCTACGATTTTTACGACACGGCGGAGACTTACTGGGGCACATATCCGGACGGCACCGTTTCCTATAATGAAGAACTGGTGGGAGAGGCCCTGAAAGACGTCCGGGACAAGGTGGTCATCGCCACAAAAATGGGCGTGTCCCACAATGCGGACCGGTCCCTGCGGGTGGACAGCCGCCCGGAGACTATCCGAAAAAGCGTGGAGGGCAGCCTGAAAAGACTCCACACCGATTACATTGACCTTTACTACCAGCACCGGATGGACCCGAATGTGGAGCCGGAAACCGTAGCGGAAGTGATGGCGGAACTGATAAAAGAAGGAAAAATCCGTGCCTGGGGAATTTCGGAAGTGACAGAGGACTACCTCAGGCGGGTCCATGCGGTCTGCCCGGTGACAGCGATTCAGAACCGGTATTCCATGATGGCCAGATGGCACGAGAGTCTTTTCCCCCTGTGCGAAGAACTGAATGTGGCGTTCGTGGCCTTTTCACCCATGGCAAACGGTCTGCTTTCCGGAAAGTATACTCCGGCTACCCGGTTTGACAAAGAGAAGGACTACCGTTCGGACATGCCTCAGTATACCGAAGAGGGCTATGCGAAGGCAGAAGGACTTCTGCACCTGCTGGAAGAGATGGCAAAGGAGAAGCAGGTCACCATGGGACAGCTTTCCCTGGCCTGGATGCTGAATAAGAAACCCTATATCATTCCCATTCCCGGTTCCCGGAAGGAAGAACGTCTGAGGGAAAACTTCGGGGCAGGGGATATTGTGCTGAGCGCGGAAGAGATTGCGGCGATTGACACAAAACTGGATACCATGCAATTTGACGTCTTTGGCGGACACTGATACGGTCGGGGACGGGTACGGGCCGGCCTGTACCCGTCCCCGACTACAACTCAGAAACAATTCGGAAAATAAAAAATCCGCAGAACCGTTCCGGTTTCTGCGAACTTTCTATAAAAATATCGGCTTTGAGTGTAAATGCGGAAGATGGGACTTGAACCCACACGCCCTTGCGAGCACTAGAACCTGAATCTAGCTCGTCTGCCATTCCGACACTTCCGCAACTCGCTGACAAAAGCTATTATAACACAAAAATAGGTCTTGTCAAACATTTTTTTTTATGATATATTAACATTTAGTTTGAGAGTCAAAGTATTTTAAAATCAAATATTTTGAACATTCAAAGCAAACACACCGAAAAACCGGGCCGGACAGAAGATGGCCCGGGAAAAAATAAAGTCATGGAGACAGAGAAATGATAGGAAAGATTTGTGGGACGGGCTCCTATGCCCCGTCAAATTACTGGGACAATAACGACCTGGCAAAAATGGTAGACACCAGCGATGAGTGGATAAGAGAGCGGACCGGTGTAGTCCGCCGGCACATTTCCGTGGACGATACCACCGTCAGCATGGCAGTCAAAGCGTCCAGGGCGGCTCTGGAAAATGCGGGTGTAAAGCCGGAGGAACTGGACCTGATTATCGTATCTACCATTACTTCTAATAAAATCATCCCCTGCGCGGCCTGCGAGGTACAAAAAGAACTGGGGGCGGTAAACGCCACCTGCTTTGACATGAGCGCAGCCTGCAGCGGGTTCCTTTTTGGCTATAATGCGGCCCAGGCATACATTTCCTCCGGAATGTATCAGACGGTTCTGCTGGTGGGAAGCGAGATGCTCTCCCAGATAGTAAACTGGCAGGACAGAAGCAGCTGCATTCTTTTCGGGGACGGGGCAGGCGCCGCCGTGTTCCGCCCGGCAGAGGGAGTCCTTCCTCCCTGCGTAACTTATTCCGACGGCGCGAAAGGCCAGGTGCTTTCCTGCGAGAGCCGTCATCAGAAGGGCTGGGAAGAAAAAGTCAAAGAAGGCAGTACCGTGGTATACATGGATGGCCGGGAAGTCTTCAAATTCGCCGTGAAGCAGGAGCCCGCGGCCATCCGGAAGCTGATGGAGCTGACCGGGGAAAAGCTGGAAGACATTGACTGGTTCATTCTGCACCAGGCCAACTTAAGAATCATTGAGTCGGTGGCAAAACGTCTGAAAGTGGACATGGCGAAATTTCCGACCAATATCCACGAATATGGAAACACCTCATCCGCCAGCATTGCTATCCTGCTGGACGAGATGAACCGGAAGGGAATGCTAAAGGAAGGGCAGAAGATTGTTCTGTCAGGCTTTGGAGCCGGACTTTCCTGGGGCGCGTCCCTGCTGACATGGTAAAAAGAGGCCGGATACAGATGTCTCTTTTACATAGAAACTAAAAAAGAAAGAAAAGGAGAACAAAAACATGTTAGAGAAAGTAAAGAACATTGTAGCAGAGGGTCTTGGAGTTGACGTGGCAGAATTAACAGAGGAAACCACATTCGAGTCTCTGGGAGCAGATTCCCTGGATTTAATGGATATGGTTATGTCTTTTGAGGATGAATTCAAGGTAGAGATTGACACAGAAGCAATCGGCGACCTGAAGACAATCGGCGATGTAGTAAAATATATCGAAAGCCTGCAGTAAGAAAAGAAAGAATCTGAGCCGGGGCCGGGGTTACCGGGCCCGGCTGAACTATCCGAATGTGCCGTCCGGCACAAAAACAGGACGCAGAAGAAAGAATAGAGAGAGGTTGTAATATGAAAACAGAAGTAACCGAATTACTGGGAATTGAATATCCAATCATCCAGGGCGGAATGGCCTGGGTTGCTGAGTATCATCTTGCGGCCGGCGTATCAAATGCCGGTGGGCTTGGACTCATTGGAGCCGCAAACGCTCCGGCAGAGTGGGTACGTGAACAGATTAGAGAAGCGAAAAAACTGACGGACAAACCGTTTGGAGTTAATATTATGCTGATGAGTCCCTACGCGGACGAAGTGGCAAAAGTAGTGGCGGAGGAAGGCGTCAAAGTGGTAACCACAGGCGCGGGAAATCCGGAAAAATACATGGAGCTCTGGAAAAACGCAGGAATCAAGGTGATTCCGGTTGTGGCTTCCGTGGCTCTTGCAAGACGTATGGAGCGCTGCGGTGCGGACGCACTGGTAGCGGAGGGCTGCGAGTCCGGCGGACATATCGGGGAGACGACCACCATGGTGCTGGTGCCCCAGGTAGTGGACGCTGTGAAGATTCCGGTGATTGCGGCCGGAGGAATCGCAGACGGAAGAGGCGTGGCGGCAGCATTTATGCTGGGAGCCCGCGGTGTACAGATGGGTACACATTTTGTAGTAACGAAAGAATCTATCGTTCATGAAAACTATAAGCAGGCCATTCTCAAGGCCAAAGACATTGACACCCGTGTGACGGGCCGTTCTACCGGACATCCAGTGCGGGTGCTGAGAAACCAGGTGACCCGGAAATATCTGGATATGGAAAAACAGGGCGCTACCTTTGAAGAGCTGGAAAGCCTGACGGTAGGCGGACTGCGCCGGGCCGTGCAGGAAGGCGACGTGACAAACGGAAGCCTGATGGCAGGACAGAGTTCCGGTCTGGTAAAAGAAGAATGTACCTGTAAAGAGCTGATTGACCGTCTGGTAAAAGAGACAGACGCTCTGATTGGAGGGGCCGGTTTCTATGAGTAAAATCGCATTTATCTATCCCGGCCAGGGAGCCCAGAAATGCGGAATGGGCCAGGATTTTTATGAACATAGTGCATCAGCAAAGGCAGTGTACGACAAAGCCACTGAACTGCTGGACATAGATATGAAAGCGTTGTGCTTTGAAGAAAACGACAAACTGGATCTGACCGAATATACCCAGGCGGCGCTGGTTACCACCTGCCTGGCCATGACAAAGGTAGTGGAGGAAGCCGGACTGAAACCGGACGTAACCGCAGGCTTAAGTCTGGGCGAGTACTGCGCCATCAGCGTGGCGGGAGGCATGAAGGAAGAAGACGCCATCCGTCTGGTCCGGACCCGCGGAATCCTGATGCAGAATACCGTTCCTGCAGGGGAGGGCGCCATGGCGGCCATCCTGGGCATGACCGGGGAAGCCATTGAAGAAGTTATTCGGGACATGGAAAACGTCTCCGTGGCAAACTATAACTGCCCGGGACAGATTGTCATCACCGGGGAGACAAAAGCAGTGGAAAAAGCAGCGGAAGCCCTGAAGGAAGCAGGCGCGAAACGGGCCGTGATGCTCAATGTCAGCGGACCGTTCCATTCTCCCATGATGAAACCGGCGGGAGAGGAACTGGCAAAGGTTCTGGAAAAAACAGAACTCAGCGAGCTTCAGATTCCCTATGTCACAAACGTAACGGCAGAGTATGTGTCCGATATTTCAGAGACAAAGGCGCTTCTGGCCGAGCAGGTAGCTTCTACCGTGCGCTGGCAGGAAAGTATGGAGCGGATGATTGCAGAGGGCGTGGACACCTTCGTGGAAATCGGTCCGGGAAAAACGCTGGCAGGATTCATGCGGAAGATTAACCGGAATGTGAAGATGTACAACATCGGAACCTGGGAAGATGTGGAAAAAGTGACGGCAGAGCTGCTGGCATAAGAAGGAGAAAAAGAGATGTTAAACGAAAAAGTAGCAGTAGTGACCGGGGCTTCCCGAGGAATCGGAAAAGCCATCGCAAAAGAATTTGCGGCCCAGGGAGCTACCGTGATTATCAATTATAACGGCTCTGCGGAAAAAGCGGAGGCCGTAAAAAAAGAAATCGAAGAGGCAGGCGGGAAGGCAGAGGCCATGCAGTGCAATGTGGCGGATTTTGACGCCTGTGAGGCCTTTTTCAAAAAAGTAATCGAAGAGTTCGGACGGGTGGATATCCTGGTGAACAATGCCGGAATCACAAAGGACGGACTGATGATGCGGATGTCCGAGGAAGATTTCTCCTCTGTTATCGACGTCAATCTGAAGGGAACCTTCCACTGTATCCGGTTTGCTTCCCGTCAGATGATGAAGCAGAGATACGGACGGATTATCAATATGTCCTCCGTGGTAGGCGTGGCCGGAAACGCGGGCCAGGTCAACTACGCGGCTTCCAAGGCCGGTGTTATCGGTATGACCAAATCCGCGGCGAAAGAGCTTGCGAGCCGGGGAATTACGGTGAACGCCATCGCCCCGGGATTTATTGAGACGGACATGACCAGCGTTCTGTCCGACAAGGTGAAAGAAGCCACACTGGGCCAGATTCCGCTGGGACGTCTGGGCCAGGGCCGTGACATCGCTGCCGCAGCGGCATTTTTTGCATCCGATGCAGCCGGTTATATCACCGGTCAGGTGCTGCATGTGGACGGCGGCATGGTAATGTAGGAAGAAAAGATGGGAGAAAGAAACATGAGCATGGTAGAAAAGCGCAGAGTTGTGATAACCGGCATGGGAGCGGTAACTCCGATTGGAAACACCGTAGAAGAGTTCTGGAACAGCGTAAAGGCCGGAAAGGTTGGAATTGGAGAGATTACCAGATTCGACACCACAGACTACAAGGTAAAAATTGCGGCAGAGGTAAAAGATTTTTCCCCCAGGGAAAGAATGGACTTTAAGGCGGCAAAGCGGATGGAGACATTCTCCCAGTATGCGGTGGCCGCTGCGAAGGAAGCCTGCGAGGACGCCGGATTTGATATTGAAAAAGAAGACCCCTACCGCTGCGGCGTGATTGTAGGTTCCGGTATCGGAAGCCTGCAGCAGGTAGAAAAGAACTATACCATTATCAGGGAAAAGGGACCGAACCGGGTGAATCCCCTGATGGTTCCCCTGATGATTTCCAATATGGCGGCCGGAAACATTTCCATCCAGCTGGGACTGAAAGGGAAGTGCACCAATGTGGTGACAGCCTGCGCCACCGGAACCAACTGTATCGGCGACGCGCTCCGCGCAATCCAGTACGGGGATGCGGAAGTGATGTTTGCAGGCGGTACGGAGTCCAGCATCTGCCCCACCGGGGTGGCCGGATTTACGTCTCTGACAGCCCTTACCACTTCCAACGACCCGGAGCGTGCCTCCATTCCTTTTGACAAGGACCGGAGCGGATTCGTGCTGGGCGAGGGAGCCGGCGTGGTGGTTCTGGAAGAACTGGAACACGCAAAGAAACGGGGAGCGAAGATTTACGCCGAGGTGGCCGGATACGGCGCTACGGGCGACGCGTTCCACATCACCTCTCCCGCGGAGGACGGAAGCGGTGCGGCAAAGGCCATGGAATATGCCATGGAAGAAGGGGGCATTACCCCGGCGGACGTGGATTATATCAATGCCCACGGAACCAGTACCCACCACAACGACCTGTTTGAGACCTATGCCATCAAGAGAGCCTTCGGGGACGCGGCAAAGGATGTGGTGATTAACTCCACCAAATCCATGATTGGCCATCTGCTGGGAGCGGCAGGAGCCGTGGAATGTATCGTGACGGTAAAGACCATTCAGGAAGGATTTATTCACCAGACCATGGGAACCAGGGAAACAGATGAAGAGTGTGATTTGAATTATGCCGTAGGGGCGTCGGTGGAAAAGGAAGTCCGGTACGCTCTGACAAATTCTCTTGGATTCGGCGGACACAACGCCACACTTCTTTTGAAAAAGTATGAAGAATAGAGGGAGAAAAAATGGAATTTGAACAGTTAATCCAGTTAATTCAGACCGTCTCTGATTCTACACTGACCGGGTTCAAATATGAGCAGAGCGGTATCAAAATCAGTATGCAGAAGGAAAAAGTTCAGATTGCCGCGGCGGGAGCAGTCGTGACAGCTCCGGTGACAGAGTTTGCGGCGCCGGCAGCAGCACCGGAAGTTTCCGCAGCTTCCGCAGAGACAAAGGAAGCGCCGGCGGCGGAAGGAAAGCTGATTAAGTCTCCCCTTGTGGGAACGTTCTATGCAGCGCCCTCCGAAGACGCAGAGCCCTTTGTGACAGAGGGAGCCACGGTAAAGAAGGGCCAGACCATTGCCATTGTGGAGGCTATGAAGCTGATGAACGAGATTGAAAGCGAATTCGACGGAACGGTGGCTGAGATTCTTGTGGAAAACGGCGAAGCCGTAGAGTACGGACAGCCCCTTTTCCGGATTGTATAGAGACAGAAGAGGTGCAGTATGAAACATTTGGGAATTGAAGAGATTAAAAAGATTATTCCTCACCGCCATCCGTTTCTCCTGGTGGATTACATTGAAGATTACGAGCCGGGAGAATATGCTGTGGGATACAAATGCGTGACCTACCGGGAAGATTTTTTTGCCGGACATTTCCCCCAGGAACCGGTGATGCCGGGCGTCCTGATTGTGGAGGCACTGGCCCAGGTGGGAGCCGTGGCCATTCTGGCAGAGGAAGAGTTCCAGGGAAAAACGGCATACTTCGGAGGAATCAAGAACTGTAAGTTCCGCCGGAAAATTGTGCCGGGAGACAAAATCAGACTGGAAACCAGAATCATTAAGAGGAAAGGCCCCCTGGGAGTCGGAGAAGCCATCGCGTCCGTGGACGGGGAGATGGCTGTAAAAGCGGAATTATCTTTCATGATAGGATAGGTGGACACCATGATAAAAAAAGTACTGATTGCAAACCGGGGAGAAATTGCGGTGCGGATTATCCGTGCCTGCCGGGAGATGGGAATTGAGACCGTTGCCGTATATTCAGAAGCGGACAGAGAAGCTCTGCATACGCAGCTGGCGGATGAGGCAGTCTGTATCGGACCGGCGTCTTCCACAGACAGTTATCTGAATATGGAGCAGATTATCAGTGCGACCATTATTTCCGGGGCGGACGCCATTCATCCGGGGTTTGGTTTTCTGTCAGAGAACAGTAAATTTGCAGAGCTGTGCGGGCAGTGCAACATTATTTTCATCGGTCCGGATGCAGAAGTCATCCGAAAGCTGGGCGACAAGTCCCAGGCCAGAAACACCATGGTGGCGGCGGGTGTGCCGGTTATCCCGGGAAGCAGCGAGCCGGTGCCGGATGTGGAGACCGCGGCAAAAATAGCGGATGAAGTCGGCTATCCGGTTATTGTCAAGGCGGCCCTTGGCGGCGGCGGAAAAGGCATGCGGGTGGCAGAGACACCGGAGGAGCTGGAGCAGGCGTTTCAGACCGCCCAGAAGGAGGCTCGGGCTGCGTTCGGCGACGGCACCATGTACATGGAGCATTTTGTACAGCACCCCAAACACATTGAATTTCAGATTCTGGCGGATAAGTACGGAAACGTCATCCACCTGGGAGAGCGGGACTGCTCGATTCAGAGAAACCACCAGAAGATGATAGAAGAATCTCCCTGCGCCGTGATTTCCCAGGAACTTAGGGAAAGAATGGGGGAGGCTGCCGTAAAGGCGGCGAAGGCGGCTCACTATGAAAACGCGGGAACCATTGAGTTCCTTCTGGAAAAGAACGGGAACTTCTACTTTATGGAGATGAACACCCGGATTCAGGTGGAGCACCCGGTGACCGAATGGGTAACCGGCATCGACCTGATTAAGGAGCAGATCCGGATTGCGGACGGACGGGAACTGTCCTATAAGCAGGAGGACGTAAAGCTCACCGGTCATGCCATCGAGTGCCGGATTAACGCAGAGAATCCGGCGAAGAATTTCCGTCCCTGCCCGGGAACCATCACGGACATGTATCTTCCCGGCGGCAAGGGCGTGCGGATTGATTCCGCTATCTACAGCGGGTATACGGTACCGCCCTACTACGATAACATGCTGGCAAAGCTGATTGTGTTTGCCAAAAACCGGGGGGAAGCCATCATGAAAATGCGGAGCGCCCTGGGCGAGGTGATTATCGAGGGAATCGATACCAATGTAGATTATCAGTATGAGATTCTGAACGACCCGGATTATCAGGCAGGAAATTTTGACATTGAGTTTATTGCTGACAAAGAGCAGGAACTGCTCGGTGAAGCAGGGAGGGAATAATCGTTGAAGCTCTCAAATATGTTTAAAAAGACCAACCGGAAGAACTACATTTCCCTGGCCGAGTCCCAGATGCCCGGAGAGGCCCGGGTGCGTCTGGCGCGGATGGAGGCCGGTGGAGGACGGGAGACAGCGGCGCCGGAGGTGCCGGAAGGTCTTCTGAAAAAATGTAACGCCTGCAAGGCGGCAGTTCTGACGGAGGATGTAAAAAACAACTACTATATCTGCCCGAAATGCCACAATTATTTCCGGGTACATGCCATGCGGCGTGTGGAAATGGTAGCGGACGAGGGCACTTTCGAGGAATGGGATACCGGACTGGATTCCGGAAATCCCCTGGATTTTAAAGGCTATCCGGAAAAAATCCGGTCTCTCCAGGAGAAAACCAGACTGGACGAGGCGGTAGTGACCGGAAAGGCAAAGATTCATGGAAGCGAGACCGTGCTGGCTATCTGCGACGGACGGTTTATGATGGCAAGCATGGGAAAGGTCGTGGGGGAAAAGATTACCCGGGCCATTGAAAAAGCCACGGAGGCGAAGCTTCCCATTATCATTTTTGCCTGCTCCGGTGGCGCCCGGATGCAGGAAGGCATTCACTCCCTGATGCAGATGGCGAAGACCTCTGCGGCGCTGAAGCGCCACCACGACGCGGGACAGCTCTATATCAGTGTGCTGACCAACCCCACTACCGGCGGAGTGACAGCCAGCTTTGCCATGCTGGGAGACATTATCCTGGCGGAGCCCAATGCCCTGATTGGGTTTGCGGGTCCCCGGGTGATTGAACAGACCATCGGACAGAAACTGCCCAAAGGGTTCCAGCGTTCGGAGTTTCTGCTGGAGCACGGCTTTGTAGACCGGATTGTGGAGCGGGAAGAGTTAAAAGAGACCCTTTCCCGGATTCTGAAGCTGCACCAGGCTTCCGGTATGGAAGGCGTGAAAGCGGAAAAGACGGCGGACACGGGAGCGGAGGCCTTTCAGGTGACGGCCAGTCCCTGGGAGCGGGTACAGATTTCCCGTATGAAAGACCGGCCTGTGGGCGGGGATTACATCAACGCCCTGTTTACGGATTTTATGGAGTTCCACGGCGACCGGTATTTTAAGGACGACAAGGCCATCATTGGCGGAATCGCCCGTTTTCACGGTATGCCGGTGACGGTGATTGCCCAGGCGAAGGGCCGGACCACTAAGGAAAATATTGAGCGGAACTTCGGAATGCCCTCTCCGGACGGATACCGGAAGGCGCTGCGCCTGATGAAGCAGGCGGAAAAATTCGGGCGTCCGGTTATCTGTTTCGTGGATACGCCCGGCGCGTTCTGCGGGCTGGAAGCAGAAGAGAGAGGACAGGGAGAGGCCATTGCCCGGAATCTGTTTGAGATGTCAAACCTGGAGGTTCCGGTTCTCTCCATCGTGATTGGAGAAGGAGGAAGCGGCGGCGCCCTTGCCATGGCTGTGGCAGACGAAGTGTGGCTTCTGGAGAACTCCATTTACTCGATTCTCTCCCCGGAAGGCTTTGCAAGCATCCTCTGGAAGGACAGCAAGCGGGCCGAAGAGGCGGCCGACGTGATGAAGCTTACGGCGGCAGATTTGAAAAAAGCGGGGATTGTGGAGCGTGTGTTCCCGGAACCGAAGCATTTTACCGTAGAAAATCTGGAGGACATTACAGGTCCCATAGATGGATATATGCAGGAATTTATGGAAACGTATCAGAAGCTTTCCAAAGAAGAGCTGACAGAGAGACGTTATCAGAGATTCCGGAATATGTAGGCGGACGGCAGCGGCCGTACCTGCCGCAAAAGCGGGGCAGGCTAAAGGACACTGCGGGTCTGCCGGAAAGGAAAGGCAGAAAGTTATGGAGTACCCATCATTAAAAATCGGAAACCTGACAGCAGGAAAGCCGCTGATTCAGGGAGGAATGGGAGTAGGAATCAGTCTTTCCGGACTGGCCGGGGCCGTTGCGAAGGAAGGCGGCATCGGGATTATTTCTTCGGCGCAGATTGGATTTCGGGAGCCGGATTTTGAGACGAATACAAAGGAAGCGAACCTGAGGGCCATCCACAGCGAGATGGAGGCGGCCCGGGAGAAGGCTCCGGAGGGCGTCATCGGCTTTAATATCATGGTGGCGCTGAAATATTATGAGGAGTATGTGCGGGAGGCCGTAAAGGCCGGAGCGGATATTATCATTTCCGGCGCCGGACTTCCGGTAGATCTGCCCGCGTACACGGAGGGCAGCAGTACAAAGATTGCGCCCATTGTGTCCACGGACAAATCTGCGAAGGTGATTTTGAAATACTGGGATAAGAAGTATAAGCGGACGGCGGACCTGGTGGTGATTGAGGGCCCTCAGGCCGGCGGGCATCTGGGGTTTGACCTGGAGCAGCTGAAAGAATATGACCAGACCCGTTACGAGGACGAAATCCGCGCAATCCTGAAAACCGTGGCGGCCTACGGTGAAAAGTACAAAGTGAAGATTCCCGTAGCCCTGGCCGGCGGCATTCACGACGCGGCAGGGGTAAAACGGGCCTTTGAACTGGGGGCGGACGCGGTTCAGGTGGCCAGCCGTTTTGTTACCACCTGGGAGTGCGATGCGGACATCCGGTTTAAGGAAGCGTACCTGAACGCTTCCCCGGAGGATATACAGATTGTAAAAAGCCCGGTGGGAATGCCGGGAAGAGCCATAGCCAATCCGTTTATCCGGGATGTGATGAACGGAGAGCGCAGACCGCCGGAAAAATGCCTGGGCTGTCTGAAAAACTGCAATCCGGCAGAAATCCCCTACTGCATTACCGAGGCACTGGTAAATTCCGCAAAAGGAGACACGGCAAACGGCCTGATTTTCTGTGGGGCTCACGCCTGGGAGGCAGAGAGATTAGAGACAGTAAAGGAAGTTATGGATGAACTGTTCAGTTAAAACAGAGACGGTGCCGGAGAGCAGAATCACAGCTGTTGTCTGGCAGATGGGAGGAAGGAGAAACCACGTGGACGCATACGAAAGCATCAATAATGTGCTGGTACATTTATTTAATGATATCCTGGCGCTGGAAGAAAAGGCGGTCATCACAGAGGAATTCAAAGACCTGACCAACAACGACATGCATATCATTGAAGCTGTCGGGCCCGGCGAGGGCAATAACATGTCCACCATCGCCCGGAAGCTGAATATCACCGTAGGTTCCCTGACCACCTCCATGAACAGCCTGGTAAATAAAAAATATGCCGTCAGAGAACGGAGCGAAGAAGACAGACGAATCGTCAACATCCGTCTCACCTCCAAAGGCCGGAAGGCATTCGAACATCACAAAGAATTTCACCAGAAAATGGTAGAGGCCGTACTGGCCAACCTGACCGAAGACGAAATTCCCGTGCTGAAAAAAGCACTGGACGGTCTGTATACATTTTTTAAATCCTGTTAACTGGGGACGGGTACAGGCTGGCCTGTACCCGTCCCCGACTACAATTCGTACGCAATTCGCGGATTTTTCCCTCTGACATACACAATTCCACATTTTGAAAACCCGTGTTTTTCTATGAGATGCTGCATGACCAGATTGTCTTTGTGGGTGTCTATCCGCAGGTGAGGTATCTGCGCGCGGCAGAAGGCGAGACACTGTGAAAAGACACCGTGGACGGTGCCGTCGCTGGCCAGGCGGTGGATGGTGCCGTAGGGGGCGGCGGACTTCCAGGAGCCGCCTTCGATATACTGATAGTCCGGTTCCTCCCCGATAACCAGGGCAAAGACGCCGTGGGGCTGCCCGGCAGAGTCTGTACAGACGTAGAGCTGCTGTTTTGCGATATCCGATTCCAGCAGGCTCTGGGGCGGAAAATTCGTTCCCCACTGGGAAGCATTGCCGGTCCGGCGCATGAATTCCCTTGCATGGCGGTAAATCCGGAGCAGGTTCGCCAGGTCTTCCGGGGTGGCTTTTCGAATCATCCCGTTTCTCTCCTTTCCCTGAAGTGGCTTTTGTAGTATAATTGTAGCAGAAAACCGGCAAGAAGCCTACAGCGATATCATACAGAAGAATAAGGAGAAATACGGGAATGAGAAAATGGCTGCTGCTGATACCAGTGTGTCTGTGCACGGCCCTGCTTTCTGCAGGGATCACCATTTATGTACTGAATGATAAAAAAGAAAAGAGTTTTGAGACGGAAATCGGGGACGCCAGGAAATATCTGGAGGAGCTCAACTACGAGGAGGCGGAGGCCAGTTACCGGGCCGCCCTGCAGATTGACCCGAAGGAGGAGGAGCCCTATCTCCGTCTGGCGGAAATTTATACTGAAAAAAAGGAACCGGAGAAGGCAGTGGAAGTCCTAAGAACAGGGACCCAGAATACAGACAGCCGGGAAATTCAGGAGAAATATAGTCTGTACGCCTACGTGGATGAGGTGCTGATACCCCAGGAGGGACAGTGCCAGGAGGGAGAATATGTCTGTGAGTACCTTCCCGGGCAGAACGGAAGATATACGGTGGGTGTGGACAGCGTCCATTCCCAGAAAGGCGTTCTGACTTCCCGTATCCTGGACTTTGACGGAGACGGCCAGGAGGAACTGCTGGTACTGACCATGGAAAACCAGGGCCAGACCGGGGACGCCCAGTGGACGGCGTACATGGCAGAGCGAAATGCGGTGTATCTGCAGATGTACGAACTGCAGGACGGAGCGGTCGTTCAGACAGCCGAGTACCAGGCGCTGTATCCCGTTCTCGGGTACGGAGACTACGAAAACAGCGGAATCTTTTTAAACCATACAGAGGACGGCATTTATCTGTGCGGAAGCACCTACAACCTGATATACATGTGGGCAGACGGCAGTACCTACAATTCTTTCGTCCTGCGCTACAACGGTTCCTCGTTTGAAAAACTGGCGGGGACAGAAAATACCGAGGCGGGTTCTTCCTTTGAAGACCTGCGGTATCCGGCGTACCGGATGGCGGAGTTCCTGGAAAACACCGGACTTGTGAACGAGGCGGCGCAGATACGGGAGTCCTATATGAGAAAATTTGATTTTGTGGATGATACAGAGGACATGCTGATGCAGGTTACCGGAGACAATGACGGTACCGGAGACAGCCTGGCATTCAGTGAAAGCGGAGACCCGGAAGATCTGGGGCAGGTCGTGCTGACCCTGAAACTGACCTGGGAGAATGACGAAGAATCCGCTGCTTCCGCGGGAAACGGCGCATAAGACAGAGAGGAGGAGCAGACAGATATGAAATGTCCGAATTGTCACAGTGAAATCGAAGCCTCCTGGAAATTCTGTCAGAAATGCGGCTGCCCGCTGCAGCAGGGGGAAAAAATAACAGAAGAAAAAATTCAGGAGAAGAAAACCTCAAAAAAATCCCGCTTCTGGATTGTGGCCGCAGTCAGCATTCTGCTCTGCGCGGCCCTGGGAGCAGGTTTTGGATGGTGGTACGCCCGGAGAGACCGGGGCAGTATCGAAGCCCTGGAGGCGGTTCTGGACGCAGAAGAAGAGACGGAAAACGCAGGACAGGAGGAAGAAAAATCCGGGCAGGAGAAGGACGCAGGAGAATCTTCCGGGGATTCGCAAAATTCCGGAGACTCCCTAAGCGGCGGGGATTCCCGGGGAACGGACAGTACAGAAAGCCAGGAAGAGACCGGAAATGAGGACTACATCCTTCCCGACAGCAGTACCCGGCTTCTGACGGAAGCGGACCTGGCGGGACTTTCCAAAGAAGAACTCCGTCTGGCCAGAAATGAAATCTATGCCCGCCATGGACGGCGGTTTGACGATGCGGGTCTGCAAAGCTATTTTGACGGAAAATCCTGGTACAGCGGAACCATAGACCCGGAGGACTTTTCGGAGTCCCTGCTGACGGAGACGGAAAAAAGCAATCTGGAACTGATTCAGCAGTATGAACAGAGATAACAAAGGAAGAAAGAGAGGAAAAGCCATGAAACGGGGAATCTGCATACTGACTGCATTTGCACTTGCGGCAGGCCTTGCGGGCTGTCAGAGCCGGGCCGGGGAAACCCGGGCCGCCGCGGCAGAAGGCCGGACACTGGCAGACACGGAAGCAGTTCAGAAAGCACGGGAGGAAGCCCGGAAAGAAGGAACCGAAACGGCAGAGGCCGGGACAGAAGAGACCGGAACAGCCGGGAATCCGGCGTCCAACGGAATCCTTGTGGCTCTGGACCCGGGTCACCAGGCGCCGGAAGTGGACATGAGCGGAACCGAGCCCAACGCGCCCGGCTCCCAGGAGATGAAAACCCAGGCCACCGGCGGAACCACCGGCAGTTATTCCGGCATTGGAGAATATGAACTGAACCTGGATATCGCGCGGATGGTGCGGGACGAACTGGAAGCCAGAGGCTATGAAGTCGTGATGACAAGGGAGGACAACCAGACCGCCATCAGCAATGCCCAGCGCGCCCAGCTGGCCAATGAGGCAGGAGCAGACATCGCCGTGCGGATTCATGCCAACGGAAGCGAAAATCCCTCTGCCTCCGGGGCTCTGGCGCTGATTCCCTCGGCAGAGAATCCCTGGGTGGGAAATCTCTACGAGCCCAGCGCCTATCTGGCCGAATGCATTCTGAATTCCTACTGCCAGGCCACCGGTTTTGCGAACCAGGGCATTCAGACAAACGACACCATGACCGGCATCAACTGGAGCCAGATTCCCGTCGTGATTCTGGAAATGGGCTTTATGACGAACCAGAACGACGACCTGAGAATGGCAGATCCCCAGTTCCGGACACAGATGGTGCAGGGGATTGTAAATGGAATAGAAGCTTACTTTTTATAGACAGAAAGGAAACACCCTATGTATAACGACATACTTACGATTGGAAACTTTACCATCCACGGCTACGGCCTGATGATAGGAATCGGTATCATCGCCGCCTATCTGATGACAGAACATCTGGCCAGGAAAAAGGGCATGGATCCGGACCCGGTTTTCTCCCTGCTTGTTTTCGGCGTGCTGGGCGGACTGGCCGGAGCCAAGATTCTGTACTGGATTACCACGCTGGACCAGATACTCGAAGACCCTTCCGTGCTTCTGAATATTGGGGACGGGTTTGTGGTCTACGGCGGAATTATCGGCGGCATTCTGTCCGGCTGGGCCGTATGCCGGGTGAAAAAGATAAAATTTCTGGCCTATCTGGACTGCGCCACTCCTTCCATCGCTCTGGCCCAGGGCTTCGGACGAATCGGCTGTTTCCTGGCAGGATGCTGCTACGGGATGGAGACGGACAGCTGGTGCGCTGTCACTTTTATGAATTCGGAATTCGCGCCAAACGGGGTGCCCCTTGTGCCGACCCAGATTTTTTCCGGCTTGTTTGACTTTGCAAATTTTGCCGTGCTGTATGTAATTTCCAGGAAAAATAAAGGGGACGGCCTGACCAGCGCCCTTTACCTGATTTTTTACGGAATCGGCCGGTTTGTCATAGAATTTTTCCGGGGAGACCTGATACGGGGAAGCGTGGGCAGTCTTTCCACCTCCCAGTTCATCTCCATTTTTATCGTGGCCTTTGGCCTGGCGCTTTTCTTCCGGGTGTGGAGAGGCCAGAAAAAGGAAGAGCCTGCGGACTAGAAGCGACTGGAAGCGGGAAACGAAAAGGAATGTTTTGAACAGGGGCGGGAAACGATGAGAAAACAGATACTGACTATCCTTGATACACAAGGCCGGCTGTGGGAAGAAGAACTTCCCCCTTCCGGGAATCATACCCTGGTTCTGGGACGGGACGACAGCCGGTGCGATTTTGTCATTCCGGAACGGATTGTGTCAAAAATCCAGGGGACTTTTCTTCTGGAGGAGGGCCGGCTTTCCTACCGGGATGAGAACAGCCGGAACGGGACCTTCCTGGGTATGGGAAGGGACAGAAGACTGCTGGGAAAAGCAGACGGCTTTGTGCCCGTCTTCGAGAAAGATATTCTGTGTATCGGACATCCGGGACATGCGGAAGAGATGGTGCTTCTGCTGTACTCTTCCGGGGAAGACCGGACCGTATGGCAGTACCGGGCGCTGACAGAAAAAGAAACGTATATCGGAAGAAATCCTTCCTGCGAAATCTGCCTGCCCCATCCCCTGGTATCGGCGCGGCACTGCCGGATAACCAGAAGCGAGGAACTTTTCGTGCTGGAAGATCTGCACAGCACCAACGGGGTGGCGGTAAACGGAGCGCCTGCCCGGGAAGCCGTTGTTTTAAATGACAAGGACGTTATCCAGATACTGGGCCTGCAGCTACTTTTCAGCAATGGCGGGATATACTACCAGGCAAAAGGGAGCGGAATCTCCCTCCAGGTGGCAGGCGTCAGCAAAACGGTAGGAAAGGGAAACGGGAAAAAACGGATTCTGGACCAGGTGAGCCTGGATATCGGCGGAAACGAGTTTGTAGCCATTATCGGGGGCTCCGGAGCCGGAAAAACGACCCTGATGAACGCCATCAGCGGATTTGAACCGGAATTTGAGGGTCATGTCTACTGCAATGGCATGGATATGAAAGAAAACTTCCAGATGCTGAAGAACAGTATCGGTTTTGTCCCCCAGCAGGATATTATCTACGAGAATCTGACGCTGGAGAGAATGCTGTACTACGCGGCGAAAATCCGGATGCCCGACGACACGCAGAAAAGTGAGCGGGACAAAAGAATCCGGGAAGTGCTGGACATGGTGGAACTGGGGGAACAGAAGGATTCCTGCATCCGGAAGCTTTCCGGAGGACAGAAAAAAAGAGCCAGCATCGCCGTGGAGCTTCTGGCGGACCCCAGCCTTTTCTTCCTGGACGAGCCCACTTCCGGCCTGGACCCGGGAACCGAAAAGAATCTGATGATGAACTTAAAGACGCTGGCGAGAACCCATGGCAAGACGATTATTATGGTCACGCATACGACCGCCAGCCTGCATCTTTGTGATAAAATTGTATTTATGGGGCCGGGAGGAAGACTCTGCTTCTGCGGGAGTGTGGAAGAGGCAAAAGCCTTTTTCCAGACCAGCGAACTGGTCGATATCTACAATAAAATCGCGGCCCGTCCGCAGTTCTGGCAGAAAGAATTCCGCGCGTATGCCCGGTCCGGACAAAGGCCGGAGGAGGAAAAGCCGGTTCCGGAAAAGAGCCGGAAAAAGTCCGGGCCCTCCGCCTGGCGGCAGTTTGGCGTACTGTGCGCCCGGTATGCAGAGCTGATGACAAACGACCGGCCCAGGCTGCTGGTGCTTCTGCTTCAGCCCTGCTTTATCGCCCTGCTGCTCTGGATAGTGGCGGATAAAGACATTTTTGATATTTACGAGAGTACCAAATCCATGCTCTTTGCCCTGAGCTGTTCCGGCATCTGGATTGGCCTTTTCAATTCCATCCAGGAAATCTGCAAGGAGCGGGTGATTGTAAAAAGAGAATATATGGCAAACCTGAAGCTGCCCGGATACGTCCTTTCCAAGTTCGTGTTCCAGGCGGTGCTGGGGGCAGTGCAGTCCCTGCTTCTGACCGGAATCTTTCTGGCACTGGTGGGGAAAAATCCCCGGGGCGTCTTCCTGGACAGTTTTATTCCGGAGATGATGCTGACGGTGTGGCTTACCGTGCTGGCCTCCGTGGCGCTGGGGCTTACGGTATCCGCCGTAGTAAAGACGGGGGACAAAGGGATGACAGTGGCACCCTTTCTCCTGATTATCCAGCTCCTTTTTTCCGGGATTCTGTTTACCCTGGAAGGAGCGGGAGAGGCGATTTCCTGTGTGACTGTCAGCAGATGGTCCGTGGAGGCGCTGGGAAGCTCGGCCAGGCTGAACAGTCTGGCCCTTCGGATGCAGGAGGAATATCCCATGCTGGAACATGAGGCAGAATCCTTTTTCCGGGCTTCCCGGCCGCATGTGCTGACGGACTGGGGAATTCTGGCCGGAATGACGGCGGCCTTTCTGCTGCTGGCCATGGTACTGCTTCGGGGAATAGCAAAAGACAGACGATAGGAGGAAAGACAAATGCGAGATTACCTGGAAGGCTGGGTGGATGTCCGGGATGTGGACATTCCGCCGGTGGAACAAAAAGGCTTCGCGGAACCGGTGATTATCCGGGAACATGTGGAGCCGCTGGCTTCCCGGCCTCCCCAAGAACCGGAGGAGGACGAAGAGGCTACGGTACTGTTGCGAAGAGAGCCGGAAATGCACGTTTTTGTGAAACGGCTGAAAACCGGGGAGACAAAGGAATTTACCGGGGACGAAATGGTTCTGGGGAAAGGGGCGGACTGCGAATGGCAGATAGAGGGAAATCCCACGGTCAGCCGGCACCATGCCCGGATCCGGAAAACGCCGGAAGGATATCTTCTGGAGGATATGCAGTCCTTAAACCACACCTTCCTGGGGGAAGAGCAGGTAACCGGAGCCGTACGGCTGATTAAAGAAAGCCGGTTTACACTGTCCGATGAAACCTTTGAATTTATCATAGAAATCAGGTAGACAGCCATGGGAATACTGGATAAATTTTCCGATACATACGAAATTCTGGGAAAACTGGGAGAAGGAAGCGGCGGGATTGTCTATAAGGCATACCACAAGAGGCTGAAAAAAGAAGTGGTCATCAAGGAGATGAAAGGGAAAAGCCTGTCTGCGGCAGTGGACCGGCAGGAGGCAGATATCCTGAAAAATCTGCACCACATGTATCTTCCCCAGGTATTTGACTTTTTAAGGGACGGGGACCGGGTATATACGGTCATGAGTTATATCCCCGGGAAATCCTTTCAGCAGCTTCTGCGGGAACACTACCCCTTCACCATGGGGCAGCTGGTGCGCTGGGGCATGCAGCTTTGCAGCGCCCTGAATTATCTGCACAGCCAGAAGCCGCCCATTATCCACAGCGACATCAAACCGGCCAATATTATGCTGACGCCCCAGGGAAATATCTGTCTGATAGATTTTAACATTTCCTTCTTTCTGAAAGAAGGAAACGCGGTGCTGGGGTATACCAGCGGCTACACGTCGCCGGAACAGTATATCGTGGTGCTGGACGGCGGCTCCGGAAGCCGGGTGGGGCGGTATGCGGCCATCGACGAGCGGACGGACATTTACAGTGTGGGAGCCACGTTTTACCACCTGGCCACGGGGAAAAAAGTAAAAGATTACCGGGAGCCCATCGATAAGGCGTATCTGGCGGAATGTACCAGCCAGGCCTTCAGTGAGATTATCCAGAAGGCCATGGAGACGGAGCCGGACAAACGGTTCCAGAGCGCCCTGGAAATGTTCCGGGCCTTTCAGGGACTTTCCAGAAAGGACGCCCGGTACCGGGCTCTGGTGAGAAGACAGCATCTGATTCGCGGCGTCCTGGTGGCCGCAATGGCAGGGTTTATCCTGCTGGGAGGTTATGGCGTCCACACCATCCGTCAGGAACGGGTGGACCGGTACAACCAGCTGGTGGAGGAGCAGAAAGACTACCGGGAGGCCGGGGATTATGACCAGGCAGAAAAGACCCACGAAGAGGCGGTAAAGGTTCTGCCCTCTTCCCTGGAAAGCTACTATCAGAGCGCCCTGGCCCTCTATGAACAGCAGGAGTACCAGGCCTGCATCGATTTTGTGGATTACGATGTAGAGCAGAATGAAAAACTGGACACCCGGAGGGAACGGATGGGCGACCTTTATTATCTGGAGGCAGAGAGCCATTTTGCCCTGGAAGATTACGAAGAAGCGGTCCGTACTTTTGAAAAACTGTTCCGAACCGGCGGTTATCAGGCGGAATACTACCGGGATTACGCCATTGCCCTGGCTTTTGACGGGCAGACGGAGAAGGGGCAGGAAGTGCTGGACGAGGCAGTGGAACTGGGGCTGACAGAGGACTCTGTCTACTACGCCCGGGGAGAAATCAAAAAGGCCCGGCAGGAATACGACGGCGCCATTCAGGATTTCCGGGCCTGTATCAGCCGGACGGACAGCGACAGCCTGAAAGAGCGGGCCTATCTCCAGCTCAGCGATATCTACGAAACCCAGGGTTATGACCAGAGCCAGCGGGAAGTCCTGCTGGAAGCCCGGCAGGCGCTGCCGGTGGAACATCAGATGGCGCTCATCCAGAAGCTTATCCAGGTGGACATCGACCTGGCGGACAGAACCGGAGATTCCGCCAGCAGACAGGAGGCGGTCAGCCTTCTGGAGGAGGTCATCGCCCAGGGGTGGGACACCTATGATACATACAACAACCTGGCGGTTCTGAACGAACAGCTGGGGAACCTGGACCAGGCGGCCGGATACCTGGACCAGATGCTGGAAAAATACGGAGAAGACTATAACATTTACATGCGGTATGCTTTCCTGGAGATTGACCGGCAGGAGCTTCTTCCCAACCGGGAACGGGACTACGGGACGTTTGCCTCGTATTACGAAAAAGCCAGCCAGATGTACTACGCACAGCTGGAGGGCAACGATACCGACCCGCAGATGCAGCTTCTGGAAAACGCATACCAGCAGGTACTGGCAGGAGGGTGGTTGTCATAATGGAACTGACAGTTGGATGGATTCTTACGGGAATCAGTGTGGCAGGATTCGCGGGATGCCTGGCGGCCCTGCTTCTGACCAGACGGATTTTCCGGAAACAGAGAGAAAGATTACTGGAAGAGATAGAAGGTGAATAGGATGGAAAAGAGAGGAAAAATACTGGCGGTGGTACTGTTTGCGGTGTCCTTCTGCCTGAATTTTGTGGGTATCTTCCGGATATCCACACTCAGCCTGTCCCTGACCGACCTTATGGGGCTGGGATTTTCCGGAGGAGAAGAGACCGGACTTGGAGGGCAGATGGAAAGCATTCTGCGGGAGTATATCCGCCCGTACTCGATTATGATTGTGGGATTTCTGGCGGCGACCCTGCTGATTGCCCTGCTGACGGCAGTGCTGAAAGGAGAGCATGCGCTCCGCCTGGCGGCCGCCGGGGCAGTTATCCTGGCCGTCTGCCTGGGCGCCCTGACGGGGACTTTGTATTCCCGGGTGTCTGAGATACGGGACGGCCTGGCCTTTTTCGGCCTGGCGGACATGGTGGAACTGCGGACGGGCTGGCTGATACTGTGGATGGCGGTCTATGTACTGATTCTGGTATGCAGCATTCTGGGACTGCGAAGCGCGGAGAAAAAACGGGATATTTCTTTTACGGATGACATCCTGCCGGAAAGCTTTCAGCGCAGGGGGAATCCCTGGGAGAATCGCCAGGACCTGACGGAAGTACCGGGAAGGGAGGACTACCTGGAACGGATTCAGGAACTGGAAACCAAAAGACAGCAGAAGGAGCAGAATCCGGGACCGTCCGTGTCCCCTGCTGCTGCGGATTTTGAAGGAGCCATTGTGGGCCGGGGCGGAATCTTTAAGGAGAAGGCCTGGCCTATGAAAGACCGGGTTCCGGTTTATTTCTGCCAGGAAGAGGGACAGATTTTTCTCAGTGCCCGTCCCGGGGCGGAAGTGCTGGCAGAAGGGTATTATGTGCGTCAGTATCAGGAGTATTGTGTGACGCCGGCAGAGAAAGGCACCTGCTTTCTGGCTTCCGGACAGCCTCTGGGGCCGGGAAGGCATTACTATCTCCCCCGGGGAACCCGGCTGTATATCCGGGAGAAAGAGACGGCGTTTGAACTGGCATAGCCCGGGAGACAAAAGCAGAGGAGGAAGACAGTTATGAAGTGTCCAGTGTGCGGGAAAGAGAATAAAGAGGGCGCCAATTTCTGCGGACAGTGCGGGGCCCCTCTGAACGGGACCGTTTCAGAGGAAACGCAGGAGCTGGAAGAGACGCAGGAACTGAGCGGCCTGGATGAGCCGGAAGAGGAGGAACCGCCGAAAAAGCGGGGCCGGGGCAGGAAGGCGGCTGTTATCATTGCCGTTCTGGTGCTGGCTGTGGCCGCGGCGGGAGCCGGTATCTGGATATGGAGAGGGCAGAAGCAGGAAAAGGAATACCGGGACCAGGTGGCTTCCGGGGACCGGTACCTGGAAGAGATGGATTATGAAAATGCAGAAGCGGCCTACCAGGCGGCCATCTCCATTCAGCCCAAAGCCCCGGAGCCTTACCGGGCCCTGATTGACCTGTACCTTCAGCAGGGCGAGCCGGATAAGGCCGTGGAGACGGCAAGGCAGGCCCAGGAGGCGGTACCGGAAGAGGACCGGGAAGAGTTTGACGAGGTAGTGAACAAGTGGGAAAATGCCGAGACCTATACCTGGGCGGTGGAACCGGAAATCCAGGCGGATGATATTTACTATGTGCGGGACGGAAACTGTGAGCAGTCCCCGGATAATGAACGAAGAGGACAGTTCCAGGACGGATACGCGGTCATTCAGCAGGGAGACGCGCTTGGGATTATCGGAATGGATGGCGTAATGAAAACAAGTGAAGCATACGAAACCATTTCCGCTCCGGGTTTTTACCTGATGGGCCGGCAGGACGGCGGGGATACCCTGACCTATGACGCTTTTTATGACGATACCGTGCACAGAGGGCTGGTTACCGGATTTCTGGACGCCTGCGGCACCTGGTTTTCCTGGCAGGGAGAGCTCCACAATACACTGGAATGGAGCTATCTGACGATGGAAGAGGCGGAAATGCCGGAAGAGGTGATTCCGGTGATGGAAGTGGAAAGCGAGCCGGATGAGACCGCCATCGGCCAGTGGATGGAAGAGCAGGACGGAAAATACGCCCTCTTCCAGAACGGCAGTATGATTACAGATTTTATTTACGATAACTGCGGTTCTCTCTCGGACGGACTGATTGCCGTGGAGCAGAACGGGAAGTGGGGCTATGTGAACGAAGAGGGAGAGACAGTGATTCCGCTGGAGTTTGACGCTTCCTGGAATCAGTTTGATGAAGGAATCAGCGTGACGGAGACACCGGAGTATCAGGAACTCTGCTACGGGGCGTCCGGCGGCTATGTGGTCCTGGTAAAGGACGGAGAATGGGAACTGCGGACAACGGACGGAAAGACGGCCATTCCCTCCGGGGTGTTTGAAGCCATCCGGCCCGTGTACGAAGGACACTGCTGGGTAAAACAGGATGGAAAATGGGGCGTGATTACCCTGGAAAACGCGGACACGGAGACGGAAGAAAGGGAAGCAGAAGAAAACGGGGCGGAAGAAGAGAACCCGGCGGTGCTGACCGCCCAGGATTACCAGAACGCCTACCAGCCTTTCCTTCAGGAAGCCTATGCGGATTATGGAGAATACATGTACTATGCCCTGGTGGACATTGATAAGAACGGGGTGCAGGAACTGCTCGTTCAGAACGGCACCTGCGAGGCGGATTACGTCTACCAGGTTTACACCATACAGAACGGGGGAAGCGTCTTCCTGGGCGATATCCCCGGCGGGCACACCATGTTTTACCTGGACGAAAACGGCGGCACAGAGCCGTATATTATTCAGCTTCAGGGGCACATGAGCGTCCAGACCATTTCCTATATTTCCATAGAAAACGGCCAGCTGTCCAGAACCGAACTTTATACAGAGGAAATTCCGGCGGACGAAGGGTACTATTCCAATCCGTATCCGGTTATGATGACAGACGTTACCGATGCATCTCTGCTGAACAGGCAGTAGAAAGGGGGAAAAATCCATGGAGACAGATGACAGAACCGTATATGTAAATCCGGAAAAAGAAAACCGGGAAGCTTCCCTGGAACGGCTTTACGCAGAGCTTGGGAAAGCATACTATGAGGGCGGGTTTGAAGATCCGCTTCCTCAGCTGCTTCCGCTGTTTGAGGAAATTACCTCGCTGCGGAAGGAAATGGAGCAGGGACCGGCACGGTGTCCCCAGTGCGGCAGCGAGCTGAGGGAAGACGCAGTTTTCTGCGGACAGTGCGGTTACAGAATACGCTAATGCAAATCCAGGAAGGAGGAGAAAGAGATGGCATTTTTAGATGAACTTGACAAAAAAATTTCCCAGTTTGGCCAGGGGGCCATTCAGAAGACAAAGGACGTATCCGAGAGCATGCGAATCAGCACGGCAATCCGGGAGGAGCAGGCAAAACAGCAGGCCTTGTTTCGGAAGATAGGGGAATACTACTACCACGTGATGGGCAGCCAGGCGGCAGGAGAAGTACTTTCCTGGTGCCGGGAAATCGACGCCAGCCGGGAGCAGGAGGCAGCGCTGAAGGATAAACTGCAGGTGTTAAAAGGCGTTATCATCTGTCCGGCCTGCGGGGCGGAAATCGCCGCGAATTCTTCGTTCTGCAATAACTGCGGGGCAAAAATTGAACAGAGACGCCCGGAGCAGCCGGTTACCGGAAAAGTATGCCGAAACTGCGGAAACCCCATACCCGAGGGACATCTGTTCTGTACCAGCTGCGGAACAAAAGTGGAGGAAGATCCCATACCGGAGCCGGTGGAAGAGCCGGTACCGCAGCCCATACCAGAGCCCGTACCGGACCCCATACCGGAACCGGTGGAAGAGACACAGCGGGTATGCAGAAACTGTGGCGCTCCCCTGGAAGAGGGACAGCTTTTCTGCACCCAGTGCGGGACAAAAATATAAAAATTACAGACAGCAGAGACAGCGGAAAGTGCCGCAAATCATTGGAAACAGTGGTTTGCGGCACTTTTTGGTATTGTCTGAATTGTTCTGGAATTGTAGTCGGGGACGGGTACGGGCCGGCCCGTACCCG
>DWYV01000024.1 GCA_019118525.1 Candidatus Bariatricus faecipullorum
GGTCTCGTGGGCTCGGAGATGTGTATAAGAGACAGCTTTTTTGCCTGATAAAGAAACGCGAATCCTGAAAATGCCCTTTCATCCCGTATACCTTTTATGCTAAACTGGGATTGGTATTTCACAATCTTGACTATAAAAGGAGGAAAACACAGACATGGGAGGCTTTTTCGGAGTTGCTTCAAAATCTGACTGTACTCTGGATTTATTCTATGGAGTAGATTACCATTCTCACCTGGGGACCAGAAGAGGCGGTATGGCTACGCACGGAAAGGAGGGGTTCAGTCGTTCCATTCATAACATCGAGAATTCTCCGTTCCGGACAAAATTTGAACGGGATATTGAAGAACTGGAAGGAAATCTTGGAATTGGCTGTATTTCGGACTTTGAACCCCAGCCGCTTCTGATTCAGTCACACATGGGCAGTTTTGCCATTACTACAGTGGGAAAAATCAACAATATGGATCAGCTTTTAAAGACGGTCTATGAAAACGGACACTCTCATTTTCAGGAGATGAGCAACGGGCAGGTCAATGCCACAGAGCTTGTGGCGGCCCTGATTAGCAAAAAGGATTCTTTTGTGGAAGGTATCCGCTATGTACAGGCTCTGGTTGACGGTTCCATGACTCTGCTTCTTATGACAAAGGAAGGAATCTATGCGGCCCGGGACCGGTTTGGCCGGACACCTGTAGTAATTGGCCATAAAGAAGACGCCTACTGTGCTTCTTTTGAAAGTTTTGCCTATATCAATCTGGGCTACCGGGATTATAAAGAACTGGGGCCCGGAGAAATTGTTTACATGACGCCGGAGAGTGTGGAAACGGTCAGTCCTCCTCTTGAAAAGATGCGGATCTGCTCCTTCCTCTGGGTTTACTATGGATACCCTACTTCGTCTTATGAAGGAGTCAATGTGGAACAGATGCGTTACAACTGTGGGAGCCTGCTGGCCAAACGGGATCAGGGAGCCGTAGAGCCGGACTGTGTGGCCGGAGTACCGGATTCCGGTCTGGCCCATGCTATCGGATACGCCAATGAATCCGGCATTCCTTTTGCAAGACCTTTTATTAAATACACGCCTACCTGGCCCAGGTCTTTCATGCCTACCAGTCAGAACCAGAGGAATCTGATTGCAAGAATGAAACTGATTCCCGTACAGGCCCTGATTGAGGACCGGAAGCTCCTGCTGATTGATGACTCCATCGTCCGGGGAACACAGCTTCGGGAAACCACAGAATTTTTATACCAGAGCGGTGCGAAAGAGGTTCATGTGCGGCCGGCCTGCCCGCCTCTGCTCTATGGATGTAAATATCTGAACTTCTCACGTTCCAAGTCGGACCTGGATCTGATTACCCGCCGGGTTATCCGGGACTGGGAAGGCGACAATGCCGAAAAATATCTGGAAGAATATGCCGACCCCAACAGCGACCGGTATCAGAAGATGCTGGATGAAATCTGCCGCCAGCAGAATTTCACCTCTCTCCGCTATCATCGGCTGGATGATTTAATTCAGTCCATCGGCATTGATTCCTGCAGGCTTTGCACCTACTGCTTCAACGGTGCAGAATAGTCGACTGGGGACGGGTACAGGCCAGCCTGTACCCGTCCCCGACGACAATTACAGTAAAATATCATCTATTTTCTGATAGTTTTTCATGTCATAACTTTCAACTGCATTTCCTTTTACGACATACAGTGTGTCTTCGATATAGACTCCCCGGGTGGTCTGCCAGCCGCCTCCGTTGACTTCTTCGTCCATGGCCAGAACAAAGCCTTCTCCTTCTTTATACTGGAAAACATAATAGTGTTCCTGGTCTCCGGAAGCGGAAAATCCGATAAGATTTTTTTCTGTGTCTATCAGAACGGCTTTATAGTCGCTGGAAACATCGGTATAATAGGTGTCTTCAATGGTGTAGGACGCTACTTCCCGGACGTCCTCCGGACTGGAGATATCAAACATGGAAATTTTTACTCCTTCCGTGATACCGGTCTCCGGGTCTGTGTCCATGCCTATGCCAATCAGAAGTCCTTCCCCATAGGGATGCAGATAATCGGAAAATCCGGGGATTTTGAGGCTTCCGATAATCTGAGGCTTTGACGGACTGGACAGGTCCACGGAAAACAGGGGATCTGTCTGCTCATAGGTTACAAAATATCCGGTGTCTCCCATGAGCCTGGCAGAATAAACCGATTCTCCCCTTGCCAGGTCTTCGATTTTTCCCGTTATCTCCATGTCCTGATTCAGAATATATACGGCGCTGGTTTCGCTGCCGGTTCCTGAAAACGTGGTGACAACCCGCAGATAACCGTCGTATTCGTCAATACAGAAAGAGTCATGAACCGTTCCGTTTACCTCACCCCGCGCGCCTTCCCCGAAGGCTCCTTTTCCATAAGGAAGCCGCAGAATGGATGTCCGGTTTGTACCGTTTCCTGCAGGACCGGGCACATATTTGCTTTCGTAAATATAAATGCTGTCGCTTCCCACATAGCATTCCCCGTAATTGGAGAGAACCGCCTTTTTATCCACCGGTTCTCCCGGCTTTTCCGTGTTTACAGAAGTAACAACCAGATACTGGCTCGCATGCTCATCCGGCATCAGAATTTCACCTGCCGCCAGATAATTACCCCGTACCTGCGGAATATAGCTGTCCAGGTTGGAACTGCTCATCTCATACCCTACATCAAACTGACTGAACAGATAGAGAAAGCCGTCCGCAAACCGGGAGGTGATATAATAACCGCTCTGCACCAGGGTATCCGTTTCCACCGGAGCGGACACATCGGAAATGTCGTAGGTCACACAGACTGTTTCATTCTCATAATTTTCGTAACCACTGCTGAAGCTGACCGCTTTCTCCCGGTTTCCCAGAACGAAAAGACTGCTGTCCTGCACATAGAATTCCCGGGCTGTCACTCCCTCTTCCAGCTGAATTCTCCCGGCTTCCTTCATAACAGTTCCGGACACATCCACAATGCTGATTTCCTGCTGGTTCTCTCTCAGCACATAAAGCCGGGTACCATCCGTTTTTACAATGTCTGCTTCTCCTACCCCTTCTGTCCGGACGTTCGTGCCGGAATAACTTTCCGTCCCGGACCGGGCTGCACCCATATCGGACGAAGCGGCGGAATCTGCCGCACTTTCTTTCAGAAACACCATGCCGCCGTCGGAAGATGTCGCCGTTTCCTCTGCCGAGGCCTCCAGGCAGGCATAGATTTCGCTGTAATCCTCCGGGCTTACCGCCTGGCTGTGTGTTTCGCTGTCTCCGGAACCGGAAGACGTATACCGTGTATCTGTACGCGGACCATCCATCACCTGCACAGCCACCAGTACCAGGGCCAGGCAGGCCGCCAGGGGAAGCACTGCCCTGGTCAGAATCCGTTTTCCACGTTTCCGGACCGAAGTCTTTTTTACGGTCTCCGTCTCCTGAATCTTCCGGTATATCTGCTCTGGAAGAAGACTATCCGGCACTTCTACATCCTGTGTTGCGGTATCCAGCTCTTCCAGAATCTTTTTTTCTTTTTCTGTCATCGCAGTACCTCCTTACTCTTCTTTCAGAACCACACTCATTTTTTCCAGAGCCCTGCTGCGCCTGGAACGGACCGTATTCGCATTCATTTTCAGCATTTCCCCAATCTCCCGGCTGGTATATCCGCCAAATACGGACAGCGCCACGATGGTCTGTTCTTCCCCGTCCAGAATAAAAAATGCCTTCTGCACGTCTATCCGCAGTCCGTCGCAGGGCTCCTCCTTGGCATGATGGGGCAGAAGCTCCTGCTCCGTCCGTTCCTTCCCTTTCAGTTTTTTACGGCACACATTGGCCAGAATCGTAAAAATCCAGGCCCGGAAAGCCTCTTCCTTCCGCAGCTTATGTATATTCTCGTACGCAGCCAGTACCGCCTCACTGACCGCATCTTCCGCATCCTGGCTGTGACGCAGCATACACAGGGCAAACCGGTACAAATCCCGGTATACCGTTTTGTAAAGCTCCGTAAAACCTGCCGCATCCACAATCATGGCGCTCACCTCCCTCAGTCGTGCTCCATTTTTGTCCCTCTTATCTGTTAGAGTAAAAAAAGGCCTCTTCTGTTGCATGAAACAGAAAAAAATTTCGCTGGGGACGGGTACGGGCCGGCCCGTACCCGTCCCCAGCTACAATTCAAAAATAATTCAGTCATTTGCAGCAAAGCCCCATCCCCCGAAAGGGACAGGGCTTCCAGACTCTGTCTTTATTGTTTTATAGTCTTTATTGACTTTCGCGTAAAAATGCTTCCTTATAAATGGGCTCCAGGGTCTCTGCTTTAAATGTATCAAAATCTGTGTAAATCTCTGTGCAGAAACTGTCCAGGGCCTCATCGCTGATGCCTTCCTCTTCCTTCCACTCTGAAAGAGAGGTAACCCAGAACTTGTCCACAAATCCCCAGGACGCATCATTTCCTTTGCTCTCCAGCATGTAATCCAGCCCGTACTGCGCTCCCTCGCCGGCATTGATACCTGTTACAATAATTGAGGTGCTGTCAAACATATGATTTCCGAAAGGCTGCAGAATATCATTTTTCCACTCCTCCGCAATCGTGCCGTCCTGGACAGACTGGTCCACCTCATCCCGGTATGCCGAAAGTTTCTCCCGGAATTTGTCAAGAAGCCGGGCCCTCTGTTCTTCCGTCACTTCCGCGGACGCCTCTTTGGTCTCCTCCTTGTCCTCTGCGGCAGTCTCCTCCGTCTGTTCGGGCTCTTCTGGTCCTCCTCATAGTTTTTATAAAACATCCGGAGCCGGGGCATTCTACTGCCCCTGGTTTCCGTTGTCTCTGTAATAATTTATCAGACATCCCTTCCGGATAATCTCCCGTTCTGTGTCTGTCAGCTCACCCAGAGTAAACTGGGTTTCCTTCCACTCTTCTCCATTTCCTACAATATAAGCCTTCACAGCGGAATCTTTTTCCTCAATGGCCTTCCGAATTTCCGGCACAAAGATATAGTCGCCGTTTTTAAAAGAAAGGCTGGTATGCTCCTCGTCCGTCAGGAAGGGCAGCATGCCCCAGTTAATCAGGTTGGAGCGGTAACGTTTGGTGGCGTACTCCGAAGCGATATTCGCCCAGCCGCCCAGTACCTTCTGGCAGGAAGCCGCCTGCTCTCTGGCAGAACCGTCTCCCGGCTTTACGGCAAAAATCGTACTGCCAACACCGATGTTTCCTTTTCCTGCCTCCGGGAAATGCTCCTGGATTTTTGCCATCACCGGCCGCATCTCTTCCAGTGCATCCAGCGGACAGGTTCCCGCCTCAATGGCCTTCTGGGCCTTCTGCACTTCTTTTGCCCGCCCCACATAGGCCGGGTCTTTCCGGGAAAGTGCAAACTCCGCAAGCCCCAGAGGATTGGAACGGTAGGAAGAGGTCTCCCCGGAAGGAATCAGCTCATCGGTGGTCGTCACCGGGTCGTGAATCTCAGAAACCACTTTCAGCACCAGGTTTTCCGGCAGGGAGCTCATGGCCGGCCAGTCCTTGATATTGGGGCCAAACTTAATCTCCACCGACGGGTCCGCGACACCGTGGCTGTCAAATACCCGGTTGGCGTAAATGTTGCTGTCAAAATGATACACCGGATTTTTGTACTGCACATCCATATCCGTGGCCGGGGTTAAAAATCCTTTGTTCGCCGCTGTAGCCGCAATGGAACGGGCGTCCATCAGAGCCACGGACGCAATCTGTCCGCTCTGCAGTTTGGAACCCTCTCTGTTGGGGAAGTTCCGGGTAGAGTGACGAATGGAAAACGCACCGTTTGCCGGCGTGTCTCCCGCGCCAAAGCAGGGCCCGCAGAAGGCTGTCTTCACAATCGTTCCCGCTTCCATCAGGTCTGCTACCGCCCCGTTTTTCACCAGTTCCATATAGACAGGGGTACTGGCCGGGTAAACACTGAAGGTAAACTCATCAGAGCCGATATATTTTCCGCGAATAATGTCCGCCGCCGCGCAGATATTTTCAAAGCCTCCGCCCGCACAGCCGGCGATGATTCCCTGGTCCACATAAAGTTTTCCGTCCACAATCTTGTCCTGAAGAGAGTACTCCACTGCCCCGTCCAGGCTGACCAGCGCCCGCTGTTCCACATCGTGAAGCACATCTTTTAAGTTGGCATTCACTTCTTCAATCGTATACACATTGCTGGGGTGGAAGGGCATGGCAATCATCGGCTTAATCTCACTCAGGTTTACGGAAACCATGCCGTCATAGTAGGCCACTTCTCCCGGATTCAGGAGGGCAAAATCCTCCTCTCTTCCGTGAATCTGATAGAATTCACGGATTCTGTCGTCTGTCTGCCAGATAGAGGAAAGGCAGGTCGTTTCCGTAGTCATAACATCAATGCCTATCCGGAAATCCGCACTCAGCTTCTCCACACCGGGACCTACAAATTCCATCACTTTATTGTTGACATAACCGTTTCCAAAAGTGGCTCCGATAATGGCCAGCGCCACGTCCTGGGGACCTACCCCTTTTGCCGGTTCCCCGTCCAGATAGATGGCGATGACTTCCGGACGCTTAATATCATAGGTTCTGCCCAGAAGCTGTTTTACCAGTTCCGGTCCTCCCTCGCCCATGGCCATGGTTCCAAGAGCCCCATACCGGGTATGACTGTCCGAGCCGAGAATCATTTTTCCGCCGCCTGCCAGCATCTCCCGGGCAAACTGATGGATGACTGCCTGGTGAGGCGGCACGTACACTCCGCCGTATTTCTTCGCGCAGGTCAGGCCAAACATATGGTCATCCTCGTTAATCGTTCCGCCTACCGCACAGAGACTGTTGTGACAGTTGGTCAGCACGTAGGGAACCGGAAACTTCTCGAGTCCGGACGCCCTGGCCGTCTGAATGATGCCTACAAAAGTGATGTCATGGGAAGTCAGCCTGTCAAACTTAATCTGCAGCTGCTCCATATTTCCGGAAACATTGTGGCTTTCCAGAATTCTGTATGCCATAGTCTCCCGGAGGGCTTCCTCCCGGCTGGTTTCCTTTCCCGTCTCTGCCTTAATTTTCTGCAGGGCCTCCGGTCCATCGGCTGTCACTTCCCTGCCGCGAACCAGGTAAACCCCGGTATCATACAGTTTTACCGTCATATTTCTGCCTCCTTAATCCCAGGTTTTGTCCTCTTCCTGCAAAAACTTCAGATGGTCTGCCACCATCAGGGCAATTTTAAACGTCAGCGCGTCCTCAAACACACGCACGTCCAGCCCTGTCTGTTTCTGTATCTTTTCCAGACGGTAAACCAGCGTATTGCGGTGTACAAAAAGCTGTCTTGCCGTTTCGGAAATGTTCAGGCTGTTTTCAAAAAATTTATCCACTGTGGAAAGTGTCTCCTCATCGAACTGTTCCACCGCTTTTCCGGAAAATACCTCTTCCAGGAACATCTCGCACAGAGAAACCGGCAGCTGGTGTATCAGACGTCCGATTCCCAGTTCTCTGTAGGAAAACACATTGCGTTCTGTGTAAAAAATCCTGCCCACATCCAGAGCCATGGCCGCTTCCCGGTAAGACTGAGAGACATCTTTGAGCTCCTCGATAATCGTGCCGTAGGACACCCGTACATTGGCCATGGCCTCTGTATTCACTGCGTCCACCAGCATGTGGGCCATATTGTTTATCTCCCTGTATTCTTCCGTGTCCTCCAGGGCCTTAATCAGAATGACATGGCGCTCGTCTACTGCGGTAACAAAATCCCCCGTACCGGTAGAGTAGATTCCCCGAATCATATCCAGCACCATGCTGTCCTCCGGATTTTTCGGCTCCACCAGGATGACGACTCTTCGCTGTTCTACCGGAATGCTCAGTTTTTTCGCCTGATTATAAATATCCACCAGCAGCAGATTGTCCAGTATCAGGTTCTGCATAAAACGGTTTTTATCCATCCGCTCCCTGCTGACCCGAATCAGGCTTTCAATCTGGCTGACGCAGAGGTGTCCGGTGATGGAAAAATCTACCGGTCCCTCCGGATTTGCCAGTACCAGCACGTAGACCGGCTCCAGCTCGTCACAGATAATAAAAAAAGCCCGGTCCTCCTGAATTTTCTCTTCTTCCGCACCGGTTTCACCCAGTCCGGAAAGAAATGCCGGCACTTCCTTTCGCAGTTCTTCCCCCGGCTCTCCGGAACAGCCCAGAAGTCCCCCCTCCATGCTCCAGACAGAGCAGTGGCACTGCACGATTTTTGCTATTTCATGTATCGTTCTCTGTAGAATCTGATTGGATAACATGGTTTTCATCCTCCCTGACTAATCCACGCCGTCCCGCATAACGGCGTTTTAAAACAGCAAGGGGCCGTTTCTACCGGCCCCTTTCCTGTTTTTATAGATATGAAATTAAAGCCTCTTCAGTAATTCTTCCCGCTCTGCTTCATATCCGGGTTTTCCAAGCAGCGCGAACATGTTTTTCTTATAACTTTCCACACCCGGCTGGTTAAACGGATTTACTCCAAGGATATATCCGCTGACTCCACAGGCAAACTCAAAGAAATAGAAAAGCTGTCCCAGGCTGTACTCGTCCTGAGCCGGGATGTTTACCCGAAGATTCGGAACATCACCGTCTGTGTGCGCCAGGATGGTACCGTTCATGGCATTTTTGTTTACAAAATCCATGTTCTTTCCAGCCAGATAATTCAGTCCGTCCAGATCCACCGGTTCTTCCTGAATCGTAATTTCCGCACGGGATTTCTCGATACTCATTACGGTTTCAAAAAGAATGCGGTTTCCGTCCTGAATAAACTGTCCCATGGAATGCAGGTCCGTGGTCAGATCCACAGCTGCCGGAAAGATACCCTTCTGGTCTTTTCCTTCGCTTTCTCCGTAAAGCTGCTTCCACCATTCATTTACATAATGAAGACATGGTTCATAGTTTGCCAGAACCTCTACGGTCTTGCCCTTGCGCAGAAGAATGTTTCTTACTGCCGCATACTGCATGGCCGCGTTGCTTTCAAAAGGCTGTTCCAGCGCGTCTTTTCTGGCTTCCCGGGCTCCTTCCATAAGCTTTTCAATATCGGCGCCGCTCACAGCAATAGGAAGCAGGCCTACAGCAGTCAGTACAGAGTAGCGTCCGCCTACATCATCCGGAACTACGAAAGTTTCATATCCTTCTTCTGTGGCAAGGTTTTTCAAAGCTCCTCTTGCTTTATCTGTTGTGGCGTAAATTCTCTTTGCCGCCTCTTCTTTTCCATATTTTTTCTCCAGCATTTCCTTAAAAATACGGAATGCAATGGCCGGTTCTGTTGTAGTGCCGGATTTGGAAATTACATTTACTGAAAAATCCCGGTCTCCGATTACTTCGATTAAGTCATGCAGATAGGAACTGCTGATACTGTTTCCGGCAAAATAGATTTCCGGAGTTTTCCGAATCTCACGGGACACACTGTTGTAAAAACTGTGTCTCAGAAATTCTACTGCTGCACGGGCTCCCAGATAAGAACCACCGATTCCGATTACCACAAGCACCTCTGAATCCTGCTGAATCTTCTCTGCCGCTTTCTGAATTCTAGTGAATTCTTCCTTGTCATAGTCCACCGGCAAATCAATCCAGCCTACATAATCATTTCCGGCCCCGCTTTTGGAAACAAGCGTTTCCCTGGCGGCCTCTGCCAGTTTGCTCATGTACTCCATCTCATGTTCCCGGATAAAGGTACATGCCTTGGAATAATCGAATGTTAATTTGTCCATCGCTAACCCTTCCTTCCTCAAAACTGTACTTACTGCACTAGGTTTATTTTATCAGACGAAAGGGGCTTGCGCAAGGTGTGAACTGTAACCTTTTGAAAACTGCATAACCTCGTTCAGGTGCGCCATTCGCAAAACCGCACTCCGTGCTTACTGGCACCTTCGGTGCCTGTTTTGCTCATAGAGAGGCGCTCCGCCCATACAGAAACCCCTCTGAAATTATGCGAGCATATTTCAGAGGGGTTCCTTGTATGGCTGAACTGGTGTACTACATCATCTCATAGTACTGTTCGGCTACGTTGAGGGCGTGGTCGCCGATTCGTTCGAAGTCGGTCAGCATTTCGGAAAACAGCAGGCTGGCATCTGTGCTGCACCGGCCTTCGCTCATTCTTTTGAGCTGGTGCTGCTGATACCGGTCTCTCATATCATCGATGCGCTGTTCTTCTTTGGCTGTATTCTCAAGTACTGTTTTTGCATCCGGCCGGGAGAGAAGTTCTATGTCATCCAGAATACCAAGACTTACTTTTTTCATTTCCCGGATTTCTCCCTGTGCCTCTTCTGTAAAGGAAACATTCCGTTTCTTCAGGTCGCCGGCATATCCCAGTACGTTCATGGCATGATCGCTGATTCGTTCCAGATTTCCCAGAATTCTGTAATATCCGTTAAGCTTTACTGCGTCCTGGGAAGACATTTCTGCTGACATCATGGAAACAATATAACCGGATATTTTTGCATTCAGAAAGTCCACGTATTCTTCCTTTTCCTCCAGCTCTTCCTTCAGTTTATCGTGCTTTCCAAGTACTGCATCAAAACTTCCGCCTACAGTCTCGCAGACCATTTTTCTCATCCGGTCAACTTCCTGTTCTACCTGCCCCAGTACCAGTGCGCCGTGCCCTACTACATATTTTGTTTCAAAGGGTTTGATAAATTCCAGATGCATCTCATCCTCTTCACTCTCCTTGCCCCCCGGCAGAATGATATGAGCCGCTTTTGCCATATAATTGCCAAAAGGCAGAAGAAGCAGCGTCGTTACTACATTAAAGGTTGTATGTACGTTTGCAATCTGGGCTACCGGGTCTCCCGGAGTCAGAGACTCCATAAAGGCGGCAAACGGAGTCACAAGACAGACAATAGTAAATACAACTGTACCAATAATATTAAACATCAGGTGAATAACGGTTGTACGTTTGGCGTTTACTTTTGTACCGATAGAAGCCAGCACGGCTGTAATACAGGTTCCGATATTCTGTCCGAACAGAATGTATACAGCACTGGACAGTGGAATCATTCCTGTACTTGCGAGCGCCTGCAGAATGCCTACGGACGCAGAAGAGGACTGAATCAGGGCTGTAAATCCTGCTCCCAGCAGAATGCCAATCAGCGGATTTTCCACCGTTGTCATAAAATGAAGAAAAGCCGGAGAATCCTGAAGCGGCACCATGGCATTCCCCATCATGTCCATTCCGATGAACAGGACACCAAGACCTGCAAAAATTTCGCTGATATGTTTTATCTTTTCATTTTTTACAAACATAATTGCAGCAACACCGAGAAATGCAATCAGCGGTGCTATGGCGCCAATGTCCAGGGCGATAAGCTGACCGGTAATTGTCGTACCGATATTAGCCCCCATGATAACCCAGACAGCCTGATTCAGAGTCATCAGACCCGAATTGACAAACCCGACTACCATGACTGTGGTAGCGGAAGAAGACTGAATCACTGCGGTAATAATTGCTCCCACCAGTACGCCTTTCACCCGGTTGGAAGTCAGTTTTTCCAGAATCTGCTTCATTCTGTTCCCGGCTGCGGTCTCCAGACCATTACTCATCATCTGCATTCCATAAAGAAACAGTGCGAGTCCACCGAGGAGCGTTAAAATGTCTGTAATCTTCATCTCTGTACTCTCTCCATTTTCTTTTGTTTTTTACACACAATTTTCCACATACAAAAAAGACTGCGGTTTTTACGCAATCATTCTGCGCACATAAAAAACAGCCCTGTGAAAACGCATAAGAAAACATCTTCTTTTCCCGGTATTTCTCCCATAAGGCTGTTCCTCCCGTGCAATTTACGTTAGCTTTACATAAATTTGCCTTTATTTTAACATATGAAAAGCATCTTGCCAATTCCCGTATTTTACTTTTCTCTATATTTTCTTATGAAATGATGAAAGAATCAAAAGATATTTTGACAAACTGCAGGCTTTCAGGCCCACTGTTTTTCTGCTATACTGGATTATAGAAATTTGCACCAGTATCATACAGATAAAGGAAGGTGAAAAATATGAGGCGCTGTACCCGGTTTTCCCGGCACTGTGTCCCCCTTCTTATTCTGCTGCTCCTTTTTTTGCTCTTTGCGGGAGGCTGCTCAGATTCTTCCGGAGAAAAAAAAGAAGAAAAGAAACCATCCGGTCCTCCCCGTGACGTTACTCCGCAGGTCCTGGCACCACAGGCTCCCGGAACTGTCGTGGGCGGAACGGATACCATACGGATAGATTCTTCCTGCGTATCGGATGGATACGTGGTTCTTGTCTACACCGGAACCAATGAAAAGGTGAAACTCCAGCTGAAAATGCCCGATGGCGTTACCTGCACGTACCTGGTTACAGCCCGGGGCGAACCTCTTGTCTATCCCCTCTCCGGAGGAAACGGCACCTACTCAGTATCTGTGCTGGAATCAGTTTCTATAGAAGAGGACCTGTACGCCATCGCCTATACAGAAGATATTCCGGTAACCCTGAGCAGCGAATTTGCCCCTTTTCTGACGCCTAACTGCTATGTCGCTTTTACAGAGGCATCAGCCTGCGTGGAAAAGGGAAAGGAACTGGCAGGCAACTGCTATTCTGATTTGGATGTAGTGACAAATATTTATAACTATGTAATCAAAAATATTTCTTATGACCACGAGAAAGCGGAAAATGTCTCCTATGGCTATACACCTGACCCGGATGCAACGCTGGAAGCAGGAAACGGCATCTGTTTTGACTATGCCTCCCTCATGAGCGCCATGCTTCGGTCACAGCGGATCCCCTCCAAACTGGAGGTCGGATATTCCGGCGACGTCTATCATGCCTGGATTAGCTGTTACGTGGACGAAATCGGCTGGGTAGACAATATCATCCAGTTTGACGGGGAACACTGGTCTCTTATGGACCCCACACTGGCCGCAAACAACGACAGTTCAGCGGTAAAAGAGTATGTTGGAGACGGAAGCAACTATACAGTAAAATATACTTATTAAGGATTTTGTAACGGATTTTACTCCGTAGGGAAAGGAGTTTTTATGGCTGTGGGAACAAAACAGAAACTTCTGTCCAGCTCAGAGGCCGCGGCTTTCTGCGGACAGATGTACATGATTTTAAAATCCGGTATTTCCGCCATGGAAGGGGTATCCATTCTGCTGGAAGATTCTCAGAATGAGGCAGAACGGAAAATTCTGGAAGTAATGAATGAAGAAATTACGCGGGACGGTCTGCTGACGCCTGCTCTGAGAAAGGCCGGCGTCTTTCCGGAATATCTGATTCACATGACGGAACTGGGCGAGGATACCGGTACTCTGGACGAAGTAATGAACGCGCTTCAGACACATTATCAGCGGGAGGATACCATTTCCCGCAGCATCCGCAGTGCCATGACCTATCCCCTTGTAATGACAGGCATGATGATTCTGATTATTGTAATTCTGATGACCCGGGTCATGCCGGTGTTTCAGCAGGTGTTCCGTCAGCTTGGCCGGGAAATGACAGGATTTTCCAGGGCAGTTCTCGCTATGGGAAATACAATGACCAATTACGCGGTTGTCTTTATAATTATTTTTATAGCAATTATATTATTTCTAATTTACATATTTAAAACGGAATCCGGACGAAATCTTCTTCTTCGGGCCGGATACCGGTTTACCTATATCCGGAATATTTATGAAAAACAGGCTGCCTGCCGCTTTGCCGGCGGCATGTATCTGGGACTGAAAAGCGGAATCAATCCGGAGAAAGCGCTGGAACTATCATCGAAACTAATCGATAATATTTACTTTAGAAATAAAATTATTTCTTGCAAGGAACTGATGGAAAACGGCATGGATTTGTCTCATGCGCTCCAGGAAACAAAAATATTTACCGGGGTTTACGCACGGCTGACAGCAGTGGCCAACCGGGCAGGCGCCATGGACGAAGCCATGAACCAGATTGCCGGACAGTACGAGGAGGACATGGAGGAACAGATTACCGGTCTGATTTCCCGGCTGGAACCTACCCTGGTCATTATTCTTTCCGTCATTGTAGGCGTGATTCTGTTTTCGGTCATGCTGCCTTTGCTTGGTATTATGTCAGCGCTGTAGAAACTGTAGGAGGAAATTATGAAACGGTTTGAGAGAAAGAAACAAAAAAATCTTTTCGGGAATCTCTTCGTTTCTCTTGCTCTTTTTGCCCTCGTCATCGCGCTTTTCTATTCCGGTGTTACTTCTCTTTCGGAACGGACGGTGTCGGAGCAGAAGGAAACACTGGAAACGGCGCTCCACCGGGCTGCCGTATACTGCTATTCCATCGAGGGGACCTATCCGGAAAGTCTGGAATACCTGGAAACTGTATATGGAATTACCTATGACAAGTCCCGCTTTTTTGTAGATTACCAGGTACTGGGAAGTAACCTGATGCCGGATATTACTGTGATTGAACGGTAGGAAAGGAGGAACTATGAAGGTTCAGAGAGAAAAACAGCATATCATAGATTTTCTTTTCCCCATTGCACTGTTTTTTGTTTTCGCGGCCAGTGCCCTGGCAGTCGTCCTGATGGCGGCTTCGGTATACGAAAAAACAGCGGCTTCCGCGGAACGAAGCTACGAGTCCAGAACCTCTCTGGACTATGTGACAGAAAAAATCCGCCAGAGCGACAGTTCCGGTTCTGTCTCTGCCGGTACGATTGACGGTCTTCCCTGCCTGACCATTCGGGAAACATATGGGAATACTGCCTATCTCACCATGATTTATGCCCACGACGGCATGCTGAAAGAGCTGTTTGTCCAGGAAGGTGTCACCGTGAACGCCGATGACGGGACAGAGATACTCCCGATTCAGGATTTCCGTGTGTCGGAACCGGAGGACGGGCTTTTCCGGATCAGCTGCACGACCGGTTCGGGAGAAGAGATTTCTTCCTGGGCGGCTTTACGCAGTGCTTCCGGAGACCATTCCGGGGAAGGAGGGAGTCAGTGATGCATACAGATTCCAGACCTGCCCGCCGCTCCAGTCTGTTTCTTATGGAGCTGACGCTGGCCATCCTGTTTTTCTGTCTCTGCTCCGCTTTCTGCGTACGCCTCTTTGCCCAGGCAAGGGAGGTCAGCCGCAGTTCCGAAAACCTGACTATGTCCGTACGACAGCTTTCCGGCTTTGCCGAACTGTTTAAAGGAAGCAGTGACTTTGAATCCGCCCTGCTGGACGCCTGCCCCCTGGCCCGGACCGGAGACGGCCGGTTTACGGTATATTACGACCAGGACTGGCAGTACAGTACAGAAGAAGAGGCTGTCTACTCTGTAGAAATTCAGCTTTCCCGGGAAGGAAATCTGGCTGTCTGTGACATGAGAGCCCTCAGCCTGGAAAAGACCGGGGCAGAAAGCGGAACGCTCTATACGCTTCATACAGAAAAATACAGCGGGGAGGGAATTGCAGATGAATAAAAAGCAGCGTGCCTTTCCGGCTTTTCATGCAGGAGCTTCTCTCCTGCTTGTAATATTTATTATTCTGTCGCTGGTCATTCTGGCCACGCTGTCTCTTTCCAGCGCCCTTCGGGATTCTTCTTATGCGGAAAAAGAGGCAGAAAAGGACACCGCCTATTACGAGGCGGATACAGAAGCCACCAGACAGCTCTCCCGGGTTCTGGAAACATTTTCTTCTCTGAGGGAAGAAAACCTGGGAGCGGATGAACTGTGCCGGACTCTGTCCGAAGAAACCGGAACTGACTGTTCTGTTGTTTCGAAAGAAACAGAAACTTTTCGTGTCCAGTATCAGATACCGGTAAATGATAAGCAGGCTCTGCAGGTTTCCCTTCTTCTTTCCAGAAACCGTTCTCTGGAACAGGGAATGTGGCAGACAGAAACCTGGGAGGAAATTACAACGGAAACATGGGAGGGAGACGATTCCCTGCCCGTACTTGGCAGTGAATAAGGAGGAGGACAATATGACGATTGTAGAACTTTTAGAGAAAGCCGTGACGGAAAAAGCGTCCGATGTGTTTATCGTAGCCGGACTTCCCGCTTCCTGCCGCAGTAACGGTGTCATTATCCGGGAATACGAGGAAAAACTGATGCCGCCCCAGACCCAGGCTCTGGTAGAGGAAATCTATCATCTGGCCGGCGACCGGGATATGACAAAACTTTTAAAAGAAGGAGACGATGATTTTTCCTTTGCCGTAAAGGGACTTTCCCGCTTCCGGGTCAGCGCTTATAAACAGAGAGGCACGCTCTCCGCGGTGGTACGGATAATCACCTTTGAGCTTCCCTCCCCGGAAAAACTGGGAATTCTGCCTCAGATTACCGGTTTTTCCAGGCTTTCCAAAGGGCTTGTGCTGGTAACCGGACCTGCGGGGAGCGGAAAATCCACCACTCTGGCCTGTATTGTGGACGCCATCAATCAGAATATGGAAAAACACATTATTACCCTGGAAGACCCGATTGAATTTCTGCACAGCCACCAGAAAAGCATTGTCAGCCAGAGAGAAATCAGTGTGGATACCGAAAGCTATGTCACTGCGCTCAGAGCTTCCCTGAGACAGAGTCCGGATGTGATTCTTCTGGGGGAAATGCGGGATTATGAGACTATCGGCGTGGCCATGACGGCTGCCGAAACCGGTCATCTGATTCTCTCTACCCTGCACACTATCGGTGCTGCCAATACGATTGACCGGATTATCGACGTTTTCCCGGCGAACCAGCAGAGGCAGATATGTGTTCAGCTGTCCATGGTTCTCCAGGCAGTGGTTTCCCAGCAGCTCGTTCCTGCTGTGGATGGCTCGGTAGTTCCTGCTTTTGAAATTATGACCGTAACTCCGGCTATCCGGAATATGATTCGGGAAAACAAAGTTCCCCAGATTGACGGTATCGTTTATTCCGCCAACCGGGAAGACATGATATCCCTGGACGCAAGCCTTCTGAATCTGTATAAACAGGGAAAAATCACCGCAGAGACAGCGGTATCCTATGCCACAAATCCGGAGATGCTGAAAAAGAAACTGTAAGCTGTCGTCGGGGACGGGTACGGGCCAGCCCCTGTCTCTTATACACATCTGACGCTGCCGACGAT
>DWYV01000025.1 GCA_019118525.1 Candidatus Bariatricus faecipullorum
GGTACGGGCCGGCCCGTACCCGTCCCCGACCGGGATTCTAATGCCTTTCGGGCATAGCAGCTTATGAAATGTGAGTATTGGACATAGAAAGGACCGGCGCCTATAATGAAAGTCGAAGGAAAAGAGGAAGATAAAAGATGAATGTTCGATTAGCCGGTCTGGCGGAGCCCAGGCAGGGAATTCCCAGGGAAAGGCAGATGTTTTCCAACCAGAGCCTGAAGGAGCTGATTACACCTTTGTTCGGAGAGCAGCTTCTGGCTGTGCTGGTGGGCGTGGCAGATACCTTTATGGTAAGCTACGCGGGGGAGGCTGCTGTCTCCGGTGTTTCCCTTGTAAATATGTTCAATACAGTATTTATTTATCTGTTTTCTGCTCTCGGAGCAGGAGGCGCCGTGGTGGTCAGTCAGTATATCGGAAGCAGGGACCGGAAAAACGCCGGTTTTTCCGGCGGGCAGCTTCTGATGATATCCGCGCTGTTTTCGGTGACTGTGATGGCCGCGGTGCTGCTGTGCCAGCGCCCGCTTCTGCGCCTTCTGTTCGGGGAAGTGGAACCGGACGTGATGACGGCCTGCCTGACCTATCTGCGGATTTCCGCGTATTCCTACCCGGCGATTGCCCTTTACGAAGCGGGAGCCGCTGTGTACCGGAGTATGGGGAAAACCAGGGTGACCATGTATATCGCCCTGATTGCCAATGGAATCAACGTTGCAGGGAATGCACTGGGCGTGTTCGTGTTCCATGCGGGGGTGGCAGGGGTGGCCTGGCCCTCCCTGGCGGCCCGGTGTTTTTCGGCAGTGGTCATGACCGTCCTTTGCTTCCGGGAAACCAGCATCATTCGCATCGGATGGCGGGATTTCTTCTGCTGGGACAAAGGGATGGTGCGCCGGATTCTCGGGATTGCCGTGCCAAACGGCGTGGAAAACGGCCTCTTTCAGCTGGTCAAGGTGGCCCTCAGCAGTATTACGGCCTTATTCGGGACCGTACAGATAGCAGCCAACGGCGTGGCCCAGAGCTTCTGGTCCGTGGCGGCACTGATGGGCACTTCCATGGGTCTGGCATTTGTCACGGTTATCGGACAGTGCATGGGGGCCAAAGATACGGAGGCGGCGGACTATTATATGAAAAAGCTCCTGCGGATTACCTTCCTGACCTCCGCCCTCTGGAATGGTCTGGTGCTGGCGGTATCGCCCCTGGTGCTGAGAGGATATGCTCTTTCAGAGGAAGCGGTCCGGCTGACCCTGGTGCTGATTTGTATCCATAATGTATTTAATACCCTGTTCTACCCGGTCTCCGGAGCGCTGTCCTCCGGCCTGCGGGCAGCGGGCGATGTGCGTTTTACCATGTATGTCAGCCTGGCCTCCACCATTGTATGCAGAATGGTATTTTCCGTAATCCTGGGAATCTGGCTGAACATGGGAGTTATCGGCGTAGCCCTGGCCATGTGCATCGACTGGGGGCTGCGGACCGTCTGCTTTCTGCTCCGGTACCGGAGCGGAAAGTGGAAACAGTTCCGGGTGATTGACTAGACGGGAAGGAGGAGAAAAGATGGAAATACGGGTACTTCGCTATTTCCTTGCGGTTGCAAGGGAAGAAAATATGACAAAAGCGTCAGAAATTCTGCACCTTACCCAGCCCACCCTGAGCCGGCAGATAGCCGGACTGGAAGAAGAGATGGGCGTGCAGCTGTTTATCCGGGGGAGCCGGAAGCTGACCCTGACCGAAGACGGAATGCTTCTGCGCCGCCGGGCGGAAGAGATTATCGAGCTGGTGGAAAAGACCGAGCGGGAACTGGCGGAGCCGGATGAAGAGACAGAAGGCTGTGTGACCATCGGCTGCGGGGATTTGCAGGCCGTCCAGGTGCTGGCGGATATCATCCGCTCTTTCCAGGAAAAATATCCCCGGGTCGTCTTTGACCTCTACACAGCCGCCGCGGACTCCGTAAAGGAGCGGATGGATAGGGGACTTACGGATATCGGCGTCATGCTGGAGCCGGTGGAGATGGAAAAATACCGGTTTATCCGGCTGGAGGGAAGCGAACACTGGACTGTCCTGCTTCATCCGGAAGACCCTCTGGCGGAAAAGGCGTATGTGACGCCGGAGGACCTGGCTTCGGTTCCCCTGATTCTGCCCTGCCGGATGAACGTACAGAATGAACTGGCCGGATGGTTTGGCGATTACTACAAAAATCTTTCCGTGCGCTTTACCAGCAACCTGCCGGCAAACAGCGCAGTGATGGTGAAAAACAGGCTGGGCTGTGCCCTGGTTATCAGTGGGGCCGCCGGCATGTGGGACAAAGAGCAGATAATCTGCAGGCCGCTGTCTCCGGAGCTTACTGCTTCCAGCGCCCTGGTCTGGAGGCGGATGGCGCCCTTTGGAAGAGCGGCCGGAAAGTTTATCGAATATGTGAAAAACTATTTCAAAACGGACAAGGAGGAAAAAACGCAAGAGAAACCATGGGCGGACTTTTCCTCTGCGACCGGGAGCCCTTAAGTCATGAGGACTGTGTGGCCATTTACGAAAGGTCCTACCGGTAAACAGAGAAAAAGATTGACCTGGAGCCGGCTCCATGCTGTATAGTAAGAAAGAAGGAGGACGAAAGAGAAATGGAAATAAGAGTTCTGAAGTACTTTCTTATGGCGGCAAGGGAAGAGAACATAACCAGAGCGGCAGGGCTTCTTCACGTGACCCAGCCCACCCTTTCCCGGCAGCTTATGCAGCTGGAAGAAGAACTCGGGGTAAAGCTGTTTCACAGAGGGAAATATCACATTACACTGACAGATGACGGTATGCTGCTGAAACGGCGGGCTCAGGAGATTATTGACCTGGTAGAGAAGACAGAACAGGAATTTTCTCAGGACGAGGGGGAACTGACGGGGGAAATCGCCTTTGGATGCGGGGAGACGAGAAACATGACCTTTCTGTCCCGGAGAATGGCTTCATTCCGGGAGCTCTATCCTCAGGTGCATTACCGGATTTACAGCACCACGGCGGAGGAGATTAAGGAGCGGATAGAAAAAGGAATTCTGGACATGGGACTTCTTACGGAGCCGGTGGATATTGGCAAATATGAATTTGTCCGGATGAAAGAAAAAGAACAGTGGGGAGTGCTGGTAAGGCAGGACGACCCGCTGGCTGCCCTGGCGGAGGTAACTCCCAGGGAGCTGGAGAAAGTGCCTCTCCTGCTTCCCTGGCGGGAGGAAGTTCAGAATGAACTGGCCAACTGGTTCGGGGACAGTTTTGACCGGACAGACATAGCGGGACATTATAACCTGATTCTGAATGCGGCCAACATGGTAGAAAACCGGGTGGGCGCGGCATTCTGTTTCCGCATGGATAACGAATACCAGAATCTGAAATTTGTGCCCCTTTCTCCCAGGCTGGAGACGGGCACCGTGCTGGCGTGGAAGAAGAACCAGATGTTTTCCGCAGCGGCTTCCGCATTCATTCAGTATGTAAAACATTCCGTTTAGGCATTGCAGAGGATATCGTGCAGGTATTAGACAGCCGCCGTCAACGGCGTTACAATAGAGGTGTTCAGAGGAAGGCACCTTCCCCTGTCTGATTAGTAAGGAGCGCGGAAGGCGGGGTGAAAAAAATGACAATAGAAGAAGTTCGCAGAAGATACCGGATTCCGGCGGAGATTCTGAAGGAATATGAAAGCTGGGACTCAGGAAAGACTGCGGGACAGGAGACGGAAGAAAGACAGTATGACGATTCGGATCTGGAAAAGCTGAGCCTGATGATGACGCTCCGTGAGACCGGATTTACGCCGGAGGAAACAAAGGTTTATGTACGGCTGCAGACCGAAGGAGAGCGGACCGGGAACGAGCGGCTTCAGATGCTGAATAAGAAGCGCAGCAGCGCCCTGGATGAACTTCATGTCCGGCAGAAGCAGCTGGATACGCTGGATTATCTTCGGCACAGAATACGGGAAAAATAAAATCAGAAGACAGAAGCGTCCCCCGGAGTTGTCCGGGGGATTTTTTTTGCGGGATGACCGGGGTATCGCGGTGAGCGGATAGGGGAAGGAATCTTCCCTGCCCGCTCAGAAAGAGTATGCGTCCAAGTTATAGACTTCTGCGAAACCGGCATTGTACTTTCCGGGGAAACCGGGTTACAATAAGGGCTGTAAAGAGGAAATACCTGCAAGGTTAAAGGAGGAAATCAACATGGAATATGTAACATTAAATAACGGAGTAAAAATGCCACTGGAAGGATTTGGCGTATTTCAGGTTCCGGACCCGGCTCAGTGCGAGCAGGCGGTACTGGACGCCATCGCCAGCGGATACCGGCTCATTGATACCGCGGCTGCTTACATGAATGAGGCGGCAGTGGGAGAAGCCATTAAAAAATGCGGCGTGCCAAGAGAAGAACTTTTCATCACGACAAAGCTCTGGGTGCAGGACGCCGGATACGAAGAGGCAAAGAAAGCCATCCAGACGTCCCTGGATAACCTGGGACTGGATTACCTGGACCTGTATCTGATTCATCAGCCCCTGGGAGATTACATTGGCGCATACCGTGCCATGGAAGAGGCATACCGGGAAGGAAAAATCCGGGCTATCGGCGTGTGCAACTTCTACCCGGCACGGCTGGCAGACCTCTGCGAGACCGTGGAAGTAACCCCGGCTGTAAACCAGGTAGAACTTCATCCCTTCTTCCAGCAGGCAGACGCCCTGGCCCTCATGAAAGAATACGGCGTTGTTCCGGAGGCATGGGGTCCCTTCGCAGAAGGAAACCACGGAATCTTCACCCATCCGGTACTGACAAAAATCGGTGAAAAATACGGAAAGAGCGCTGCCCAGGTGGCCCTGCGGTGGAACGTACAGAGAGGCGTGGTTGTCATCCCGAAATCCGTACACAAAGAACGGATGGAGCAGAACATGAATATCTGGGATTTCAGTCTCAGCGAAGAGGATTTGGCAGAGATTGCAAAACTGGACCTGGGTCACAGTGAAATCGTAAATCATGACGACCCGACCTTTATCAAAATGCTGCATGGCATGAATATCCACGAATAAAGAAAGACTGTAACCGGGTACGGCAGGCTGTGTTTCCCCTTCTTTTTACACAGCCTGACCGTACTTTTTTCGTTCAAAAGGAGAAAACTGATGGAGACACTGTATTTTACCGGAACCGGGAACTGTCTGTATGTGGCCCGGAAAATCGGGGGAGAGGCGCTTTCCATTCCCCGGCTGATGAAAGAGGAAGTAACAGAAATCGCAGATGAGGCAGTAGGAATTGTATGCCCGGTCTATGCAGGGGATATCCCCAAAATGGTACACCGGTTTCTGGAAAAAGTCAGAATCCGCACGGAGTATTTTTTCATGGTCTGCACGTACGGCATGGACGCCACGGTGGCAAAAGCCCATGCCGCCCAGGCAGCCGGGCAGGCCGGACTGCGTCTGGATTATGCACCCGTGTCTGTCCGGCGGGAAATATCCGCCTGGGAGAGCGGGTGGAGTTCGGTTCCCGCTGCGAGGTATGCTATGCATGCATCCAGAACTGTCCCCGGGGCGCCATCCATCTGCCGGATGAAAAAAGCAGTGTCCGGTTCCGGAATGAACATGTGACACTGCAGGATATTATGGAGGCCAACTCTCAGGAACGGGAGCGGTAGTGACGGAACAGGGCCCGGAACCTGGTCTGCTCCGGGCGGGGGCAGGCGCAGTAGTAGGTCACGCTGGCCTCTTCGTCCAGAACCGGGATGGCCACCCGGTCGGAGGGTCTGGGGTCCTGCCGCATGATATAGTCCGTGGTAAAAGCAGGGAGGGCAGAGTTTGCCACCAGCTCGTCCAGCACTTCCATCTCCTCCTGCATAAGGAAGCGGGAAGAGGGCATTTCCCGGCGGCACAGTTTATCCCAGAAGCCGGTCTGGGAGTAGAGCAGAAACGTCTGGCCGTCCAGTTCCCTCAGATACAGCCCTTCGGCGTCTGCCAGCGGGTGTACCGGCGGAAGAGAGACGTAGAGCTGCTCGTCCGCAACCGGGCAGGAGCAAAACAGCGTCTCGTCCGGCTTTTCATGGAGAATGGCGAGCTGGTACCGCCCTTCCAGGAGATAGTCCGCAAGGGCAGGGTCCCCGGTGATTTCCGAAGAGATAGTCATGCCGCTGTAAAGCCAGGACAGCAGGGAGACCACCTCCGGAACCAGAACCGGCGCGCAGGAGCCCAGGGAGATGGTGCGCTTTTTCCGGTCAAATTCCCGAATCTGCTCAATCATGGAGTTCTCCTGAAGCAGCAGGTTGCGGGCATATTTTACCGCCAGTTCTCCGTTTTCATTTAACAGAATCCGGCTTTTCTGACGGTCAAAAAGGGTCACTTCCAGTTCCTGCTCCAGGCGCTGCATGGAGCGGCTTAAGGCCGGCTGAGAGATGTGAAGTTTTTCGGCAGCCGCGGACAGGGTGCCGCAGTCAGCGAAGGCTACAAGCTGTTCAAATAAATGAATCTCAATCACAGAAACCACTCCTTTGTTACGGAATTACTACTATGTATTTTACCGTAACCGGAAACGGGAAGCAAGGAAAAGAGGGAGAGAAGATGGATAATACAGTACTGAAAAACGGGGTGTCCATGCCCATGCTGGGCTTCGGAGTTCTGCAGATAAAGGACCCGGCCAGGTGCAGGCGCTGTGTCCGTGAGGCGCTGGAAGCCGGATACCGGATGTTTGACACGGCGGCTGCCTATGAAAATGAAGAGGCAGTGGGTGCTGCCCTGAAAGAGGCCATGGAGGAGGGAATGGTAAAACGGGAGGAACTGTTTGTCATTACCAAACTCTGGCTGAAAGACGCAGGGGAAGCTACGGCGGAAAAGGCCTTCGACGCTTCCCGGAAACGGCTGGGGCTGCATCCGTTTTACCAGCAGGAACGGGCGCTTGCCACCATGAAAGAGCTGGGGGTACAGCCCCAGGCCTGGGGGCCGCTCTGCGAAGGCCTCCGGAATATTTTTCAGAATAAAATTCTGGAAAAGACCGGAAAGAAATATGGGAAAACGGCGGCCCAGACCGCTCTGCGGTGGAACCTGGACCGGGGCGTCAGCGTGCTGACCAGAAGTACAAAAGCGGAGCACATGAAGGAAGATTTTGCCCTGTGGGATTTTCAGCTGACAGAGGCGGACCGGAAGACCATTTCCGGGCTGGACCTGGGCCACAGCGAGATACTGGATTACCAGAATCCCTGCATTGCCCGTATGTTTAACCGGTAAAACGGAAGAAAGAAATGGACAGATGTGGTAAACTGTAAGAGAAAGCAGAAATGTTCTTTTACAGGAGGAAAGGAAGATGAAAGTCTTAATCGCGATGGATTCATTTAAAGGAAGCCTCAGCTCCCGGGAGGCGGGAGAGGCAGTCCGGGAAGGAATCCGCCGTGCCTGGGGGACCGCCCCTGGCGGCACCGGCGGTCCGGAGACGGTTATCGTGCCGGTGGCCGACGGGGGAGAAGGGACCACAGAGAGCCTGGTGGAAGGGCTGGGCGGAACCTTCCGGGAGGTTCCGGTTACCGGACCGGATGGGAAAACAGTGACCGCCCGGTACGGAATCCTGCCCGACGGGGAAACCGTTGTAATGGAAATGGCCCAGGCCGCCGGAATCACCCTGATTTCTCCCGGCAGGCAGGAGCCCTGGCATGCCACCACTTACGGGGTGGGCGAGATGATACAAGACGCCGTCCTGGCGGGGGGTCGAAACTTTATCATAGGGATTGGCGGAAGCGCCACCACGGACGGAGGAACGGGAATGCTCGCTGCTCTTGGCCTTCGGTTCCTGGACAGAGAAAACCGGCCGGTGGGAGCGGGCATTGCTGAGCTGGACCGGATTGAGACCATCGATACAGCCGGAATGCTGCCGGAACTGGCCGCATGTTCCTTTCAGATAGCCTGCGATGTAAAAAATCCGCTCTGCGGCGAAAACGGGGCGGTCTATGTGTACGGGCCCCAGAAAGGCGTGAAGGAAGAGGAAAAACCGGTTCTGGATGAGAAGATGAGACACTATGCGGAAAAGACCCGGGAAGTTACCGGAAAAGACTGCAGTCAGGAAGAGGGCGCAGGGGCAGCAGGCGGGCTCGGGTTTGCCTTTCTGTCCTGGTTTCCCCATGCCGTCCTGAAACCGGGAGTGGAGATTGTTCTGGATGCGGTAAATCTGGAACCGCAGATTAGGGATGCGGATCTTGTGGTGACTGGAGAAGGGCGGCTGGACGGTCAGACCGCCATGGGCAAACTGCCGGCCGGCGTTGCGGCTCTTGCCAAAAAACACGGGAAAACAGTTCTGGCCTTTGCGGGAAGTGTTACTCCTGACGCAGGACGGTGCAACGAAACAGGCATAGACGCCTTTTTCCCGGCAGTCCGGGGCGTTACCACCCTGGAAGAAGCTATGAAGCCGGAGACGGCCAGGCAGAATCTCAGCCTGTCCGCAGAGCAGGCCTTCCGGCTGGTGAGAAGCGTAAGCCGCTACTCATCCCAGCCTTCGTAAAACCGGATGTTGACGGAGATGTTCCGGACGATATCTCCCTCCTGAACCGGGATATCCTCGATATCGGATACGTAAGGAATCAGAGGCTCATCTTCTTCCAGTTCCACGCTAATCCAGTTCCGGGCCGCTTCGTTGGCGTTGTCGATGGCGTCGTCCAGTGTACGGCCTGACGCTTCACAGCATTCCAGGTCCGGAAAATAGCCGTGGTAGGTGCCGTCCTCTTTTTTGCGGAAAACCGCGGGATATATAAAATTCATGTAAAAATCTCCTTTCTTATCTAACCATTATTACGATTCACAGCCCCTCCGCCCGCATGCGCAGCCGTCGCCTGTGAATCGTGACATCAGTTCAAGCATAACACAAAAACCGGATTCGTGCCACAGGGGAAGTGCCCCGGCGGGAGTCCGGCCCGGTTATGGAAAACCGTCCATAGAGAAAAGGAAGAGCGCGGCGGAAATGTGTTTGAAGTGGGCAATGTGACGTTCGAGCCGGGCTGCCGCAAAATGTACTAAGATTTTGAGTGTGTATCATGTGTATGACGTTTGAAATATAGGTGAAGATAGTACAGCGTACACAGTTGAGGAAGAAAAGTGTGTATAGTGTTGAGATAGATGGAGAAGCTGGTTGAAGGAGTAAAATCCGGATGCCGGCTTTTTAATTATTAATTGTCTTTCTATATACAGCGCTGTAAAATCAAATTACAAATGCGATGTGATATTTTCCGGATATTACGAAAGAAAAAATAAGGAATATTATTATAACATAAAAAAATATATGTTACAATAATATAACAAACATGCTTGACATGAATTTTATAAATGATAAAATGATGATAGAAGGAGGGTTAATCATGAATGAACTGTTGGGAAAGCGCATTAAGGCGTTAAGAACTGCGAAACATTTTACTCAGGAGCAGTTGGCAGAGAAGATTGGAGTCAGCAGACAAAAATATGCTCGTATCGAGAACGGAATAAATAATATTACGTTGGAAGATCTTTCGCGAATTGCAGAAGTATTGAGTGTGACAGTTGGAGATATAACCCGGGTGCTGGATGAGACTCCAGTTGTTGCGTACAGAGTTGGTCATGAAAATACTTCGGCAAAGAAAATGTTTGATATGCTGGATCTGTTTTACGCAAATAAACATTTATATGACAAATTGCAAAGTGATAGTAAGGAATAGGGAGGCTTCTATGGAAGCAACAAAAAAAAGGGAAATAAAGAGAAAAGCAGCTTCTTTTCGAACAAAATGTAATGTTGGTCAATATGGAATTATTGATTTGTTTAAATCGTGCGAGGGATGTTCATTTAAGCTATTAAGATATCCACTGGGAGAAGACGCGGATATGGGATTTACTTTAAAGAAGGATGACGATATTATTGTATTTACAAATACCAGCAGTCGTCTATCCAGAGAAATTTTTACACTTGCACATGAAATCGGTCATGTGATTCTGCATATGGAATCAACGGTTTCCTTTATAGATGATTCAGTTACTATTTCCGGCAGAAGTACAGATGAAATGGAGAAAGAAGCCAACTATTTTGCGGCTTGTCTGCTTATGCCGGAAGATAAAGTTAGGGAATTCCTTGATTTGGAAATTGATGATTTTAAGAAAAATGGTTTGTCAGCAATGGATATAGCAAGAATCATGTCAGAATTTAGTGTGAGTTTCGATATGGTCTTAAATCGTTTGGAAAATTTGGGGAAGATTGACTGTATTCAAAAAGCGCAGCTAGAAAGTGAAAGAAATCAGAGGCGGGTAAGCAATCTGTTGAGAAGCGTAGGAGGAAACAGCCGTCTGAATGAAGCCAGCAAAGAAATTGATATACCGTATGAATATATAGACTATGCAATTTATAATTACAATCGTAATGCTATACCGATGGAAACGCTTGAAAAAGTGTTAGAGTGTTATCATCTTACAATAGAAGATGTTAATGACAGAATTGTTCAACATTCGGAGGAAGAAGAGGATATTGATGATTTGATAGGGGGCTTGACAGATTGAGGGCATCACTGGATACAAATGTACTTATTCATGTTTATCGGGCAGGCCTTGAAGATATACTATTTGATTTTTTCGCAGATGGTGTTTTTATATACGAGCAGATTAGAAAGATAGAACTGGAACATCATGGACAGGATATTCTTGATAAAGTTGATGCAGATATTGAATCAGGAAAAATCGAAGTGTATACAAATGAGTCTTTAAAGCAACAAGCTGTTTTAAAAATATTTGAGACCAATGTAAATGAAAATAAGTTATTATATGGTTCAGGAGATCTTGGAGAGGTTTATGCGATTTCCCTGGCTCAGACAATAGGTGCGTATTCTTTGGTTACAGATGATATAAAACAGGGCGGGCCATATATGTCTTTATTGCAGATGGAATATGATATAATGCCGTTTACATTTGCTGATATCTTAATATTACGATACTTGATGGAAGATGCTGATGCAGTTCAAACAATGAGAGATTTTAATACTGTAAACGAGGCTTCAGATTTACAATGGTCGTTTAGAAGCCAGATGGTTAAATTTATAAAGCGTTTTTGGAAAGATCCATACAAAAATGAAGAGAGAACATGGATGAGTAAATTAGTGGAGGAAAGGAAAATCCGAGTTAAGAGTAAATTTACAGAGTTGCAGAAATTATTATAAATATGCAACGGCATTAAGTAGTCATACCTCCCAGGTATACCACACCATGTAAACTAAGCATTTGCCTATAGACTCCCCTGGTTATACAATATATGCAGACCAAAAGATAATATTTGTATTTTAAACTGGAGGCGTTACACATGGATACAGAAAAAATGAAACAGGACTTAGGCGGCGGAAACGTGTTTGAAGTGGGCGAGCCCAACACCGCGTTCGCGCAGTATTTTATCGGACAGAGCTACCTGAAGATGCTCACCACCGAGAGAGTCGGCGTAGGCAATGTAACGTTCGAGCCGGGCTGCCGCAATAACTGGCACATCCATCACAAAGGCGGTCAGATTCTGCTGGTAACCGGCGGAAGAGGCTGGTATCAGGAATGGGGAAAACCGGCCCGGGAATTAAAGGCCGGCGACGTAGTGAACATTCCGCCGGAAGTAAAGCACTGGCACGGTGCGGTGGCAGACAGCTGGTTCCAGCATCTCGCCATTGAAGTGCCGGCAGAAGGAGCTTCCAATGAGTGGCTGGAAGCCGTTTCTGATGAGGAATACGGAAACCTGAAATAAGGAAGAGAAAGAAGGAGTTCGAAATGAGTACAGCAAAGAATTATCTTCTGGGAGAAGCCGGAGAAGGGCTTTACCAGACGGACCCGGAATTTGCAGAACTGTTTTCCCGGTTTGCTTTTGAGGAAGTGCCGAATCAGAATGACCTGGATGCCCGTACCCGTATGATGGCGATTCTGGCGACCCTTCACGGATGTCAGGGAACGGCAGCCTATGAAAAAATGCTGCCCATGGCTCTGGATACCGGAGTGACGCCGGTGGAAGTAAAAGAAATTCTCTACCAGGCAGCAGCCTATCTGGGAATCGGCAGAGTCTATCCCTTCTTTGCCATCGCAAACCAGGTACTGAAAGAACGAGGCGAAAGCCTGCCCCTGCCGGCACAGGGAACCACTACTCCTGAAAACCGGGTGGAAAAAGGCGAGCAGACCCAGGTAGACATTTTTGGCGAAGGCATGTGCGGATTTTCCCAGTCCGGTCCCGAAGAAAGCAGGCATATCAATACCTGGCTTTCCGGAAACTGCTTTGGCGATTACTATACAAGAGGCGGACTCGATTACAGACAGCGTGAAATGATTACCTTCTGTTTTCTGGCCGCTCAGGGCGGATGCGAGCCCCAGCTCACCAGCCACGCAGGCGCCAACATCAAAATCGGAAATGACAAAAACTTTTTAATAAAAATCGTTTCCCAGTGTCTGCCATACATCGGCTATCCGCGCAGTCTGAACGCACTGCGCTGTGTAAATGAGGCGGCAAAACAGTCAGAATAGTTTTTGAATTGTAGTCGGGGACGGGTACAGGCCAGCCTGTACCCGTCCCCCTTTAACGTATCTGCGCAAGTACTTCCCCGATGGGCTGGCGGATGACCAGACTGGCGCTGGCATCCCGGGAAGTAGCGTCTTTGTTAATGAGTACGAGATATTTTCCGTGGAAATAGTCGATAAATCCGGCTGCGGGATAGACGACCAGGGAGGTACCGCCGATAATCAGCATGTCTGCCTCGCTGATGGCCTGGATGCTCTTCTGGATAATTACGGAATCCAGACCTTCTTCATAGAGTACGACGTCGGGCCGGATGATACCGCCGCATTCGCAGCGGGGAATTCCGTCGGAATTTTTTACATATTCTGCGGAATAGTGTTTATAGCATTTCATGCAGTAATTCCTGAGAATGCTCCCGTGGAGTTCCAGCACGTTTTTGCTGCCTGCCGCCTGATGAAGACCGTCGATGTTCTGGGTGATAACGGCGGTCAGCTTTCCGGCGGCCTCCAGTTCGGCCAGCTTTTTATGCGCCGGGTTTGGCTGGGCGTCCAGAAACATCATTTTTTCCTTGTAGAATTCATAGAATTCTTCCGGATACTGGACGAAAAAGCTGTGGCTTACAATCTGCTCCGGAGAATATTTATATTTCTGCCGGTACAGTCCGTCCGCGCTGCGGAAATCGGGGATTCCGCTTTCAGTGGAGACCCCGGCGCCGCCGAAAAAGACAATCCGGCTGCTTTCATCTATCATTTCCTGGAGACGTTTTATCTCATCCATTTCTGCTCCTCCTTTTTTCTGACAAATCTGCTTTCTTCCTTTATTATAGCAGAGAAACAAAGGGGAAACAGCAGAAAAATGCAAAAAAAACCGAAATAAGTCTTGTCCAAAATTCTGCCGACATATATACTATTTTTGTATGCAATTTGGGGAAAGATATAAAATGTCAGGAGAGAGTACGATGAAATTAACCAATCTGAAAAATTTAGCCTTAATTTTACTGGGGAACAGCATCTACGCGCTTGCCATTGCGGTGTTTATTCTGCCAAATGGACTGATAACCGGTGGAACCACGGGACTTGGTATTTCCATGGAGCACTATTTTGGGATACCCATTTCCTGGTTTGTTCTGATATTTAATGCGGCCATGTTTATTTTGGGCGCGGTAATTCTGGGAATAAAATTCGCACTGACTACACTGGTCAGTACGTTTTACTACCCGCTGATTCTGGGTGTGTTTGAAAACATTCCCCAGCTTTCCAGGGTGACGGATGACCGGATGCTGTCCGTGGTATGCGGCGGACTGATGATAGGTCTGGGCATCGGAATTGTTATCCGGGCCGGAGCATCCACCGGAGGCATGGATATCCCGCCGCTGGTGCTGAACAAAAAATTCGGTCTGTCGGTTTCCGTTATGCTGTACGTATTTGACTTTATTATTCTGATTTTCCAGATGCTGTTTTCCGATACCGAGCAGATTGTTTACGGAATTCTGCTTGTTATCATCTATACGGTGATGCTGGACAAGGTGCTGCTGATGGGCTCCACCCGGATTCAGGTAAAAATAGTCAGCCAGAAATACGAAGAATTAAATCATCTGATACAGGAGAAACTGGACAGAGGTTCTACACTGATTCACACGCAGACGGGCTATCTGAGAAAGGAACAGCCCATGATTCTGACGGTGATTTCCAGCCGCGAGCTGGTACATCTGAATAAAATTGTGCAGGATACTGACCCGAATGCATTTATGGTGGTAAGCCATGTAAACGAAGTACGGGGCAGAGGATTTTCCATGCAGAAAGTCTATAGAGATGAAGTGAAAGAAGATGAGTAAAAAACCGAAAAAAAAGGGAAAGTTCTGGAAAATATTCCGGCGGATTCTCTGCGTCCTTCTGATTCTGGGACTGGCAGGGGGCGGATACTGGTATTATGCGTTTGAATACCGCGCCTCCCATGAGGTGGAAACGGAGCGGACCACCACCAGCACAGAACCCCTCTATACAGAGGAGGAGCATGAGAAGACCGTAAACCGGAACAAGGTAATGGCGTCCTATCTTGCGGACGGCACTGCCGCAGAAAATTCCTATGTGATTCCCGGTCTGGAAGCCACCAGGACTCTGAAAATACGGACCACCGGCACGCCGGACATGTGTACTTCCATGACGCCCCAGGGACTGGCGGTAACCGAAGATTACCTTCTTATCAGCGCCTACTGCCGGACCAAGGAACACAATTCCGTGATATATGTACTGGACAAGGAAACCCATGAATTTATAAAAGAAATCGTTCTGAATACCCGGGCCCACGTGGGAGGCATGGCCTACGATACCATGAATCACAATCTCTGGGTCAGCGGGCAGGGCTCCACCTGGGCCCAGGCCAATGCCATATCCCTGGAACATCTGGAAGAGTATCAGTTTGAGGACGGGTATGAGCCCCTGGAATACGACATGTCCTACAATCTGTACCGGATTAAGCGGAGCTCCTTTATGACCTATCATGACGGCGCTCTGTTTGTGGGATTTTTTACCCAGGACGAAGCCAGTATTATTGAAAAATATCTTATCAATGCGGATGGGACGCTGTACGAGAAAACGGACATGAACCTGAAGCGGACCGTAGGGGTGATTGACCCGGTGGCCTGCGCCGTCAGTATGCAGGTGATTTCCGGGCGGGTGCAGGGAATGGCCTTTTTTGACAACAAAATCCTGCTGACCCGGTCTTACAGCTTCCTCCCCTCGGAGGTACAGGTGTTTAACTACTCCCGTTACGGAATCCTTCAGGGGTCAGAAGCCTATAAGGCCATGCGTTTCCCGGAAAGACTGGAACAGATTTATCAGGACGGAGATTATATCTACGCCCTGTTTGAGTCCGCCGCCTATTCCTACCGGATGTCTTCATTTAACCGGATTGACCGGGTTATCCGGCTGGACGGAAGCGGACTGGTATCGCCATATCGCCCATAGAAAAGAGAGGAGTAATAACATGCTGATTATTCGCGACGTGACAGAAGCAGACAGAGAACAGGCGGTTGCCATGATGAAAGAGTTTTACAAAAGCCCGGCCTGCCTGCATGAAGTGCCGGAGGAACATTTTCACAGGACTATTACCGAGGCCGCAGGCCCTAATCCCGCTGTCCGGCTGATGATGCTGGAAGAGCAGGAAGGAGACGAGGCCCCCAGAACCGTAGGATATGCCCATTTTGTGGTTTCCTGGAACAACGAGGCCGGAGGACAGCAGATATGGTTTGACGAGATGGTATTTAACGAAAACGCCAGAGGAAAAGGTTACGGTACCCAGGTGTTTGCGTGGATGGAGAAAGAATACCCGGATGTGAAACGAATCCGGATGGAAGTGACCAGAGAAAACATCCGGGCTATTGCCCTTTATGAAAGACTGGGCTACAAACATCTGGATTATTACCAGATGTGCCAGGATTTTGACTGAATTGTTCGAGAATTGTAGTCGGGGACGGGTACAGGCCAGCCTGTACCCGTCCCCGTTGACCCCTTGAAGTTATCCGCAGATTTTGCAGCCCAGGGCACAGCCGGTAGGTGTTCCGGCACAGCCGCCCATGGCGGTCTCCCGCAGTTCGAAGGGAAGGCTGAGACCTACCCGGTACATGGCCTCGGCCATTTCGTCGAAAGGAATGGGATGTGTGACACCGCTTAAGGCCATTTCTGCGCAGATGAGGGCGTTGGCCGCTCCGACAGAGTTTCTGCTCTGGCAGGGTGATTCCACCAGTCCGGCGATGGGGTCGCAGACCATGCCAAGGAGATTGGAGATGGCAAGGGAAGCGGCCTGGAGAGACATCTCCGGTGTGCCACCCATGATTTCTACAACAGCGCCCGCCGCCATGGCAGAGGCGGCGCCTACCTCGGCCTGACATCCGGCTTCCGCACCGGACACAGAGGCATTGCGCATCAGAAGGTAACCGATGGCAGAAGCGTGGAGAAGCCCCTTGAACATATCCTCGTTTGCCAGTTCCCGTTCTTCCTGGAGAGCCAGCAGGACGCCAGGCAGCACACCGGAAGAACCAGCGGTGGGGGCGGCCACAATCAGTCCCATGGAAGAGTTTACTTCCAGGACAGCCATACTGTAGGCAATGGCCCTGCCTACCAGGGGGCCGCAGATACTCCGGGAAGTCTTTTCAAAATCCGCCACTTTCCTCGCCTCTCCGCCAATCAGCCCGCCGATGGACTTTTTAGGATTCCTCAGAGGCTCATGAACGGCCTCCCGCATAATAGAAAGCACGGTGTCCAGTTTTTTGTCTATCTCTTCGCCGGAAAGGCTGCCGCAGGTAATTTCCCGCTGCTTCATTACAGCAGAGACGGGAAGCTGCTCCCGGGCACAGAGTTCCAGCAGTTCTTTTCCTGATTTAAAATCCATGTTACACCTCCTGGGCCTGAATCAGCATAAGCTCTTTGACATGCTTATTCTCTCTGATTTCATCTAAAATTCTTTCGGGAATCGGTTCATCGGATTCCACCACGGTATAGGCTATGGCTCCTTTGTCCTCCCGGAAAAGCCGCATGAAAGCAATGTTGACCCGCTCATTGCTGAGACACTGTGTAATATGGGCCACAATTCCCGGATGGTCTGTCTGACGCACAATCAGGGTGCTGTATTCCCCGGTAAATTCCACGTCAATCTGATTGATACGGACGATTTTAATCTTGCCTCCGCCAATCGATTCCCCCCGGACCGTCAGCTCATACCCGCCCTCGCAGGTTATCTGGATGTCCGCCGTGTTGGGATGGGCTGTTTCCGTCTTTTCGTCAATGATGTATTCGTATTCTACCCCCCGCTCTTTTGCGATGGAAAATGCGTCCCGGATTCTCGGGTCATCCGTGGAAAATCCCAGGATTCCGCCAAGCAGGGCCCGGTCCGTGCCGTGTCCGTGATAGGTTTTCGCAAAGGAACCGTAAAGGGTAAACGTGACACGGCGCACCGGAGACGGACACATCTTCCTGGCCAGCAGTGCCATGGACACGGCTCCCGCTGTGTGGGAGCTGGACGGCCCAATCATGTTGGGGCCGATGACATCAAAAATACTTAAAAACTTCATAACATTCCTCCAGCAAGATTCCGCCGGAATACGGCGGAAGATACTTTGTAAAAAATCGCGCTTTTACGCAGGGCTCCGCCGGGCGGAACCCTTTTTACTATAACATATGCTCCGCATATGTCATCCCTCCGGGGGATGCGCACGCCCCGGCAGGGTAACGCCTCCCTCTGGTCGGCCCGGGGCGGCGCTGTTATAATGTCTCACGACATTATAACATATCCGGTGAAATTCTAAAAGGGAAATCAGGGAAGCAGATGGGGATAAGTGATACCGGCGCCCGTATTCGGATGAATCAGGGAGAAAACTGTATCCAGTGCAAAGACAGAAAGCAGTAAAATTACCAGAAATCTCCGGTGGGAAAGGGCGATTCTCTGAATCTGCCTGTCCAGAAACGGCGCCGCCACATAGCAGACAAAACAGCCGCCGAAGGCAAACAGAAGAAGCCCTGCCAGGCAGACTTTCCCGTGAAGCTGGAACAGCATACCGCTGTAGTCCCACCATTTCTGGTGAAACAGCATGTCCAGGGCAGTGGCGGTCATGTATTCAATCAGTCCGGCCAGTACCATGGAAATGCCAAACAGTTTCAGGGGACGGGACCGGAACCGGCGCAGCAGTACCAGAATCAGAATGCCGCCCACCCCGTAGATGGGAAGCCAGGGGCCGGTCAGTACACCCCGGTTTACAAATGCGTGGTCCATGTATGCGTGCAGAAGCACTTCCCAGAACCAGCCTGTGAAAGCATAAGCAAAAAACTGGAGTACCAGGGAGTCAAAACGGTAGCTGGCCTGTTCCGCCCGGGCAATGCGGGAAGGAAACTGCCTCTGTATGGAACTGGAAATAAGAATCAGCTGTTTTTTCATGAATGCCGCCTCCTCGTCTCATTCTTTAAAATATTTATCCTTTGATACACGGTCTTTGAAAAATGGCTACTTTTCGGTGTTTTGCGCGTCCAAAAGTCATACTTGCCTGCGCAGGCGCAGTCCGCACGACTTTTGTCCGCTTGTATCATTGATTTCATTGTAAAGGAGAAAATCTAAGATTCCGTAAAGGCGGATGAAAGAATTTCTGAAGATTACAGAGGAGTTATTAAGAAATTATGAAGCGGAATGCGGGCAACTTTTGGAAAAAAATCTTGAATAACCAGCGCTCTTATGATAGAATATCATTGGCTTATTTCCCGGGAGGTGTGAAAGAATGGAAATTTTGAAAACCGTAATTATGATTATTTTCGCAATAGATTGTATCGCATTAACGATTATCGTATTACTTCAGGAAGGAAAGGCAGCAGGCCTCGGAACCATTGCCGGAGCCGCAGATACTTACTGGGGACAGAACAAAGGCCGTTCCATGGAAGGAACACTTGTAAAGTCCACCAAGTTTCTGGCGATTCTTTTTATCGTGCTGGCCGCTGCATTAAACCTGAGCGTATTCGCATAGGGGGATGATATGGATGAAATGAGGAACACTCTATAGGGAATATAGAGTGTTCTTTTTTGCGATAAGTTACAGGAGGCAGGAGATGGACGAAAGACGGAAAAAACTGATATATGATTTTATCTGCGATGACTGCTATGTGCCCATGAAGAAAAAAGAGATGGCCATGCTCCTGCAGGTGCCGAAGGAGAGCCGGCAGGAACTGGAAGAAATACTGAACGCACTGGAAAAAGAAGGAAAAATCCACATGACCCGGAAGGGCAGTTATGTAAAAGGAGAAGGCCGTTTTATCCAGGGGATATTCCAGGCCCATGCCAGAGGGTACGGATTTGTTATCACAGAGCAGGAGACAGAGGATATTTTTATTCCGGAGGAGGAGACCGGAGGCGCCTTCCAGGGGGATGAAGTGGAGGTGCTTCTGACAAAAGAACCGAAAGAAGAAGGCCGGCGCAGAGAAGGAAAGATTGTCCGGATTTTAAAACGGGGAACCGTCCGGCTGGTAGGGCGTTATCAGGCCGGCAAAAACTACGGCTTTGTGCTCCCCGACGACCGGAAATTCAGCCAGGACGTATTTATACCGGAGGGGAAGTCCAAAGGGGCCGTTTCCGGGCACAAGGTGGTTGTGGAACTGACGTCCTACGGCGGGAAAAATAAAAAACCGGAAGGCCGGGTGACGGAGATTCTGGGCCATGTCCATGACCCGGGAGTGGACATCCTTTCCATTGTAAAAGGATTTGATTTGCCGGTGGAGTTCCCGGAAAAAGTACTGAACCAGGCCGGGCGGGTGGCAAAACCGGTCAGCGAGGCGGACCGGGCAGGCCGGATGGACCTGCGGGACTGGCAGACCGTTACCATTGACGGGGAGGATGCCCGGGACCTGGACGATGCGGTCACCCTGACAAAAGAAGGGGACCGGTATGTACTGGGCGTTCACATTGCCGATGTAACCAATTACGTCCAGGAAAACAGCGCCCTGGACCGGGAGGCCCTGAAGCGGGGAACCAGCGTCTATCTGGCAGACCGGGTCATCCCCATGCTGCCTCACACCCTTTCCAACGGAATCTGTTCCCTGAACGCCGGAGAAGACCGGCTGGCCTTAAGCTGTATTATGACTGTGGACAAAAAGGGAAATGTGGTGGACCACGTCATTGCCGAGACCGTTATCCGGGTGGATGAGCGGATGAGCTACACCGATGTAAAAAAAATTCTGGAAGACCAGGACGAAGAAACCTGCTCCAGATACCAGGAACTGGTGCCCCTTTTTCAGAGGATGGAAGAACTGTCCCGGATTTTGCGGGAAAAACGCTATAAACGGGGAGCCATTGATTTTGATTTCCCCGAGGCAAAACTGATACTGGACACAAACGGCGTACCGCTGGATATCCGTCCTTATGAGAGAAATACGGCTACAAAGATTATTGAAGATTTTATGCTGCTGGCCAATGAGACAGTGGCAGAGAACTGCTTCTGGCAGGAACTCCCGTTTCTTTACCGGGTACATGAGGCGCCGGATGAAGACAAGATGAAAAAACTCCGGACCTTTATTCAGAACTTCGGATATACCCTGCGGGTGCCCCGGCAGGAAATCCGGCCAAAAGAGATTCAGAAACTGCTGAATCAGCTGGAAGGAACGCCGGAAGAGGCCATGATATGCCGGCTTACCCTGCGCTCCATGAAGCAGGCAAAGTACACGCCGGAGAACACCGGACATTTCGGACTGGCCGCCTCCTGCTACACCCATTTTACCTCGCCCATCCGGCGGTATCCCGATTTGCAGATTCACCGGATTATCAAAGAGAGCCTGCGGGGCAGGATGAATCAGCAGAGAAGGGAACATTATGAAAAAATCCTTCCCGGCGTGGCCATGCAGGCCAGCACACTGGAACGGCGGGCCGATGAGGCAGAGCGGGAGACCGTCAAACTGAAAAAGATTCAGTACATGAGCCGGTTCCAGGGAGAAGCGTTCGAGGGGATTATATCCAGCATCACCCGCTGGGGCGTCTATGTGGAACTGATGAATACGGTGGAAGGACTGGTTCACGTGTCCGCCATGCAGGACGACCATTATGAATATGAAGAAGAGCATTACTGGATGAAAGGACAGCATACCGGGAAAACCTATGTGCTGGGCCAGAAGGTAAAAGTCCGCATGAAAGGATGCGACACACTGGCACGTACCATTGATTTTGAATTTGAGGAGTAAACGCCATGGCAAAGTCAAAAACAGACGGAAAGCTGATAGCAAATAATAAAAAAGCATACCATGATTATTTCATTCTGGAGACTTACGAAGCCGGAATATCCCTTCACGGAACGGAAGTCAAGTCCCTCCGCATGGGAAAATGCAGCATTAAGGAGTCTTTCATCCGGATTGAAAACGGAGAAGTGTTCATCTACGGTATGCACATCAGTCCCTATGAAAAGGGCAATATTTTTAACAAAGACCCGCTCCGGGTAAGAAAACTGCTTCTTCACCGGGCGGAAATCAACAAGCTTATAGGAAAAACAAAAGAAAAAGGAATGGCCATTGTCCCCCTGAAGGTGTATTTCAGCAAAAGCCTGGTGAAGGTGGAAATCGGTCTGGCAAAAGGAAAGAAGCTCTACGACAAGCGGCAGGATATCGCAAAGAAAGACCAGAAACGGGAAGCAGAGCGGGAATTCAAGGTGCGGAATTTCGGATAGAAAATCCGGAATCAGCCCAAACTGTACTGGTAAAATTATTTAAAACTGTGTATTTTTATATGGTCAGTTCAGTGGTACTATTAGGTCAGTATCGGAGACAGAAAGAAGGAATGAACGATGAACCAGAAAAATACAACTGTAATTAAACTGGCACAGACCGCGCTTCTGGCGACACTGTGTTACGTATCTTTTACCTTTTTGCAGATAAAGATTCCACTGCCCGGAGGAGACGCCACGTCTCTTCATATCGGAAACGCCTTCTGCGTACTGGGGGCCCTGCTTCTGGGCGGCTGGTACGGCGGACTGGCAGGAGCCGTGGGAATGTCCATCGCGGATATCATGGACCCGGTCTACATTACCGGAGCCCCGAAAACATTTGTGCTGAAACTGTGTATCGGACTGATTACCGGCCTGGTAGCGCATCACATCGCAAAGATTGATGAAAGCGGAGATAAAAAATACATTGCCAAATGGAGCCTGATTGCCTCTGTATGCGGGCTGGGCTTCAATGTGGTGGCCGACCCGGTGGCGGGGTATTTTTACAATCAGTTCATTCTGGGGCAGCCCCAGGAACTGGCCGGAATCCTGGCAAAATGGAGCACAGCGGCCACATTTGTCAATGCCGTGGTGTCTGTAGTACTGGTGGGAATCATTTACAACGCGCTGCGTCCGGTTCTGTTAAGAAGCGGAATCCTGATTCCCAATAAGTCCAAACGCCATAAAGCCGCATAGGACCACGGGCCGGGCAGCAAAGAGAAGTCCGGAAAGGGGAAATTTTCGGCGGAGCCGCCTTGACAGAAAAGGCGGTCCCGCCCTATAATAGGAAAGAAGAAAAAACGTCTGCAAACCTTAATTCTGCGAAAAGCAGAGGTGCATGCATAAGGGCTTGTACTGGTTTCGACGGGGGTTTAGAAGTTGGGGAAGCCATCCGTAGCGGGGAACTACGTTAAAAGCTCCACTTAAATATAAACGCAGACGATAGAGTAGCGTTAGCTGCCTAGTTGCAGCAGTCGGCCCTGAGTCTCTCATCGCCCAGGATACCGGCTTCGATTAGATGAGGCACTTCACTCCCTAAGCTTTGCGGGAATGGAAGAATTTATGAAGCTACTGAAGTTTGCAGCCTGTCATTAGGCGGCGGATGGAGGGAATGAAAAAGTAATGACTGTGATGGGAGATGCCACAATGGAAGAGCTTTCGGACGCGGGTTCGATTCCCGCCAGGTCCATTCACGACAGAAAAAATCAGCATGGGAGTGATTCCATGCTGATTTTTTCTTGTCTACAGACTGGAGTTTTGAGAACGTCTTTTGCTTTCTTCGGAAATAGGGCTAAGTTGCTGGAATGGTAACAAAGTGCTCCTCTACAATTGCATTTAGCTGTTCGGCAATTTCTGAAAAATCGCGATTTAAATCAAGTGTCCGGACACTAATTTTGTTTCCGGTCATCTGATAGCTGCTGTCCGGCTGAATAGCCTCATCTGTTGCTGCGTATAAGAGCATACCGGAAACTGTATGAGGATTGTCACCAAACTCGGCATCTTTGTTCTTAACATAAGTAAATATCTGGTACAAATTACCAGAATGAATCGTGTGGACGTCGTACTGGGTCTGTGTTGTGTGCGCATAATACTTGGCGTCAATGATGAGCACTCTATTGTCTTTGGTAAGCATGATATCGCTTTGCATTACCGGCAGCATTGTGCCAACACCATCATCCAAAGCCCACCGGATTTGAGATGCCGTTGCGGTGACTTGCGGACATTCCTTTATGTAATATTCGAGGATAAACTTCTCGTATAGCCGATTCATATGCTGCCCATCGATAAAAGTCGCCAATTTGTATTCTCCCGAGTCTGTTGTTAAAAGCATTCCTTCAAGAATAAGCTGACACAGACTGATAAGCATGCGGTAAGTACTGTTATTCCGCCGAAAACGGATGTCTGTCCAACGAACCGAAGAAGGGTCAACAGTGTCCACGTTCGAGAAAAACAGCATTTCCTTTTTCAGTTCGTTTTTGTATTCTGCGTCTACCCGCGCATGTCGAAGCAGGAGCATAACGGTTGTTTTTAGAATCTGGTTTAAAAGATTGTTCTCGGAAAGTTCGTCATATTCACAAGTTAACATACGCTTTCTGGCAAGTTTATTCTGAATGGTTCCAGGCATATCAATTTTCCCGCGAACAACGGCGATATCTTCCTTGCGGTTGAGATATTCCCGATACAAACCTTGCTTCAACTGTCTGCCAATACCTTTTGACAGAATTGCGGCGAAAAGATTATGTATATTCTCAAACTCTTCGGTTGCAATCTCGTCGTAGCCACCTTGATTCAGTGTCGTGAAGGCATAAGAAAGCATATAGTATATATTTTTTATAAAGATGTTTTTGTCCTTAATCATTGAAACACACCCTGGAGAATGTTCTCCCAGCGCTGAAGCTTACTGGTGTCATCAAACCAATATTCGCTGAGCATAGGAAGAATATCATAGTCAACAATGGAATGTAACCACTCGTCTGTACAGACGTCTCTGCCGCAGAAATAACTATGGCCGATACAAAAACCCTTGCCCAGCGACTTGTCAAGAGTGATTTCCCTGTTCAAATCTTTAACTTTGGAAATGAGCTCGTTCAAAGTATCATTGTTCAGGCTGTTCTGATACCGGATGAACCCTTCGGAATCAAAGCCCGGTTCCATTTCGAAGAAACTAAACCGGCGGCGAAGTGCGTAGTCAATCATGGCAAGGCTGCGGTCTGCCGTATTCATCATGCCGATAATATAAAGATTTTTCGGCACTGAAAAAGAAAGCCCATTGTATGCCAGAGTTGCTTTCGTACCTCTGTAATCTTTTTCAATCAGCATCAATAATTCACCAAAAATTTTGCTCATATTCCCGCGGTTAATTTCGTCGATGATAAAGAAGAAATCTTTGTCCGGCTGGTTAGCGGCCTTCTGGCAGAAACGGTAGAAGATCCCATATTTCAATTCAAATCCATCCTCCACCGGCTTATATCCCATCATAAAGTCTTCGTAAAAATAATTCTGATGGAATTGTACAAATTCAATGCAGTTGTCATCCTTTTTTCCCAGCATAGACCATGCCAGGCGCCTCGCAGCAAAAGTTTTTCCAACGCCCGGTGCGCCTTGCAGGATAATATTCTTTTTATTGCGGAGAACCCCTACAAGCCTTTCGTAGCGTTTTTCGGTCATATATACTTCGCTAAGGAAATTTTTCTTAGTGTATGAATCGCTGGGAGTTTCCGTGGCCACTGGATTTTCTTCACGTATCATGTCGAGAATGAAGTCATATTCGCCTCTGGTCAGCTTAAATAGGCTGCCTTGCGGATTCTGGAAATATTCCATGCGCTCCAATTCTGGACATCCCTTCAATGTCGTGTAGTCAATTGGCGAGGTCAGTCCTTCAACTTTCTCAAAAAACAGCTTTTCGCCATCCTGCTCCGCACTGATACGACCGAGAGCAACAACCTGCTTTACAGGATTGGATTCATAGCCGATAACCATATCTCCGGCCTTCGCATCAAGGAAATTCTGAAAAATACGACGTTTGTTTCCGTTCTCATTGTAGAGTGTATAAGACTGAACGTCACCAATAGCAATATCGGAAAAACTCCAGATTTTAGGATTGGCATTCAGCCACCAGTATCCATGGTCAGCCTCCTCGGGAGCTGCAGCAGCATATAGCTCAACCCCGCTCAAATCTGCTTTGTCGAGCGCCGCAGAAAGTTCATCCCTCAGTTTCCAGACAAAACTGCCTTCTTCGTCTTTGCCAGTATCGCGGCTTGTATAGAGAATAGTCCACCACTGTGCGGAACCATCTTCTCGTGACGCTGGTGTGATGCCGGTGGCTTCACAAACTCTTCTGGCCAGTGCAGCAGAGCCAGAACTGTAGAAATTCTTTGTTTCGCCGTATTTGATTGCCAGTTGTGTGCAGGATGCCGTGCCGCCGTAGTCTTTCAGGCGCTTCATGATTTCGAGTGCGCTGGTCGTGAATATCGTTTTGTCTTTTATTAACTTGTTCCAGGTATCAACAGAGAGACCTGGATTGTAGTCGATACTTTGCCAGCCCGCAGAGATAGCGTCCGTTGCGGCTTTTTGAGAATACTGCCTGCTAATGTAGAAACCAACATCAATGGTTAGGGTCTTCAATTCGGGATCTGGATAGCAGGTATCTGTTAATTGTGCCTGGAAAAGATTTACTAACTCTGCATCCGATTTTAGAACTTCGCTAATCTCATCGTAGAGTTTCAGGAAATTATGGATATTGTCAGCATAGGCACCTTTCTTAAAACGATAGTCCGCCTCAAGCTCACTGGCAACGGCTTTTACCTCGCCAAACTTGTAAATATAATACTTGTCTGGGTAACGAAGCCAGAGATATGTACTGATAGCGTTTTCGTACTGATAGTGCTGTGCGGCACCATTTCCGTATTTTTCCAAAAGTACGGTTGATTGCAGCTTGAAAGCATTCATCCGTTCAAATACGTCCTGGCCTTCGTCAAATAGAGCAATAAACATGGCGCGGACCTCTTCAGTAGCAGCCTTTGCAAAACCGACAATCATGCCCTTGGGAAAATTGTTATTAGATGCCAGAAGGTTATAAGTTTTTTCCAATGAGCGACTTAACATTTCTGCAAAGTCTGAGGCATTTACATCCCAGTTATCCTGAAACCACTTTACAGCCTCCCATTTGTATTTTTCGTTACTCCACTGAGAGGAAACAAAGTTCTTCTTGTACTGAACCAGTACTTCTTTTAGGCGAAACTTGTCAAACATGTAATCACTCCTTTATGCATTACGCAGACTTTTGTATATTTCATCAGCAAAAATATCCGGCACCTGCTGCCTTGTTTCTTCTTTGTAATCTGAACTCATAATACCATAGAACGATCCTGGATTCTAGTAGTGCTGATGACGCTGATTCTTTTGTATTGCATTACGTGAGGTAATCGGAAGAGCAGACAATATTCTTCTTTTTATGCTGATGTTGGCATGGCCGTCGCTGTGCCTGTGTTCTTGAACGCTAACATTTGTTTGATTTTCTGCACAAAATTCGTTATAATATAGCCATTGAACAGATAAGTGAATTTGCAGAAAGTAAGAGGAGTTGCGAATATGGCTGTGAGCTACAAAAAATTATGGAAATTACTCATTGACCGCAACCTAAAAAAGAAAGATTTGGAAGAAATGGCTGGGGTGAGTCACTACACCATGAACAAACTCACCCGCGATAACAACGTTACTGTCGACGTCCTGGAAAAAGTTTGCAGGGCGCTGGGGTGTTCGCCGGATGAGATTATGGAGTTTGTGGATGAATAAAGTAGTGTCAAGGCCTACTGTGATATGCTATAAACGTAAAGATGGAGGAATCATTTATGGCTGAAAATAATAACGCCAACATTGGTTTTGAGAAACAGATTTGGGATGCAGCTTGTGTGCTGTGGGGGCACATTCCAGCCGCTGAATACCGCAAAGTTATTATTGGTTTAATCTTCTTGCGTTATATTTCCAGCGCTTTTGAGAAGCGGTATCAGGAATTAGTGGCAGAGGGGGATGGTTTTGAAGATGACCCGGATGCATACGAAGAAGAAAGTATTTTCTTCGTGCCAGAAGAGGCGCGCTGGTCTACTATTGCCGCTGCGGCCCACACTCCGGAAATTGGTACCGTGATTGATAACGCTATGCAGGCGATTGAGGCGGATAACAAAAAACTGAAAAACGTCCTGCCAAAGAATTACGGTAATCCGGATTTGGACAAGCGTGTCCTCGGTAACGTCGTAGATCTCTTTACCAATATGGACATGAGTGATACAGACGGTAGCAAGGATTTGCTTGGGCGTACCTATGAATACTGCATTGCACAATTTGCGGCTGCCGAAGGTCAGAAAGGTGGAGAATTTTATACACCCTCCAGTGTGGTGAAAACCCTCGTTTCGATTCTGAAGCCCTTCGATAACTGCCGGGTTTATGACCCTTGCTGTGGTTCTGGGGGTATGTTTGTTCAGAGTGCAAAATTTGTGCAAGCGCATAGCGGACGTAGAGGTACCGTGGCTGTTTACGGGCAGGAGGCACAGGCAGACACATGGAAAATGGCCAAAATGAACATGGCAATCCGTGGTATTGATGCGGATTTTGGAGAACACCAGGCGGATACCTTTGCACATGATTTACATCCGACCCTGAAGGCAGATTTTATTCTCGCCAATCCACCGTTTAACTATCATCCCTGGGGACAAGAAAATTTGAAGGACGACCCGCGTTGGAAATATGGTCTTCCTCCGGCAAATAACGCCAACTTCGCCTGGATTCAGCACATGATTTACCACCTCGCTCCAAATGGTAAAATCGGACTTGTGCTGGCGAACGGTGCGCTTTCTACGCAGTCCGGCGGTGAGGGAGAAATTCGTAAGAAGATTATTGAAGCCGACCTTATTGAAGGTATCGTTGCTCTGCCTACGCAGCTTTTCTATAGCGTTACAATCCCTGTAACCCTATGGTTTATTACAAAGAATAAAAAGCAAAAAGGAAAAACCGTCTTTATCGATGCGCGCAAAATGGGACATATGGTGGATCGGAAGCATCGTGACTTCTCGGATGAGGATATCGAGAAGCTGGCCGACACGTTCACAGCCTTCCAAGAAGGTAAGCTGGAAGATGTGAAAGGTTTCTGTGCGGTCGCTACAATTCAAGATATTGAAAAGCAGGATTACATCCTTACTCCGGGGCGTTATGTGGGAATAGAAGAGCAAGAAGACGACGGCGAACCATTCGAAGAGAAAATGGCTCGGCTAACCTCTGAGTTGTCGGATATGTTCGCTAAATCCCATGAGCTGGAAGAAGAAATCAGAAAGAAGCTGGGGGCGATTGGTTATGAAATATAGGCTTTCAGAGATATGCGACTACGCCAAGAGCAAGATTGATGTCGCCGCGTTGGATGAGAATACATATATCTCTACAGAAAATATGCTGCCCAATAAAGGTGGAATCACTAAAGCATCCTCCCTTCCAGCGGTAGCACAGACACAGTCTTTTTCTGCTGGAGATGTCTTGGTGTCTAATATTCGTCCTTATTTCAAGAAAATATGGTTTGCGGAATATGATGGTGGCTGTTCTAATGATGTGCTTGTTTTTAGAGCAAGAGAAGGAATTAGTAAGAGATTTCTTTACTATGTCCTTGCTGATAATACGTTCTTTAACTACTCGATGGCAACATCAAAAGGCACTAAAATGCCGCGAGGTGATAAAACAGCCATTATGGAATATGAGGTTCCAATGTTTGCATACAAGGAACAAGATAAAATTGCAGGGATACTGGAGGCTCTAGATAGAAAAATACAGCTAAATACTGACATAAACAAGAATTTAG
>DWYV01000026.1 GCA_019118525.1 Candidatus Bariatricus faecipullorum
GTTTTATTTTTCTCATTCAAAGGTACTTTTGTACTTCCGGACACTGTGCTAAAATAAGCAGAAAGGAAGTCTCGGCAATTTAGGAGGTGACTGTATGAGACAGTGTATGGATTCGGAAAATCTGCACCGCCGCCTGAAAAAAATTATCGGCCAGGTGCAGGCCATTGACCGTATGATAGATGAGGATATTCCCTGCGAGGATATTCTTTCCCAGATTAACGCAGCCAAGTCCGCCCTCCACCGGGCCGGACAGATTGTTCTGGAAGGGCATATTCAGCACTGCGTCCGGGACGGTATCGAACATGGAGATGCCGACCAGACCATTGCCAGCTTTACAAAAGCCGTGGAGCGGTTTGCCAATATGAATTAAAAAAGGACGGATGCAGGCATATTCTGTATCCGTCCTTTTTCTTGACAGCGGATACCCCTATAGGTATAATGTATCTAGGATTATACCCATAGGGGTATATGTATAAGGAGGTATCGTATCTTGGAAAAACTGGAAGAACTCCTGGAAAAGGGAGGAACAAAAAAAGATATTCTTTTTCTCGTGGTATCCGGAATCGCACTGCTTCTCAGTATTCTGGATGTTTCCCCGCTCCCCTTCGACATGGCATGGATTGCCATCGTTCTCTGTGGAATCCCCATTCTTCTGGAAGCGGTCATCGGACTGGTCACGGCCTTTGACATCCGGGCGGACGTGCTGGTCTCCCTGGCGCTCATTGCTTCCGTTATCATCGGAGAAATTTTCGCCGCCGGAGAAGTGGCGTTTATTATGCAGCTCGGCGCCCTTCTGGAAGATTTGACCGTGGCGAGGGCCCGGGCGGGTATCGAAAAACTGGTCCACCTGACGCCCCGAACCGCCCGGAGGCTTACCGGTTCCGGTGAGGAAACCATCCCTGCCGAGGAAGTGCAGAAAGGGGACCTTCTTCGGGTACTTCCGGGGGAAACGGTTCCCGTGGACGGCGTGATTCTCTCCGGTCAGACTTCAGTAAGTCAGGCCGTGATGACCGGGGAATCCCTTCCCGTGGACAAAGGGCCCGGTGACGAAGTCTCCAGCGGGACAGTCAATCAGTTCGGTTCTTTTGACATGGAAGCGGTCCGGGTAGGGGAAGACAGATCCATCCAGCGTATGATTCGCCTGGTACAGTCCGCAGACGCAGGAAAGGCTCAGATTGTACGAACGGCAGACCGGTGGGCCACCTGGATTGTCGTCATCGCCCTGACTGCGGCGGTGCTGACCTGGCTGATTACCGGAGAGATTATCCGGGCTGTCACGATTCTGGTCGTGTTCTGTCCCTGCGCCCTGGTGCTGGCCACCCCTACCGCCATTATGGCCGCTGTGGGCAATGCCACAAAACACGGCTTTCTCGTCCGGGAGGGCGACGCACTGGAACGGCTGGCGTCCGTCTCCCACATTACTTTTGACAAGACGGGAACCCTGACGAAAGGCACGCCCCAGGTGGCCGCCGTAAAGAGTATCCTCCCGGACTGTCCGGAGGACGCCCTTTACCGGCTGGCCGCCTGCACGGAGCTGCGGTCCGAACATCCCCTGGGAAAAGCCGTGGTACAAAGCTGGCGGGACTCTTCCGGGGAGACTGTTCCCGCGCCGGATTCTTTTGAAATGCTCCCCGGCCGGGGCGTCCGGGCTGTCTGCGGCGGAACGGATATTCTGGCAGGGAACCCGGCTCTGTTTTCGGAAAACGGGATTTCTCTCCCGGATGAGCTTACCGGTTCTGCCAGAACCTGGCTGGATGAGGGCTGTACGCTGATTTATCTGGCTGTAAACGGAACCGCCGCCGGGTTCCTGGCCCTCTCCGACACGCTTCGGGAAGACGCCCCCCGGGCCGTGCAGGGCGTAAAACAGGCCGGCGTGATTCCCGTCCTTCTTACCGGAGACAATGAAAAGGCGGCACGGCATACCGCTTCCCTTCTTTCCATCAGCGAAGTGCACGCTTCCTGCCTTCCGGAGGATAAACTGAACTGGATAGACGACTGCCAGAAAAAAGGCGGAAAGGTCTGCATGATTGGAGACGGAATCAACGACGCTCCCGCCCTGCGCAAATCCTTTGCGGGAATCGCCATGGGCGGCGTAGGAAGCGACATTGCCGTGGACGCCGCCGATATTGCCCTGGTCGATGACGGCCTGAAAGAACTGCCCCATCTGCTCTTTCTGTCAAAACGGATGATGCGTACGATAAAATACAATCTGACCTTTTCCATGACCCTGAATTTTATCGCCATTATCCTGGCCATCACGGGAATTCTGAATCCCGTGGCAGGGGCGCTGGTTCACAATTCCGGTTCCGTACTGGTTATCCTGAATTCGGCCCTTCTGCTGAAATGGAAGAAAAAAGCATAACATGCAAAGGCCGCAGAGAAAAACTCCCCGCGGCCTTCGCACGTTTTGATATATGGAAAGGGTGTTAACGTCTTACGGTTACCTGGTCGGCAATGGTATAAGTCTGTCCCAGGATTTCTGCCTCCACTGCTTTTTCTTTTGTCTGATTTACAACGGTAACCTCCTCTTTTGTCACAGTCACTTCCAGTTTCTGTCCTTTCCAGAGCACTGTGTACTGAAGCTGTTCCCATTTATCCGGAAGCGCCGGGCAGATACGGAGCTTTCCGTTTAACATCCGCAGGCCGCCGAAGCCGTACACAACGCACTGCCACAGCCCGCCATAGGAGGCCGCATGGATTCCCGCATCCGAAGAATGAGGATTGGCATTGTCCAGGTCTATCATGCAGGCACGGCGGAACAGGTCGTAAGCTCTGTCCGTCTCTCCCATATCGCAGGCCAGCACGCTGTGGGTGGAAAGGGACAGACTGGAATCATGAAGACATCTGGGTTCATAATAGTTCCAGCTTGCCACTTTCACTTCGTGGGGGAATTTATCCTCCAGAAGATAGAACAGTACCATCACATCGGCCTGCTTGGACACCTGAATCTTTGTTATCTGTTCCTGATTGTAGTCCTGATAGATACCGCCTACATGGGCCTGATTTTTATACTTGGAAAGGTCGATGTCTTCCAGGGTCAGATAGGTGCTGTCCTGGGGAAGCACGCCGTCTTCCCGGGGCTTTGGCAGGTAAATCCGGTCCAGGCAGTCTGCCCAGATACTCTCACACTGTCCCAGGTCCAGCTTTTTATCCAGTGTCTGGTAAAGCTCCGGCTTTTCTTCTTTTAAGCTCCGCGCGTACTCCAGGGCCTTTCCGATATTCCACCAGGCCATATAATTGGTAAACGCATTGTCATCCACATGTTCCTTGTATTCATCGGGTCCGACCACGTCGCGGATATGATACCGGCCGTCCTCCGGCTCCCATTCCAGGCGGGAGGCCCAGAATTTTGCCGTGTCCATTATCACCTCATAGCCGTATTTCTCCATGAATTCCTCATCTCCGGTACACTGGTAATACTGCCAGGCACCGAAAGCCACATCCGCGGAGATGTGAATCTCGATATCTCCGGTCCACACCCGGATAAGTTTTCCGGTAACGATGTCCGTTCCCATGTATTTCGGCGTGACCTCGCCGTCATCCAGTCAGGCGGATTCCCAGGGATACTGGGCGCCCTCATAGCCGTTTCCCTTTGCCTTGGCATGAGCCCCCGGCAGGGAAAGATACCGGTATTCCTCCAGGGAACGGGCCACTTCCGGCATGGTAAAAATATAGTATGGCAGAAGGAAAATCTCGGTATCCCAGAAGGTATGTCCTTTGTAGCCTTCTCCGGAAAATCCTTTCGCCCCGATATTCATCCGGTTATCATGGGCCGGAACCATTATCTGTATCTGGTACTGGGCGTAGTGAATCATCAGTTCGTCCTCCGGACTTCCCTGAATGGAGATGGGCGCCCGCTTCCAGACCTTTTCCTCCCAGGCTGCGGCGGATTCCTCTGCCAGGCAGGCAAACCCGTCGGCCATGTCTTTTTTCAGCATATCCAGGGCATGATTCTGAAGCTCTTCCAGAGTCATCTCTTTGGCGTCTTTATCCCGGCCGGTAAAAACCGTGGCGTATTTTTCCACCGTCAGGGTGGCGCCTGCCGGCACCTCCACCTGATAGGCGGAAAACATCTGTGTGAAGGCGTTTCAGCGATACGATGCGCTCTGCGTGATACATCAGGCGCTTCCCGTTTTTCCCGGTCCAGGCCACGTCCCGGGTGAGCAGTCCGATCCGGATATTCAGCGCTCTTTCGTATGTATGAATCTCGCCCTGCGTCAGGTCAAACCGCTCCCCGTCCAGCGTAATCTCCACGCCTGTGACGTCCGGAGCATTGGGCAGTTCCGTTACCTCATGCTCCGAAAATTTATCAAACGTTCCTGCCACCAGGGTATCCCTGCACTCGTCCAGATACTTCTCCTCCGTAGCAGAGCGCACGCCCATATAGCCGTTTCCCAGACTGGCCGGTACAATCTTCGTATTTCTGGAAGTATGGAAGGCGTATTCCCGGTAGTATTTTCTTACCGGGTCCAGCAGAATGTCTCCTGCTTTGGAAAAGCCTCCCCCTATCAGGTAAATTTCCGGATCCAGCACGCAGGTGATATTTGCCAGTGCCCGGCCCAGTATCTCCCCGAAGGTGTCCATGCAGCCCAGGGCAAACGCGTCTCCGTCGCGGGCCGCGTCGCAGACGTCCTTTGCCGTCAGGTTTTCCCTGCCCTGAAGAACAGACTCCGCCCCCGGGCAAGGGCCTTTTTCGTCTGGTGGAGAAGTCCGGTGGCAGATACATACTGCTCCAGGCAGCCGTGACCGCCGCAGCGGCAGGTCTCTTCTTCTTCCGGTCTGACACAGATATGCCCCAGTTCCCCGGCGCTTTCAAATGCCCCGTGAAACATAGTATTCTGAATGACCACACCGCCGCCCACCCCGGTTCCCAGGGTAATCATGACGGCGCTGTTGTGTCCGGAAGCGCTTCCCTTCCACATCTCTCCCAGAGTGGCCACGTTGACATCGTTTCCGACTTCAAACCGGAGAAGGGACGGAAAATACCGCCGCATCTCTTCCGGCAGTTTCCGTTCTTCCCAGCCCAGGTTGACACATTTCAGGACGGTGCCGTCCCGGCTGACCGGCCCCGGCACTCCCATGCCGATTCCCTCCACGGCCTCCCAGGGTATCCCCCAGGCTTCCATTTTCGCGCCAATCAGTCTGACGACATCCGGAATAATCTGTTCTCCGCCTTCTTCCCGGCGGGTAGGTATCTCCAGTTTTTCTTTCAGTATCCGGTTCTGAAAAATACCGGCTTTAATGGCTGTCCCCCTATATCTATTCCAAATGCCCAGGTATCCATTTATACCGCCTCCTGCCGGGTTTATTCTCCTGCTCCGGGAAGAATGTTCAGCAAATCGAAAAATCCTTCCAGATTGTAGTCCTGCATTCCGCAGTCCCTTGCGTCTCCGTCCAGGGCCAGGGCAGTCATGTTCGCCGCTTTCGCAGCCTCAATACCTGCTTTTGCGTCCTCTACCACTGCACAGTCCTCCGGCTTCATTCCCAGTTTTTCCGCAGCCTTCAGGAAAACTTCCGGATCCGGTTTGGAATGGGTGATGTCAGTTCCGTCCGCAATGGCGTCGAAGAAATCTCCCAGGCCGAGCTGGCCCAGAATAAACTTCGTATTTTTGCTGGAAGAACCGATGGCCAGAAGATATCCTCTTGCCCGCAGCTCTTCCAGGGTCGTTTTCACTTCCTCGGACAGATCCGATTCCTTCATGTTTTTCAGCAGTTCTTTGTAATTATCATTTTTTTCCTCTGCGAAGGCTTCCTTTTCCTCCTGCGTATAGGTTTTGTCTGCCCGCTCCAGGATGATTTCCAGGCTGGCCATACGGCTTACGCCGCGAAGACGGTTGTTGATTTTCTCATCAAAATAAATCCCCAGCTTATCCGCCAGTGCCTTCCACGCCTGATAGTGGTACTTGTCGGTAAAGCAGATTACCCCGTCCAGATCAAAAATCACGGCTTTCTCTTCCAGTTTCATTTTACGTTTCCTCCTTATTTCTGGTTTCAGAACGTCTCCTGTTCCTGCCTTCTATTGTAACAGCCGGCCCTTACTACCGGTCAAGCATTATTTTTTCTCTCCCTCCGGAAAGATAATCTTAAACACGAAGAAGAAGATTACCATGGACACCCCGCCGGTGATAAATGTCACAAGAATGTTGTAAATGGCGGGCGCCACGTAGGCCGCCGCTATCGGCATCCACAGGTTGTTGAACCCATTGCATATCAGGGAGATGACTATCCAGGCGATGAAGTACCACATGGCCTGGTACACCGGATTTCCGTGGCTTTTGAAGGTGATGTTCCTCTGCAGGGGGAAGTTGATGCACTGGGCCACGAAGGAACTCACCTCGTAGCTGATGAAGTAGCCCAGGCCGCCCCCGATGAGTACGTTCCCCGCGCTGTCATAGAGCACGTTGTATCCCAGAAGGCTCCAGGTAAATTCCACCCCGAAGAGGTCCATGTGCACCTGGGGCCACATGAATTTCGTGCCTGCCAGCCCTTCTCCCAGTATCCCCGGCAGGAACGTGAAGAAGAGATACTGGATGATGGTCACGCCCATGCTGAACACAAAGAAATAAAAAATCTGGTACAGCCATTTTGCAAGCTTCGGGTGCTTTTCCTGAAAGTTTCCCCATATCTTTGCCCGGCCGGTTTTTTCCCCGGTCTTTGCCGTGTTCGTCTCTGCCATGTCTTTTCCCTCCTGTTATCCGGGGCCCGGTCCTGCCGGGCCCCTCAGACTGTAGACAAAGTTGGGGCTGTCGCATCAATGATTAGGAAATCATAGATGCGGCAGCATCTTTTTGCCCTTTTTGAGCCAAAATGTTCGTTTCATTTATTCTATTTCTGTAAAAAAGCAAACTTTAATAAACCTTTTTCCACAAAAAGGCTTACTTTCCTCCTATAATAAAATGGAAAATCACATCTTTCAGTACCAGAAGGAAGAGACGGATTTAAAAGAGTTTATCACAGAGTATCTGGAAGAAAATGAGGCCTTTATCCGGGAATACAGCCTGGAAATTGGGCTGTATGCAGAAGAAGGGGCCGCTCTTATGATGGACAGAGGCGCCTTTAAACGGATTCTGGACAATCTGCTGACCAACAGCATCCGCTACCGGGAGAAGAATCAGAGCCGGATTGAAATCAGAGTGCAGAAAAAGGAAGGCCGGATATTCTGGAGCGTGGCCGACGACGGCCCGGGGGTGGCGGAGAACTGTCTGGAAAAGATATTTGAGAGTTTCTGCCGGCTGGACGAGGCCAGGTCTCACTGCAGTGAAGGCAGCGGTCTGGGACTTGCCATTGTGAAACGGATTGTAACAGACCATCAGGGGAGTATTTATGCCAGAGACAGAGTGGGACTGGAGATATGTATGGAATTCTCTGAAGTATGAGAGACCTTTTTCCTGAATTTTAACCGCAGTTTTTTGTTTATATACATCATCTATAAATGCGCTTTTCTATTGGAATTACCAATTTGACTTTGCGGGGCAGTGTGATACGATGGAGAGGATAATGTGTCGAAAAACGTCGTTGAGAGGAGGGGGAAAATGGAGGAAAGAAAGATTCAGCAGGCGGTGAAAGCGCTGGGACTGAAACGACAGATTATCGGGGTACGTTTTCTTGTGTTTCGGCAGGATTATGAGGCGAGCAAAGGGGAAGAGATGGAAAAATCTACTTTGTGCCAGCTTGTTCTGTGGGCGGGAGACGGGAAAAAAGTAAAAGCGGGTATGGAAAATCTTTCGTGCAGGAATGGAGCATATGCTGTGGGGATGTGCAGCGTACCGGAAGAAGAAAAGTCGGGAAGAAAGGAGTTTACTTCCGGAGATTATGAAAGCCTTGCTGTTGCCAGGCAGATTTGCGAAAATAAGCAGTTTATACCTCAGAATATTTATGGTATCGAAATTGCGCCGCTGGAAAAGATGGGAGAGGCAGATATTGTAATGATGATAGGCACTGCAAAGGATATCATGCGTATTATGCAGGGATACGTGCGGTACTATGGCGTTGCAAAAAATGTTGTCACAGTCGGAAAATGCGGGGTGTGCAGTGAACTGATTTCCAGACCTTTTATGAACAATGATATCAATGTATCCCTGCTTAGCCGGTGCGCAAGAAAAAACGGAGACTACCAGAAAGGAGAAATGGGAATCTCCATGCCGGTGCATATGGTAAACAGTGTGCTCACGGGAATTTTGGAAACAGTTAATCTGACGGAGAACAATGGACCGAAACGGGAGATACTGGAACGTCTCGACTATCCCGAAGAGCTTGGATTTTCTATCCGGATGAATTACGATTATGCCATTCAGGGGATGGAATATCAGAAGTACTGTGCGGAATGTATGAAAGAAGAGCAGTGACGGGGAGGATGAGATGGAAGACGAAAGAGTTGCCAAAGTGACAGAAGAGCTGGAACTGGAACGGCAGATTGTGGGCGTGCGTTTTCTTGTGTATGAGAAAGATTTTGAAAACAGTACAGCGGAAGCAGTGAAGGGGAAGAACAGACTCTGCGGATATGTAAATAAGGCAAACCATGGAGCCAGAATAAAAGTGGTTCTGGGTAACTTTTCCTGCACTGGAGGTCCGAATCAGACGGGGATGAGTCAGGCTTCAGAGAGCCATATTTCCGGACAGGGGATGAAACACTGTGGCCTTTATACTGACCTGGGAATCGGAAGAGAAATCTGTGACAGCTTCAGCAGAATCCCGCAGAAAATTTTTGCCCTGGAAATAGGACCTCTTTCTAAAATGGAAGAGGCAGATGTGGTGATTATACTGGGAATGGCTGAACAGATAATGCGTATCATGGAAGGATATGCATTTCATTATGGAGTTCCGAAGCCGCTTATTTCAGCGGGAAACGGCGCCATGTGCAGTGACATGACCGCAAAGCCGTTTATGAGAAATGATATTAATTTATCTGTGATGTGCTGTGGTGCAAGAACTTCTACGGTCAGCGGTCACGGAGAACTGGGCGTGGGGATGCCGTCACACATGTTCCGCTATGTGGCAGACGGAGTATTGAGTACGGCGGGCAGCCGGGTATAACAGAATAAGAGGAGGAGAGAAAGTGATGAAAAAAAGACTTTTACTAATTTTAACGACAATAGCTATGAGTGCAGTACTGCTTGCAGGATGCAGCGGGGAAAAGGACAGTACTTCTTCCGGAGAGACGCAGGTTGAGAAAAAAGAGCCTTTGCGGGTAGCAACCAATCCTACCTTCGCACCGGCAAGCTACAAAGATGAGGAAGGCAGTCTGACAGGATTTGAACCGGCTGTCATGGAGGAAATCGGGAAAAGATGTGGCCGTGAAATCGAATGGCTGGAAGCGGAAGGGCTGGATAATCTTTTCGGGAACCTGGATGCAGGAAAAGTAGATACCATTGCTTTCCAGATTTCTGTAAATGAAGAGAGGGAGGCAAACTATACATTCTCTGATGTGTACGGAACGAACAAAATTTTCCTGGCAGTCAGGGAGGATTATAAATATGATACTCTGGATGACCTTCAGGGCGCAAAAGTATGCGTTCCGCCAACACATTCTCTTTATCCGATTCTGGAAGAATACAATGCAGACCTTCCGGAGGACCAGAAAATTCAGCTTGTAACATCTGAGGGCGGTTCGCTGTACGATGAGCTTGAGCTGGGCAGAATCGATGCATTTCCGCTTACGGAAGTGGCATTTGCGGCGGCAATGGAAAAGCAGGACTATAAGATCCGTCTGGGCGGCGAAGCGCTTGTGTATGAAGACAATGCATATCCCTTTGCAAAGGATGCTGATCCGGAACTTGTCAGTGACGTAAACGAGGTGCTGCAGTCCATGAGAGAAGACGGAACACTTTCCGAACTTTCCATGGAATACTATAAAGTGGATGTTACCCAGGAATAAGAAATGGCTGAGATGCGGTTATGAGATTTAATGTTACGTTTTTTATACAGTGCTTTCCGGAACTGATTGCGAAAATACCGTTTACTCTCTGGCTGGGCGTGCTGTCTTTTGCGGCATCCTTTGTGCTTGCTGCCTTGATTACAGTTTTGAGGAATGCAAGGATCCGTCCGGTCAGATGGATAATTTCGGTATATATTTCTTTTTTTCGGTCCACGCCGTATATCACACAGCTTTTTATCTTTTATTATGGAATACCGCAGTTTGTTCCGGCCATGAGAACGATGACAGCGGATACTGCATTTGTGATTTCAGTAGCATTAAATTCCTCTGCGTTTATTACGGAAATTATCCGGGGCGGCCTGCTGTCGGTTGACAAAGGGCAGAAGGAAGCCGCGATGTCTGTGGGAATGAACAGGTTTCAGATGATGAAAGAGATAGTAATTCCTCAGGCATTTGTCAGTGCGCTTCCTGCCCTTGGAAACAGTTTTGTGGGAACAGTCAAGAATACGGCTGTAGCATTTACGGTTGGAGTAGTGGAGATTCTTTCCCAGTCGAAGATACTTGCGGCCCAGGGGTTTAATTATATGGAAGCATATATTGCGGCGGGAATGGTCTACTGGATGCTGATTCTGGTTCTGGATTTCCTGCAGAAAAAGCTGGAGAAAAGGGCATGCAGATTTTTGTAAAGTGTCAGGAGAAGGTATGTTAGAGATAAAAGGACTTCGAAAAAGTTTTGGAGAGCTTGAAGTTTTAAAGGGAATTGATATTTGTGCGGAAAGAGGAGAAGTGGTGGCCATTATCGGCCCTTCGGGAACCGGAAAATCAACGCTTCTGAGATGCATTAATTTACTGGAGAAACCACAGCAGGGAATTATCCGGATTGGAGACGCAGTTGTAAATGCCGAGAAATTTAGTGCAAAAGACGAACAGCGGCTCAGAAGAAAAACTGCCATGGTGTTTCAGAATTATTGCCTGTTTAAAAATAAAACAGTTCTGGATAATGTGCTGCTTCCAATGATACTGGTGCAGAAAAGAGAGAAAAAAGAGGCCGAAGGAGAGGCACTTCGTCTGATAGAGCAGGTTGGTCTTCTGGACAAGAAAAATGAGTATCCTTCCAGACTTTCCGGGGGCCAGCAGCGTATCGGGATTGCCCGGGCACTTGCCGTAAAGCCGGATGTGATTCTTTTTGATGAGCCTACATCGTCCCTGGATCCGGAACTGGTGGACGGGATTCTGGAACTTATCCGTGAACTTGCGGGAGAGCACAAGTGTACAATGCTGATTGTTACTCATGAGATGCGGTTTGCAATGGATATTTCAGACAGAATTATTTTTATGAATGAGGGGAAAATCATAGAGCAGGGCACACCGGAAGAACTTGTGAATCAGGCAAAACATGAAAGAACGCGCAGGTTCCTGCATATTCTGAAATGCGGAAAGCAGGATGAGATGGTGTAAAGCTGTTTGTAGGTAAAACTCTAAAATTTTACTAAAAGACCTATCTCTTTTCCGGCGAGTGTGTTATACTGAGCTTACCAAATTTGATATGGAAGAGGGAGGAAACAGATGGCAACCATAAAAGACATTGCAGCAAGAGCAGGCGTGTCTATTGCGACGGTTTCCAGGGTACTGAATCACGATGAGACGCTGAATGCGCAGGAAGAGACGAAAAAAAGGATATTTGAGATAGCCGACGAGCTGGAATACGAGGTGAAGATCCAGAAAAAAAGAAAGAAAAAGCTGAAAATTGGGGTGCTTTATTCTTATTCTCCGGAGGAGGAGCTGGAAGACCCGTATTACCTCTGCATCCGGCTGGCCATTGAGAAAAAGCTGAAGGACAAGGGGTATGCCCGTTACCGGGTGAAACAGGAGGACACAGCGGAATCTCTGGCCGGAGTGGATGGAATTATCTGTACGGGAACCTTCAGTACTTCTATGGTGAAGCGGGCAAGGAGCTGGAACTGTCCGGTGGTGTTTATTGATGCAAATCCGGATCCGGTGCAGTTTGACGCCATTGTGGTGAATTACGACCAGGCCGTAAAGGAGCTTCTGGATTACCTGATAGCCTGCGGCCATAAGCGGATAGGCATGATTGGAGGGGATGAACTGCTGGACAGCGGAGAACTGGTACAGGACCCCAGAGCCCGGATTTTCCGGGAATATCTGGAAGAAAAAGGGCTTTATCATCCGGAATATATGAAGTATGGGGATTATAAGCCAAACAACGGCTATGAGCTGTTTAAGGAGATGTACCGGTCGGGAAATATGCCCACGGCCTTGTTTGTGGGCAACGATTCCATGGCCTCGGGAAGCTACAAGGCGGCCTATGAGCTGGAGCTTGATATCCCGGACGATATCAGTATCGTGGGATTCAACGATATCCCGGCGGCAAGGTACATGATTCCGCCCCTGACCACGGTGCGTCTGCCCATGGAGTTTATGGGCGAATATGCGGTGCATATGCTGGAGGAGCGAATCTGCCAGGGCAGAAACGTCTGCCTGCGGGTGACCGTTCCGGCCAGTCTGCATATCCGGGACAGTGTAAAAAAGATATAAGGAAAAAAGAAAAAGAGGTTCCGCATGGCGGGGCCTTTTTTCTTATGCGGCTATTTTACTAAAGAGAAAAGATAAAATGATAAAAATTTAACCATATAAAACTCTTTAAAAACAAGAAAAGAAGGTAAATTTTTTGTGGAAAATAGATAAAAAACTCATTAAAATAATATGAAAAACATAGAAAAAGCATCACCGAAGATAAAAAGGCTTTACATTTAGCCGGTAAAATGATATTGTTTATTTACCAAGTAAAACTAAAATAGTTTAAGGAGGAAAAGTTATGAAAAGAAAAGTAGCGGTGATGTGTGTACTGGCATTATCAGCAACTATGGCTCTTTCCGCATATGGATGCGGCGGTTCCGACAGCGGAAAGACCCAGATCCGTTTTGCTACATGGGATGTGGCAGAAAACGTGGACTTCCAGCAGGAACTGGTTGACAAGTTCAATGAGGAGCATGACGACATTGAAGTAACACTGGAAGCATACGGCGACGAGTTCGACACAAAAATCAGCAGCGGTATGGGCTCCGGGGACGCTCCGGACGTTATGTACATGTGGAACTATCCGTCCTACTACGAAGGACTGGAACCGCTGGATGATTACATCGCAGAGGAAGGCGATGAGTACAAGGCGGATTTTTACGAAACTCTCTGGGATTACAATAGCATGGACGGCGCTACATACGGTATCCCGATAGGCTTTACGACACACTGCCTGTTCTACAATCGCGACATTTTTGATGAGGCCGGAGTAGAGTATCCGACAGAAGACTGGACCTGGGAAGACCTGCAGGCTGCGGCGCAGGAGATTAACGAGGCAACGGGAACTGCAGGATTTGCTTTTATGATGGAACCGGACCCGTATGACTTTGAGATGTATCTCTGGAGCAATGGAACCGCTTACTGTGATGAAGAGGGAACTCTGGATGGAAGCCTGAACTCCGACGAGTCCAAGGAAGTATTCCAGATGTTCCAGGATATGGAAGAAGACGGCTATGCAGTAGCCACGGAAGGAGACGGAACCGACGAATTCCGTGCCGGAAATGCTGCAATGTACATCTATGGATCCTGGTCTATCGATACCCTGAATGAGGATGGCATGAACTACGGTGTGACGACTATCCCGGCATTTTCAGACGCAGGACAGGATTCTGTCAGCATCTTAAGTTCCTCCGGACTTTCTATGGCGGCAGACTGCGAGAACAAGGAAGCTGCATGGGAATTCATCAAATACTGGACAAGCACAGAGTGTAACATCGAACGTATCGGTACTGAGCTTCCGGTGCTGAACAGTGTGGTTGATTCCGAAGGAATCATGGAGCAGGAAGAATACGCACCGTTCTACACCATGCTGGAGCAGAGTGCAGGACATACTCCGGCCAGCTTTATTATCGAAGACTGGTCTCAGGTATCTGAAAATCTGTCTCTTTCCTTTGAACAGATTTTCAATCCCAGTTCTCTGATGGATGTAGACGAGGTACTGGACGGCGCTGCACAGTAGAAGATTGACAGGGGAGGAGGGCGGCCTCCTCCCTGTTTAAGGAGAGAGTAAAAATGAAGAAAAAGAACTTTTGGAGAACAGCGACTCCTTACCTCTTTATTTTACCGTGGGTTATCGGGTTTCTTGTTTTCACACTCGGACCTCTGCTTCTGTCACTGATCATGAGCTTTTTTGACTGGCCGCTGATCGGGGAAAAGACCTTTGTGGGGCTGGGAAATTATATTCAGATGTTTACCGAAGACGACCAGGTATGGAAGTCGCTGGTAATCAGTTTAAAATACGCGGCCATCTTCGTGCCGCTGAACCTGATTCTGGCACTGTTTCTGGCCATGCTTATCACACAGCCGGTAAAAGGCGTGAAGGTATACCGGACGATTTTCTACATTCCGGCCGTTATCTCCGGTGTAGCTATCTCTATTATCTGGAGCTGGATTCTGAACAGTGATTACGGTGTGCTGAACTACCTGCTTTCACTAATCGGAATTGAAGGGCCAAAGTGGCTGGTAGACCCGGCCTGGGCACTGTTTGCCGTTATTCTGGCAAGCGCATTCGGTGTAGGTACCATGATGCTGATTTTCTATACCGATATGAAAAACATCGATACGGAAATCTACGAGGCGGCTTCCCTGGACGGAGCCGGACCGGCAAGACGGTTTTTCAGCATTACTCTGCCGATGATTACGCCCACCCTTCTGTTCAACCTGATTACATCCATTATCAGTTCTTTCCAGCAGGTAACCCTGGTTATGCTGCTGACCGGAGGCGGACCGCTGCAGTCTACCTACTTCTACGGACTGATGACATACAATAATGCGTTCGAACACCATAGAATGGGATATGCCAGCGCCAATGCCTGGGTAATGTTCGTGATTATTCTTCTGCTCAGCGGACTGGTGTTTAAATCCTCTTCAGCATGGGTATTCTATGAATCCGAAGTAAAAGCGGATAATAAGAACAAGAAAAGCAAAAAACACACGAAGAAACTGGAAGGGGGTAAATAGGCATGAAGATGTCAAAGAAATCCAAAGTTATTATCTATGTTCTTCTGACGATTGTGGCCATTTACTTCCTGGCACCCTTCGTTTATATGCTGTTTACCACATTTAAGACAGAGGCGGAAGCCATTGCCTATCCGCCCAGCCTGTTACCGGAGGAATGGCAGTGGGGCAACTACCTGGACGCATGGACTTCCCAGCCGTTTGGAACTTACTTCCTGAACTCTGTCCTGGTAACAGTAGGCACGACAGCCGGAACGGTACTGTCCAGTTCTCTTGTGGCCTTCGGCTTTGCGAGATTTAACTTCAGGGGAAAAAATATCCTTTTCATCATTCTGCTTGCAACCATGATGATTCCCTGGGATGTAACCATGATTCCCCAGTACATGGAGTTTAACCTCTTCGGATGGATTAACACGCTGCTGCCCCTGATTGTGCCTACCTGGTTTGGTTCGGCATACCATATTTTCCTGATGAGACAGTTCCTTATGGGAATTCCCAAGGATTATGAAGAGGCGGCCCGTCTGGACGGAGCAAATACCTTCCAGATTTACTGGAAAATTTTCATGCCGATTCTGAAACCCTGCCTGATTATGGTAGGTATTCTGAACCTGCTGACTGTATGGAACGACTACCTTGGTCCCTTAATTTTCCTGCAGGACAGAAGCAAGTACACACTGGCTCTTGGGCTTGCGTCCTTTAAGGGAGTTCACACAACACAGATTATTCCGATGCTGTGTATTACGGTAATTATGATTATTCCGCCCATTATTATATTTGTTATTGCGCAGAAATATATTGTGGAAGGAAGAAGCGGTTCTGTTAAATAGTGAAACAGAAAATGGCCAGGTGAAGACTGGAAAGAAGCGGTTTTTGCCTGGCCGTATTTTCACCATAAATTAATAGAAGGAGAAGACTGTGTATGACTGAAAGAAAGGTTAAAAGATGGGAGAACCATCACATTACCGGAATCGGGAAGCGGGAGGCGCGTACCGCGTTTTACCGGGATTCGCTGGAAAGAATCAGTCTGAACGGGGACTGGAAATTTAAGTACCTGGAGGCGCCGGAATATTCTCCGGAAGGATTCATGAATCCGGGAGCCGGGGAGGACTGGGATACCATCGATGTGCCTTCTGTATGGCAGCTGCGTGGATACGGCCAGATGCACTATACCGATGTGCTCTATCCCTTTCCTGTGAACCCTCCGTATGTGCCTTCGGAAAACCCTGCGGGTATTTATAAGAGAACATTTTCCCTGGACGGGGACTGGATAAAAAAAGATACGATTCTGAAATTTCACGGCGTTGACAGTGCGTTTGACGTATGGGTAAACGGGGAGTACACCGGGTTTGGAAAAATCAGCCGGCTTCCCAGCGAATTTGATATTACGCCCTATGTAAAGGAAGGGGAAAACGATGTCACGGTCCGGGTGTACAAGTGGTCTGACGGCAGCTATCTGGAAGACCAGGACATGTGGTGGTATTCCGGAATCTTCCGTGACGTGGAACTTCTGAACGAGCCGGAGCGGGCCATCCTGGACTGCCAGGTGGAAGGACGGCTGGACGAAACGTTTACAGACGGACTGTTTACCGCGAAAGTGACCTGGAAACATGCGCCGGCGAAAGCCGCATGGAAACTCACCCGAAACGGGGAAGTGATTCGGGAGGGAGAGTTCCGGGAAGAGGGAACCCGGGCCCGGCTGGATCTTACGGTGCCGGATGTGGCGGCCTGGACGGCAGAGACGCCGGAGCTTTATGAGTTCACGGTGAGCCAGGAAGAGCACCAGGTAACCGTGCGGACCGGATTCCGGACGATTGACATGAAAGACGGAAACTTCCGGGTAAACGGCCAGGTGATTCTGTTAAACGGAGCGAATCACCACGATTACAACCCGAAGGAAGGCCGGTGCGTGACTTACGAACAGATGGAAGACGACGTACGGATGATGAAGCAGTACAACCTCAATGCCGTGCGCTGCTCTCACTATCCGGCGAATGAATATTTCTATGATTTATGCGACGAATACGGCCTCTATGTGATTGACGAGGCGGACCTGGAGTGCCATGGGTTTGAATGGGTGGAAAATTACACCTGGATTACCGACAATCCGGACTGGAAAGAAGCTTTTGTGGCACGAAGCACCGGCATGGTAAAAAGGGACCGGAATCACCCCTGTATTCTGATGTGGTCCCTGGGAAACGAATCCGCCTTCGGCTGTAACTTCCGCAGCTCGGCCCAGGCTGTGCGGGAACTGGATTCTTCCAGACTGATTCATTATGAAGGAGATTTTGAGGCAGAGACGGCGGATGTATACTCCACCATGTATACCTGGTTAAAGCCGCTGAAAGAGATAGCGGACAACCCGGAGAAAGGGGCCGGGAAACCCCATGTTCACTGCGAGTATGCTCATGCCATGGGCAATGGACCGGGAGGGCTGAAAGAATATCAGAAGCTGTACCGGAGTGAGAAGCGGCTTCAGGGCGGTTTTATCTGGGAATGGTACGATCACGGCATTTATACAGAAGAGGACGGACACCGTTTCTATAAATACGGCGGAAACTTCGGGGACTTCCCGACAAATGGCAACTTCTGTATCGACGGGGTACTGCTTCCCGACCGGACGCCGTCCCCGGGACTGCTGGAATTTAAGCAGGTTATCTGCCCGGTGGAGGTGCATTCCTGCCCCGGCAGTATGCGTGATATTCTGGTAAAAAACTATTATGATTTCCGCAGCCTGGATGCTGTTTATCTGGACTGGGAACTGTGCGCTGAGGGTAAGACCGTGCAGTCCGGTCAGATTCGGGACCTGACGGCTCCCGCTCACGGAGAAGAAAAGGTGACCGTACCGGTTGCGGCATTTGAGCCGGAAGCAAATACCGATTATTATCTGAACCTGACCGTGCGCCAGAAAGAGGAATCCCTCTATGCGCCGGCCGGTCATGAGATGGCAGTGTTCCAGTTCCCTCTGGATATTCACCGGGATGAACTGGAAGAACGGGGACAGGGAGCGCCCCTTTCCGTGACAGAAGATACGGCTTTCCTGAAAGTGGAAAATGACCGGGTGCAGGCGGTGTTTAACAAAGTCACCGGAAGACTGGTTTCCCTGACGGCAGAGGGTACCCGGCTTCTCACGGAAGGCCCCCGGATGAGTGTATACCGGGCCACCATTGACAACGATATGTATAAGAAAGAAGACTGGCTGAACAAATATTTCATCCAGAAGCCGGTGGAAGAGTGCCGGGACATCTCCTTCCGGGAGGAAGCAGGACAGGTTACCGTTACGGTGCAGAGTTATTTCGGCTGTTACAACCAGTCCTGGGGCTTTGACTGTACCTACGGATACCAGGTATATTCCTGCGGGCAGGTGAAGGTAAGCCTGGATGCAAAAACGGTTCAGGGAGGAAAGCTGGAGCCCTGCTTCCTGCCCAGACTTGGCGTTGTCATGAAGACGGACAAAGCCTTCCAGAACACCCGCTGGTATGGCCTTGGCCCCGGAGAGAACTACGTGGACAGCCGGGAAGCGGTCAGAATGGGAATCTACGAAAGCACGGTGGACGGCATGGGGACCAGCTATGTGTATCCCCAGGAAAACGGACACCGGGAACAGGTGAAATGGTTCTGGGCCGGAGATGAGGGAGCGGGACTGCTCTGTAAAATAGAGGGCGGTCTGGGCCTGAATCTGTCCAACTGCACCGACGAGAGCCTGGAGAGAGCGGCTCATCCGTGGCAGGTGGAACCGGCTAAGGACGTCATCATTCATATTGATTACCGGCATTCCGGCCTTGGCAGCAACAGCTGCGGCCAGGAACAGCTGGACGAATACAAAGTAAAGCGTCAGGACTTCCAGATGTCCTTCACACTGGAAAAAGTGGAGAAAGGACAGGAAATTACCATGGCGCGGAAGAACTATATCGAGTAAAATAAAGGATATGAGAAAGGAGTCGCCAGGACATGATAAAAGATGTTTTTTCACAGAAAATCAGAGAGAAGCTTCACAGTGACGAGTGGCTGATTTCCCAGGAGAGGTATGAGCCGAAGGAGAATCTGAAATATGAGAGTCTGTTTGCCCTGTCAAACGGCTATCTGGGTATTCGGGGAAGTTATGAGGAGGGAACATCCGTCACGCTTCCGTATCTTTATATCAATGGCGTATTTGACAAGTCGGAAACCTTTATGCGGGAACTGGCGGCTCTGCCAAACTGGCTGGGCATCGGCCTCTATGCGGAAAAGGCGAAGATTGGGGTAGAAACCTGCGAGGTTCTGGAGTTTTCCAGGGTACTGGACATGAAAAACGCAGCACTGGCAAGGAGGGCCGTGCTGCGGGACAAAAAAGGCCGGGAGACCCTGGTGGAGGGCATCCGTTTTGTCAGCAGGAAGCATGTGCACCGTATGGGAATCCGGCTGTATGTGACGCCTCTGAACTGGAGCGGCATTCTGGAAGTGGAAGATATCATAGACGGGACGGTCATCAACTTCTACGATGCGCCCCGGTTTAAGGTAAAACATACATATCTTACATCCAATGAGGCGCTGAATGAAAAAGGGAATTATATGGAGGTGGCCACGAGGGACAACCATCTTCATGTGGGAACCGGCAGTGTGACGGAAGCTTACCTGGACGGAAAGCCGGTATCCGGAAACCGGACGTTCCACGCTTTTGGCGAACAGGCGGTAGAGTTTTCCGATGTACAGGTACAGGAAGGGCAGTGCGTGGAAATCATAAAATACGTGTCTATGTACACGGAACGGGAGTGCCCGGCCTGGAACCTTCACGCGAAGGTGGAAGAAGAAGTGCGCTGCTTTATGGAGGAAGGCTTTGACACAGAGCTTGCCGCCCATGCAGAAGTATACGAGGAGATGTGGGAAAATGCCAATGTGGAAATCGGCGGGGATGATACCCTGGACAAGGCTGTGCGCTTTAATATCTTCCATCTGATGAGCACCGGCAATGAGCACGACGACCGGGTGAATGTGGGAGCCAAACTGCTGACCGGAGAAGAGTACGGTGGCCATGCGTTCTGGGATACGGAGCTTTTTATGCTGCCCTTTTTTGCCTACATCTTCCCGGATACGGCCAGAAACCTGGAGAATTACCGGTATCACCTGCTGGACGCGGCAAGAGCCAATGCCGCAAAGAACGGTTACAGAGGCGCCCAGTATCCGTGGGAATCTGCAGATGATGGCACAGAGCAGTGTCCGGACTGGACCATCGAGCCGGATGGAACCTGCTACCGCTGCTATGTGGCCGTGTATGAGCACCATGTGACGGCAGCAGTGGCTTACGGTATCTATAATTACGCGAAGATTACGAAGGATAAGGATTTCCTTTACAGCCAGGGAGCTGAAATCCTTACCGAGACAGCCCGGTTCTGGGCCAGCCGCTGCGAGTACGTGGCGGAGAAGGACCGTTATGAGATTACTCAGGTGACGGGACCGGATGAGTGGCATGAACCGGTGGACAATAACCTGTACACCAACTATCTGGCCCGGTGGAATCTCCGCTATGTGTCAAAACTGGTGGAGGAGATGAAAGAAAACCGGCCGGAGGCTTATCGGGCCCTGGTGGAAAAAACCGGTATTTCCGATGAGGAAATTCAGAGCTGGAAGCAGGTACAGGAAAAGATTTACCTGCCCAGGAAAGAAGGGACTGACCTTCTGGAACAGTTTGAAGGCTACTTTGAGCTGGACGATGTGACGATTGAGAAGTATGATGAAAATGACTGGCCGGTGAGACCGGAGGCCCTGAAAACGAAGCGGGCCCGGGAGACCCAGATAATCAAGCAGGCGGACGTAGTCATGCTGCTCCATCTGATGGGCGAAGAATTCTCACCGGAGCTGATTAAGCTGAATTACAGCTATTATGAGAAACGGACGCTCCACGGCTCTTCCTTAAGTCCCAGTATTTATTCGGTCATGGGACTGAAAGTGGGAGACGACTCCAAGGCTTACCGGTATCTGCGCAGGGCCGCGCTTCTGGATATGCTGGACCTGCAGGGAAATACCAGAGAGGGAATTCATGCGGCCAACACAGGCGGAGTATGGCAGACGGTTATCTTTGGATTTGCCGGCGTGGAAGCGGAAGAAAGAGGGCTTTTGAAGATTCATCCCAATATGCCCAAAGAGTGGGAGAGCCTGAAGTTCCGGCTTCATTATCTGGACGCCTGGCTGGAAATTTCCGTGGACGGCCAGAACCGGGCAGAGGTAACCCGGCTTTCCGGCAGTCCGGTACAGATTGAAATAAATGGAGAAACAAAAGAGGTATAAGGAGGAAAAGGAATGAAACGGTGGCTGTCAATCGGCGGGCTGATTCTGGTAACTGTGATATGGGGAGGGGGCTTTGTGGCCAGTGACATTGCCCTGGAAAGTATGGAGCCCTTCCAGATTATGACGGTGCGGTTTCTGCTGGCGTCCGTACTGATGGGACTGATGAGCATTCCGTCTCTGAGACGGATTGAGAAAGGCGAACTGAAAGCCGGAATTCTGATGGGGATAGCGCTTTTTGCGGCGTTTTCCCTGCAGATAATCGGACTTCAGTATACCACTCCGTCCAAAAACGCCTTTTTAACCGCCCTGAATGTGGTAATCGTTCCGTTTATCGCATTTCTGGTGCTGAAGAAAAAAATCGGATGGAAAGGAATTCTGGGAGCGGTCATGTCCGTGGCTGGCGTGGCGCTTCTGTCCCTGAACGGGGATCTGACCCTGAGCCTGGGGGACGGACTGACCCTTTTGTGTGCCGTTGGATTTGCCTTCCAGATTTTTTTCACCAGCGAGTTTGTTAAAAAATACCGGGCAACGGTACTGAATTTTGTGCAGATGGCAACGGCCTTTGTGCTCTCTCTGGCAAGTCTTTTTGTGTTTGGAGAGACACGGTTTGCCGTGACAGCCAGAGGATGGCTGGGTGTGATTTACCTGGGCGTGGTCAGCACGACCATCTGCTATCTGCTTCAGACGGCCTGCCAGAAGTATGTGGACGAGACGAAAGCGGCGATTATTCTCTCCATGGAATCGGTATTCGGTACACTGTTTTCCATTCTTCTGCTTCATGAGGTGATTACGCCCCGCATGGTGGCAGGATGCGCGGTGATTCTGGCGGCAGTGATTATCTCCAATCTTTCGGAGACCGAACAGACGGAGAAGCAGAAAGAGAAAGCATAAAGAGATTCGGGAGGCAGGAAAGACCATGAACAAAGAATTTTTGACAGAACTGCTGTCCTGCGTGTCTGTATCCGGCTATGAGGAGCCCCTGCAGGACACTGTGGAGACAGAGATGAAACCCTGGACGGATGAAATCCGCCGGGATGAAATGCAGAACCTGGTGTGTGTGCAGAATCCGGAAAGTGAGACAAGAATCATGCTCTCCGCCCATGCAGATGAAATCGGCGTGATGGTTTCCCATATCCGGAAGGACGGAAGGCTTCAGGTGGTGGACCGGGGCGGCATTGTGCCGGCCACTTATCCGGGGCAGCAGATTAAACTCATGGGAAAAGAAGGGGAAGTGTACGGGGTGGTGGAAGCCAGCCGGGAGCTTTTTAAAGAGGAGAACCTGGGAACCCGGCAGTTCCTTCTGGATATCGGGGCAAAGGACCGGGAAGAGGCCCTGCGCTATGTGGACCTGGGAAGCCCGGCGGTGCCGGATACCCATATCCGGAAAATGGCGGGAGGACGGCTGACGGCCCGCGCCCTGGACGACCGGGCCGGTGTGTTTATCATTATGGAAGCCGCCAAACGGGCCCGGGAGCGGGGGTGTAAGCACGGTGTGTACGCAGCGGCGACGGTTGGGGAAGAGACCACCAAAAACGGAGCCTACTGGTGCAGCGCGCGCATTCGTCCCAGTCTGGCCATTGTGGTGGATGTTACCTATACTGGAGACTGTACCGGCATGGATCCGTCGGAAACCGGGGAGATTAAACTGGGAGCCGGACCGGTTCTGTGCAACAGTCCGATTGTGGCAAAAGGACTGAACCGGAAAATGGCCGAATGTGCCGAAAAGGCCGGAATTCCGGTGCAGTGGGAAGCAGCGTCCCGTCTGAGCTACACCGATGCGGACAAGATTCATTTTTCCAATGAGGGAGTGCCGGTGGTACTGGTCTCCCTGCCTCTGCGGTATATGCATATGCCGGCAGAAGTGGCGGATGAGCAGGACATCGAGAACTGCATTGAACTTCTGGCGACATTCCTGACCGAATACCAGGCCTGAGAAAACGGGAACCGCTATGTCAGTTATGGATAAAAAATACTGACATAGCGGCTTTTTTTTGTCAATTTTTAAGTGGAAAAATCAGTTGCCAGTAACAGGGGCAAATGTTATATTTAAGTTAAG
>DWYV01000027.1 GCA_019118525.1 Candidatus Bariatricus faecipullorum
CGGGTACCGGCTGGCCGGTACCCGTCCCCCGCTACTTATCTCAGACTATTCAGAAAACTTTCCAGCCGTCCCATGGCCACCTTCAGGTCTTCCAGGGAGTAGGCGTAAGATATCCGGATAAACCCTTCGCCCGAGTCTCCGAAGGCACTGCCGGGAACCACCGCCACTTTTTCTTCTTCCAGGAAACGGGTGGCAAATTCTTCGGAGGTCATACCGAACTCCTTTATGCTGGGAAACATGTAAAAAGCACCAAAGGGCTCAAAACACTGCAGTCCCATTCTCTGAAATTCATGAAGAAGGAACCGTCTCCTCTGGTCGTATGCCTCACGCATCTCCTGCACCTCATTTTCACAGTTTCGCAGGGCCTCCACCGCCGCATACTGGCTGTTGGTAGGGGCACACATAATGGCATACTGGTGTATCTTGGTCATCTGCTCCAGAATTTCCCGGGGCCCGCAGGCATATCCCAGCCGCCAGCCGGTCATGGCAAATCCCTTGGAAAATCCGTTGATTACCACGGTTCTCTCTTTCATCCCCGGGAAGGACGCAATGGATACATGGTCCCCCTGGTAAGTCAGCTCCGAATAAATTTCATCCGACACCACAAACAAATCGTGCCGGATAATCACGTCCACAAGAGGCCGCAGGTCTTCTTCCGTCATCACGGAACCGGTAGGATTGTTGGGGAAAGGCATCACCAGGATTTTACTCCGGGGAGTAATCGCCGCTTCCAGTTCCTCCGCTGTCAGCTTAAATTCATTTTCTTCCTTCAGCTGGATTACCACCGGCACGCCGTCCGCCAGCTTCGCGCAGGGCACATAGGATACATAACTTGGCTGGGGCACCAGCACTTCGTCCCCTTCGTCCAGCATGGCCCGGAAGGCCATGTCAATGGCCTCACTGCCTCCTACGGTTACCAGCACATCCGCCGGGTCATAGGAAACATGAATTTTCCGCTCCAGATACTTTACTATCTCTTCTTTCAGGTCTTTTAACCCGGCGTTGGAAGTATAGAACGTCCGCCCCCGCTCCAGAGAATAGATTCCTTCCTCCCGTATCCGCCAGGGTGTGTCAAAATCCGGCTCGCCTACACCCAGAGAAATGGCGTCCTTCATCTCATTTACAATATCAAAAAACTTCCGGATGCCTGACGGCTCCAGTTCGGTTACCTTTTTGGATAATGGATTTCTCATCAGGGCGTCACCAGCATCCTTTCTGACTTCGTCCTGGGCACCATAACCGTTCCATGGTCTTTGTATTTCTTCAGAATAAAATACGTGGAAGTCGTAATAATGGAGTCAACGGGAGCCAGTTTATCCGATACAAACTGGGACACCTCTTTTAAGGTCTTTCCTTCCAGTGTCACCAGCAGGTCATAGCCGCCGGAAATCAGATATACGGCAGATACTTCGGGATAATTGTAAATCCGCTCTGCTATCCGGTCAAACCCCCGTTCTCTCTGGGGAGTGACCCGCACCTCGATAAGCGCAGTTACGAGTTCCACACCGGCCTTATCCCAGTCAATCAGCGTATGATAACCGCAGATGATTTTTTCCTTCTCCATGGCGGAAATCTCATTGGCTACCGTCACTTCATCGGTCCCCAGAAGAACGGCCAGTTCCCCCAGGTCTGCTTTACTGTTGGTTTCCAGATATTTCAAAATTTTACGTCTGATATCCATAATACTCCTCTTCTCACATCTGATAAAGCTTCGTCGTCTCGTCCGGCGCAGGGCGGTCCAGATACCGTATTTCCTGGCCGTTTTCGAGAATTTTCTGTTTACCCTTCTCTGTATGCCCGATAACCGTGGCATACACTCCCTTCTGTTTCAGCGCATCTGCCATCTTTTCCCCATCCGGGCAGACCACCAGGGCACAGCCCGTGCCGGCGGCCTGATAGGGATTCAGGTGAAAAAGTTCACACACCTCAATAGTTTCCTGACGGAGAGCGATTTTTTTCAAATCAACCCGGAAACCGGTATGCTCTCCCTCCGCCAGATTCCAGAGCGCGGCAAAAATTCCGCCCTCTCCAACGGGGTGTACGGCAGACGCGCCCAGGGCGACAGCCGTCTGAATCTCCGTCAGGGAAAAAATCTCTTCCCTTCGGGAATCTATCAGCTCCAGAAACGCGGAAGGAAAATACGCTTCCAGTTCCCGGGCCTTCTGGAAACGAATCCGGAGCATCCCCTCCAGACCCGTCCATTTCAAAAGTAAAATATCCTCCCCCGGCGGGACCTTTCCCATGTCCCGTATCTTTCCTGCCGGAACCGTTCCTGACACAGTGACGGAAACCACGGGCAGACCCACCGGCGCGCTTCCTGCTTTCGCTTCCAGAAGCGCAATGTTCTGTCCCTTCGCCGCCTCGGAAAGACGCTTCATCCGCTCTTTCAGAAACGCTTCCTCAGCCTCTTCCGGAAGCAGCATGCTTACCGCCGCGCCAGCCGGAAGGGCTCCGCGGGTGGCCAGGGCATTCGCCCCGCGGGCCAGAGCGTAGACGCCCAGATCCGGTTCATTCCCCCAGAGCATCTCCTGGCAGGACAGCACCTGGCATTCCTCCGGGCAGATAGTCCCGTAACACATTTCTTCTTCCGAAGGAGACAAAAGGTTCTGTCCGTCACCGGTATGCAGTTGTTTCAGAACGGACCGTCTGTAAACGGTCCGGGACACTCTTCCTGCCCTCATCACTTTCTCCTTCTCTCTTTCCGGGAAATCTGCTACTCGCCGCCTCCGGACACCATCCCCCATGCCTGGGAAATGGCACTGTTAATCGTATCCTCATTCTGGGAGGCAATGGCCTGGCTGACCAGGGCGGAGGCCTCCGCATTATCCGATGCGGTTCCCACTTTTATCGTAATCTCCGAAGCACTGTATGTACTATTGTTAATCACGTCCCGGCTCACTTCTTCCCCGTTTTCATACACAATTTTCCAGAGTCTGGCCGTCCTTCCGTTAATGGCCGTCCCCTCCTGGCTGGTACTTCCCAGCGCACTTTCCGTATCCTCCACATAGCGGGTGGTATACTCGGTCCGCTCCAGTGTCTCGCTTTCAAATTCCACGCTGTGGGATTCGGCTCTGGTTTCCTTTCCATAAATATGGAACTGAAGCGTTCCGTCACTGGCCACATATCCCTCAATCAGTATCGGAGTATCGTAATTATTTTTAAACTTGAAATCCTTGACTCCCTCCGCCACGGCGGCGTCCCGGGAAGGATCCACGTAATTCACTATCATGGAATGGGCCGAACGTTCCGTCACTTCCAGTTCCGCGTAAAGCACGGCATTATAAAGCGTCGTAGACACCTGGCAGATACCGCCTGCAATGCTCTGCACCACTTCTCCGTTTTCATAGGCTCCGCCGTCCACGTAACCATTGTCTTCCGTATAGGGCAGTGTAGCCTCCAGAGTGGAAAACTCCTGTCCCGGCATCAGTACGGTACCGTTAATCAGTTCCGCGCCCCGGGTCAGATTCTGCACCCTGGTCCCGGAACCTGCCACCGTAGAATAAGACCCCAGTTCATCCTGAATGCTCTCCAGGTCTTCCCGCTTAATCTCCGGCTCCTGCTCTATTTCTTCCAGCTTCACGGAACCGCTTTCGTAATTCCAGTCGTTATTCAGCCAGTCCGTTATCGTCCGGACGGACGCTTCCGCATCCACGGATTTCCCGGACTGCTCATCCGTAATGTCAAACCCGCTTCCATTATAAGATATGGTGGCGTTTACCGCCTGCTGTTCCAGCGGGACAGCCCGTTCACTGATAATCGATGAAGTCAGCCCGGAATCGACCGTAAACACATCGTCAATTACGGCTTTCCTGTCCTCCAGTTCCTTCAGTTCCCGGTAGCGCCGCCAGATACTGCCGTCCTTTCCGTAAGAAAGCGCTTCCTCTATCAGACCTTCCTCGTCTTCCATGGCAAGCCCCAGTTCGGAAAGTGTGGCCTGGGCGCTCTGCTCCCCGACTTCCATGGTCAGCGTCAGGGCTCCGTATTCCTCCATCGCTTTGTCCAGAGCAGTCTTTGCCTCTTCCGCCGTCATGCCGGATACATCCGTGGCGCCGATAAACACATTGCCGGCAATCACATCTGTCTCGTGCCGGCTGACATAGCGGTACATGACTGTCCATGAAATAATGAGTATCAGAAGAACAGCGCCTGCCACCGCCCCGCCGATGAGAAGGATTCGCCGCTGTCTCTGTTTTCTCTTTCTTTCAAATTTCCGTTTTAATCTGCTTTTTGGTCTTCCCGGCATACAGGATTCCTCATTTCCAGTCTGCTGAATCGCATATTTTTATCGTCCACTATATCATATATGGCAGTATCATGGTCAGTACCATGGCCACAATCAGAACCAGAATTATCACTGCCGCAATCCGCTTCGTGGTCTTTCTGTCGAACATGTTTTCACCTCAATTTTGCGTATTTCCTTTCATTTTATACTCTTTACAGTATTTTTGCAACCGGCACTGCTCACATTTCGGCGAACGGGCGCTACAGATACTCCGGCCAAACGTGATAATCTGTATGTTGTAAAGGATCCAGTGGTCCTTTGGCAGTTCCTTCATCAAATCCTGCTCTATCTTTTCCGGCTCCTCATTTTTCGTAAGCCCAAGCCTGCGGGAAATCCGCTTTACATGGGTATCTACCACCACGCTCGGGTCATGGTAAATATTTCCCCGGATAACATTGGCCGTCTTTCTTCCCACTCCCGCCAGAGAGGTCAGTTCTTCCAGACTCCGTGGCACTTCCCCGCCGTATTTTTCCAGCAGGTCCCTCATGCAGGAAATCAGGTTCCTGGCCTTCGTATGATAAAATCCCGTAGGCCGGATATCCTGCTCCAGTTCTTCCAGGTCCGCAAAAGCCAGCTTTTCTACCGAATCGTATTTTTGAAACAGCGTCTCCGTGACCATGTTGACCCTGGCGTCCGTACACTGGGCGCTGAGCATGGTTGCCGCCAGAAGCTGCCAGGGCGTCTCGTAGTTCAGATAACATTTATAATCCGTACCGAATTCCTCATCCAGTATATCCAGAATTTCTTTTGTCCTTTTTTTCACTGTAATCTTCCTCCCGCACCGTAAAAATTCTGTCCGGCTCCGGTCCCCGTCATTCTATTACGACAATGGATGCCTGGTGATTCAGGGGATTCCGGTTCTGATAGTCGAAAAGTATCCGGAGGGTTTTCCCTTCCATATTTCCCAGCACATCGTAAGTAAATGTCTCGATATGGGTCATTTTCCGCAGCAGGCGGCTGTCCGCCTCCGGATACCCGGGCAGATACCGGTGTGTTTCTTCCTCCTGGTCGTAAAAAGTCCTTGCCCAGGCCTTTTCCGTCCGGTCTTCTCCGGCAAATACCGGTCTGTTTTTGGCGTTTTCCCGCAGATAAAAATCCAGGGTCAGAAGCTGGACGTATTCCTCCTGCCTCTCCGGTTCCCGTTCCTTCAGAAAGGAAAGAAGCAGTTCGTAGCGCTGAATCCGGGAATGGCTCTGTTCCATCATGCCCTTTTGCCGGTACCAGTCCGCCAGCGTTTCAAAAAAAGCAAAGGCGTCCGGAAATCCTTTTATCGCCCGGGGAAGCGTCATCTCAAACTGGCTGCTGTTATAGTATACTTCCACCATCTCCTCAATATCCTTCAGCCGCAGCACTTCGTCATAACCAAGCCACTTCGTATACAGCACCTCATAGGGCGGCCGGGACTGATACACCAGCTGGTAGTCCTCTTTTCTTTCTTCCATATAAGAACCTTTCAGCACTTTCAGGAAACCGAGCTGAAGCTGTTCCGGCTTCATGGCAAAGACCTGGTTAAAAGAACCGCGGAAGCTTTCGTAATCCTCGAAAGGAAGTCCCGCTATCAGATCCAGGTGCTGATGAATATTCCCGGCTGCATTTACCCGCTCCACACCGGCCCTGACTTTTTCCAGGTCCATGCTCCGCCGGATTTCCCGGATAGTCCGGGAATTGGTGGACTGCACGCCGATTTCCAGCTGAACCAGCCCGGACCGCATGGTTTCCAGAAGGGAAAGTTCCTCCTCCGTCAGCAGGTCTGCCGAGATTTCAAAATGAAAGTTGGTGACGCCATTGTCATGTCCGGCCAGATAGTTCCAGATTTCCAGGGCATGCCCGTGACGGCAGTTAAACGTCCGGTCCACGAACTTCACCTGGGGCACTTTGTGCTTCAGAAAAAAGGCCAGGTCCTGCTTTACCAGTTCTGTATCCCGGAAACGCAGACATTTCTCCACGGAAGACAGGCAGTAGCTGCAGGAGAAGGGACATCCCCTGCTGGACTCATAATACAGAATTTTATGTGCAAAGGATTCGATGTTTTCTTCCTGATAGATAAAAGGCAGACGGTTCATGTCCAGCACCGGCCGGTCCGGATTTTTCCGTATTTCTTCCCGGTCCCGCCAGGTGATTCCCGGAAGCTTTTCCAGCTCCGGGAGCTCCCCTTCCCCGGTATCCAGGGCCTCCAGCAGTTCCAGAAAGGTGGCCTCCCCCTCTCCCCTCATCACGCCGTCTGTCTGCGGGAGAAGGCGCAGTACCTTCTCCGCGTCATAGGACACTTCCGGGCCGCCCAGCCAGATGCGCGTCCCGGGAAGTACCTTTTTCGCCTCCCGGACCAGATTCTGAATCGTCTCCCAGTTCCATATATAGCAGGAAAAACAGAGCACGTCGGGCCTGCGCCGGTAGATATCCCCCAGAATCTCACCTTCCGGCTGGTTGATGGTGTACTCCGCTGTTTCCACCTCTTTTGCCAGTCCCGGCCTGCCCCATTTCCGGGCATAGGCCTGCAGGGTATAAACCGCCAGACAGGAATGTATATATTTTGCATTAACCGCCGCCAGAAGAACTTTCATGCTCTTTTCTCCTTTTTCTCAAAATCTATTCCCATTATACCCGGAATGCCCTGCCTTCTCAAGACAGTTTTCCTCCAAAATCCGTTGACATTTCCCGCAAAACCATGTAAACTTTTAAACTGTGCAGCCGGGGTGGTAGCGGTACCCTGAACCTGCAGTCCGCTATAGCAGGGGTGATGCTGTGCCGAGGGCTTTTGTCTGTCTGAAGCTGCCCTTGTCCAGTGGCGTTGATATCCGGGTCTTACGCGGCAGAACTCTGTGAACCGTGTCAGGTCGGGAACGAAGCAGCACTAAGCAGAATCTTCTGGGTGCCGTAAGGCAGCCTGGGTTGAGTTTGCTGGCAAGGTAACGTTCAGGTGGGCAGGTTCGACGCACAGCGCACATAAAAAGGAGAAATGCAGTACAGACGCCAGGGGAGGTGCTGAAGATGTACGCAGAATTTGACGATACTCTCGTAACCGGAAATACGCTGATTGATTCTCAGCATAAAGAACTGATTGATAAAATCAACGCGCTCTTAAAAAGCTGTGAGCAGGGCTCCGGCAAGCAGGCAGCGGTTCAGACGCTGGGCTATCTGGCCGATTACACGGAATACCACTTCCGGGAAGAAGAGGCGCTCCAGAAAGAGGTCGGCTATCCCGGCACAGAGGAACACAAAAAGGAGCATGAATGCCTGCGCCAGACCGTCCAGGATTTACACGATATGCTGGAAGAGCAGGAAGGCCCTACCGAAGATTTTGTAAATCAGGTGCAGAAAAATGTAATCGACTGGCTTTATATTCATATCAAAAGCTATGACCGTTCCGTTGCGGAATACAAAAACATGACACTGAATAACGAACGACTTTAAAAAAGCCGCTTTCTTCTCCGAGCCGGAGAGGGAAGCGGTCTTTTTTATTTTTTATCTTTTATCTTTTCCTATTTCCAGAAAGGCCTTCCGCCCTTCTTCCGACATAAAATCCAGCATGGTGGATTTCTGCCCCGGCTGCGCAGCCAGGTATTCCGTACGGAACTCCTTTCTGGCCCGTTCTATCTCTTTTTTCAGTTCCCGGGCCGACAGAAGGGCACAGCCCTTGCTGCGGATGATTATCTGCTCCAGACCGTCTGAAGTAGCCACGGTTATCTGACATTTTGCAGCGTTTTTGTGGGCGAACTTTTCAATATACTGGTCCGCTGTCTCCGCTTCTTTTGTATAAACGATATGAATATTGCCCCAGGGCACCATCTCGGTCTCATGCCCCGGCACCTTGTATGCGTCAAACACCACTATCAGATGACAGTGGCGGATGCCCTGATAATCACTCAGCACATCCAGCAGCTTTCCCCGGGCCCCGTCAATATTTTCCAGCGCAAGCTCCTTTAAGTCCTCCCAGGCAAAGATGACATTGTAACCGTCCACCAGAAGATACTCTTCCTTTTTCTCCTTCTTCTGGAATTTGTAAACCACCGGGGACGCCGGCTCTTTTTTCCACTTCCGGTACGGTCCTTTTCCCCTGCTTTCGCTTTTCCGGTTCGCGTGAAAGGTCCGTTCCAGAATCGCATCCACCTCTTCCACACCCAGCCAGATATCCTCCATCCGGCTTTTTGCCCGGGCGTCCTTTCCAGGTTCTTCCGGCTTCTCCTTCGCCAGACAGCTCTCCAGGTGCATATGCTCCGGCACTTTGTCCCATTCTACATAGACGCCTGCCCCATGACTGCAGAACACAGAACCGTCCGGATTGTCCAAATCTCTGTCCGGGTCATACCCGGTCTGTTCCAGGACCTCTTCGGTGTTATGGCAGGGAGCATAGCCTTTCCATTCCAGAAACAGCCGTCCCAGACCTCCTGTATAGGCTGCCACTTCCTGCTGGTAGTTCTGGATTTCCGCCACCGGAGCGCTGCCGGAAAGCACCGTACTTCCTTCCATCTGTTCCGGCGCCCCAAAAGTTCCGTGCATTTTTTCCAGATCCGCCATGGCCCTGCCGGTCATTTTTTCCGGCACTTCCAGGCGGAAATCATACCAGGGTTCCAGAAGCACTGACTGGGCCTGCCGGAGTCCCTGGCGTACCGCCCGGTAGGTAGCCTGCCGGAAATCCCCGCCCTCAGTGTGCTTCGGGTGCGCTTTCCCGCTCATCAGGGTAATGTGCATATCCGTAATGGGGAATCTCCCCAGAACTCCTTTGTGCTCCTTCTCGGCCAGATGGGTCAGTATCAGCCGCTGCCAGTTTCCGTCCAGCACGTCGGTACTGCAGGCCGTGTCAAACACCAGGCCGCTTCCCGGCTCTCCCGGTTCCAGCAGCAGATGTACCTCCGCGTAATGCCGCAGAGGTTCAAAATGCCCGACTCCTTCCACCGTGTCCGCAATCGTTTCCCGGTATAAAATCTTACCCGGTCCGAACTCCACCGGGACGCCGAAGCGTTCCGCTATCAGACTTCCCAGAATTTCCTTCTGGATATCCCCCATCAGCCGGACCTGAATCTCCTGAAGAGACTGGTCCCAGACAATCTGCAGTCCTGGTTCCTCTTCCTCCAGCATCCGCAGTTTCGGCAGCATGACCGCCGGGTCCACACCTTCCGGCAGAACCACCCGGCAGGAGAGCACCGGTTCCAGCACTTCTCCAGAAGAAGAAGGTTCCCTTCCCAGACCTTCTCCGGCCCAGGTACGGGAAAGTCCCGTTACGGTGCAGATTTCCCCTGCATGCACTTCCTCCACGGTCTCATACTTTTCTCCCGAATACCGGCGGATCTGAGTGATTTTTTCCTCCCAGTCCCCGGGCTTTGAGACGGTCTCCCGGACCCGGAGGCTTCCGCCGGTTATTTTCAGCCAGGTCAGCCGGTTATTTTGTGTATCTCTGGTGATTTTAAATACACGGGCGCCGAATTCTTCCGGATATTCCGGACATACCGTATACCTGTCCAGCCCGTCCATAAATTCTTCCACCCCGGTAAGCCGCAGGGCCGAACCGAAATAGCAGGGAAAAATCTGCCGCAGGGCAGTCATCTCCTGGAGCTTTTCCCGGGATACCCGGCCCGTTTCCAGAAATTCCTCCAGCGCCTCCTCCTGGCACATGGCCGCTTCTTCATAGAATTCTTCCGCAGTATCTTCCGTAAAATCCACACAGTTTCCGGAAAGCCGGTCCCGCAGTTCCTGCATCAGCTCCTCCCGGTTTGTGCCGGGCTGGTCCATCTTGTTGACAAACAGAAACACCGGTATCCGGTACCGTTCCAGCAGCCGCCAGAGGGTACGGGTATGTCCCTGCACCCCGTCCGCCCCACTGATGACCAGGACAGCATAATCCAACACCTGAAGGGTCCGCTCCATCTCCGTGGAAAAATCCACATGCCCCGGTGTATCCAGAAGAATCAGCTCTTTTTCCCCGAGAGGCTGGCTGGCCTGCTTGGAAAAAATGGTGATACCCCGCGCACGCTCCAGAGCATAATTGTCCAGAAACGCGTCCCGGCTGTCCACCCGGCCCAGTTTCCGGATAACGCCGGACGTATAGAGCATGGCCTCGGAGAGGGTCGTCTTCCCCGCGTCCACATGGGCCAGAATCCCGGCTGTAATATACTTTGACGAAACAAAAGAAGGTTCCGCCGTTTTATGGTTAGACGTATTTTCCATGAAAATACCCCTTTCTGTACTAAGATAATGACTGTATTATCATAGCACAAAAAGGGGGATAAGTCGATAAATGGTCTCTTTTGCGTACTATATCAGTTCTATAAAATCACACCCAGGACTTCTGTGAACAGGACCATTGGAAGTCAAATTCTTCCTCTTTCAGGATTGCGTCATATACAGGATGGAGGAACTGATTCAGTCGGCGCAGTGCTTCTGAAAACTCCAGTCCAGCCTCTTTTGCCGGTTCAAACCGCCTCCACTGCATCTCCAAAAATGAATTGTTCGAAAACCCTCTGATGCGTGAAAAGGCATCCTGCTCCAGAATACGCCCACGGTGTCTCGCTGTGAGCAGGACTGCCTCCTTCAGTGTTCTTCCAGAGAAATCAAAAACGCTCGACAAATAGTAAATATCGAAAAAATCTTTCATCCTGCTTGTCGTTTCCATTCTTTGAAGAATAGCATCAAATTTCTCTGATACTGTGCTTTCCAATGAATATGTATAAATCTCTGGAGACTCAAATCCCTCCAGTTGGGTGGAAAGACACCTGACCACCGCATCTGGAACGATAATGTCATCAATCCCCACATCTACAGAAAACGGAACCCTGACATTACTGATATGACCCATAAATTTTGTCTTCACACCTGGATATCTCTTTTCCAGCGTGATTTGCTCTGTGCCGGTCACTTCCAGAAGGATGTAGTCGTTTTCTGTCTGCACACCACATATCTCATTCATCACATCCCTGATATAATCCTGATTATTGGGCAGACTCCTCATCAGAAAATCCATATCCCGTGTCGGCCTGCTGTCAAAAGCAGTAAGAGTGTATATGAGCATTCCACCCTTCAGCACCAGATTTTCCCTGTATTTTGAATGTGAAAGTCTCCGCAAAAACTCTGATTCTTTACAGCCATATTCCAAGTACCTCCCGTACCTTTCCCTGCACTCTGAGTGCGGCAGCATACTTCCCCAGGCGGGATTCATTTCGCTGTGGATCCTTCAGATACCCGCGAATGGCACTGTTAAATACCTCAGCATCCATTTTGTTCCTATGCGTAAGACAATCGCAGACTGTCCGCTCCCTGTCATAAATCCGCACCTTCGTCCCCTCGATTTCCGCCTCCATAATTCCAACAAGAAATTTGCTTTCACTGATAAAATGAGGTTTTACAACCGGCCACGAAATATAAAATCGCCGCCTGGATGAACTGTCTGAGACAGCAAGATTCCAGGCAGATGGCGTTCTTTCTGTGTACCCATAATAATCCAGTGCGCTCTCCATACAAAGGACAGCATCTGGAAACAGTCTGGCGATAATAGCCACTTCAGAATAGGAATTGTCATCTATACGCTGGTAATACCCCCGCCGTATTTGTTCAATCTCTCCAGCATTTATTAGTTCTTGTAGCTTTCGGTAATAATACCCATTTTGAAGAAGCTCACTTGTTTTAAGAATACCGCCATGGGAATCAAACAGTTTCTGCAGTTTCTTCTCCATCGATGCACACCTCCACGAAATACGCCAATTCTTCCATAAAATATTTGTTGTGAAATGCACAAATTTATCTTATTTCTTGTGCAGTTCACAACATTATTTTACATCTTTATCCAGGGAGTATCAAGTAAAATTTTATGCTTTTCATACTCCTGCACGAACATACAGCAGGAGCAGAAAACTCGCCGTCGGGTTCTTCACGCTCCACCTTTTTTATTATCCGCCATGTGAATTTATCTCCATTTGAGGTTATTTTATCATATACTTAGTGCCTCTTCCCCTGCCTTCAATTTTTACAACACCTTTTTTAGCCATTTCTTTCAGTAACTGTGTTGTCTTTGATTTGCCAAACTCAACATAAGGATTGATTTCGCTAATTGATTTCAACATTGTCCTGCTTAAAATCTTATATATTTTTCTTTCATCTTCCGTTAAATTCAGGCTGCTTTCAAAAACCGGGAGTACTGTCTTAATTGCATTTTCCGACACTTCAAAGTCCGGCTGTCTTAAGCTTTCTTCATAGAGCTGCCTGATTCGTGTAATTCCCGTACCGAATATTTCGACAAATCCCAGCCTGTAAAATACATTCGCAAGATTTCTGTTTCTTAAAACGGAAAGTTTCCCCGCCAGGTACTCATCTTCTGTTATTCCCGGCGGCAGTCCCCCCGGCGAAATAATCTCTATTCTGTCATCAAACATCGAGACTCTTATCTGCGACTCCACATCCCACACTCTGTGAATCAGTGCATTTGCGACTGCCTCTCTGAATGCGGCCTCCGGTATTTTTTCTATTTTTTTCCTGTCGGCGCCCTGTATTTCTTCGTATTGATAATAATCTCTGAATACCTCTAATGTTTTTTCATATACTGCCAGAACAGATATATTATCAAATGTTGCTCTCTTATAAATCACGCTGATGTTTTCGCCGAACTTCATAATGTCAATTCCCGGAAAATGATTTTTATCTGCCAGAATACCGGCCGCATTATTATATCCGGTAGCACTGTTATATAAATTCAGCGTTTTCAATGTATCCTGATTAAAGTTTTCAATCTGAATGCATTCTTTTAACTTCTGGCATAAAATATCAAACGTCAGGTCCTGATTTTTACACGGCAATTCTTCAAATCTAATATTTTTTCCTTCTAAAATCAGTCTTGACAGTTCCAGTGAGTCAACCTCTATGGTTGCAGTATCATTTCGCCTGTATGCTTTTGATTTATATAAATACGGCTTTTGAAGGCCGCTTTTTACAGTCAGCTTTATCGTTCTGTCATTATTCTGTAATTCCAGCGTATAATCAGGCTGCGGAGTAATACTGTCATTGATTTTGTTTTCAATATCCAGACACGCCTGTTTTATATCTGGCAGTCCTTTGATATTACCATCGTCATCAATGCCAAAAAAAATTTCTCCGCCATCGTAATTTGAAAAGGCACTTACTGTTTTTAAAAATGTACTGGTAATTTTTTCTTTAAACTCAGTTGTTCTTGTTTCACGCATAACACTGTGCCTCCTTTCCAGTTTTACTGCTTATATTATATGCAGAGACACGCAAAAAATCAATCGTATTTTTTTACGATTGATTTTTTGACTGTTTTTGTTTATTCTCTTTTCACTCCTCCGCCAGAATCCCCCTATGCTCCACCGAAGTGGAAAATACAATCAGCGTTTTCGTCCGTCCGAACCGCTGGAGCTCCCCGATAAACTGGTCCAGCTCCACCGTTCCGGGAAACAGCACTTCCAGCACCATGGAGTAATCACCGGTCACGCAGTTGCACTCAATGACGTTTCTGCATTCCTGCACAAAAGGATAGAAGTCTTTTTTATCTTCCGGCAGTACCTCCAGGTGAATAAAGGCTTTAATATGATAGCCCAGGGCTACCGGGTTAATCTGGGCGTGATAGCCGGTGATATAGCCTTCCTTCTCCATTCTGTCAATCCTGGCCGAGACGGCAGGCGTGGACAGATAGACTCTGTTTGCCATTTCTTTCAGCGGCGTCTTTGCATTTGTCTGCAGCATGTCCAGAATGATTTTGTCTGTTTCATCAAGCTGTTCTTTTCTCATTGTCGTTCGTCTCCATAATCTCCGGAACCGGATAAAAAAAGCGTATCCACATCCCGTGAATACGTCTTCGTACAGTCGTTTTTCTCTTTTTTACCGCTTTAGCATACCATCGTTTCCCGCCCCTTGTCAATGAAACTTAAAAAAATTAAGTTTCCAGCCGGAATTCTTTCTCCCATTTTGTGGTTCCGGTTAAAAAAGTAAATCTTTTTTGTTGTTTTCTCCCGGCATTGACTTCGGTTCGGCAAAGTTTTACCATTGCAGTCATCAGGTTCCGGCAGCCGGCTGGAACCGGACAAAAAGGCGCAGACAACGCGCCGGAACATCATATCAGATAAGGAGTCCTAACATGTCAGAAACATACAACCCTTACACCAATGTTATTCACACCATGACCAGGGCAATGGAACTGGGCCACATCGACCAGTCCATGTTTGAAATACTGAAAAATCCCCAGCGGGAAACCAAGGTGTATCTTCCCGTTGAGATGGATGACGGTACGATAAAGGTTTTTGAAGGTTACCGGGTTCAGCATTCCAATATCCGGGGACCCTTCAAGGGCGGTATCCGCTATCACCAGGATACCGACCTGGACGAGGTAAAAGCCCTCGCCACCTGGATGACTTTGAAATGTGCCGTAGCCGACATTCCCTACGGCGGGGCAAAAGGCGGCATAAAAGTCGACCCGCATACGCTTTCCACACGGGAACTCCGGGCGCTTACCAGAAGATATACCTTTGCCATCGCCCCCATCATTGGAACAGACACGGACATTCCGGCACCGGACGTGAACACCAGTCCCCAGACCATGGCCTGGCTTCTGGATACCTACAGTCAGCTGAACGGACATCCCTGCCCGGGCGTCGTGACCGGAAAACCGATTGAGCTGGGCGGTTCCAGGGGCCGCAACTCCGCCACCGGGCGGGGCGTGGTCATCAGTACCCGGCTGCTCCTGGCCCAGAACGATAAAGAACTGGCGGGAACCACCGTGGCCATCCAGGGCATGGGAAACGTGGGCGCCAATGCGGCCCGGATTTTCTATCACCGGGGCGTAAAGGTTCTCGCTGTCAGTGATGTTTCCGGCGGCCTTTACTGTCCGGACGGCATTGATATTGACGCCCTTTCGGTTTATCTGGAAAAAGAAGGGGCCCTCCTTAAGGACTACAGCGCCCCGGGTATCACCCATATTTCCAACGAAGAAATCCTGACCTGCAACTGCGACGTGCTTGTCCCCGCAGCCCTGGAAAATCAGATTACTGCGGAAAATGCTGGTAAACTGAACTGCACTTATATCGTGGAGGCTGCCAACGGGCCCACCACCGAAGAAGCCGACGCCATTCTGGAAAAACGGGGTATCACCCTGATTCCGGATATTTTTGCCAACAGCGGCGGCGTTATCGTGTCCTACTTCGAGTGGGTACAGAATATTCAGGAGCTGACCTGGGACCGCGACCAGGTCAACGAAATGCTGGAAAAGCTGATGTCCCGGTCCTTCCAGAATCTGCTGGATACCGCCGCGGAATGTCACTGTTCCTTCCGCATGGCCGCCTATATCGTGGCCCTGAGAAAACTGGTTACCGCGGAGAAGATGAAGGGTATTTTCCCGTAGGAACAGCACCCCATACTCCGGTGTTCTCGAACTCCTCCGCTGCTTTCTGTGCGTCTTCCACAATTTCCTTGTCATACCCCATGATGGAAAGCAGACGGATGGCGTTTCGTGTCACTGCCCTGCCGTTTTGCAGCAGATAATTGAACACAATCTGATTATCACGGATTTCTTCTTCAAAGTGATAATTCTGGTAAATGCCTTCCAGCATATACGAAAGTTCAATATCATGCGTCGCTGCAAAGGGCAGGGTATTATTTTTCGCCAGAGACGCCAGTATTCTGGAGGACGCCGCAATCCGCTCCACCGTATTGGTTCCCCTCAGCACCTCGTCAATAATGCACAGCAGAGGCTCCGGCTTTTCGCTCTCATCCAGAATCCGTTTCAGCGACCGGATTTCCACGATAAAATAACTCTCCCCGCCCGCCAGGTCATCCCGCAGCGCCATGGAGGTCATGACTTTCAGAAAAGGCGACTGCCAGGACGTGCTGGTGCAGGTACAGACCGTCTGCGCCAGAATACCGCCGATGGCCACATTTTTTAAAAATGTGGATTTTCCGGAGGCGTTGGAACCGGTCACCAGGGTTCCGCCCACGGCATGGATACTGTTCGCCACCGGGTTGGGAATCATGGGATGGTAGAGATTTTCCACCTGAAGTTCTGCCTGCCCGCCGTTCCAGTCCCGGAACCGGGGCTCACAGTAGAAGGGCAGTAACTTCCGGAAGGAAGAGACAGCAATGCAGGCGTCCAGTTCACCCATGGCGGCCGTCATCTGAATAATCCAGTCCGCCTTCTGGCGAACCTCCTTTAAAACAGAATTATATACAAACACATCAATATGAAGCATAGTGTACACGTAGGTCATCAGCCCCTGAAGCGCATCCCCGGTGCCGCTGTTTTTCCCGGCCAGAAAAGAGGCCTTTCTGCGCAGGCCGCTCAGTCTGCTTCCCGCCTCTTTTACGGCGGCCACTTGTTTTTCCGTTTCCTTCCAGGAAACCTTTTCCAGCTTTTGCCCTGCTTTCAGCATATGAAGCAGGCAGCCGAAGGAATCCATGTAGGCCGCTATGATTTTATGGTCCCTGTCTCCCAGGTAAACAAACATATTGATAATACTCAGAAGCACAAAGCCCGCAATTCCTTCTGCCAGATAAAACGGCATGACCGCCAGGCTTACCAGAAGCGCCCCCAGCATAAGGACATGAATTCCCAGAGAGGCCTTTGGCGCGTCTTCTATGGAAAACACAGAATCCGCCAGGGACTGATGCCAGGGTTTCCCCACCTCTCCCAGAAGAATCTGCATTTTTTCCCGTTTTTCTTTTTCCGTTTCAAAAAACTGTATCAGCGCCGCTCTTTCTTCCACCTCTTCCCTGGTAAAGAGCGGCTTTCGGAGCATGGCGTAAAGCACGTCCTCTCCCGGGGAGGACACGGTCTGATTCAGCAGCATGAAAATGCTGTCCATGTCCAGGTCGTTCCAGGTGATATCATCAATGCAGAACGCCTCTCCTTTTGTCTTCCGGTAGAAATGGGAAATCCTCCCGAAATCTCCCGGTTCATATTCCTGCTCCGGTATTTTTCCGTATCCCCGGCGGATTCGCCGCAGAAGATACCTTCTCCGCCGCAGTTTCCCGTACATCACAATGGCTGCGACTGCCGCCACGGCCAGAACAGCGCCCAGCGCCACTATCAGGTATGTCTCCTGTCCCTCCATGTCTTTATCCTTTCCGCTCTGCCGTATCGCTTCCCTGTCTGTAAAATGGACATGCCCTCCGCAGACACTGGGGATTTTCCCTGGAAAACGCGCAGAAAATTTCTTCCGGCATTTCCAGACAGATATTCATTTCCTCCTTCAGCACTTCTGCCGCCGCCTGAACTGCCAGGAAGGAATCCCGTTTACAGCACCTGGGACCTCCTTTTTCCGCTATTTTGGCCAGCGCCCGGGAGGTCATCCCGTTGGCCCGTCCCCAGGAATTCCCACTTAAAGGGGTAGCCTTCAGCAGAATACTGTAAGCCGTTCCGGTACTGACGGCTGCCCCGCAGCAGCCCCAGAACCCGCAGATTCCGCCCGGAACTTCCCGGCCCCTGCGGACCATTTCTTCCAGCGCCAGGTCAAAATCCATGTCCACTCCGCTGTTTTTGCAGGCTGTCAGAATGGCCGCTCCCACCATCACATGGTGTTCCGGCCCGTGCATATAAATATACGGATTTTCCATCAGCTCCTGCATAATCGCAATCGGATTTCTGCTTTCTGTCTTCCGGCAGCCCTCCTCGATAACCCGAATCCCTCTCTTACTGTGGCATTCGTCGCAGACAAAATGCCCGTCCTCACAGCTTGCCTCGCTTTCTTCTTCCTTTCCGCAGATGCTGCATTTCATCCGTTTCCCGGTTTCATAATACACCAGCGGTTTCCCGCAAATCAGACAGCCGCCCCTTTTTCCTTCTGCCGTACTCATTCTGTCTCCTCCTTTTGTTCCTTTTCCTTTTCTTTTTTCCGTTTCTGCTTTTCCCGGAGTTCCCGAAAAAATCCTTTCATCAGCTCCGCGCATTCTGCTTCCAGAACCCCGGTCTTCAGTTCTGCCTGGTGATTAAATTCCGGCATCTGAAGCAGATTCAGTATGGAACCGGCGCAGCCTGCTTTCGGGTTCATACATCCGGCCACCACCCGGGGAATTCTGGCCTGCACGATAGCTCCGGCACACATCTGGCAGGGTTCCAGGGTTACATACAGGGTACAGTCTTCCAGACGCCAGTCCCCCATCTTCCGGCACGCCTTCCGGATAGCCTGAATCTCTGCGTGGGCCAGTACATTTTTGTCGGTGGTTCTCCGGTTGTACCCCCGTCCAATAATCTTTCCTTCATGGACAATCACACAGCCAATGGGGACTTCCTCCAGCTTCCAGGCTTTCTTTGCCTGGCGGATAGCCTCTTTCATATATTTTTCGTCTTCTGTCAGTTTTTCTCTCATACAACTCTCCCGTTATTCCTGTTCCCCGCCCAGAACCCGGCTGACCTGACGGCACCAGTATCCGAACTGGGGATTCTCCTCCCGTTCCCCTTCCTCCAGATTCAGCCCGTCTTCCTCCGGCTGCATAAATCTTCCAAATCCAAAGGCCGCTGCCGCGCGCTGTTCTTTTGGGTGCCAGATTCCCGGCACTCCCAGCCAGCAGACGCCTTCCTGATAAAAAGAAACCAGATGATGATAATTGTAAAATCCGTGCAGGAGAAACTGATTGTTGGCCAGCTTCCATTCCCTTCGGGGAAGGCCCGCCAGGTCCTGCCTGGATATTTTGTAAATCTGCGGAGTTTCCTTTTTTTCCTCTTCTCTGTCCTCCGCCGCGATGCTTTCCTGGCTTTCCAGGACTTCGGCGGCCCTGGCAGTCTCAGCGGTCTGCGGCCCTGTCTCTTCCTCTGTGTCTTCTTCTTCCTGGCTTTCCTCTCCGGGCACGGCCTCGTCAGGATTTTCCTCTTCGGACACAGCCTCGTCCGGGTTTTCCTCTTCGGGCGCAGCCTCGTCCGGAATCTCCTCTTCGGGTTCCAGGCTTCCTGCAGGTTTCATTTCCTCCGGCCGGAGTCTTCCTTCTTCCCAGAGTGCGCCGTACCAGACTGTCTTTCCGTCCCGTGTCCCCCGGAGCAGAATTCCCGCGGTATGGCGGAAATTCTCAGTCCCTCCCAAATCACGGCCGGAATAAGCCAGACGGCATCCGAAGGAGGTATCCGCTGCCGGAAGCTGTCCCATGGGCACTCCGATACACTGTCCATCCTTCAGGTAGCATACAAAAACCTCCAGACTGCTTTCTCCCGGCACAGTTCCCTGGCCGTAGACCTGAATCCGGGCCTCATCCCATCCTTCTTCCGCTTTCACAAAGCCTGCATTTCGTATACGCTGTCCGTTTTCATATTCATAGAGATACCGGTTAAATTTCTTCATAGTCTGTCTGCACTCCCTTCCACTCCTAGACTATTCCGGTATGCTCTGAAACATTCGTTTTTAAAAAAATTGTCCCGGGCAGGAACTCTGGCCGGCCGTCTCCCCGGGCTAAAAAATGGCCTTCAGTTCCTGATACAGCCTCTTGGCATAACTGTCCGTCATACCACAGATATAATCCGTCACCAGCAGCAGCTTCAGGTACAGTTTTTCTTCCTCTGTCTTCCCCTTTGCCTGAAGCAGATAGGCCGATTTATAATTATCCGAGATAAAGAACACAATACGGCGGTCTATCGAATCCGGCTCCGCTTCTTTGTCATCGTACTTCATGACCGCACGCACAAAAATATCCATCAGATAGTTCAGCATGACGGATTCCGTCACTTCCATTTTATAAATCTGGGAAGAAGAAAACACATACCGGTAGGCCATATCGCCCAGCAGGTCCATCAGTGCTTCGCCAAACGTACCCGCAAACAGGTCCTGTTTCCAGGTTCCTTCCATAATTTCCTCATAGTGGGAAGTAAAGCCTTCCGTGGCGCAGGCAATCAGATACCCCTGGGTCCGTATAATCCAGTTTTTCAGAGCATATTCGCCGGGATTTTTGTCTCCCCGCTCTCTTCCTCTTTCATAAAGCTTCTCCAGCTTTTCCAGGGCCCGGTACTCCAGCGCGCCTTCTCCGTATCCGTGCTCCTGGTGCAGACGGGCAAGTTCCTCCCGCAAATCCGAATAAGACAGAAATCCTTTGATAAAAGCATCCTCAATATCTGCCGTCTTATAGGCAATGTCATCTGCCGCTTCCAGGATAAAGGTAAGCGGATGACGGCAGCCTGCCGTTCCGGTTTCTGCTTCGACTTCCCGGTAAAGCGCCTCGTCCGCCAGGTAGAACCCCAGCTTGTGCTCCCGGACATCTTCGGAATCCGGCCGGATATTCAGCGATGACACGGGATATTTTACGATGGTATTCAAAAGGGCATACGTAAGATTCATCCCGTGCTCGTCTACCAGATAATGAAGTTTTGTCACCAGCCGGAAAGCCTGGGCATTCCCTTCAAAATGATAGAAATCTTCCTGCATCTGCGGGGTCAGTACTTCCGTAACCGGTTTCCCGTGCCAGATAAGCACCGGCAGATTCCGCTCAAACCACTCCCGGATGGCCACTTCTCCAAAATGGCCGAAAGGCGGATTGCCGATGTCGTGAATCAGCCCGGCGCACTGCAGAATACTGCCGATATCTTCCCTCATCTGCCTGGTAAATGCCGGGTCCTTCCGGCAGGCCAGAATATTTTCCCCGATATTCTGTCCCAGAGATTTCGCAAAAGAAGAGACCTCCAGCGAATGGGTCAGTCTGGTACGGATAAAATCACTTTTATCCAGGGGAAATACCTGGGTCTTGTCCTGAAGCCTGCGAAAAGATGCGCTCCCGATAATCCGGTGGTAGTCTTTCTCAAACTCGCTTCGTAAATCTGCCGTCTTCTCATGCCTTCCCATACTGCCGGAGGAGCGACTTCTCTTTGCCGATAAAAGCTTGTTCCATTCCATGTTTTTTCCCTCAGATTCGTAAAAGGTGCCGCAGAATCTGCCGCACCTCCTTTTTTGTTTCTGTCTCTTTGTTTCTCTAATCCAGATAAATCGGCGGTTCGTAATCTTTCCCAAGCTTCGCCTTCTTATTCTCTTCCACTCCAAGGAAAGCCCACTCCGTCATATCTGTCCATTTATGGGTTCTGCGGTCATAAACCTGCACATACCCGATTCTCTTCGGATGCATCCGTACACTGTTGCTCTGATATTCGTGCCCTGTGTAAGGATTGATATCTCCATGCTCCAGATCTTCCTCCAGGTCTGTCCGCTTCTTAATCGGTTCAAAATCTTTCGGTTTCTCTTTCTTCCGGAAGATTCCCCGCAGTCCTCCCCTGCGTTCCGACCCGTGCCATTCCTGAGAGGTTTCCCGGTCTGCCGCCGCTTCTGTCTCCTCTGCGGCCGGTGTAGCGGAAACTTCGTCCGCCGCCGCTTTGTCTTTCGTACCCTCGTCTTCCGCTGCGGCAGGCTCTGCTTCCCCGGACACAGTTTCTTCCGCGTATACCTTCTCTTCCGCGGAAACCGGATGTTCCGCGGAAACCGGATGTTCCGTCTCTGTCTCTTCCGGAGCCGTCTCTTCCGGTACTTCTGCCGCTTCCACTTCTGTCACTTCCACAGCTTCTTCCGAAACCGCTTCCTCCGGTTCCTCTTCCATCTCCGGAACCGGATTCCTCATCATGTCTACAAATTCTCCGATGGTAATATCCCGTTCGGTTTCTTCTGCTTTTTCTTCTCTTCGGGCTTCCCTTCTGGCCTCTTTTCTGGCCTTCTTCGTCTCCAGCCGGTGAAGTTCCGCCCGGGTGGGAAGCTCCTCCTCTATCACGGAAGCCTTTTCCGCCGCTTCCGCCGTGGCCAGAATACTGAGCTGGAAAGAACAGCCCAGAATATCCGCTATCATACGCATATCCTGTTCCTGAAAATTATCCCTTCCCAGCCTCTGGGTCAGATTCTGCCGGGACATCTTCTTCCCGGTTTTCTCCTCAATCTGCCCGGCCAGTTCTTTGATAGTCATTCCTTTTCTGCTTAAAACAATCTTGACCTGCTCCCCGAATGTGAGACTTATCATTCTACTTCCTCCTTATTCTCTTTTCGGTATTATTTATACCCCCACATATAACTGCATACCCGGCGCCAGGACCCGCGGCGGATCCTGAATATTCCTCAGAAAAGCTCTTTTGTGAAATAAAAAAATTGCCTGGTAAATCCATCTTTTTCCCTGATTTTAATTGTAGCAAAACCACTTTTATACGTCAAGACTTTCGGAGCAGAGAAAGGCGGCCCCTCCCCGGTCTCCCGGAAGCAGGCGCCGCACTGTTCTTACCATTTCTTATTTTTCAGCACGATTGCGGAACAGGCTCCCATCACCAGATGAATACAGCCTTCCTTTACATAGTACTCTTCAAACTCTCCGATATATCCACTGTCATAGGAATAAATCATACGTGCCATGCTGGAACCGGGCGCAACTTCCGCGCGCCATACCGGCACGGAAACTTCCCGGTTATAATTTCCACAGTTCACCACCACTACTATCTGCTCTTCGCCCCAGAATCTGGCATAGGCTATCAGATCCTTCTCCTTTGTCAGCATCAGAATGGAACCTCTGCGCAATGCCTGGCTTCTTCTGTGTATCTTTATCATTTCCCGGTAGAAATTTATCATCCCGGTATCTTCATGTCCCCAGGGGTAGGTCCTCCGGCTGTCCGGGTCGGTAAAACCGCAGACTCCTGCTTCATCCCCGTAATACAGCGTGGGTGCGCCAATCCAGGTCATCTGAATGACGATGGCCGCGCGCATAATGGCCTTATTGACTCCCTGCTCCGCCGCCTCGGATCCTTTGTCCGCCACCCTGCCCACCACATGATTTGTTCTGGTCAGGAACCGGGAATGGTCATGGTTGGAAAGCTGATTCATGGAGGTAAGCAGGGAAGGCATCATCATATGGGACATATGGTGTTTCATGGAATCCGCGAAGTTATCCGCATTGCCCAGCAGGTCTTCCCGGTAGTCGTCGCTGTGCTTTTCCATACCGGTCAGGAACCAGGTCACCGGCTCCATAAATGCATCGTAATTCATCACACTGTCCCACTCGTCTCCCTGCAGCCACTCGCTGGGGTCTCCATAGTGTTCCGCAAGAATCAGCGCATTGGGATTGGCCTCTTTTACCGCCTTCCGGAATTTCTTCCAGAATTCATGATTAAACTCGTTGCTCCTTCCCAGGTCCGCGGCCACGTCCAGCCGCCAGCCGTCCGCATTGTACGGGGGAGACACCCATTTCCTGGCGATATTCAGGACATACTCTTCCAGCTCCGGAGAATCCTCGTAATTCAGTTTCGGCAGGGTATCGTGTCCCCACCAGCCGTCATAGCTTCTGTTAAAGGGCCATTCCGACGGGTCGTCTTTGTGAAACAGAAAATACGTGCGGTATCTGCTGTTTGCATCCACATAGGCTCCCCGCTCATAGCCGTCCGCGTATTCATATATCAGTTCCCGGTCCAGCCATTTATTAAAGGAACCGCAGTGGTTAAACACACCGTCCAGAATAATTTTCATTCCTCTTTTATGGACTTCTTCCACCAGCTGGATAAACAGCTGGTTGCTGGCCTCCAGATTCCGTTTGTCCGTGGTCCGGATACGGTATTTCCCCGCGTCCTTATTTTCCAGGGAACCTTCCGGAAGCAGATTCCCGCCGTCCACCACAATCTTCCCCACATGGGGGTCTATATAATCATAATCCTGGGTGTCATATTTGTGATTGGAAGGAGACACAAAAAGCGGATTACAGTAAATCACTTCAATTCCCAGATTCTGAAGATAATCCAGTTTGTCCATGACGCCCTGCAAATCGCCGCCGTAGAAATTCCGGACGTCCATGGCCGAGGGCTTCTGGTTCCAGTCCGTTATCCGGACACTGGTCTCGCCAATATAGCTGTATTCCCCGGTCTCCACGTCATTGCAAGGATCCCCGTTACAGAACCGGTCCACATAAATCTGATACATGACGGCCCCTTTTGCCCAGTCGGGCACGGAAAAACCCGGCGTAATCCGGAAGTCGTAATATTCCTGCGGCTCATTGTCATGGTCGCCCCACTTATTGTAGTAACACACCTCATCGCCGGAACGGATAACGAACCGGTACCGCAGGACGCCCTCCCGCATTGTGCGGCTGATATTATAATAATCAAACTCTCCCCGTGAGATTATCTTTCTCAGCGGAGCGGTACTGTAGCTTCCTTCTTCGCCGATTCTGTACTGCAGAGTCACTTCATCCACATCATTCTTCGCCGTCCGGAACCACAGCTGAATATTCTGGCCTGCTTCCGGTTCTGTCGGGCTTACATATGCGTCTGTTCCGTCACAAAACAATGCCTGTCTGTTCATATTCAAACCCCATTTTCTTTCCGCGAAGAGGGGTGATTCTATACGAACAGTGCTTCAAATTCTTCGCGCGTAATCTTCTCCTTTTCCAAAAGCAGCTGCGCACAGGAGTCCAGCACATTCTTATGCTCACCGATAATTCTCTTCGCCTTCTCGTAGCATTCATCAATGATACGCTTGACTTCTGAGTCAATGGTACCTGCTACCTGTTCTCCGTATCCTCTGGATGCATGCGCCAGGTCTCTGCCGATAAATACTTCGTCGTTGTCGTTGTCATAGTTAATCAGTCCCAGGGTCTCCGACATACCGAATTTCGTAACCATGGATTTTGCCAGGGATGTGGCCTGCTTGATATCCTGGGAAGCCCCGGTGGTAATGTCGTCAAAGACAATCTCTTCTGCCACCCGTCCTCCCAGAGCCACGGTGATGTCCTGAAGCATTTTCCCCTTTGTATTAAACATCTCGTCTTTTTCCGGAAGAGGCATGGTATAACCGGCCGCTCCCAGTCCCGTCGGGATGATAGATACGCTGTAAACCGGTCCCACGTCCGGCAGCACATGGAAAAGAATCGCATGTCCGGCCTCATGGTAGGCGGTAATCCGTTTTTCCTTATCGGAAATAACCCGGCTCTTCTTTTCCGCTCCGATTCCCACTTTTACAAAGGCTTTCTGGATATCGCTCTGACGGATGTATACCCGGTCGTCCTTGGCGGCCAGAATAGCCGCTTCATTCAGCAGGTTTTCCAAATCGGCGCCGGTAAATCCCGCCGTAGTCTGCGCTATCTGCTGTAAATCCACATCGTCGCCCAGCGGTTTCCCTTTGGCATGAACTCCCAGAATTTCCTGTCGTCCTTTTACATCCGGACGGCCTACCATTACTTTCCGGTCAAACCGGCCCGGCCGGAGAATCGCGGGATCCAGAATGTCCACCCGGTTGGTAGCCGCCATCACAATGATACCCTCGTTGACACCGAACCCATCCATCTCTACCAGAAGCTGATTCAGCGTCTGCTCTCTCTCATCGTGACCGCCGCCCATGCCGGTTCCTCTCCGTCTGGCTACTGCGTCAATCTCATCGATAAATACAATGCAGGGAGCGTTTTTCTTGGCGTCCTCAAACAGGTCCCTGACACGGGACGCTCCCACACCGACAAACATTTCCACGAAATCCGAGCCGGAAATAGTAAAGAACGGCACTCCGGCCTCCCCTGCCACTGCCTTTGCAAGCAGGGTCTTTCCAGTTCCCGGCGGGCCTTCCAGAAGTACCCCTTTGGGGATTCTGGCCCCCACCTGAATATATTTTCCCGGTGTTTTCAGGAAATCCACAATTTCTTCCAGTTCTTCCTTTTCCTCCTGCAGTCCTGCCACCTGGGAAAAGTCTACTTTATTCTGCAGATCCGTACTCATCTTTGCACGGCTCTTGCCAAAATTCATGGCCCTGGAGTTGGCCCCGCCCTGACGGCTCATCATCACAAACATCAGAATGACCACTCCTCCCATCAGAAGCAGCGGTACCAGTGTTGTGGTCACCCAGGTATCCTGGGGAACGTCGCTCATGCGGTAATCCAGTCCGTATTCATCCAGGATATCCTGCACTTCATTGACGTCGGAAACATGAAGCTGTTCCACGGTATCATTGTCCAGGGTAATCCGAAGCGTTCCCGTAGGCGCCACCCGGTTCTGGCGTATCTCCACATCTTCTATATTCTCCTCCGTCAGGTCCTCCCGGAAATCCTGCCAGGTATAGGCCATTCCCTCCTGCTGTGCCTGGTGCATGGCCCAGTAAACCCCTACAGCCAGAAAGATGCACAGCACCAGGGTCATCAGCCCGTTTAGTCCTCTCGCTCTGTTATTATTCAATGGCGGCTCCTTTCCTCTACAGTTCTACTACCCCGATGTAAGGAAGATTCCGGTATTTCTGGGCATAGTCCAGCCCAAAGCCCACTACAAATTCATCCGGAATCTCAAATCCCACATAGTCTACCTTTACATCCCTGACACGGCGGTCCGGCTTATCCAGCAGAGTACACAGCCGCATACTCCTCGGGCCACGTTTCCCAAGGATGTCCATCAGATAGTAAAGAGTCCTTCCGGAATCCACAATATCCTCCACAATCAGAACGTCCTTCCCCTCCAGGGATTCATCCAGGTCTTTTGCGATTTTGACGATTCCGCTGGAAGAAGTTCCGTCTCCATAACTGCTTACACTCATAAAATCCATGGAAACCGGCACACTGATTCGTTTTGCCAGTTCACACATGAAAAAAACACCGCCTTTCAGTACACAAATCAGGTGCACCTGACGGCCTGCATAATCTTCGCTGATTTTTTTCCCCAGCTCTTCAATCCGGGTATTTACATCCTCTTCCGGTATGAGAACCTTAATCTTCTCTCCCATGTTCTGCTCCTCCAAGTATTGTAATCTCCAGTATCACCGACGTCTCCTGGGTCACCTGGCAGGTACTTCCCTGCCGGTATCCTATAATCCAGAGTATTTCCGGGCCTTCTGCCAGCAGGGGAATCGAGTTCCTTTCTTCTGCCGGAATTTTCTCGTTAATAAAAAAAGACTTCAGCTTCTGACGGTGTCCTTCCCGGTCCACTGCAATCCGGTCCCCGGCCATTCGCGTCCGTATACTGATATTATCTTTTATTATACCATAGTCGAACCATTTCGTGTATGTTTTTTTCGGTATCCCCTCCAGGATTTCCGGTCTCGGAAAAACCCGCCAGGAAATCTGAAGTTTTCCGGCCCGAAGGCTCCCCTGGGGCTGCGCTTTTATCGGCAGGACGGTTTCCTTTTCTGATTCCTGTCTTTTTCGGCCCGCCGTTTCCTGCTTTTTCCCAAGGACAACTTCCCCGTAGCCTTTTACGCCTTCCACCGAATAGGGCAGACTGAGCCGTTTCCCCGTCTGTCCCCGCAGGAGGTTTCCCAGGCTTTCCACATGAACCGCCCCGATGTCCCGGGCCTTTCCGGCGGCAAGCACCAGGGCTCTCTGCAGTACCCGGTCTCCAATCAGAGGCTCCAGCTCCTCCCAGGGCTGCTGGAGCAGGCGTATCTGCCCCTTTTCTTTCACAAGACAGTTTCGGCAGGCGGCCTCCTCCTGTCTCTCCAGATAAGCCTCCACTTCCCTCAGATACTCCATGGCACTGCTGATGTGGCTCACCGCACCGGCATGAACTTCCCTTTCCAGAAGCGGAATAACATGGTGGCGAATCCGGTTCCGGGTATATTCGTCTTCTTCATTGGTACTGTCCGTGCAGAAAGGAAGGTTCCTCTCTTCCAGAAAATCCAGGATTTCCCGGCGGCTGACACAAAGAAGCGGCCGTATATACAGTCCTTTTACGGGATATATACCGCCGAGTCCTTTCAGTCTGCTCCCCCTTGCCGCATTCAGCAGAAACGTCTCCACATTGTCATCCTGCTGGTGGGCCAGGGCTATCCGGTTTCCTCCATACTTCCGCACCGCTTCCTCATAAGCCTGGCGCCTGACCATGCGGCCCGCTTCTTCTTCGGAACAGCGCCATTCTCCCGCAAGCTTCCGGACGTTGGCACGGGTTACAGAGCAGGGAACGTCCAGCCCTTTGCAAAACGATTTTACAAATTCTTCATCCCGCCGGGCCTCCTCTCCCCGAAGGCCGTGATTGACGTGGACAACGGTCAGGGAAAAATCCCATTCCTTCCGCAGCATATCCAGCAGCACGAGCAGGCATACAGAATCCGCGCCTCCGGAGACACCTGCGATGACCATGTCTCCCGGGCTTATCATCTTCCACTGTTTCATGTACTGCTCTACTTTCTTCTTCATCTGTTTCCTTTTCCTCGCTCGCTTTGTTTCCGCTTTCATTCGCTTCCGTTACTTTTCTAACGGTACCTCGAACTGCTCCGCACTTCCGTGCTCCCGCAGTTCTACAGAATATTCGGAATCCGCGGGGCCCCTCCCCCGCTTCTTCCTCATTCCTTTCCTCTACTTTTCTAACGGTACCTCGAACTGCTCCGCACGTCCGTGCTCCCGCAGTTCTACAGAATATTCGGAATTCGCGGGGCCCCTCCCCCGCTTCTTCCTCATATTCTGGCGGGTTTCAAAGTCCGAAGCACATTTTTGTGCAGGCACAAATGTGCTTCGGACCTCGAAACCCTGGTACCGTTACTATATCACACTTCCCAGATTCCTGCCACCAGAACTGTCATGTCGTCCCGGGGGATTTCTTCTCCCAGTTCCAGTACTTTCTCGAGAATGTAATGGGCCAGTCCTTCCGGGTTTTCCAGACGGGTTCCTGCTATTATCAGATCCAGCAGACGCTCCTGCCCGCCAGGCGGCAGAGCATCCAGTACGCCGTCTGTCACCATAACCACCATATCCCCGGCGTGCAGTTTCCGGACGTCCTGCCGGAAGTCCTGCTTCTGCACCACGCCCAGAGGCAGGCTCTCTGAATAAACATGCTCCACCTTCCCCTCTGTACGGATAAACGTCTGTGCCGCGCCGGCCTTGATGATACTGCATTCCCCGGTATACAAATCAAAGGTAGTCATATCCACCGTGGAAAAGAATACCTCTTCCCGTCCCATTACCAGAGCCGTATTCATCATGGACAGTGCTGTTTCCTGGGGAAATCCCGCCTGCAGAAGTTCTTCCAGCATTTCCACAACCATACTGCTCTCCTGCATGGCCCGCTCTCCGGAGCCCATACCGTCAGACAGAATGGCCGCTTCCTGTCCTCCTGGCAGCGGCGTGGTCAGAAAGCTGTCCCCGGATATTTTCTGGCATCCTTTTCCGATTCTGGCAATTCCCTGCATGGTGTAAAAGGCCGGTCCCTCCACGCAGATAATGGTTTCATAATCCTGCCCCAGCACCAGTCTTTCAGCCCGGGCCGGACACATCCGTTTGCCCGTGCACCGGGACAGTATCTGCGCCAGCGCTCTGGTGGTCACACAGATGCCTTTTTCCGGGCGCACTGTAACATGGATTTCATATTTTCCTTCCGGCGTCACAAAGAACACAGAGCTTAAAAGCCGGATTCCCTCTTTCTTAAACTGAATTTTGATACGCTTTTCCAGCGGCGGGTCAGAAAATATGCTTGCCTCCAGCTCCCTGGCGGCATGCTGTATCATCCGGGCGAACGTGTCCAGCTGGACAGCGCACCCTTCCCGGTTCTGTACCATCCGGTTATTCCACACAAGAACTTCCCGGGCGTCCCGAAACACCTCCAGGGTTTCCCGCATCAGCCGGGGCGCCAGAATACACTGTCTCTGCAGTTTCCTTTTCAGTTCCACATTCAGCTCCGCCCCGTATTCCTCCGCGGTCCTTAATATTTCACAGACAAGTGCGCGTATCTGCTCCCGTTTCTCTCCCAGACAGCTTTTTCTCTTTTCACAGCCGGCACAGACCTTTCCGGCTACCCGTTCAAACATATCCTCTATCTCTTCCGTGCAGAACCCGCTTCTGGGCTCTTCCAGCTTCAGAAATGTATCAGCCAGGTGCTGAAGCGATGACGCAAGCCTGTCCGCCCTGGTAACATACGGATTGGTCACCACCGCCTGATTCTCCCTCTTGTCTTCCATTTTCTACTCCCCCATTACTGTTTCCTAAATATATAAAAAAGCTTCGGACTTTCGTCCAAAGCTTATCTTTTGTCTTTTCTGTAATACCGGCAGGCTACTGCTCCGCACGGAACAGTATCTCATTCTCATGAACAAGACCCAGTTTTTCTTTTGCTATCTCTTCAATGTATTCGTCTGTCCCGACATAGTCTTTCAGACTGTCAATCTCTTCTGAACGCTTCTCCGCCTCATCCAGCTGTGCCTGCAGTTCCTCTTCCTGGGCAATGTACTGCTGGTTCTGTCTCTGTAAACGCATCCCCTGAACAAAAACAACTGCACCCAGTAAAATAATAATCCCTGTAATGGCTGCTACACTTCTCTTATGTCGGCGAAGGCTGCTGTTTTTCTGCCGTGTACGGCTTCTTTTCTTCATGCCTGCCATATTTATACTCACCTTTTTGCCGGATAAACCGACACTACTCACCCTATGTTTAATATATTCATCTTAGCCGTTTTTTATGAATTTATCAACCATTTTTGTCCGGTTTTTTCCACAGCAAAACGTAAATCTTTTTTTGAATTTTTTTTGCAAAAACACAAAAAAGTCGCAAAAAAGCAGACCCAACCACAACACCTAGTACAAAATACCATCTGATTTCCCCATTATTTGTATGGTAAATTTGCACAAATATATATACAGCGGAAGCCGCCCAGAACAGCCCGTCCTCCAGGTTCAGAAGCCATAGGCCATGGGGCAGTATCCGCCTCCATACGCGCAGCCAGAGCCAGGCTGCCGTCACGGTGATTCCGGTCAGACATGCATGAAGAAACGCCGCTGTTTCTGTCCCAATTCCTGCCATGGCATATCACCGGAACAGCTTTGACAGCAGGTTCTCTCCCGACTTTGCCGCCGGGTGTACGTCCGAATACGCGATGCTGTCAATATTCCCTGACAGATCTACCTCGCCTTTTTCCAGGCTCAGTCTGTTCACGTGCATATCCGTGCCTTTCACCATCATCATTCCCTGCTCTGTTTCCAGCAGAATTTCATTTAAATCAAAGGAAAGTACGTCCAGCACTCCCGTCACTACACTGGTTTTCCGGTTATTAACCACAAGTCTGTGGTTATTTGTCTTCGGCACCTGTCTTTCTTCCACTTTCGCATCCCGCCTTTCCCGCAGCCAGTATCCTGCTTTCTATCATTGTATGAGGAAAAACGGGGATTTATGAGTCCAGGCTCCCATCTCCTTTTGCGAAAAGGCCCTACAGATAGCGGAACATCTCAGCCGCTTCGTCCTTCTTTGTCGTCTCCCGGATGTCCAGAATCTCGGCCTTTACCGTCTTTGTCCCGAACTGAAGCTCCAGCACATCACCCTTTTTTACCTGCGCAGAAGCCTTGGCCACGTTGCCGTTCACCAGTACTCTTCCCGCATCGCAGGCTTCGTTTGCCACGGTCCTTCGCTTAATCAGCCGGGAAACCTTTAAAAATTTATCCAGTCTCATAGTCTTCCTCCTTTATCGGCCCGGGGAAAACATTCCCCCGGGCCCGATTGCCGCTCGATGACCGCGATACCGCACAGCTCACAGCAAAGCTGTTCGCTGTACTTGCCCGTCAAATGCCGGGCCGCCTATGCAAGCTGGCCTGCCCCTTCGGCCGGTCACTTGACGGGCGTATCGCGCAAAAAATAGAGAGCCTCACAGCTCTCTATTTCGTCCTCTTATATAACTGCGCAAAAACTTATGCGTTTACAGCGTCTTTTAATGCCTTTCCGGCTTTGAACTTCGGAGCCTTGCAGGCAGCAATCTTCATAGTTTTTCCGGTCTGCGGATTTCTTCCTTCTCTTGCAGCTCTTTCACTTACTTCAAATGTTCCAAAGCCAACAAGCTGAACTTTCTCACCTTTCTTCAGCTCTTCTGTAACTACGTCAACAAAAGCCTTGAGTGCTTTTTCAGTATCCTTTTTAGAAACTTCTGCTTTCTCAGCTACTGCTGCAACTAATTCTGTTTTGTTCATGGTACTTCCTCCTGTAATATACTTTAGAATAACCTTACTTATTCTATCCCTTAATTCGCAAGGTTTCCTCCTCCAAAAGGTGCAGGAATAACCCTATACTAAGTTATATCGGGTTTTCATTTCTTTGTCAAGTATTATGAGCAGAAAAGTGCGGAAAGCCCTGGTTTTTCGCACTTTTTCCGCATATTTCCCCACTCCGTTCCCATACGGATTCTCCCTTTTAAAAATGGAATGCAAAAAGGTTTTCAAGAAATTTTTTCTTTTCCTTATTCTGCGCCACACAGAGCTGCAGTTTTTCCACATTTTTTGCCGGAATCCACGCTTTGCTGGAATGAAAATACGTATTGGCCGTCTTCCAGAATTTTTCCGGATAGCAGAGCCGGATTGCCAGATATTCCCGCTGAACTTTTCCAAGAGTCAGTACAGAATCGTAGCCCCGCATCATCTGATAGCCGGTCCGCTCGTCAAACCGGTTTTTCTCCAGTGTCTTCCGAAGAAAATAATAAAAATCCGCAAGCTGGATATCCCGGTGGGCGTGTTCAAAACACGTGACGGCAATCCCCTGCGGACATATCAGGATATTGTGGTAATTGTAGTCTCCGTGTATTACGTCGCCCCCTTCCAGGGCCTTCTGCCGCAGTTCTTCCGTCCGGCTTTTCTCCAGCCTTTCCCGGGCTGTCTCCGCCCAGGAATACATCTCATCAAAGGCCTGCAGAAAAGCATATTCAAACTCTCCCTTGAGACTTCTCCTGCGGATAAAATTCCGCACCTTCCTGAGTTCCCGGCTGTGCCGTTCAAATTCCTCCGCCAGCGGCGGTGGCCCCGCCGGCATCCATTCTGCCCCGAAATGAAGGGCCTGATGAATCCGTGCCAGCTGGCGGGACGCCTCTTTCAGCTCGCTTTCCCTCCGGACATCGCATTCTCTTCCCTGAAACCATTTTTTTACCATATAAGATGTGCCGTCAGCGGCACAGCTGACCAGCGCTCCTTCCCTGTTTTTCAGTGGAATATCCGTCATGGTCAGGCCATTTTCCTGCAGCTTCCGGTACACCTCTTCCAGTACCGGAAACCGTGCCGCTGCCCGGGGCACTTCTTTCAAAAGGAAAAGTCCTCTGTCCGTATCACACAAAACAGCACCCCTGATTCGTCGGGTGCTGTACACATCCAGTTCGTACTGTTCCAGTACGCTGATTCCACAGTCTCTCATAACATCCCCCTGCGACAGCATTTATCATGTTCTTTTAAATGTATGCCGCAGGAGGGGCAAATCATGCCTGGTTTTTCGCCATTTCCAGAAGTACTTCCTTCTGATTCTTTTCCGGGTGTTCCAGTACTTCCGCAAGAAGCGCATTCAGTATTTTCCCGATTTCCGGACCGGGATTTATTCCCAGCTTTATCAGGTCTCCTCCGTTTACCGCCAGAGTCTTAAGGGAAACGCATTCCTGCCGTTCCAGGATATCCCGGTAGCACTGTTCCACTCCTGCCAGGTTGGCTTCCTTTTCTTCTTTTAAATAGCTGCTCTGGGCCGCAGTATCCGCCCGGCGCACCTTCAGATAGCGGGGAAACAGTTCCTCACCTATCCGGTTCATGGCCCGGCGGACGTTCCGCGCCTGAGCCGGCATCCGGTAATCATGATAATACACCAGTTTTTCCACTTTCTGCCTGGTGTCATTGTCAAATTTCAGCCGCCGCATAATTCCGGAGGCGATTCGGGCGCTTACCTCCGCATGCCCCTTAAAATGGGCCCGTCCTGTCTCGTCCACCGTTTTTTTCTCCGGTTTTCCCATATCGTGAAACAGCATGGTCAGCCGGAGAATCTTCTCCGGCTCCACGGCCATCAGGGCGTGAATGGTGTGTTCCCCCACATTATAGCAGTGGTAGGGCGTCTCCTGCTCCGTTTCCATCATCCGGTCAAATTCCGGAAGAATGACTCCTGTAATTCCCAGTTCCCAGGCATCCCGGATTTTCTCCGGATGGAAAGACACCAGCAGCTTCACCAGCTCTGTCTGAATCCGCTCCGCGCTGATACGGCGCAGGTCACCAGCCCGGTCCCGGATGGCCTCCCGGGTCTTTTCCTCAATGGAAAATCCAAGCTGGGCCCCGAACCGGACGGCCCGGAGAATCCGCAGGGCGTCCTCGGAAAACCGCTCTTCTGGGCTTCCCACACACCGGATAATCCCGGCCGAGAGGTCTTCCATGCCGCCAAACAGATCTACCAGTCCTTTTTCCCCGTTGTAGGCCATTGCGTTTATCGTAAAATCCCGGCGCAGCAGGTCTTCTTTCAGGCTCCTGGTAAAGGTCACTTCTTTGGGATGACGGCTGTCTTCATATTCTCCGTCTATCCGGTAAGTAGTGACTTCAAAATTCTCATGTTCGAGAACCACGGTTACCGTTCCGTGTGCAATCCCCGTATCAAAGGTCCGCGGAAACAGACGTTTTACCTCCTCCGGCATGGCCGAAGTCGTGATGTCCCAGTCTTCCGGGCTTCTCCCCAGAATAGAATCCCGGACACATCCGCCCACAGCCCAGGCCTCAAACCCGCCGTCCTGGAGGGTGCCGATAATCTCCTGCACTTTTTCCGGTAACTGAATCTTCATTGTCCTCGTCTCCTAGTACGCTTTTCCAAAATAAACCATGTGTTTTGCCGGTTTCCCGCAGTAAATACAGGTATCGCCGATGGCCTCTTCGCCCTGGCAGATACACCGGGAGGAAGCGCCACCGGTTTCCGTCTTGATTTCGTCCTCACATTCTTCGCTTCCGCACCACATAGCCTTGATAAATCCACGGTTCTGGGCAAATTTCTCTTTCATTTCGTCCATGGTCAGAGCGGTATCGATATGGGCGTCCAGAAATGCCTTTGCCCGCTCATACATGTCTTTCTGAATCTCTTCCAGAATCTCGCCCAGACGGGTGCTGATATCTTCCATGGAAACGAAGATTTTCTCTCTCGTATCCCGGCGTACCACTACCACCTGGTTCTTCTCGATATCCTTCGGTCCGATTTCAATCCGGGTAGGAATACCCAGCATTTCCTGCTCGCTGAATTTCCAGCCGGGGCTCTTCTCGGAATCGTCCATCTTCACACTGTATCCTGCCTTCTGCAGCTGTTCGGTAAGTTCCGCCGCTTTTTCCAGAACGCCCTCTTTATGCTGGGCAACCGGAATTACCCGTGTCTGCACCGGCGCAATTCTGGGGGGCAGTACCAGACCGCTGTCATCTCCATGCACCATAATAATCGCTCCGATAATCCGGGTGGAAAGCCCCCAGGAAGTCTCATATACGCTGTGCAGTTCGTTATTCTTATCCAGGTACTTAATGTCAAACGCATCCGGAAATGCGCTTCCAAAGAAGTGGCTGGTAGCTGACTGCAGGGCTTTCCCGTCATGCATCAGTGCCTCTACCGTATAGGTATCCTGGGCGCCCGCGAATTTCTCGCTCTCGGTCTTCGGTCCTGACACGAAAGGAATCGCCAGGGAATCCCGGATGAAATCCTGATAAACCTTAAGCATGGTCAGTGTCCGCTCCTCGGCCTCTTCATAGGTAGCATGGATGGTATGGCCTTCCTGCCATAAGAATTCCCGGGAACGCAGGAAAGGACGGGTCGTCTTTTCCCAGCGCAGAACAGAGTTCCACTGATTCCATACCTTGGGCAGATCCCGGTAGGACTGTACGGTTCTGGACCACAAATCGCAGAACAGGGTCTCCGACGTGGGCCGGATACACATCTTCTCCTGCAGACGTTCTGCTCCGCCTTTGGTAACCCAGGCCACTTCCGGCGCGAATCCCTCCACATGGTCCTTTTCCTTCTGAAGCAGGCTTTCCGGTATCAGAACCGGAAGATACACGTTCTCCACACCGGTTTCCTTAAACCGCTTATCCAGGTCCGCCTGAATTTTTTCCCAGATGGCATAGCCGTTGGGCAGGTAGTTCAGACATCCCTTTACGGAAGAGTAGTCACAGAGTTTTGCCTCCCGCACCACATCCGTGTACCACTGGGCAAAATCCTCTTCCCGGGAAGTAATGGATTCTACAAATTTCTTTTCCTTTGCCATTTCTGCTCTCTCCTTTTCTTTTTTCTGGTTTCGGGCAGAGCCTGATTTGGGAATGCGTATCCCTGGTATAGAAAAACCGCCGGCTCCTGCCCCCTCAGGGACCGGAATACCGGCGGTACCACCCTAAATTAACGTCCCCGCAGTTTCTGCGAAACGTTCCCTTCATTTTCCGTTAACGCCGGATACGCCCTGCTTTCACAGGGAAGCTCCCAGACCGGTTCCGCAGTCCACATGCAGTCCTTCTCACCATACCGGACCTCTCTTTGCCAGCTTTTCTGCGTACTAATTCTGTTCATCGCCCATAATTTTTTTGAATTACAAAAAATTTTATGCTAAAACCGCATATTTGTCAACCCGTTTTGGGGAATCTCCCCATGTCCGGCTTCTTTCGTTGACATTCGCCCGCGGACTGTGTTTAAATGAAGATAGATATCAGATACGCAGGAAAAGGGGGGATTATGCATGAGAAAAGAGAACCAGTTTGAGACCCTGTACGAGGATGGTCATATCATTGTATGTATCAAGCCGGCCGGCGTGCCGGTAGAAACCAGAAAGACCGGGACTCCCGACATGCTGAGCCTTCTGCGGAATTACTTTTCTCCGTCGAAGGCGCCCCATCTTTCTATCATACACCGGCTGGACCAGCCGGTGGAAGGGCTTCTCGTTTTCGCCAAGACCCTGACGGCGGCAAGAGCCCTGAACCGGCAGCTTCAGGAGGACGGTTTCGGAAAAGAATATCTGGCAGTCACCTGCGGTTTTCTGCCGCATTCTTCCGGAAAGCTGACAGATTATCTGGTGAAGGACGGAAGAAATAATCTGTCCCAGGTCTGCCCGGAAAATACGCCGCTTGCCAAATATGCCGAACTTTCCTATCAGGTCACGGCAAAGGACCGGGAAGCAAACCTTTCCCTGGTTCATGTCACCCTGAAAACCGGGCGGCATCATCAGATACGGGTACAGCTGGCCCACGCCGGAGCCCCGCTTTGGGGTGACAGCAAATACAATCCGGAGTTTGTTCATGCGCCAGGCTATCATCCCATTGCCCTGTGCGCTTTCCGGCTCCGTTTCCTCCATCCGGTCTCCCGGAAGCCCCTGGAATTTGAAATCATTCCCCATGGTCCCGGATTTACACATTTTATGGAGACATTATCCTGATTTCTTAACTTTTGTTTAGGAATTTGAAACTCTATTGTAATGTCACTCCCGTATAATGTAAAATAACAGTCAGAAACAGCAGTTTCGATTTTAGAAAAGGGGGCTATACTATGACAGCCGAGTTAATCAGACAGGTAAAGGAAATTCAGCAGAAGCTGGTAAACTATGACATGCGGGGCGAAGACTGGGAGGAAAAGCAGGAGGTCATCCGCAAACTGGAAGATGTGACATCCTATCTCAAGGATGCACTGGCAAAGGGGATTGAATTTTAATTATGATACTGGATGCACTGGTTTTTGATATGGACGGGCTGATTTTCGACTCAGAGAGAGTCGTACAGCGCACCTGGAATGACGCAGGCGAACAGCTGGGTTACGGAAAAATCGGCGAGCACATTTACAACACACTTGGCTTTAACGTGAAAAGACGTAAGGAATATTTTCAGGGCGTCTTCGGCCAGGATTTTCCCATGGATGATTTCAACCGGATTACGAGAGCCCGGTTCCAGGAAATTGTGGCCGAAGAAGGTCTTGCCATGAAACCGGGCGTCCGGGAACTTCTGAACTGGGCACACAGCCGGGGCATAAAAACAGCCGTGGCGACTTCGTCACGGCGGGTTTACTCTACAGACCTGCTCAAAAGAGCAGATATCTGGAAGCTGCTGGACGGGGCTGTGTTTGGCGACATGGTCACAAACGCAAAACCGGATCCGGAGATTTACCTGACTGCCTGCTCACTGATACATGCCGTACCGGCAAGAAGCGTGGCCCTGGAAGACGCTCCTGCCGGAATCCGCTCTGCCCATGCGGCAGGCATGATTCCGGTCATGGTGCCTGACCTGGTTCAGCCGGATGAGGAAACCCTCCGTCTCTGCGCAGGAAAGTTTGAGAGTCTTCTGGATGTCATCCCCTATCTGGAGGATGGCAGGGGGCCCACCAGCCGTTCATAGTCCAGGGCGAACTGCTCCACCTGTTTTTCCAGACCGGAAGAATCGCCGTCTGAAAGGGAACCAAGCAGAGCGCCCATCTTTTCTTTCAGTCCCTGCGGATTATACGGCGGCACCACAGCAAAATCGCTGTATGCCCGCAGTTTCTGAAAATAGAGGGAAGTCTCCTCCTCTTCCTTTGCGGCAGAACAGATTTCATACATTGCCCTGCAGTCCGATACATCGGTATCTTCCACCTTTCTGCAAAGCCATTTTCCAAGGAAGTACTGGTCATTTCCAATCCGGTAGACAAATCCCGGATACTGTAGCAGCCGTTCCAGCACTGACATACACACCCTTCTTTCTGTAAAGTGCGGGCCGATTCCTTCCGGCCCGGGTTTCGGAGCTTCTGACGCTTCTATCATTGTCTAATAACTGTAACAAATATAAGGAGAAAATACAAGGTATGAAACGAATCCGAAGACATTTTATTTTTTCCGGACGGGTGCAGGGCGTCGGCTTCCGCTACAGCGCCATGTATCTGGCCCAGAGCCTCGGCCTTACAGGCTGGGTAAAAAACTGTTGGGACGGAACCGTGGAAATGGAAGCCCAGGGCGACCCCGAATCCGTTGCCCTGCTCCTCTCCCGCCTCCACAGCCGCAGCTTTATCCGGATAGAACACGTAGTGGAAACTGACATCCCTCTGGAAGAAGAACACAGCTTCCTGGTAAAATAATATTTCCCCATTCACATTCGCCCATTTTATGGTATAATGTCGTCAGACATTATACCGGCGCCGCCCCGGGCCGACCACAGGGAGGCAGTTACCATGCCGGGGCGTGTGCATCCGCCGGAGGCATAACATGTGCGAAGCATATGTCATAATGTCGTCAGACATTATACCGGCGCCGCCCCGGGCCGACCACAGGGAGGCAGTTACCATGCCGGGGCGTGTGCATCCGCCGGAGGCATGGCATGGGCGAAGCACATGGTTAATGTATGTCGTCAGACTCATCAGTCATTATATCAGGGAGTAAGGGGATTAAAATCGTGGACGAAAACAAGCTGGAAGCAAAACTGCTGAAGATTAAAGCTCTGGCAGAACGGGGGGAAGGCGGAGAACGGGAATCTGCCCTCCGGCTTTACCAGAAGCTGTTGAAAAAATACGACATAGACGAGGAAGCACTTCAGAAAGACAGACTGAACAAACACTGGTTTACTTATCACAGCGACATCGAGGAAAACCTGCTGGTACAGATTTTCTACATGGTAACCGGGGACACGGAATATTTCCGCCGCAAGAGCAAGACCCGGGGAAACCAGTGTGGGTGCATGTGTACGGATTTTGAGAAAACGGAAATCCGCTTTTATTTTGAGTTTTACCGAAAGGCCCTTCAGGAAGAACTGGAGGCGTTCCTGATGGCCTTTAAACTGAAAAACCATCTCTTCCCGGATGAAAGCGCACGCTGTTATGTGGCGGAGGAAGCGGAAGACCCCGAAGTATCGGACATCCTTCTGAAAGCCCAGAAACTGGCAGAAGACATCGACAAGTCCAGTCCGGTGCGCATGATTTCCACAGAAGCCTCTGACATTCCGGAAGAAAACGAACCGGAACTTTCCGAAAGTTCCGTCGGATAAAAGACGAAAGAAAAAGCCCCGCATAAATGAAAGGAATCTTCATCTGTGCGGGGCTTTTTATGTCTGTTCTTCTTCTCTACAGCAGTTTCTGTTTTCCAAATTCTTCCTCCATTCTTCTCTTCCGGAAACCGGTTGCGTGGCTTATCATACTGCAGAATCTTTCAAATGCAAAAGCCGCCTTCTCCATAAAAGTGAGGCCGGACATTTCTTCGGGCGTCATCTGTACCTGGGAGCGCAGCCAGTAGTCCCAGAGCATACGGCAGGCAACCATCAGTCCGGCAATTACAAACAGTATCCAGTAGGTTCTTTCTAACATATCCAGCACTCCTTTCTTTATCATTTCTTATATCGTATCCCTTTTCTTTTAATTAGTCAATATTTTTAACACATTGTTAATATTTTTTCTGATTATAGCATTCTGCATTTATTTTTCTCTGACATTTTTGCCTTTCGGAACGCCCCGCCTTTGAAAAACTTCTTTTTTCAATTTTATTTTCCTTCTTTCCCTGCTATACTACAAGTAGGATAAAAAAACCGTATTTTCCCGAAAGGGATTGCTTTCAGAAAGGAGTCTGTTATGAAATACTACATCTGTAGACACTGCGGAAATATTATCACGTTTGCCAATCAGTCCGGCGTTCCGGTTTTCTGCTGCGGAGAAGCCATGGAGGAACTGATTCCGGGCACCACGGACGCCGCCGTAGAAAAACATGTGCCCGTCATCACTCAGGAGGGAAATACCGTCACGGTCTGTGTAGGGTCTGCTCCCCATCCCATGCTGGAAGAGCACTTTATTGAATGGATTTCTCTGGAAACCAGGGAAGGATACCAGCACAAAGAACTGAATCCCGGCGAAGAGCCAAAGGCAGTATTTGCTCTTTCGGAAGAGGATTCTGTCGTGGCGGCCTATGCTTACTGTAATCTTCACGGCCTCTGGAAATCCGAATAATAAAATAAGCGGGCAGGGGGAAAATTCCTTCCCTCTGCCCGTTTACTGTAATACTGCAAATTTATTCTCCCTTGTCGTAGGGGAGGTTTTTAAAATAATACTTCCGGTCTTCGTCTGTGATTTCCCGAATCACCTTCGCCGGGTTTCCTCCTGCAATCACATTTGCCGGAATATCCTTTGTCACCACGCTTCCGGAAGCCACAACGGTGTTGTCTCCGATGGTCACACCGGGATTGATGGTTACGCCCCCGCCAATCCAGACACAGTTTCCGACACGGATTTCCCGGGCATATTCCCAGGTGCTGGTGCGGTGGTCGGGATGTACCGGATGTCCCGCCGTATAGATTCCCACGTTTGGCCCTATCAGGACATTATCCCCGAAACGGACCGGGGCGCAGTCCAGAATGGTCAGGTTGGTATTGGAATAAAAATTTTCTCCCACCTCGATATTGTCTCCGTAATCGCAGTAAAAAGGAGCCTCAATCCAGGCTTTGTCCGCCTGCTCTCCCATCAGTTCTCTCAGAATCTCTTTCCGTTTTTCCACATCCGCCGGGTCGCACCGGTTAAATTCAAAGGTCAGGTGCTTGGCCCGTATCCGCGCCTGAAACAGCTCCTCATTGGCGGAATTATATAAAAGTCCGGCTTCCATCCGTTCTCTCTGTGTCATAATACTGTCCTCTCTTTCTGTTTTCTCTGTGCTGTCTTTATTTCTCCCGGACCTGGTTCATGGCTTCATGCTCCTGGGAAATTTCTTTATAAAGCTGCAGAATATTCCAGTCTTTGTTCGTGTCCGTAAGAACCGCCTTATAATCCACCGGCTTTACCCCGCCCTTTTTCATCAGAAAAAGCATCTGGTTCAGGTGCTCTTCCGTCACTCCGGCAAACACCATCATCTCCCGGCCCAGCTCTTCGCCTTCATAGGTCTCCTGGCCGGCTTCCATTCCCTTCACTCCCGCCAGGTATCCCAGAGTCTGAAGATACTCTTCGCGGCTTACCATCCGCATTCTGAGCTTCACGGTCAGAAGCATCATCTGTATTTCCCGAAGCTGTTTTTTATCCTGAAAGTTTACAAGCAGAACTACTTCCCGCATCTGTCTTTCCTCCTATAAAAACCTTCTCCTGTTCTGGTTCCATTCCCCGAAAACTTCGCTGACCGTGGAGACGGTCACAAACGCGTGGGGAACTTCCTCTTCCACAAACTGAATCAGCCGGGCATATTCACTGCGTTCCAGAATCGAAGCCACTTCCATCCGCTCTTCGTTGTTTTTCCCTCCCCAGGCAGGATAAAGGGTGGCGCCTCTTTTCAGGTCGTTTACAATAAAATTCTGCACCTTCTGGTAATCCGGGGCAATGATACAGACCCGCTTGCGGACATGGAATCCGTCGATAAAGCTGTCCAGCACGATGCCGCACAAAATCGTTCCCAGTATACTGACTACCGCGATTTTTAAATCATACACCAGAATGGCGCTGGCCGCCGTCAGCAGACCGATGATAGTCAGGGATTTGCCGATTTCAAAATGCAGATACTTATTCAGAATCTTGGCCACGATGTCCAGGCCTCCGGAAGAGGCATTCATATTAAACAGAATGGCCTGTCCAAAACTTACCACCAGCACATGGCAGATAGTATTGACAAAAATGTCGTCTGTCAGCGGCGGAACACTGGGCGTCACCACCTCAAAAATTCCCAGAAACACGGGAATAATTACGGACGAATATACTGTTTTTATCCCGAAATTCCCACCAATCAGGAAAAATCCCAAAATCAGAAGGGATACATTGAGCACCATGGTCATGGTAGAAATCTTAAAGGGAAGGAAATTGGAAAGCACCATTACCAGTCCGGAAATGCTCCCCACCACAATCTGGCTCGGCATCATCAGATAATACACGGACGCCGAGATAATCAGATTTCCCAGTGTCAGCAGTATAAATTCTCTAATTACATTTTTTCCTTTCATTCGTTACCTCTCAAACAACCGTCATCTTTTTCATCCATTTTTCCGCCAGTTTTATCCAGTCCTGTACATACCGGCAGTACCGTTCCCCATTTTCATGCATCGTTGTCTCGTCTCCCAGGGAAAGCCCATGCTCCCCTTCCGGGTACAGATGAAACTCTGCCAGTACTCCGGCCTGTTTCAGGGCTGTTACAAAAAGCAGAGAGTTCTCCGCCGGAACCGTTCCGTCGGTGTAAGTATGCCAGAGAAAGCAGGGCGGCACTTCCGCCGTCACCTGATGCTCCAGGGACAGCAGCTTCTGCTTTTCTTCTGTTCTCTCTCCCAGAAGATTCTCGAAGCTTCCTTCATGGGCCAGGCCCTTTTGGGCCGTAATCACGGGATAGCTCAGAATCAGTCCGGCCGGTCTTAAAAGCGCGCTCTCTGTCTGAAGCGCCTCCGCCAGAAACTCCCGGTTCCAGAACACGCCCAGGCAGGCGGCCAGATGGCCTCCTGCCGAGGAGCCCTGGATAAAAATTTTTTCCGCCTCTATCTTCCATTCCTCTTCGTGTTCCCGCAGAAGGAGCACGGAACGCCCCAGCTCCAGAAGCGCCGTGGGAAAGCGGGCAGGAGCGCAGGAATACCGCAGTACCGCCGCATGGTATCCCATAGCCAGAAACCGCATGGCCACCGGCTCCGCCTCCCGGTCGCTGGTCCTCTCGTAGCCTCCGCCCGGACATATCAGTACCAGGGGACGCCGGAGTCCTTTCTGATAATTCTCTGAGGTATCCAGAATGTATACCTGAAGTTTTGCTCCTTCCAGAGAGCCCTGTTCTTTTAATTCGATTGTCTTTACTGTCACTGTTTTTTCAGTCCTCTCCAGATTTTCTCCGGCGTCACCGGCAGCTCCCGGAACCACAGCCCGGTTGCGTGATGCACGGCGCTGGCAATGGCCGGAGCCGGAGTGTTGATAACCACCTCGCCAATGGACTTTGCGCCAAAGGGGCCGGTCTCCTCGTAGCTGCTTTCAAATTCCACCCGGATTTTCCCCGTATCCAGGCGGGAAGGAATCTTGTACTGCATGAAGGAATTCTCCAGAATCTTTCCGCCTTTATCGTAATGAATGTCCTCATAGAGAGCCATACCGATTCCCTGGGCAATGCCTCCCTCAGTCTGTACCCTGGCCAGGTTGCTGTTAATCACGGTTCCGCAGTCCACTACTGCCACGTAATCCAGAAGTTCCACCGCTCCGGTTTCCATGTCTACTTCCACTTCCGCCATGCCGGCCATAAAGGGCGGCGGCGACGTGGGGGAAGAATGGGTTACCGTCACCTGAACAGCTTCCCGGTTTCCGCTCATGGATTTTGTGGCAATGTCTCCCAGAGACACTTCCCTGCTTCCGTCCGCCGTCTTTACGGCCTCCGGTGTGAAGACCAGTTCCTTTTCCGGGCAGTCCAGCATGCCTGCCGCAATCCGGCAGATCCGCTCTTTCAGCTCCCCGCAGGCGCGCTCCACGGCTTTTCCTGTCACATAGGTGGTACTGGACGCATAGGAGCCGGAATCATAAGGCGAGCTGTCCGTATCCGCTCCGTATACAATAATATTATCCACATCGCACTCCAGACATTCCGCCGCCATCTGGGCCAGAATCGTATCGCATCCGGTTCCCATGTCCGCCGCTCCGATGGACATGGCATAAAAGCCTTCGTCGTTGAGTTTGATGGTCACAGAGCCTACATCCACGCCGGAAATACCGGAGCCCTGCATGGAAAGAGCCATCCCCTTTCCCCGGACTTTTCCATTCCCCATGTCCTGGCGCAACGGCTTTTCCTCCCAGCCAAACATCTCTTTTGCCCGGGCAATGCACTTATCCAGGGCGCAGGCATAGAAGGTTTCGTTATAGTAGGCCGGAACCGTCTGCCCTTCCCGGACGATGTTTTTCTCCCGGATGGCCGCCGGATCCATGTGCAGCCGGTCCGCCAGCTCGTTTACCGCGCTCTCCACGGCAAACAGTCCCTGGGTGGCCCCGTACCCCCGGTAGGCTCCCGCAGGCTGGACATTGGTATAAACCACGTCGTAGTCAAACCGGTAGGCCTCCAGGTTGTTGTTGTAAAGGGGGATGGATTTGTGCCCGGACAGTCCCACCGTAGTGGGGCCGTGCTCTCCATAGGCCCCTGTATTGGAAAGGGTGTACACGTCAATGGCGCGGATGGTCCCGTCTTTCATGGCTCCCAGTCTGACATGAACTTCCATTTCATGCCGGGGACAGCCGCAGGTCTGGCTCTCCTGCCTGGTATAAATCAGTTTTGCCGGTTTTTTCGTCATCCATGTAACAAAAGCCGGATAGACTTCCGTCACGCAGGACTGTTTCGCCCCGAAGCCTCCGCCGATTCTGGGCTTGGTTACCCGAATCATGGATTTGGGAATGTCCAGGGCATTGGCCAGAATCCGGCGCACATGAAAGATAATCTGGGTAGACCCGATAACGTGAAGTCTTCCATAAGGGTCAATGCAGGTGTAGGTGCGGAAGGTCTCCATCATGGCCTGGGAATTCGGTTTTGTGTGGTACACCTCGTCCACCACCTCGTCGCAGTCCGCCAGCACCTGGTCCACATCTCCTTTCCCGTCGTGGGCTGTGGCGCAAAGGTTCCGTTTATTGTCCGCCCCTACCGGGCACAGGGCCTTCCAGTTGTCTTCCGGATGAACCAGCACCGGACCGTCTTTTGCCGTATGCATGTCCAGCACCGGCTCCAGCACCTGGTATTTTACTTTTATCATTTTCAGCGCCCGGTCCACGGCTTTTTCGTTCTCTCCCGCCACAATGGCCACCGGGTCTCCCACATACCGGACTCTTCTGTCCAGTATCAGCCGGTCATAAGGGCTGGGCTCCGGATAGGTTTGTCCGGCCATGGTGAACCGCTTCTGCGGCACGTCCTGCCAGGTATACACCGCCTCGATTCCCGGTACTTTCCGGGCGGTATCCGTCCGGATATCCTCAATCCAGGCATGGGCATAAGGACTGTGAAGTATTTTTACCACCAGGCAGTCCCGGGGGACAATGTCATCGGTGTATACAGGTTTTCCCGTCACCAGTGCCATGGCGTCCTTTTTCCGCACCGGCTGGCTGATATAACGCCGTTTCTGCTCACGCATCGTTTTCCCCCTCCTTCCCATGCTTATAGGCCAGATATGCTTTTATTCCTCTCATCTGTCCCTCGTATCCGGAGCACCGGCAGAGATTTCCTGCCAGATATTCCAGTATTTCCTCGTCTGTGGGGTCGGGATTTTCCCGGAACAGGGCGATGGCATTCATCATAAATCCCGGGTTGCAGAAGCCGCACTGTTCTGCTCCCTGGTCCGCGATATAGGCTCCGAAGCCTTCCGCCTCCTCCGGCAGTCCTTCCAGGGTGGTCACATGGCATCCCTGGACCCGGGCTGTCAGCATGCTGCAGGAAAGCACCGGCCTGTCCTCCACAAATACCGTGCAGAGGCCGCAGTTTGACGTGTCGCAGCCCCGTTTCACACTGTAGCAGCCGTGGTTCCGCAGAAAATCAATCAGCAGAAGATCCGCGTCGATGTCGTCGGTAACTGTTTTTCCGTTTATCCATAACTGAATCTGCATCGTCCTACCCCCTCATTTTCTCTGTCTCCAGAAGCGCCCGTCTGGTCAGCACCTGCACCAGCATGGTGCGGTATTCGCTGCTTCCCCTCAGATTGCTTCCCGTTTTTACCTGAGCCGCCGCCCAGGCTCCAAATGCTTCCGCGCTCTCCGGCGTCACTCCCCCTGCCAGGATTCCGGTTTCATCCTTCAGACAGACTGCCTTCATGGGCCGTGCCCCGATGGCGCACCGGATTTCCCCGTCTTCCCGGGATACACAGCAGGTCAGCACCGGGAAATCCGTCTTTATGTTTCTCTGGGAAAGATACACCGTATTTCTCCGGCGTCTGGGCACAATGACCCGCACCAGCACGTCCCGGTCATAAGCCATGGCGGCAAATTCCTCTATCGGCAGACGGCCGGCATGATAAAGCTCCACCTCGGCCCCCAGGGCCATAAACAGAGTCAGCACATCGGAAAATCCGAACCGCCCGTAAACACTTCCTCCCACCGTGGCCAGGTTGCGGAACTGTACGCCCACAATGTGGCGCAGGCTCTCTTTCACGGCGCCTTCCGTATCCGCTTCCAGTCCGGGATGGCGCTCCAGTTCCCGCAAAGTTACCATAGCGCCAATCCGGTATTCCTCCGGCGTCTCTTCTATTTTATCCAGACCCAGGCCGGACAGGTCAATCGCAGTTCCCACATTCCGGTTCTGCATCTTCAGCCAGAGCATCCCTCCCAGGATGACACTGGACTTCTTCTGATTTAACTGCCAGGCCTCTTCCAGCGACTGTACTTTCACATATTCCTTAATCTTAATCACATCGCTCCTCCTTTGTCCTCTCAGTGTCCTGCTTTTCATTTTAACATCTTTATTCTATAATATCAGTAGATTTTTGCATATACTTATTTTCATTTTCTATGACCGAACACGAAGGAGGCCTCTGTATGAAATATGATATTCCTGACATCACACTGGTTCCCGGCGGCCACCTGCCGCCTCTGGATGAGATAAACGGCTTTCAGGTGCGCCCGGGGTTCTTTCAGTTTCCCGGCACCACCCTGCTGCCCGGGGGCGTCAGCTTTACCGTCCAGTCCCATGGCGCCACGTCCTGCGAGCTGCTGCTTTTTCACCGGGAAGCGGAAGAACCGTTCGCCGTTCTTCCCTTTCCGGAGACCTACCGGATTGGTTTTGTCTACTCCATGATTGTCTTTGGCCTGGACATCGAAGAATTTGAATATGCCTACCGCCTGGACGGCCCTTATGATGAAAAGAAGGGACTCCGTTTTGACCGGACAAAAATCCTGCTGGACCCCTACGCCAGGGCGGTCACCGGCCAGAGCCGGTGGGGCTGCAAAAACAACCCCGCCCACGGATACCGCGCCCGGGTCGTCCGGAATAATTTTGACTGGGGACTGGAATCCCAGCCCCGCCTTCCCATGGAGGACATGATTATTTACGAGCTTCATGTGCGGGGATTTACCAGGGACGATTCTTCCCAGTCCGCCCATCCGGGCACCTTTCTGGGGCTGGAAGAAAAAATTCCCTATCTCAAAGAGCTGGGGGTAAACGCGGTGGAGCTGATGCCCATTTTTGAATTTGACGAAATGCGGGACTGCCGGATGATGGGCCAGGAACAGCTGCTGGATTACTGGGGCTATAACACGGTCAGTTTTTTTGCCCCCAACACCAGCTATTCTTCCACGAAAGAGTACAACCGGGAAGGCCAGGAACTGAAGCACCTTATCCGGGTGCTCCACGAAAACGGCATCGAAGTCATTCTGGACGTGGTATTTAATCATACCGCCGAGGGCAACGAGCAGGGTCCCTGCTTTTCCTTCAAAGGGTTTGACAACAATATCTACTACATGCTGACGCCGGACGGATACTACTATAATTTCAGCGGCTGCGGCAATACCCTGAACTGCAATCATCCCGTTGTCCAGGAGCTGATTCGAAGCTGCCTGCGCTACTGGGTGACCGATTACCGGGTGGACGGCTTCCGCTTTGACCTGGCCTCCATTCTGGGGCGCAGCGAGGACGGCTCCCCCATGAACCAGCCGCCCCTTCTGCGCTCCCTGGCCTTCGACCCCATTCTGGGAAATGTAAAACTCATCGCCGAGGCCTGGGACGCCGGCGGGCTCTACCAGGTGGGCTCCTTTCCCTCCTGGCAGAGATGGACGGAATGGAACGGCAAATACCGGGACCATCTTCGGAAATTTTTAAAAGGCGACTCCGGCATGGCCTGGAACGCTTCCCGGCGGATTCTGGGCTCCCCGGACCTCTACGACCCGGCCCTGCGGGGAGAAAATGCCTCCGTCAATTTCCTGAACTGTCACGACGGCTTTACCCTCTGGGACATGTATTCCTACAACCAGAAGCACAACGAGGACAACGGCTGGAACAACACCGACGGGACGGACAGCAATGACAGCTGGAACTGCGGAGAAGAAGGAGAAACGAAAAATCCGGACGTCCTGGCCCTGCGTCACCGCATGGTAAAAAATGCCTGCGCCGTCCTGCTGTGCAGCCGGGGCACTCCCATGTTTCTCTCCGGCGACGAATTCGGGGATACCAGGTTTGGCAACAACAATCCCTACTGCCAGGACAATCCCATTTCCTGGCTGGACTGGACCCTGCTTCAGAAAAACCGGGATATTTATGCGTTTTTCCGGTTTATGATTTCCTTCCGGAAAGCCCATCCCGTTCTGCGGAAGCGCCTCCTGCCCGGGCATCTGGGATTTCCCGATACCAGCGTCCACGGCGTGACTCCCTGGCAGGCGGACTATGGGGAAGAATCCCGTCTTCTCGGCGTCCTCTTTTCCGGCCAGGAAGAAGAAACCGGTCGGGAGGACACAGTGTATCTTCTGATAAACGCCTACTGGGAAAGCCGTACAGTGACGCTCCCCTCCCTTCCGGAAGGCTGGATATGGGAGGTGGCGGTCAATACTGGAGACCCCGCTTCCGCCTCTTTTGACGAGGGCGGGCGGCCCGCCGCCGGCCTTCAGATTCTGGCAGGCGCCCGCTCGGTTCTGGTGCTGACTGCGGTTTCCTGTCAGAAATGACGAAAGCTGTCCCTTTTTTTGCCTGGAAATCTCCCGAAAGCCTCTTGAAAAAGAGCCGGTAAAAGTGTAGGATAATTTCTTGACAACACAGTGTGTTTTCGGGAGGTTATGATTATGGGAGAGAAAAAAACAAAAGCCAGGGACTGGCTTTTTGACAATTATAAGGCTCTGCTGATTATCCTTGTGGTTACCGGACATCTGACAGAGCCCTGCTATGAAAACAATGGATTTTTATACGTGCTGAAATGGCTGATTTTTACCTTTCACATGCCGGCGTTTATCCTGATTTCCGGCTACTTTTCCAGACGCAGCCATTCCCTGAAAGAACTGGCACAGAAGTTTCTCGTGCCTTATCTGGTATTCGAGGTAATTTACTACCTGGTATACACCGTGATTATCCAAAAAGAGACAAGCCTTGCGCTTTTGTTTCCCAAGTTTTCCCTATGGTATCTGCCCGCCCTCTTCGTGTGGAGGGCTGTGACCCCTTATGTAAAAAAAGTCCCCCACTATTTCCTGCTTTCCGTTCTGGGCGGACTGGCCGCCGGCTTCTTTCCCGGCCCCAGCAATTTTCTGACCCTGCCCAGGATTCTGTTTTTCTATCCTTACTTCCTGGCAGGAACCCTGCTGGACCGGAATCTGCTTACAAAACTGCGGGAGAAAGTCTCCGTGCGGCGGACGGCGGCCCTGGGCACCGTACTTTATGTTCTCTTTCTGATATTTGACCCGGTGCATACCCTGGTCTCCCCCAAGGTATTCTACGGACGTTACTCCTACGACTATCTGGGTATGGAACCGATGGAGGGCATGCTGGTACGTCTGCTCTGCTACGGCGCCGGATTTTTCCTGACCTGGGCGGGCCTGATTCTGATTTCCGGCAGACGGCACTGGTTCTCGTTCCTGGGAAGCGATACCCTGCCCATTTACCTGTTCCACGGCCTGGTATACAAAATCATCAGCGGACGGACAGACCTTCTGTCCTCTGTGGAAACCCTGCCGGAGAGTTTCACCCTGCTGGCCTTCTGCCTGGTCCTTACCCTGGCTCTTTCCACCCCGGCCCTGGGCCGGTTTACCGCTACTGTTTCGAATCTGTCTCTGTCCCATATGTGGCAAGAAATTCGTCCACAGTTAAGCAATCAAAACCTTCTTCCAGGAGCCTCCTCACAAAGATTCCGTTACCGGGAATCTTAGTCCCGGTAAACGTACCGTCATAAATCAGGCCTTTCCCGCAGCTCGGGCTTCGGGGCTGTAAGATAACAGTCCCGGCCCCGGCCTCGCGGACACGTTCCAGCTCCTTTTCGGCTCCTCTCTGAAAAAATTCCGTCACATCTTCCCCTGTTCTGCTGATTACTTTTTCTCCCCGGATTTCACTGCTGATTCTGGGCACCGGAAGACCACCCGCACATTCCGGGCAGACTGTGATATACTCCTGATTCTTCAGAAATTCGCACAGCTTTTCATTGTAATTATTCCCGCCGTTATACTTGCAGTTTATCCCGCACAGGCAGGCGCTGACCGCATATTTCATGGTTCCTTCTCCTGTCCTCTTTCTATATCCTATATCCTGGCCAGCCCGCAGAATACGTCCACCGCCGTTTCCAGAATCTCATCGTTAAAATCATATTCCGCCGTGTGTACCTGGGGGTAGTCCCGTCCGCACCCTTTGGCCTCCTGACGGACCAGTTCTGCACAGGCACTGTCATTCACGGTCTCCGGGAACACATCGCAGGTCTCAAAACCGGCCTGAAGCCCCTCTTCCTCTGCGCACGCTTTCGCATAGCTGCAAATTCCCGTCTCCAGCTTTTCCAGGTCTCTGTCATAGCAGGGCCGCACAGATTTCCCCGCCCCGTCTGCCTGACCGTGACAGCAGGCATAGAACCAGCGCCTCCTTATGATTTCCTACTTTACCACGGCAGGATCCACTCCGCAATATTCTTTTTGCAGATTTGCCGTGTGCGTCCTCCCAGGGGTGGCATATGCACAGCGTATGCTATATAATGGAGGAAACAGCATCAGGAAAGGAATCACATACCATGAAACGCAATATCCGTTTACTTCTGGAATACGACGGCTCCCGCTACCAGGGCTGGCAGAGACTGGGAAAATCCTCCGTCTCTACCACCATTCAGGGAAAGCTGGAAGGCGTCCTCTCCCGCATGACCGGAGAAGACATTCAGGTAACCGGCTCGGGCCGCACCGATGCCGGGGTCCATGCCCGCGGCCAGGTAGCCAATTTTCATACAGACTGTACGCTTTCCTGCCGGGAAATCCGGGACTATCTGACCGCCTACCTGCCCCAGGACATCGGCGTACGGGAAGTCACGGAGGCCAAAGAGCGTTTTCACAGCCGGCTGAACGCTACTTCCAAGACCTATCTGTACCGGCTGGGACTGCCGGGATATTCTCACGTATTTTCCCGGAAATACATCTGGCTTCTGCCGGAGACGCCGGATATCTCCCGCATGCAGAAAGCCGCCGCGCTTCTGGAAGGAACCCATGATTTTCAGGGATTCTCTTCTGTGAAAAAAACAAAAAAATCCACAGTCCGGGAACTGTATTCGGTTACCGTGGAGCAGAAAGGGACGGAAATTCACATTCTTTATCAGGGAAACGGATTTCTCTACAATATGGTGCGGATTCTCACCGGCACTCTGGTGGAAACCGGCCTTGGCCAGCGGGAACCGGAGCAGATTTTGGCTGTATTTTCCTCTCTCGACCGGGCAGACGCCGGGATGACCGCCCCGCCTCAGGGGCTGTGCCTGATGGAAGTAACCTATGATTAACAGACAAAAGAGGAAGTGATACCATGAATACAACTGTAAGTACTGTATATTTTTCTCCTACGGGAAACACAAAGAAAACGGTGGAGGCCATGGCTTCTGCCATCCGTCCTGAATTTCAGACCTTTGACATTACCGTCTGTCCGCCGGAGCAGGAAACTGCGTTTACCGGAAGGGATTTTGTGATTTTCGGCGTACCGGTATATGCGGGCCGGGTTCCCGCACCGGCGGCGGAAAGACTCCGGCATTTCCGGGGAGACGCTACCCCCTGCCTGGCCGTGGTCACCTACGGGAACCGGCACTATGACGACGCCCTGCTGGAGCTTGCGCAGCTGCTGAAATCCCAGGGCTTTCTCCTGAAAGGCGGAGCGGCTCTGGTAGCCAGACATACCTATGGCAGGATTCAGACCGAGCGGCCGGACCGTGCTGACCTGGAAGCAGACCGGGCTTTTGCCCGGCGGGCCTTTGAAAAGCCGGAAGGTGCACCGGAACCGTCCATCCCCGGAAATATTCCTTACCGGGACGGCACGCTTCACACGGTTTTTCGTCCCTTGACCTCATCCGCCTGTACCAGGTGCGGGCTGTGCGTCCGGAACTGTCCCGTCCAGGCCATCGGGGAAGACTGCGTCACAGTCACAGACGCCTGTCTCTCCTGCTTCCGCTGTATCCGGCAGTGTCCCGCCGGAGCCAAAAACATGGATACCCCGGAATATCAGGAATTTGCGGAAATGTTTACCGAAAAACTGAAAGAGCGGCGGGAAAACGAATATTTTCTATAATCCGCTCTCTTCCAGAATCCAGCGGATTCCTTCTGCCACGCCTGCCCTGTCAAAGGCGGAAACCACTTTGTCCGCCGCTTCCCGGCAGGCAGGCACCGCATTTTCCACGGCAAAGCCTGTTCCGGCAAACCGGAGCAGGCCGCAGTCGTTTTCCCCGTCTCCAAAAGCGGCCAGATTTTCCCGTTCCAGTCCCAGGCGGGCCATCAGAAATTCTGCCGCTTTTTCTTTGCCTGCATTTTTATGGGATATTTCCAGAAGCTGGGGAACAGAAGAAGTGACATAAATATCCTCCACTTCCTTTTCCAGGTACTCCCAGATTCGTTTTTTCTTCTCCGGCTCCTTTACCACAATATCCAGGCTGTCCAGATTCTCCCGGTTTTCCAGCAGAAAGGTCTCCATATCCGCCACCGGCGTCCGGGTCCTTTGGATGTAAGGAAGCACGCCGGGACCGGCCCCGTACCGTACCGGGTCCTCTACATACCTGTCCTGGGCATAGCCTTTTCCTTCTATAAACGCCTCAAACAGAATCCCCTCGGCCTTTGTTTTTTCCAGTACGGTGCAGACCGATTCCGGCGTCAGTTTATACTGCACCAGGCAGGCGCCCGTCCGCAAATCATATACCGAAGCGCCATTGGATGTAATGGCATACCGGAAAGCCGGAAGATGGAAGATTTCCTCCGGCAGGGCCCCCAGAGGCCTTCCGCTGGCTGCCACGAAGAGAATTCCCTTTTCTGCCGCCCTCTGAATAGCGGCCCGGTTCTCCTCTCCCAGGCTCTCCGGGAGGGCCAGCGCCGTCTTGTCCAGATCCATGGCGATACACCTGATTTTCATTCTGAAGTTCCTCCTTCTGTAAATTCTGCCTTCTCAGATTCCCGTTTCCTCAAAGAGACACCGGAGGGCCTCCGCCTCTTCCAGCGAAGGTTTCCATCCGTATCTTTGCATGTCGGTCTGCCAGCCTTCTTCCGTCCGCCATACCTCCACGCCCTCTGCTTCCAGCAGAAGCTTCTGCATGTCCCACACCTCAAAGGCGGCGGCTCCGCTCAGCCGTCCCTGGGCATTCACGACCCGGTGAGCCGGGACCTCGCCCAGACGGCCCGTGCGCAGGGCGTAGCCTACCTGGCGGGCGTTTCGGGGGAACCCGCACAGCAGGGCAATCTGCCCATAGGAAGCCACTCTTCCTTCCGGTATCTGCCGGCATACTATCCCTGCCCGCTTGTAGAAATCCACGTTTTCATCCATCTGCTTCACCGCCTTTTCTCTGCTGTCATTATATACACGCTTCTTTTTCAGGGTCAAGAATATCCCGGCGTCCCTTTTCAAAAAAATTTTAAAAAAAGTGTTGACTTTCTATGTATCGAGTGTTATAGTACATATAGAACAAAGGAAGAGGTAAAAATCCTCCGGAGTTCACAAAAAGGGAACCGCTCCGGCGGGGCCCGGCAGAAATTGTACATCGACACCTCGGATTTCTCCGACAGTGCTAAAAATCAAAAATCGTTTGTCAGAAGAAAGGAGACATGACTTATGATGATGCCTAGTATTTTTGGAGAAGACTTATTTGATGATGACTGGATGGATTTCCCGTTTGAAAGGACTTTCTGGGGACGGAAGAACCCGCTGTTTGGACGTCACGCAAAAAACATGATGAAGACAGATGTAAGGGAAACGGATTCCACGTATGAAATGGACATCGACCTTCCGGGATTTAAGAAAGATGAGATTACCGTCAGTCTGGAAAACGGTTACCTGAACATTCAGGCCGCGAAAGGACTGGACAAAGATAAGAAAGATAAAAAAGGCAATTATATCCGGCAGGAGCGTTACGCCGGTTCCGTAGGCCGCAGCTTCTATGTAGGAGACGCCTACAGCCAGGAGGACGTAAAGGCCAGATATGAAAACGGTATTCTGAAACTGACCCTTCCGAAGAAGGACCAGAAAGCAGTTACATCCAGTAACACAATCGCCATTGAAGGCTAATGCCTTTGATTTTGATACTATCCTCTTTTTATCCAGTAAGGCGGGGCTGCTGCACAAATAAAAGTGCAGTGGCCCCGCCTTTTTTAGTGGAACATATTTTGATAAGAATAAATCCGATTTTTCTAAAACACTTTATCAGTTATTGACAATATAAAACAGTTGTAGTACAATGTATTACAAGAAAGGAGATGATATTATGTCTTTTTCCATTAGATTATCTGAGGAAGAAAGATCTCTTGCTGAAAGCTACGCAAAACTTCACTCTATATCGTTGGGCGAAGCATTCAAAAGAGCACTGTTCCAGCAGATTGAAGACGAGTACGATATTACTGTTGCCGCTGAAGCCTATGACGAATATGTGAAAAACGGATGTAAAAGCAGACCTGTCTCCAAGCTGTGGGAGGAGCTGGATTTATGAAATACAGCGTAGAGACAACGGCAAGATTCGACAAAGAATTTAAAAAACTGGATAAGTACACACAGCGCATGATAAAAAGCTGGATTGACAAAAATCTTGTCGGCACAGAAAATCCTCGTCTTCATGGCAGAGGGCTGACCGCAAATAGAGGCGAACAATGGAGATACAGAATAGGTGATTATCGTCTAATCTGTCAGATTAATGATAACAAACTGGTCATACTTGCATTGTCTGTAGGCCATAGGCGAGAAGTTTATGAAAGATAAACGAAGATTAAAACAAAATAATATACGACTGTAAACGGGGCTGCCTCACCGCCTTCCTAAGCGTTGATGGGCGGCCCCGTCTTTTTCATTCCCTGGAAAAATCCGACCAGGAAATCCGGCTTCCTTTTTCCGTCCGTGTCACCACCAGTTTCCGGTCTATCTGCTCTTTCAGTTCCGGCACATGGGATATCAGTCCTATCATACTGCGGCTTCCGGCCAGTTCCTGCAGAATCTGAATGGCCCGGAAGCGGGTATCCTCATCCAGGGAACCGAATCCTTCATCGATAAACATCGCGTCCACCCGGACATTGCCCGCCGTGCTCTGAATCACATCCGCCATTCCCAGCGCCATGGCAAGGGCCGCCAGGAAGGACTCTCCACCGGAAAGTGTCCGGATATCTCTTCTCTTTCCCGTCTCCATACTGTATACATCCAGGTCCAGACCCACCTCGCCCCGTTTCCCCAGGCTGTCCAGGAGACGGCAGGCCAGCAGAAACCTGCCCTCTGCCATTTTTTCCAGCCGCCGGTTGGCCGCGTGAATCATCTGCTGAAAATACTGGCGCTGGACATAGGTCTGAAAATCCAGACCTGCCTCGCCGCTTCGTTTCCCATTGGCAACCGCATAGAGACCGTGTACCAGGCCATACTGTTCCTCCAGCTTTTCCCGTTTCGCCCACAGTTTTTTCAGGCTGTCCAGGGTACGGAGGTTCTGCTTCTTCGCGGCCGCGGTTCGCCCCAGTTCTGCGGTCAGTCTGCTCTCTTCTTCCTGCCGCTCCTTCAGCCGGGCTTCCGCCTCCCCGGTATTCTGCCGCGCCAGCCCCTGCTCTTTCCCGGCCCGGCTCCGGTAGAGTTCTTCTGCCGCGCGGACAGCTTCCCGGGCCGCCAGAAGGGCCTTCTTCCATTCCTCCACTTCCTGCTCCAGGAGCGCTCTCTCCCGGGGGCTTCGCAGGGCGGCGTGAAATGTCTCTTCCGTAAATCCGGCTGCTTCCAGCACCTGGGCAAAATGGGTCTCCTCCTGGTCTTTCTGCTGCCGCAGTTTCTCTTCCCGGGCGGTTTCCGCCTGCCAGGTTCCGTCCAGTTCCCGGGCTTTCTGGCCTGCCTCTTCCCAGTGCTGTCTGGCGCTTCGCTCCTGCTCTTCCAGTTCCTGCTTCTCTTTCCGGGCTCGTTCCAGTGCCTCCCTGGCCTGCTGTTCTTCTTCGTAGGGAAGCTGTCCCCGCAGAAGCTGCTCTTCCTGGCGTTCTTCTGCCTCCCGGACCTTCAGCTCCTGAAGCCGCTGCTCCTGCTTTGTCTGGTCTTTGGCCAGGGCCTCAAGCTGTTTCCGGGCAGTCTCTTCCTTTCCTGCAATTTCCTCTGCCTCTTTCCGGGCCCTTTCCGCCTCCTGCACCTGCCGGTGCAGGGCGAGGGTTTCCTGCCGCTTCTTTTCCAGCAGGGCGGCAACATTTCCGGCGTCCACACCTGCGTTCACGCCTGTTTTCACACCTGCGTCCATACCTGCTTCCACGTCCGCTCCCGAAGAATCCTCCCCGGCTGTTTCCGGATACTCGGCCGCCTGCTCCTTAGCCTGACGGCACAGCCGGGAAACGGTTTCCCGGAGGGTTATCACCGCTTCCGTCTGGGTCTGTCTTCTGGTTTCCTCTTCTTCCCGGCGCGTTCTGGCCTCTTCCACTTCCTTCTGGGTGGGCGCCTCCGCCGGAAGGGTACAGAGTTCCGGGTGGTGCAGGGAGCCGCACACCGGGCAGGGCGTGCCTTCCGCCAGGTCTTTTGCCAGAATTCCCGCCTGGGCCTCCAGAAATCTACGGTACAGATTCTGGTAAAGCACCTCTGCTTCCTGACAAGTATTCTGGATGCCTGCCAGGACGCGCTGTTCCCGGTTAAGCTTCCCGGTTTCTTCCGCCAGTTCTGCCAGCAGACGTTCCAGTTTTTCCAGGCTCCGGCACTGTCTTTCTGCCTCCCGGACCTCTGCTTCCAGTCCCGGCAGACGCCCTCCCTTTTCCATAAGCTGTTCCCGTCTGCTTTTCAGTTCCTCAAAAGCGGCGCGCCCGGTCTCTTCCTGCCTGCGGACACGGTCCAGTTCCTTTTGGGCCGCTTCTCTTTCCCTGCGGGCTATATTCAGCTTTTCCCGGGCCTGCCCCCACTCCCGGTAACGTCCCAGGGCGTCCTGGAGCCGGGTCATCTTCTGGTCCAGACCGGGCAGGGTCGCCTCCTTTTTTGCCAGCGCCTCGTCCAGACTGGCCCGTGCACTCTCCTGTCTGCTGCGGGTGCGCGCCTGCTCTTCCCTGATATCCTTTAAATGTTCCCGGATTTCCTCTGCCTCCCGGCGCCGTTCATCCCGAAGGCGGGCGGCTTCCCTCAAAGTCTCTGCCCGGCGGGCGGCCTCTGCTTCCCCGGCCTGCCGATTCCGTTCCTCCTTCCGGGCTTCCAGTTCCGCCAGACGCTCCTTTTTCTCCTGATATGCTTCCAGCAGACGGTTGTTTTCCCGAATTCGTTCCAGAAACTGTTCCAGTTCTCCCTGACGCCTGCGGTTTTCCCTGCTTTCTTCCTGAAGAAGACGCTCTTTTTCCTTCTGTTCTTCCACTATCTGTTCCAGCAGGCGCTCTTGTTCTCCCTGGCCTCCAAGCTCACGTTCCCGGGCAGTTTCCCAGTCCTCACTGTATACACTGTCTTCCAGAAGTTCCACATTTCCCAGCTCATGGGAAATCAGTTTCTGGCTGTCCTCCAGCTTTCCTTTCAGCGCCAGGTCGTCCTCCCGCAGTTTCTGCTGAATCCGTCCGTAAATCCCGGTATCAAACAGACGGGAGAATATCTCTTTTCTGTCCCGGGAGGAAGCCTGCAAAAGACGCAGGTATTCCCCCTGGGCAATCATGGATACCTGGGAAAACTGATTCCGCTCCAGTCCGAGAATCTCTTTCAGCTTTTCGTTTACGTCCCGTATGGTTCCGGGATACTCTGTCCCGTCCGACAGAAGCAGGCGCACCTCCGCCTTGCATTCCACGTCCGTATAATTGCCGTCCTTATTTTTTCTCCTGCTTTTCCGGATATATCTCGGTTTCCGGGTCACCTGATAGCGTTCCCCTTTTTCCAGAAATTCCAGGGTCACAAAGGTTTCTTCCTCATCTTTCGCAAACTGGCTTCTCATCATGGTTCCGTCCCGCTTTCCACCGCTGCTCTCGTCGAAAAGCGCAAACATCAGCGCGTCAAACACCGTGGTTTTTCCTGCTCCGGTATCGCCGGTGATAAGGAAAAGCCCATGGTCTATTTTCTCAAAATCGATACACTGTTTCTCTCTGTATGAGCCAAATGCGGACAGCGTCAGTTTTAAAGGTTTCACCGTCTCTCCTCCTTCACCGTATCTACCGTCTGCTCCATCCAGGCCTTCTGCTCTTCCGTCAGCCCCTGGCCGGTAACCGCTTCATAAAACTGCCCGAAGGTCTCCAGGGGACTCTGCACCGGAAGCGGCTCTTCCTCTCCCTGAAGCGCCTGCCGCATCCGGCTGTTTTCCACCCGGAAATCCAGCAGAAACGGATAGACTTCTTCCAGTTTTTCCCGCACATGATAAAGTTCTTCCTCCCCGGTAACCGTCACGCTGACAAAATCCCGGCAGATTTTCCCGCCTGCCCTGTCCAGCAGTTCCTCCAGAGTTCCGCGGATGGCCCGGACGTCCTGGACGCCGCACAGGGGAAGGCTCTCCCAGGTCACCGGCTCCCCCTTCGCTCCCAGTGTCACCTCCAGCACCGCTTTCTGGTGATACTGCTCGCTTACCGAATATTTGTAAGGCGTTCCGCAGTAACGGATCCATGGTTTTCCTGCCTGCTGTGCCCCGTGCAGATGGCCCAGGGCCGCATAGTCAAACTTTTCCAGCAGGGAGGCAGGCACCTGGTCCAGCCCGCCTGCCAGCAGTACCGCCTGCTCCGAGTCGCAGGTTTCCGGATTCCGCCTTTCCCCGGCATAAAACTGGTGGGATAAAATCACGTTCCTCTTTGAAAAATCTATCTGATTTCTTTCCAGCACCAGACGCACCGCCCCTTCCCAGCTCAGAGGTTCCTTCCCTTCTGCCAGACGCCGGACATATCCCGGCTTCAGGAAAGGAAGCATCCAGAACGTCACTTCTCCCTCTTCGTCTTCCAGCACAATCTGCTTCAGATGTTCCTCCGGTCCAGACGGCGGCATGACCGAGAGATAAATCCGGTGCTTCTCCAGAAAACTTCCGGCATAGGCAAGCCGCTCCGGCGAGTCATGGTTCCCGGCAATTATCAGCACCGGAATCCGGGGACGAATCCTGGAAAGTTCTTCCAGAAACCATCCAAACAGCGTATAGGCCTCCCCGGAAGGCGCCGTTTTATCATAGATATCGCCACATATCAGGATGGCGTCCGGATGCCGCTCCCTGGCATAATTCACAATCTGCCCCAGCACCTGCTCCTGATTTTCCTGCAGGCTGTATCCGTTCAGCCTTTTCCCGATATGCAGGTCAGACAAATGAAAAAAACGCATACTTCCTTCTCCTTTTTTCTGTCCTGTCTGTATTTTCGAACTCCTTCCATTATACCGCATTTTTCGCAGTTCAGCATTGATTTTTCGACACGCTCTGCCTATACTTAGGGTAGTACAATTTTTTTGGGGGAAACACACTATGGCTAAGACATCTTCTGCTACACTTATGACAAACGGCCCCATCTGGAAGCGTCTGGTCTCGTTCGCCATTCCGCTTTTCTGGGGGAATCTTTTTCAGCAGCTTTACAATGCTGCCGACTCCCTGATTGTCGGCAACTTTCTCGGCAGCAATGCCCTGGCTGCCGTAAGCTCCTCGGGGAACCTGATTTTCCTCCTGGTGGGCTTTTTTAACGGCATTGCCATCGGCGCCGGCGTGGTCACCGCCAAATATTTCGGCGCCGGGGAAACAGAGAATCTGAAAAAATCCATCTACACCACGGTGTCTTTCGGCATCATCTGCGGAATTGCCCTTACCATCATCGGTATCGTGGCGGCGCCCCGGATTCTGCTGCTTATGGGTACACCGGAAGAAGTTCTTCCGAATTCCCTTTCCTATTTCCGGATTTATTTTGCCGGTTCTCTGGCTTTTGTGATGTACAACTTTTTCGTGGGTATCCTGCAGGCCATGGGCGACAGCAGACATCCGCTGTTCTTCCTGATTGCCTCTTCCATGACCAATATCGTGCTGGACCTTCTGTTTGTAGGCGGTTTCGGCATGGGAGTCGGTTCTGCGGCCTTCGCCACGATTATTTCGCAGTTTTTAAGCGCGTTTCTCTGCCTGCGCCAGCTGATGAAAGGGAACGATGTATTCCGTCTGGAACTTTCGAAAATCCGGATAGACCCTTATATGCTGAAGCAGATTGTAATAAACGGCGTACCGGCGGGCGTCCAGAACTCCATTATCTCCGTGGCAAATGTGTTTGTACAGTCCAATATCAATACCTTTGGCGCCACGGCGGTAGCCGGCTGCGGTTCCTACTCCAAAATAGAGGGATTCGGTTTCCTTCCCGTAACCTGTTTTTCCCAGGCGCTTACCACGTTTATCGGTCAGAACCTGGGGGCCAGAGAATACGAACGGGCAAAAAAAGGCGCGGTATTCGGTGCGGTGTGCTCCCTTTCCATAGCGGAGCTGATTGGACTTGGCATCAATTTCCTGGCTCCTACACTGATTGGGTCCTTCGGCGGAGGTCCCGAGGCGATAGGATACGGCATCACCTGGGCCCGGACCGTAACCTGGTTCTACTTCCTTCTGGCCTTCTCCCACTGCATGGCCGGTATTCTCCGCGGGGCCGGAAAGTCCACCGTCCCCATGTTTGTCATGATGATATGCTGGTGCGTCATCCGGGTAAGTTACATCAGCATTGTTGTCCGGTTCATTCCGGATATCCAGGTGATTTTCTGGGCCTATCCGCTGACCTGGGCCTTAAGCTCCCTGGTATTTCTAATTTATTTCCTGAAATCCGACTGGATTCACGGACTGGAAAAGCAGGAACGGCACTAGGAAAAGATTTTACGCTCAAAAGGGTGGTTTCCAGAAATGGAAACCACCCTTTTTATTCCGTGCCCTGCAGGAAAACGCTCAGTTCTTTCTGCATGTCTTCCTCGGTCCGGATAAGCTTCTTTGCCAGATTTTTTCCCTCTCTTTCCGCCCCGGCATAGTCCCGGATGTGGCCGCTGAGATTCTGGATTCCCATGTTGCACCCGTCCATCAGGATTTTAGCCGCCTGGCGGGCGTCCCGGTTCAGAAGCATTTTCATCTCCGTGGTCACCCAGGACATGGCCTGGGCCATCATGCCCGGCTCCTTTTCCTCATTGCCGGATTCTGCCAGCAGCTCTGCAGCTTCCGAGGCAATGTGCTCGTGTTTTACCTGATACGTCTGAATCAGCTGGGCCAGCTTCTCGTCCTCCACCAGGTCCTGCATCTGCGCCATACTGTCCAGGGCCATCTGGCAGCCCGCACTGCATTCTTCCAGAAGTTTTCTTGTCTCTATCTTCACTGTCCTCGCACCTTCCTTTGCTTTTCCACCAGTATGTGCAGTTTCGGAAGGTTTTATACGGATACGGAACTAGGATTCCAGAATCTCATATAACTCCCGGTACCGGGGATTTTCCCGCAGGCCGGCAAATTCCGGCGCCTCTTCCAGCAGTCTCCGGGCCGTTTTCAGAAGATAATCCCCATAATCCGAATTCCGGTTCATGCTGAGCCGGTCAAAGTATACCGGTCTCTCCCAGTGTTCTTTCCGGGCCAGCCGGGCATACCGCTTAGTCAGCGTCCGCAGTTCTTCCAGCGCTTTCTCCTGGTTTCCGGCCTTCGCCGAAAGCAGTGCCTTCTCCAGATAATAGCTGGTATCCTGGGCGGTAAATTCCTGCAGGCCAAACATTTTCTGCATGGCCAGTCCGGTTTCCAGCATCTGCATGGCCCGGTCTGTCTTTCCGCCTTCCTCCGCCATGGAGGCAAGTATCTGCAGAAACAGCCCTGCATTCAGAAGAGAATCATACAGGCCTCTCTGAGCCAGCTTCTCCGCCTCTTCGGCCTTCCCTTCCCGTTCCAGAATCCGGGCCTTCATCAGGCGGATATCCGTATCCGTCTGATAGAAATGGTCCGCCGCCTCCATGGCCTTCTCATTGTCTCCCTTCATCAGGTACAGACCGGCCAGGGTATACCAGGCCGCGTCCGAGATTTCCCTCTCCCCGCTTCTGGAAGCGTCCTCAAACAGACGGATGGCCCGGTCTCTCTGCCGGTTCTGCTCCTTTTGGTCCCCGGCCTCTCCCAGATACATCATATAGCCCCCGGCAATACGGAATTTTAAAAACAAATCCCGGGGATATTCCTGCAGCAGTTTTTCACAGTATTCCCGGGCTTTTTCGGCCCTCCCGTCCGCAAAAAGCCGCTCCCCTTTTTTCACCAGCTCCATACACGTCTCTTTTTCCAGCTCTCCCCGGAAATCCAGCAGTTCATCCACGGTAATCCGAAGCAGCCGGGCCAGAGGCGCCAGCATGGTGATATCCGGGCAGGTAACCTGGGTTTCCCACTTGGAAACTGCTGCCGTGGACACCCCCAGGGCCTCCGCCATCTGCTCCTGGGTCATATTGTTCTGTTTCCGGTATTTCTGAATCTGTTTTCCTATCGTCATTTCCATTATCCTGTCCCCTTTCTTTCCGGGTTCCGTGCACGTCTTCCGTGCTTTTATTGTGCCAGAAAGAGGGGATTTTTACAATGGAGCGGTCTTTAACATTTGTTCCGGATTTTTTAACCGGCGGTTAAATCTCCCGGCGGTGCTTCTTTTAGTCCATCCGCAGCCGGTCCACCACGGTATGCTTCCTGGCGGCCTTCTCAGTGAGGATGGGAATGCCCGCGCCCAGCAGGAGAAACAGCGGGACAATCAGCAGGAAGGGTCTCAGGTTCAGATGATAGGTGAAAAACCAGAACAGCCCCTCCACGGCCCGGAACGCCACCGGGCCCAGAATCAGGGTCAGCAAAAGAGCCTGCCCCGCCGCTCCCAGGGCATACAGCAGGCCCTCCCAGACCAGCATGGCGCGCAGCTGTTTCCCGGTCATTCCCACTGCCTGGAGCACTGCCAGCTCGCGCCGACGGGCAACGATGCCGGTGAGGACAGCATTGAAGAAATTCAGGACGCCGACCAGTCCCACGATGAAGCTCAGCGCCCCGCCCAGAAGCAGGTACATGGACCTCATACTCTCAAATTCCCCGGCGTAGGTAGCCTTGCTCTCATAGTCCAGTTCCGGATTCACCTTTTCCGTGTAGTCCGTCAGAAATTTCTCCATATCCGCATTCGCCTCGTCGGTGGTATCGAATGCGTAGTACATAACGGTATCTGTGCCGGTATCCTGGACAAATGTCTGGTCGTTGAGAATAAATTCGTCGTCGCCGTAGTAGCGGTAGCTGAGGGCGGAGGGCACCGTCACCAGGGCCGCCACCGTGTAGTCCACATCCCGGTATTTTACCGGCCGCTCCGCCCAGTTCGCTCCTTCCGGAACGTCCTCCAGCATACCGTATACTTCGCCGGTGTCCGGGTCGTAATACTCGGATTCCTCCACATACCGGAAGGTAACCGTCTCCCCCAGCCGGGCCCAGTTGCTGGCCTTGTCGGCGTTTCCGTATTCGTCTTCCGCGTACACGGCGGCAATGGCGCGGCTGCCCGGCTCATAGAGGGCGGACAAATCCCCTTCCAGTACCGTCAGATAATCCAGGGCAAAGGGACTCATGCCGGAAAGCTGCGCCTGAGAAGCCAGGTTCCCCGCCTCGTTTCTGTCTGTCAGGCGAATCAGAGTGTCCAGCTCCTCTGTATCATAAAACTGCCCGTTCCGCTGCCGGAACCAGTCTTCCGTGACATACTCCAGTGCTGAGGAAGTCTGTCCGTACACCACGCCGCTGGCGGTGATACCTTCCCGGGCGCTGATGTCGTCCATTGCTTCCTGAGGCACGCCCATATCGTCATAGAACGTCAGCGTGCCGGTCTGGAATTTTTCCGCGCTGGCCACGATAAAGTCACTGGCGGTGAAGTTGGATACAAACTTATCCATGTCGAAGCCGCCTGCAAAGTTCACCGTTACCATAAAAAGCACCACCGCCAGGGACAGGTAAAGGATTGTTACTACGGTTTTCCGCCTGCTCCGGCCCAGGTTTGCCCAGGCCATGGTGAAGGGGGACACTTTCCGGGCCTTCCGGCCTTTCCCCCGGGCTTTTCCTCCGCCGCCATCGGTGTAGCGTACTGCTTCCACCGGGGAAACCCGGGCGGCCATCCTGCCCGGTTTTCGGCAGGAAAGCAGTACCGTGAACAGGGCAAACACCGCCGAGGCGATGAAAATCCAGGGGCTCACCGAGGTCATGGCAACCACGCCGTCCAGCCGGGACACTATGACCGGCGTCAGCCGCCCGCCGATAAGCCAGCCGGTTACCAGGCCGATGGGGATACCGGCGGCAGAAAGGGCCAGCGCCTGAATCCGGATAATCCGCCTAAGCTGCCGGGCCGTGGTTCCGATGGTTTTCAGAAGCCCGTAGAACCGGATGTCCCCGGCCACAGAGATTTGAAACACATTGTAGATGATAAGATAGCCGGTGAAAATAATCAGCAGGATTACTGCGGCGATGGCGATAACCACTTCAGGATCCGCGTTGTCAGAAATTCTTGCCCCGGTATAGCCCCAGTTCACGCCGGTATCAATGTAGTTGTCCCCGGCGGTTTCGTTCTGATACCCGTGGTTTTCCAGAATCTGACTGAGGTCCTGCTCAATGTGCCGGGAACCGCTTTTCAGCATTACATCCATGTTCCATCTGCCGGTCATGCCGTCAGAAGAATCGTCCGGATTCACACCGTTTTCTGCAAGAACCTCGTTCACCCGGCTCTCAGGAACCAGAACGTGACTGGCCACAATGGCTTCATCGTATTCCCACCAGCCGGAAAGGGTAAACGTCTGGGTCGTTTCGTGTCCGTCCACAGAAAAATGAAGGGTGAATCTGGCGCCCACTTCCGGCTTCACGCCCAGCAGTTCCAGCACGCGGGTGTCGGTAGCGGCCTGGTCCGTGCCCTCCCGGGGCAGGGAGCCCTCTTCCGGGTCGCAGTACATCCACTGCGCTTCGTTGGCATCGGTATAGCTCACCTCCACATGGGACTTGTTAAAAGGCACATCCGTGGGCATACCCAGGAAACGCCGCTCTCCCCACTGGTCAATAAGCGAATCACTCTTCAGCTTTTCAAACTGTTCCTCGGTCAGGTACTTGAACCCACCATGTGAAAATCCGCCCACCTGCCTGAAATTTGCCTGCTGAAAGCCCTCGTTGATGGAAAGGGCAATCGTAAACAGGGAGGTGAACAGCATTGCTGTCAGGGCGATTGCCACGATGGCGATGAGATTCCGGGTGCGGCTGGCCTGCAGACTCTTCCAGGCCAGATGACGAATACATTTTCTGTTAGAGACTTTCATCATTTCCACCCCCTTACCGCGTGATAATGCGCCCGTCCTCGATACGGACAATCCGATCGGAAAGCTGGGCAATCTCTTCGTTGTGGGTAATCATCACCATGGTCTGGGCAAATTTCCGGCCAGTGACTTTCATCAGACTCAGCACATCCTGGCTGGTGCGGCTGTCCAGGTTGCCGGTGGGTTCGTCGGCCAGGAGAATCGCGGGCTTGGCCGCCAGAGCCCGGGCAATGGCCACCCGCTGCTGCTGACCGCCGGAAAGCTGGCCGGGCAGATTGTCCAGTTTCTTCTCCAGTCCCAGGGCAGAGACCACCTGCCCCACGTAGTCCTCATCCACCTTACTGCCGTCCAGCTGAATCGGCAGGACAATATTCTCCCGTACCGTCAGCACCGGCACCAGATTGAAGCTCTGGAACACAAAACCGATTTTCCTTCGCCGGAAAATGGTCAGCGCCTCGTCCTTCAGGGAAAAAATATCTTTTCCCTCTACAGTGACGGACCCGCTGGTGGGCTGGTCCAGGCCGCCCAGCATATGCAGCAGGGTGGACTTGCCGGAGCCAGAGGTGCCGACAATGGCCACAAACTCTCTGTCCTCCACCGTCAGGTCCACCCCGTCCAGGGCCTTCACCAG
>DWYV01000028.1 GCA_019118525.1 Candidatus Bariatricus faecipullorum
AGATGTGTATAAGAGACAGCGTTAAGAGTAGAAGCGGCTGATTATATCCGGTCCAAAATCCTGGAAGGAAATATGGAGCCGGGAGACCGGGTAAATGAATTTGAACTGTCCGAGGAAATGGGAATCAGCCGGGGGCCTATCCGGGAAGCGCTCCGGCAGCTGGAGCAGGAAGGTCTTGTGACTTATGTTCCGAATAAAGGCTGTTCAGTGGCGAAGCTGACGGTAGAAGATATGTATGAAATGTACCTGATTCGTTCGGACCTGGAAAATCTGGCGATAGAAGTATGCGGTGGTCATTTTTCAGAAGAGACCATCTTGCGCATGGAAGAGCTGGTGAATGAGATAGAAGCGGCGGCCGGAGAGGAGAATTTATGTAAAGTCGTGGAAGCGGACCAGAAGTTCCATGAAGAGATAGTGAAAGCGGCGAAGCTTCCAAAACTTCTGAGGATATGGCATGCAATGGATGGAGCTAATGTGTCGGTGTATTTTACGATTCGTGCGTTAAAGATAATAAACTGGAAAACGCTGGGAAAAAATCATCAGATTTTGCTGGATGCAGCAAAAAAAGGAGATAAAGAATATATGAAGGAACAGATGAGTTTCCATTACATCAGTGTTCCGGATTATGCGGAAAAGCATACATAAAAACAAAAGAAAGAGGGGGAGATTATGTTTGATTATCCTGCTGCCAAGTATCGTCCACAAGAGATTACATATGGCAGGAACAGTGTGACAGACGGTTATGAGTGGATGAGAGACGCTTCCAGTCCGGAGACAGTTGCATTTACAGAAGAAGAAAACGCATTTACCGACAGATACTTTGCACAGCATAAGGACTGTTTTGAGAAGTATTACAAAGAGCAGCGGGAGATGGCGGACGCCCTGATGTTTCACGGGGTTATCAGGACGCCCGCCGGAATCTGTGCTTCTGGGGAGTTTGCGGACGGCATATCCAGTACCGTCCTGCTGGACGAGGATTTTACGACAAAAATGATTATTACGGATTCGGATTTTATGAAAGGGGTTCATGTCCACGATATTTATCCGAATCCAACAAGGAAAGATATCTATCTGCTCCTTGTGTTAAGGGATAAGGCGGAGCGGACCAGCGGATTTGTGTACGATGCCGGACAGAAGAAGGTACTGGCCGAACTGACGGATACGTTTTCTGTCGACTGGTCTGCAGATGGATGCTGTGCTTACTACTGCAGAGCTTCGCACAGGGAGGACGGAACCGTTGCCAATACACTGTGCAGATATGATATTGATACCGGAGAGGATACGGCTCTTTATACCTATGGAGGACATGCTGCGTACGGAATCGTCTTTCCGATGGATGAAGGCGGAGTTATAGTCAAATTTGCAGTAGATTACCATGCGGGCGAAACCGTTATCCTGGAAGGGGAAGGCGGAGAAAGTATCATTCCCTATGACGGGAATGACCGGCAGTATATAGGGACGGCCGGAGACCGGCATTTTTTTATAACGGATGAGGAGGCGCCTCTGGGGAAAATTGTGGCGGTGAAAAAGGGGGAAGATTTCCGGAATGCCGCAACCGTTATCGGGGAAGCAGAGGAGAAAATTACCCAGGCAGGTATCTGTGGAAAAAAAATCATCTGTGTATATGAAAGTGCAGGTTCACAGAGTCTCTGCATTTATGACGAAGACGGAAAAAGGCATGAGGTAGGACTTCCCTGCCAGTATGGGAAAATTGATATTGCGCCTCGGGAATTCCGTGCTGTGAATCCGCTTTTTACTTACGAAAGCTTTGCGGTGCCGTCCTGTGTAATGGAACTGGATACGGAACAGTATGTGGCGGATGTGGTTTATAAAAGTGAAGAATTCTGTGACGATGTGGTGGCAGAACGGATTTTTTATACTTCTCAGGACGGCGTGCGGCTGCCGGCCTACCTTGTTCGCAGAAAGGATGTGACGAGGAACGGAAGCAACAGAGCGCTGTTCTATGGATACGGAGGCTATAATGCGTCGAATTATGTCGCTTCCAGTGCCTGCGGAATGTCCATCGTAAAATGGCTGGAAGAGGGCGGCGTGTACGTCCACTGTATCATCCGCGGAGGCGGGGAATATGGAGAAGAGTGGCACAGAGGCGGCTGGAAGGATAACAAAAAGAACGTGTTTCGTGATTTCTGCGATATCGTGGAGGGCGTAATTGCGGATAAGTGGACGAATCCTTCGAAAACGGCAATCTGTGGGCTTTCCAACGGAGGACTTCTAATGACAGCCCTTATTACGGGAAGACCGGAACTGTTTGGATGTGTTATCGCTTCGGTTCCGCAGACAGACCTGCTGGGCTTTGTATACGATGACCGGGGGTCCATGTATATTACGGAATATGGAGACCCGAGGGAGGACAGGATGTTTGCATACATGAAATCCTATTCTCCGTATCATAATATTCGGGAAGGGGTTTCCTATCCGGGAATTTATATCCAGGCCGGCGCGATGGATAATAATGTTCCGGCTTATCATGCCAAAAAGTTTACGGCAAAAATGCAGGCCCTGAAAGGGGAGCGGCCGGTTCTTCTCCGGATTCTTCCTTATGGAAGTCATGATCGGGGAACCGGAGAGTACTTCCGTCGGACGATAGCAGAAATGAGAGCATTTATTGACATTGAGCTTGGCAGGGGAGGAGACAGCATTGGCTAAATACATAATCAAGAGAATTATTTCGATTATTCCAACGGTTTTAATTATTGTTTTTGTAATTTTCTTTATTCTGGATTTTACGCCTGGTACGCCGGGTAGAGTAATTCTTGGTGTTACGGCTACCGAAGAGCAGGTGAAAAATCTGGATGAAGCGCTGGGCTATAACCGCCCGGTAGTGGTAAGATATGTGGATTATCTGGTGAATGTTCTGCAGGGAGATTTTGGAGATTCTTACGTCAGTCAGCAGCCGGTAGTTAGTATACTGATGCCCAAGTTTCCTACTACTTTGAAACTGGCACTGCTGTCTGTGGTGATTTCCGCACTTCTGGGGATTCCGCTGGGGATAATATCTGCCCTAAAGCCGAACTCGGTTCTGGACAGTTTTCTGACGACGATGTCGCTGTTTTTTGCCAGTGTTCCATCGTTCTGGCTGGGACTTATGTTTATGCTGATTTTTTCTCTGATGCTGGGCTGGCTTCCGTCCAGCGGAATCGGAACCTGGAAGCATTATATTATGCCAGTTATTACCCTGGTCCTCCCTTCGGCGGCATGGCTGGCCAGACTGACCCGTTCTACTATGATTGATGCAGTGAATCAGGATTACATACGGACGGCAAAGTCTAAAGGCGCCATGACGCCGCGGGTAATGTTTCTGCATGCATTAAGGAACGCCATGATGCCGGTTGTTACCCAGCTGGGCATGAGCTTTGCATCACTTCTGGGAGGCGCTCTGATAACAGAAATGGTTTTCGGGCTCCCGGGATTTGGGTCAACGATTGTAAATGCAATTAAGACCAAGGACATACCGATTGTAATGGGCGGGATTATTTTCCTGACCACAACCTTTATTTTGATTATGCTGGTTGTTGATATTACGTATGCCTTTATTGACCCGCGTGTAAAAGATATGTATGAATAAGAAGGTGCGCTCATGTTTAACGTGTTTAGAAAGAAAAAGCTGGTTAAAAATACAAACCCTACGCAGGGGAGACTCATATGGGAAAGGTTCTGTCAGAATAAAGTATCCATGTGTGCGTTTGTTGTGCTGGTGCTGATTATACTTGTCGCTGTTTTTGCAGATGTGATAGCAGATTATGAAGGCCAGGCGATTGCTCAGAATGTAACAGAACGAATGCAGGGGCCGTCGGCAGCTCACTGGTTTGGTACCGATAATCTGGGAAGAGACATGTTTGCCAGGGTTGTGCATGGGGCCAGGTACTCCATGATATTTGGAATTGTCTGTACGGCGCTGGCTCTTTTCGGAGGATGTGTTTTCGGTGCAACGGCAGCTTATTTTGGCGGAAAGATTGATTCCATTATCTGCCGTATTATGGATACCTTTATGTGTATTCCGTTTATGTTAATGGCGCTGTCTCTTGTATCTGCACTGGGAACCGGTCTGGGAAGTATGACCATTGCAATGGTCATTGCCAGTGTGCCGAGTTTTACAAGAATGGTACGTTCTATTGTGCTTACGGTAGTGCGCCAGGATTATATTGAAGCGGCAAGAAGCTGCGGCTCCAGTCATGCGGTGATTATATTTACCCATGTTCTGCCAAACGCAATGGGACCGATTATTGTAAATGCAACGATGAATGTGGCGGGTCTGATTCTTTCCGCCGCAGGACTCAGTTTTATTGGTATGGGAATACAGCCTCCGAATCCGGAATGGGGATACATGCTGTCAGAGGCAATGCCTTATATGAGAGTCGCGCCGCATCTTGTGGTGTTCCCCGGACTTGCCATCATTATTACAGCACTGTGTTTTAACCTTCTGGGAGACGGTCTGGCAGATGCGTTTGATCCGAAACGAAGAGGATAGGAAAGTAACTGTATGTCAGATGACAGTTGTACTTTGATAATTTTATAAATACTGGAAAAGAGACAGTATTACAAGTTAAATGTTTACCCAGACAACAAAAAATAACTACAGAAAGAAAAGGAGGAATGGGTATGAAAAAGAAGCGAAACAGATTTTTGGCATTTTTGCTGGTATTTGCAATGGCAGCAGGAATGCTGACGGGATGTTCCGGAGGAGGGGAATCGGATGATTCGTCCAAAGGTTCGGCATCCTCAGACACAATGCCGGATGATGACACACTGGTAGCAATGAGTTCAGCGGTGGTGGAATCCTTCGATCCGCTTAACACAGCACTGAACTGGAAACTGGAATGGCACTCTATTTTTGATGTGCTTGTGGAATTCCAGGAAGACGGGTCTCTGGGACCTGCGCTGGCAGAAAGCTGGGAACTTTCCGAAGATGGAAGGGCTTATATTTTCCATTTGAGGGACGACGTGGACTTTACCGATGGGACACACTTTAACGCAGAGTCGGTAAAATTTGCAGTAGATACTATCCGGAACGGCGAGCTGTCTTCCTGGACAGCGGCTTATATCGGAGAGGCGGAAGTTGTCGATGAATATACGGTAAAAATTAATAAAGCGGCATCGTATACAAAGCTTCTGGAATTCCTGTCAGAGTATCTTTACATTGTATCTCCGACAGCTTATCAGGAAGACCCGGAAGCTTTTGCCACAAATCCGGTTGGATCAGGAGCCTACAAATTCAAGGAAATCGGGGCTGACGGCTATATTTACATGGAGGCCAACGAGGATTATTACAGAGGCGCACCCTACTTTAAGAACCTGGTTATCCGTCCGCCGCTGGATTATTCCACAGCTATTGTAGCTCTTCAGAACGGGGAACTGGACATTGTTATGACCGTGCCCCAGAATCAGGTGGAAATTGTTGAGAATGACCCGAATCTGGTTGCATACAGTGCATCCGGCTGGAGCATGAAGTCCGTCATTATGCAGGGACCGAATTTCCAGAATGACCAGAATCTCCGGAAAGCAATTTTCTATGCTATTAATCGGGAAAATGCCATTGCTTATGACAATGCACCGGATGGAGCGACTCCCGGAAAGAATATGTATTCTGCCCGTATGATGGGAGACCTGGACGGCTTTATGGATATTGGGGGATATGACGTAGATCTTGCCAAGGAGTACCTTGCAAAATCAAATTATGACGGAAGAACACTGAAGATTACGATTACTGCTGATATGGCTGATATCGCCCAGTCTGTTCAGGAAGACCTGAAAGCGATTGGAATTACGACAGAAATCAACCAGCTGGATCAGAATGCATTTTCTGCGGCATTTGTAGATGGAAGCAGCGACATCACTTTCTCAAGCTGGGGCTGTGATTACGCGTCACTGGAGGAGCAGATGGGCTTCCATGCAGGAACCGGATATTATGGCGATATCGTTTATAACACACCGGAATTCGATCAGCTTCTGGCAGACATGGCAAATGAGTGGGATGACGACGCCAGGGAAGAGATGTGCAAAAAAGCCCTGGAAATGACTTGGGATTTTGCGAATATTGTTCCCATTTACGAAGATACGTTTACCAATGTTTACAGCGCAAGATTAGAGGGCGTTCAGGAAATCTGGTCGGCGACATATAATCTTTATCTCTATCAGTTATCTCTGAAAGAATAAAAGATAACAGAGAGTTGTGTATGGGAAAACCTTATGCACGGATTTAAGAGGCAGGCAATGCCGCGGGAATTCCCGTGTCATTGCCTGCCTTTATCTGAACAGGAAATATGTGATTCAGGGAGGTATGGGCTTGATTTTAGTAAAAGGCGGAAATGTACATTTTCCAAAAGGAGAAACAAAAAAAGCAGATATCCTGATAGACGGGGACAGAATCCTTAAGACAGCAGGGGAGATAAAGGCAGAAGCAGAAGTAATTGATGCCTCCGGCTGTGAAGTGTTTCCGGGATTTATTCTCCCCGCAACCAGTGTGGGATTATACAATTATGCGGATTTGCGGTATACGGATTCAGATGAGAAATCCAGTCCGGTTAATGCGGACCTGCATGTCCGGTATGCGCTGGACCCGGTGGAAGTCCGGATGCAGGGATATGAAAAACACGGAATTACTGCATTTGGCGCAGTTCCAAATGAATCAGCGCTAGTAGCCGGGCAGACGGGAGTTTATCACACGGCAGGAAGAAGCGCGGCAGACATGGCAATATCGGAAACAGTGGCTTTGAAGGTGAACTTTCTGCCGGGAGTAAAACGGACATTCGCGGCGCGTCATATGAGACCTATGACAAGAATGGGAATGACCGCGCTTTTACGAGAGGAATTTCAGAAAGCCGCCCGGCTGGGGAGCGGGGACCAGGAGTATAATCCGTCTGGTGAAGTTTTCCGGAAAGTACTGAACAGGGAACTTCCCCTGCTCTGTAGTGTACGGGAACATTTTGATATCGAAATCCTTCTGGACCTGCAGAAGGAGTTTGGATTCCGAATGATTCTGCTGGGAGCCTATCAGGCAGACAGATGTGCCGGAAGAATCCGGGAGGCAGGGGCATCCGTGCTTCTGGGAGATCTGCTGGACTGCAGCTTTGTTACTTATTATGATTCCGATATCCCTGCCCTGCTTGCCATGTCGGAGGACATTCCCATGGCTTTTTCCAACAACAGTTCGGGATATGAGGGACTGCTGTGGAGTGCGGAAAAGGCAGTAAGAAACGGCCTGGATGCAGAGAAAGCGATTGATATGCTGACGATAGAAACTGCAGAGATTCTGGGAGTCGCTGATAAGACCGGCTCAGTGGAGGCGGGGAAATACGCAGATATTTCCATATGGAGCGGACATCCTCTGAAATCTTATGCCGCACAGATTCAGGTGTGTATTACGGCAGGAAAAGTATGGAGGGCACAATCATGACAATGCTTATAAAAGGTTCTATGATTTATGACATGGAGGGAAATGCCCCCTGGGTCGGGGATATCTATATTGAAAACGGAAAAATTGCCCGGACCGGTGAAAAACTGGACGTACAGGCGGATGAGGTTATTGAGGCAGAAGGGCTGGTAGCCCTGCCAGGACTGGTGGACGCCCATTCTCATCTGGGCGGTTTTGATATGGTAAATACAGACAACTGTGATTTTAACGAGATGACAGACCCGGTGACGCCGGATGTGCGGGCGCTGGACGGATGCAACATCCATGATAAATGCTTTGGGGACGCCTGTAAAGGCGGTGTGACCACTATGTGCATCACTCCGGGAAGTGGAAATGCGGTCTGCGGTCTGGCTTTTATTGCAAAGACAGCGGGAAAAGCAGATATTCATGAGCTGGTTATTCAGAATCCGGCGGCGCTGAAACTGGCCTTTGGAATGAACCCCATTGGTCAGTATGGCAGCAGGAACCAGATGCCCATGACACGGATGGGAGTCATCAAAGTCATGCGGGATACGTTCTGCCGGGCAAAGGAATACATGGAGAAAAAAGAGGCCGCAGGTGGAGACCCGGAAAAAATGCCGGAATTTGATGCCGGTATGGAGGCAGTTTCCCTGGCTTTAAGCCACCAGATTCCTTTAAAAATACACTGCGAGCAGTTTGATATGCTGACGGCTATAGAACTGGCAAAGGAATTTGGCTGTGAATATACGATTGAGCATGCCTGGGGCTCGGAACTTTATCTTTCCGAGCTGGTAGAAGGCGGCGGCGCAATTAACTACGGACCCGTGGGTGTTCCCACCGGGTTTGGAGAACTGACCCATGCAAATATAGCAGAGGTGAAGATGCTGGAGGACGCAGGCGCCCATGTTTCCATTATCACTGACTCCCCCATCTGTATGCCGGAGCTTCTTTACATACAGGCAGGCGAAGCGGTGCGGAAGGGACTTTCCCATGAAAGCGCGCTGAAAATGATAACCATCAATCCGGCAAAAACTCTGCATATTGACGACAGGGCAGGCTCCATTAAAGTGGGAAAGGACGGGGATATTGTTCTTTTTGACGGGGTGCCGGCGCTGGATGTGGCGGCAGGAGTGAAGTATACGATTATAGAAGGAAAGGTTGTTTATAAAGGATAGGCAGACAAGGAGAAAACGATGTCAAATACGAATCAGGAACTCTTGAAAATCAGCGGACTTAAAACAGTCATCAAAGTGAGGAACGGGGAAATCGTTCCGGTGGATGACGTAGACATCTGTGTGCCGCCCCACTCCACAGTGGGAATTGTGGGGGAATCCGGATGCGGGAAAAGTATGACGGCAATGTCCATTATGGGACTGCTTCCGAAAAATGTCCGGATTGCTTCAGGAAGTATCAATTTAAACGGGACAGAGCTGACCGGGCTTTCCCAGAAAGAAATGCGGAAAATTACCGGGGACAGAATGTCCATTATCTTTCAGGAACCCATGACCAGCCTGAATCCGGTTATCACTGCCGGAAAGCAGGTGCGGGAGGCCATTACGCTTCACAGAAAGGTCTCAAAAGATGAAGCAAAGAAAATGGTAATCGAAATGTTTAAAAGCGTAGGAATACCGGAACCGGAAAGGCGGTACAATTCGTATCCGCACGAACTTTCCGGCGGACTGCGTCAGCGTGTAATGATAGCCATGGCCATGGTCTGTGAACCGGAGCTGCTGATTGCAGATGAGCCCACCACCGCTCTGGACGTGACGGTAGAGGCGCAGATTCTGCATCTGATGCGGAAACTCCGGGACGAAAAAGACACATCCATTCTGATGATAACCCATAACCTGGGGGTTGTCGCGGAAATCTGCGATGTGGTTTACGTGATGTATGCCGGCCAGGTGGTGGAACACGCCGATGTATACGAAATATTCCGCAATCCGTGTCATCCCTACACCGAGGGACTGATGGATTCCCTTCCGACGGTAAACAGTAAGGAACGGCTGAAAAGTATCCCCGGAATTGTTCCGAAGCTGGATAATCTTCCGAAAGGGTGCAGACTGCATGACCGCTGTAAATATGCGACAGAACGGTGCCGGACGGAAATGCCGCCGTTATACGATATCGGAAATTCCCATACTGTGCGCTGTTTCAGGATGGAAGAAAAGGCAGGAGGTAAAACAGATGGCAGATAAGAAAATCCTTGTCAGCGCAAGAAAACTGACCAAAACCTTTAAGGTGAAAAACGGAACCGTAAAGGCGGTGGGCGGAGTAGACCTGGATATTTATAAGGGGGAAACGCTTGCCCTTGTAGGGGAGTCCGGCTGCGGGAAATCTACACTGGGAAGGCTCCTTTTGCGGCTGATTGAACCAACCTCCGGCGAGGTGATTTTTGACGGGAAGAATATAACCGCCATGAAAACCAGGGAGATGCGGCAGGTACGCCGGGAAATGCAGATTGTCTTTCAGGATCCCTATTCTTCCATTGATCCCAGATTTTCGGTAAAACGGATAATCGGGGAACCACTCAGGGCTTATAAGGTTTTCTCTTCCCGAAAGGAACAGGAGAACTACATTCGGGAGCTGGTAGAAAAAGTAGGAATTCACCAGGAGGACCTGGACCGGTATCCCCACCAGTTTTCCGGAGGGCAGAGACAGCGGATAGGGATTGCGAGAGCCCTTGCCCTGAAACCTCAGCTTATCGTATGTGATGAGCCGGTATCCGCACTGGACGTCAGTATTCAGGCCCAGACGCTGAACCTGCTGCATGATTTGCAGGAAGAATTTAAACTGACCTATCTTTTTATCTCACATGACCTTGCCGTTGTCCGGTATATTTCTGACAGGGTCTGCGTAATGTTTCTTGGAAAAATCTGTGAGATTGGGAATACGGAGGATATTTTTAAAAACCCGAAACATCCCTACACGTACTTCCTGCTGTCCTCCACACCGAAACCGGATCCTACGAAACGGAAAGAGGACCGGGAGATTCTCTCCGGAGAGGCGCCGAGTCCGGTAAATCCGCCGTCCGGATGCAGGTTCCATACCAGATGTCCTTACGCAAAGGAAATCTGCTCCAGAGAAGAACCGGAGCCAAGGATGATAGAGGGACGTCTGGTGGCTTGTCATTTTCCGATGAACGAAGCAGAAGCATAGGATTACCGTTTATTATTGACTGAATTGTCTTAAAATTGTAGTCGGGGACGGGTACGGGCTGGCCCGTACC
>DWYV01000029.1 GCA_019118525.1 Candidatus Bariatricus faecipullorum
TCTTTCTCAATAGCTCCCTTTTCCGGCCCCTGGCCCGGGCTGCAATGGCCGGCCGCCGTATGATTTTAAATTTTTTTAAAAAATTTTCCTCATCACCCCTTTTTTTCAAAATTCCCTGCGTAATCTTTCCATGTAAGATAAAAAATGGTAATTCAAACCAGAATGTAATACTCAAAAAATGAAAGAGAGGTATCACTATGAAAATGAGAAGAAATTTACTTGCTGCGGTATCTTCCCTGGCTGTTATGTCAGCAGTTCTTCTGACCGGCTGCGGCGCTCCTGCTGATGAAGGAACGGCGATTCGGGATACGGGCTTTCTCACACTGAGCGTCAATCCGGAGATCCGGATCGAATATGATGAGGAAGGCAGAGTGATCGACCTTACCGGCCAGAACGATGACGGCAAAAACATTGTCGCATCCTATCCGGATTATATCGGAAAAGAATGTGACGAGGTTTTAAACGACCTGATCGTCAAAATCAATGAGGCCGGTTACTTTGTCGAAGAAATAGACGGCGGCAGAAAAAACATCGTTCTTCAGCTGGAGCCCGGCTCCGTTGTTCCCAGCAGCACATTTCTTGAGGACGTGACCGCAAGCACCCAGAACGCGGTAAAGAACCTGAACCTTTCCTCAGGAATCGTGACCATAGACGATGACGACTATGATCCCGCCTATGCCAAAAACGGTTCTCCTTCTCCCTACATCACTCTGGAAAAGGCGAAAGAAATTGCCCTTGCCCATGCAGGTGTCAATGCGGCAGACGCCGTTTTTGACGACAGGGAATTTGACCATGACGACGGAACTGCTATTTTTGAGCTGGAATTTACCGCAGGCGGCGTGGAATATGAATACAACGTAGACGCCGTACACGGAACCATCCTTCAGGCGGAGCACGACGCCTCCGGAAGCGGGTACGACGATACGGATTACGGCCCCAACAACGACGGCGTTACCGACTATGACGACACCGATTATGGCCCAAACAGCGACGGCGTCACCGACTACAATGACACGGACTATGGCCCGAACAACGACGGTGTGACCGACTACAGCAGCGGAAACAGCGGCTATGACGATGGCAACAGTGGTTACGACAGCGGAAACAGCGGCTATGGGAACAGCAGCTACGACGACGGCAACAGCGGCTATGGAAACAGTGGCTATGACGACTAAAGAACGGCAGCCTCTGCGGCTCCGGCATGAACGGAAGCATCAGATAAACCTGCGGGAGGATATGGTGCTTACCGGGAGACTGGAAAAACTCTTTTCCCGGGACAGATATGCAGGGAAAGACGGAACTTACCGGGTGACCAGTCTGTATTTTGATACCCCTTACGACAAGGCGCTTCGGGAGAAACTGGACGGAACAGATAATAGGGAAAAATTCCGGCTTCGCTATTACGGAACAGACACTTCGTTTATCCGGCTGGAAAAAAAGATAAAAAGAAACGGGCTGTGCGGGAAACGCACGGCCCCTCTGACAGCCGGCCAGACAGCGTGTCTGCTGAAGGGGGAATATGGGTTTCTGCTGGATACCGGGATTCCGCTTCTGGAAGAATTCTACAGTAAACTGCAGGGCCAGGGACTTCGGCCAAAAACCCTGGTGTGCTATGACCGGGAGGCCTTTGTGTACGGACCTGGAAACGTGCGGATAACACTGGACAGAAACATCCGGACCGGACTGGGGAGCGTGGAGTTTTTTGATATCCGGCATTTTTATCTGCCGGTGCTGCCGGATATGACCGTGCTGGAAGTCAAGTACGATGAATTTCTTCCGGACATCGTCCGGATGGCCGTGCAGGTTCCGGGAAGGCAGGCAGCCGCCTGCTCCAAATATGCGCTGTGCAGACGGTTTGACTAAGAGAAAAGGAGAAATGAGAGGGTATGACGTTTCAGGATATTTTTAAATCCAGTTTTCTGGAAAGCATGACCAGTATTACGGTGCTGGATATGGCAGTGACCCTTGTCCTGGCTTTCCTGATGGGGCTTTTTATCTTTTTTATCTACCGGCAGTGCTACAGCGGCGTGATGTATTCGGACAGTTTTGGAGTGACGCTGGTTGCGCTGGTGCTGATTACGGCCCTTCTGATTATGACTGTAGTGAGTAATGTGGTACTTTCTCTTGGCATGGTGGGCGCCTTGTCCATTGTCCGGTTCCGGACGGCCATAAAGGAGCCGCTGGATATTGCGTTTCTGTTCTGGTCGATTGCCGTGGGAATTGTGCTGGCGGCGGGACTGATACCTCTGGCCGTACTGGGGAGTGTTTTTATCGGCCTGGTACTGCTGGCGTTTGCGAAAAAGAAAACGGCGGATACGCCGTATATTCTGGTGGTTCACTGTGAAACCCGGGAGCAGGAGGAGCAGGTGCAGGGATTTGTAAAGTCCCAGGTCGGCCGGATGAATCTGAAGAGTAAAAGCGTAAGCGGAGGCTGTGTGGAGCTGAATTATGAGGTGCGCCTGCGAAATGACAGCAGTGAGTTTGTCAATGAACTGGAGGCCATGGAGGGTGTGGAAAGAGTCGTCCTGGTTTCTTATAATGGGGATTATATGGGATAATGATACGGCATAAATATGTGGACTGGATTTGCGCGGGGGCCGGGATTGTGGCGGTGATTCTGGCCCTCCTTCTGATGAACGGGGAAAAACTGGGTATCGCCGGGGCCGAATCGGACCCGCCTTATGCCAGCCGGCTTTTTGACAGCGGCAGGGTGCACCGGATAGATATCCGGACAGAGGACTGGAAGGAGTTTACAGAGCAGGCGGCGCAGGAGCAGTATGTGCCCTGCACGGTGGAAATTGACGGGGAGGAGTTTTTTCAGGTGGGCCTGCGGGCCAAGGGGAATAATTCCCTGCACCTGTCGGAAGATTACGGGCTTTCCCGGTACAGCCTGAAGCTGGAGTTCGACCAGTTTCTGGAGGGAGGGAACTATTACGGCCTGGACAAATTTTCCCTGGATGCTTCTTTTCAGGACAACAGTTATATGAAGACCTTTCTGGCTTATGACATGATGACATACATGGAAGTGCCGGCTCCTATGTGCAGTTATGTCCAGGTGACGGTAAACGGGGAGGAATGGGGGCTTTTTCTGGCGGTGGAAGAACCGGAGGAAGCGTTTGCCAGACGGTGCTTCGGCAGGGATTACGGGCAGCTTTACAAGCCGGATTACCGGTCTTTGGAGGAAGAAAATCCGGACGTGGCTCTCCGGTATACGGGAGAGGAAGAGGACCGGTATCCGGGGATTTTTGAGAATGCAAAGTTTGACACGACAGAAGAGGACCGGGAGCGGGTCATTCAGGCGCTGAAAGTGCTGGACTCCGGGGAAAAACTGGAAACTGCCGTAAATGTGGACGAAGTTCTGCGATATTTTGCCGTGCAGGTTTTCGTCATGAACTGGGACAGTTATGTGGGGCACACCGGACATAATTATTTTCTGTATGAAGAGGACGGGATTTTAAGCATTCTGCCCTGGGATTATAACCTGGCCTTTGGAACCTATGCGCTGGGAATGTCGGAACCGGTGCGGGACGCCAGTCTTCTGATAAACTGGCCGTTTCAGACGCCGGCGGAGGGAGAGATTATGCAGAACCGCCCCCTCTATCATCAGCTCATGCAGGTGGAGGAGTATTTTGCGGATTACAGAGGTTACATGGAGGAACTGGTATCCGGCTATTTTGAAAGCGGAAGATTTGAGAAACTGCTGGAACAGACGGAAGAGATGATTGCCCCTTATGTAAAAAAAGACCCGACGGCATACTGTTCTTATGCAGATTTCGAGAAGGCGGCGGACACTCTGGAGCGGGTATGCCTGCTTCGGGCGGAGAGCATCCGGGGGCAGATAGAAGGAGAGATTCCGGCCACCATCCGCCTGCGGCAGGAGAACCCGGGAGCCGGGGTGGACGCTTCTTCGGTAAACCTGGAAGACCTGGGAGATTTTCAGGATTTAGAGTATGCGAGGGAAAAACAGAACCAGGCAGTAGAGAGAATAGAGAAAGCAGGCACCCGGGAGTAAAATTCCGGGTGTTTTCGGGTATTGACCTGGAGTAAACTCTAAATGTTATAATGTGTTCAGGGAAAGGCGTCCGGGAATGGGCGCCTTTCAAAAAAGAAAAGAGGAGTGTGTATGAAGATGGTTTATAAGGAGTTTCAGGATTTAAAACTTTCTGCTCTTGGAATGGGAGCCATGCGTCTTCCGGTTGTAGACGGGGACGATTCGAAAATCGATGTTGCCGCGGCAGAAGCAATGGTAGATTATGCCATGGAGCACGGAATCAATTATTACGACACGGCCTGGGGATATCATGACGGCCACTCAGAGACCGTTATCGGAAACGCCCTGAAAAAATATCCCAGGGAGAGCTTTTATCTGACGACAAAATTCCCGGGATATGACCTTTCCAATATGGACAAGGTGGAGGAAATCTTTGAAAAACAGCTGGAAAAATGCCAGGTGGACTATTTTGATTTCTATCTGTTCCACAATGTGTGTGAGATGAATATTGACGCCTATCTGGACGATGAAAAGTACGGAATTTATACATATCTGAAGGCGCAGAGAGACGCCGGAAGAATCCGTCATCTGGGCTTTTCCGCACACGGAAGCTACGACGTAATGAAACGGTTCCTGGAAGCTTACGGAAAAGACATGGAATTCTGCCAGATTCAGCTGAACTATCTGGACTGGGATTTCCAGGACGCAAAGAAAAAGGTGGAACTTCTGAAAGAATACAATCTTCCGGTATGGGTAATGGAGCCTCTGCGGGGCGGAAAACTTGCTTCCCTGGCAGAAGAGGATGAAGCAAAGCTGAAAGCGCTGCGCCCGGAAGAGAGCATTCCGGCCTGGGCATTCCGTTTCCTCCAGAGCATTCCGGAGGTCACCATGGTGCTTTCCGGTATGTCCAGCATGAAGCAGATGCAGGAAAATATAGAAACCTTCGGAGAGGAAAAGCCGCTCACGGACAAGGAGATGGAGACCCTTCTTACGATTGCCGGAGAGATGACAAAGAAAACGGCGCTTCCCTGCACGGCCTGCCACTACTGTGTCAGCCACTGTCCCCAGGGACTGGATATCCCGGAGATTCTCGCTCTTTATAACGAGCACTGCTTTACCGAGGGCGGCTTTATCGCGCCCATGGCAATGGCTTCCTGGAAGAAGGAGAAGCTGCCGAGCGCCTGCATAGGCTGCAGAAGCTGTGAGGCAGTCTGTCCTCAGCAGATTAAGATTTCCGAGGCCATGTCTGATTTTGCCCAGAAGCTGGGAATGTAGGAGGAGAGGACTGTGGAATACAGAAAATTACCAAAAGGAAACGAGGAAATCAGTATCATAGGGCTGGGAAACAGCTCCGTGGGAGCCTCCGGGGAGAAAGAGACGGAGGCCGCCATAGCCCTGGCCCTGGAGCAGGGTGTGAATTATTTTGACATGGCAGCTTCCGACGGCGTGCCCTTTCCTGCTTTTGGAAGGGCGGTTCGGGGCTGCCGGGATAAGGTGTATTTCCAGATTCACTTCGGAGCGGATTATCACACGGGAAAATACGGATGGACCCTGAATCCGGATGAAATCCGCCGTTCCGTGGACTGGCAGCTCTCCCAGCTTAAGACAGACTATATTGATTTTGGATTTATCCACTGTATTGACGAGAAAGCGGACTGGGAAACGTTTCAGAAGAACGGAATCCTGGACCATATTCTGAAGCTGAAGGAGGAAGGGGTTATCCGGCATATCGGACTTTCCTCCCATACGCCGGCGGTGGTAAACCAGGTGCTGGATACGGGGCTTCTGGATATGCTGATGTTCAGTATCAATCCGGCTTACGATTACCGGCACGGGGATTATGCCATTGGAAGCGTGGATGAGCGGGCGGCTCTTTACCGCCGGTGCGAGGCGGACGGCGTGGGAATCTCGGTGATGAAGGCCTTTGGAGGCGGAAAACTGCTGGACGTAAAGACCTCGCCCTTTGGAAAAACCCTGACAGAATACCAGTGTATCCAGTATGCGCTGGATAAGCCCGGGGTACTGACGGTGCTTCCGGGCGTGAGAAACCGGGAGGACTTAAAACGGGTGCTGGGATTTCTAAAGGCTTCTCCGGAAGAAAAGGATTATTCCGTGCTGGGAACTCTTACACCCCAGGCCGCCCTGGTGTATTTTTATTTGCCATGAATCGCACTCCTTACGTTATGGAATACCTCATCATGGCTTAATCTTTTTTTCGTGGCTTCTGCTGTCTGGTCTGCTTCGTCCAAAATGTGAAAACGGGGATTCTGAATCGAATGAAATATTCTCCAGATAAAATATATAAGAAAAGGTAAAGTGCGGCAATCGGGGATAACCCCGATTGCACGACTTTATGAGGGGGGAGATAGTGAGTGTTAATCAACTATCTGATTCATAGTATACCGTGAAAATGTGTCAAAAATGTGATGAAAAAATAAAATCCTCAAAAACACCTTCAATAAATCTTAAGAAAGTCTGTGCGCCGCTCTTAAAAATTCTCTGCTAATCTTGTATACTATAGAGGAGGTGATGAAAATGTCTAAAATTTTAGTATGTGATGACGATAGAGATATCGTGGAAGCGATTGATATTTACCTGACTCAGGAAGGGTATCAGGTGCTGAAAGCATACAATGGGGAGGAAGCAATTAAGGTATTAAAGGAAGAGGAAGTGGACCTCCTTATCATCGATGTTATGATGCCCCGGCTGGATGGAATCCGGGCAACGCTGAAAATCCGGGAGGAGATGAGCCTGCCGATTATTATTCTGTCCGCCAAATCCGAGGACGCGGATAAGATTCTGGGACTGAACATCGGAGCAGATGATTATGTTACGAAACCGTTTAACCCGCTGGAGCTGGTGGCCCGGGTAAAATCCCAGCTCAGACGGTATACGCAGCTGGGCAGTACGGTGACAGCGGACAGCAAAAATGAATTTAAGACAGGCGGGCTTGTTATCCGGGACGACCTGAAAGAAGTGACCGTGGACGGAGAGCCGGTAAAGCTGACGCCTATTGAATACAATATTCTTTTATTACTTGTCAAAAATCAGGGGAAGGTTTTTTCAATCGACCAGATTTATGAGCAGATATGGAATGAGGAGGCAATCGGAGCGGACAATACCGTAGCGGTTCATATCCGGCATATCCGGGAGAAAATCGAAATCAATCCCCGGGAGCCCCGTTATCTGAAAGTCGTCTGGGGAGTCGGCTATAAGGTTGAAAAAATCAGTTAGGAGGGCGTATGAAACGATGGTACAGCAGTTCCCCCTGCAAGGGGATACTGCTTATAGCAGAGCATATCCTGGTGGCTGTGGCGGCGGTCTGTCTGGTGTGGACGGCGGCCTATCCTTCCGGCGACATTACCAGTGTGATTGCGGAAAGACCGAAGGAGTCCTATGCAGATACCAGTGGATTTGAAGATGAGGTTATGAATGCGGCCGGTTCGGTGCTTGCGGTGGAAGGATGGACGGATGAGCTGGAAACAGACGGGACTTATGATGAAAACAAAATCGTGGACATCCGGCAGTATGTCCAGGACGGCACCATCAGCGGAGCAGATGAAAACGGGCTGGCCTACCGGCTGGGAGACCTGGTATCCTGGGGAAACAGCAACTATTCCAGCAGTGATACCGAGTATTCTGATACAACGGAAGCGGATGAAGAAATTATCGTGTGCCAGAAGACAGACGGTACGTATGAGTATTTTTACGCCCCGGAATTCCGGGAGATGGCCGTCAGCGGCGAGATTATCTTTGGAAATCTGGACACGGCGGAGTCGGACTACGGGATTTCCACGCCGGACGAAATGGTAAATTCTCTTATAGAGAGCTGGGTCAGTGATGAAAATATTTACCGGAATGTGCTGAATTCCGATATGCAGCAGATATATACCAGTGTCTGGAAGTATGACGGTTACCGGCTGGATGAACGGTTTCAGCCGGCAGGGGCCGACAGCATTCTGGATGTGGCCAACAACAATGAGTATTGGAACGGACGGCTAAGCGAGGCCATGCAGGAGGTTCAGACGGCAGCAGACGGTCTTTCCGGCATCGTGAGAAACTGGCAGCAGGTTCGGGAAATTTACGGGGAAGGCAACACTAATCTGGCCTACTATTTTCTGGATGAAGATACCGGACGGGTTTACACGAACCGGGCGGCCTGGCAGAACGGGGCGGAAAGTGAGCGGAGTCTGGCCCAGCTGGAAGAGATGGGACGGTATGCGATTGTGATGCCCAAACTGGCCCAGTTTGAGAGCAACATGGATATCTCTGCGGAAGACTGGAGAAATCTGGTACAGAATGCCTCGGATACAGAGAATTTTGTATTTGCCGTCGGAGTGGATACAGACTGGCCGATTCAGGACCACTTCTATCAGCAGAGCCGGATTTACGAATCCTACGCCCCGACGGTGCGGATGGTATTTCTGGGCGGCGTGCTGTGTACGCTGGCAGCATTCTGTATTCTGGTATGGCTGACTACGGTAGCCGGCCGTTCTGCCAGAAAGCCGGAGGGCGAGGTGGCCCTGACGTTTATTGACCGGTTAAAAACGGAGATATTTCTTATTCCTGCAGGCGGACTGTTTGTGGCCAGCCTGGCGGCAATATGCAGTATCATAGATACCACTTTCGGACGGACCTACTACGATGTGTCAGGGAGTGAAACAGATGTGATACTCTATGTCGGCGACGCGAACTATCTGCCGGAGATTTCCGACATGGTTATGATAGGAATGGGAGCGGCGTTTGTCTGCGCGTCGGGCCTGATTCTCTGGCTGGGACTGGTGCGCCGGGGGAAAGCCGGAACCCTCTGGAAAAACAGTGTGACACTCTGGTTTCTGCGGGCGGTGCGGCAGGTGCTGTCCCATATCGGGATTGTATGGAAGACGGCGGGCATGTTTGCTGTTTTTATACTGATTCACTGGATAACTCTCGCGGCCTGGGACAACGGTTTCTGGTTCCTGCTGATGGTGTGTACAGAAGCAGTGGCCTTCTTTTTCCTGATGCGGGACGTGATTGGAAGACACCGCATTAAGCAGGGGGTGGACGCCATTGCATCCGGAAAAGTGGACTATCAGATTCCCCTGGAAAAACTCCACGGGGAGCAGAAAGATGTGGCGGAGCGGATTAACCGGATAGGAGACGGTCTGGAGCAGGCGGTTCAGGAAAGCGTGAAAAATGAGCGGATGAAAACCGACCTGATTACCAATGTTTCCCATGATATAAAAACGCCGCTGACCTCCATTATCAATTATGTAGACCTTCTGAAACGGGAAAATTTCGAGGACCCCAAAATTCAGAACTATCTGAAGGTTCTGGAGGAAAAGGCCCAGAGACTCAAAACCCTCACGGAAGATGTGGTGGAAGCTTCCAAAGTCAGCAGTGGAAACATTAAACTGGAAAAGATAAATCTGAATCTGGTGGAACTGGTCAATCAGACCGGCGGAGAATTTGAAGAAAAATTCCAGGAGAGAGGACTGGAACTGAAGCTGAACCTGCCTGGAGAGCCCGCGGTGATTTACGCGGACGGACGGCGGATGTGGAGAGTTCTGTCCAACATCTTTAACAATGCCGCCAAGTATGCCATGACGGGAAGCCGGGTTTACGCAGACCTCTTCCAGGATGAACGGAGTGTATTTTTTACATTAAAAAATGTGTCCGAACAGCCGCTGAATATTTCGGCAGATGAACTGACCGAACGGTTTATCCGGGGAGACGTGTCCCGCAGTACGGAAGGAAGCGGCCTGGGACTTTCCATTGCCAAGAACCTGACGGAACTCCAGGGCGGACAGTTTGAACTGTATCTGGACGGGGATCTGTTCAAGGTGATGATTACCTTCCCGAGAGTGCAGGGGACGGAGTAGAGGGTAGTGTGAAAAAGAAAGATGAGATGAAAAGCAGGGGAGAGATTCCGGTTACCGGGATTTCTCCCTTTTCACTTTTCCCTTGCGTTTCCAAAACCCAGGCTTTACAATAGAACCACGTAAGGAGTCGATTCAAATGGAAGAAATCAGAAAGCTGCTGGAGGAGACTCTGACAGCGGAGTTTATCAGTGCCGTGCTGAGCAGTCCCCGGGATAAAGAAGGGGCCGTAAAAGTCCGGGTGCGCCCGCTGAAAAAGAACGGAACGCTCTTTTTTCAGATGGAGGAACAGCGGAATAAGCAGGCATTTCATAAAAATCTGGCCCCGGAGGAGGCGGCGGAGAGCCTGGAAAAGGCCATGGAAAATTTCCGGCAGATGCAGATAGAGACCCGTTCTCTCCACTGCCATGTGCTGGTAAGCAAAAAAGGAAAAGTGACAATACAGAAAAAAAGGCAGGGAACCTGCGTGAAGGAGCCGGATTTTTCACATAATAGAAAAAAACGGTATATTCTGGAGGAGGGAAAGCCGGTGCCGTTTCTTCAGGACCTGGGGGTTATGACAGCGGAAGGGAAGATTGTCCGCTCCCGGTTTGACAAATTCCGGCAGATTAACCGTTTTCTGGAATTCATTGAGGACGTACTGCCCAAACTGCCCACGGGACGGGAACTGACTGTCCTGGATTTTGGTTGCGGGAAATCCTATCTTACGTTTGCCATGTACTATTACCTGCATGAGCTGAACGGGATGGATGTGCGCATTATCGGCCTGGACCTGAAAACAGAGGTTATCCGGCACTGCAATGAGCTGGCGGAAAAATACGGTTATCAGAAGCTGAAATTCCTGGAAGGAAATATTGCCGATTATACGGGAGCGGAGCAGGTGGATATGGTAGTGACGCTTCATGCCTGCGATACGGCCACGGATTTTGCCCTGGCCAAGGCCGTGGGATGGAAGGCTTCCGTGATTCTCTCGGTTCCGTGCTGTCAGCATGAGCTGAACGGGCAGATGAAAAACGAAACGCTTCAGCCCATTTTTTCCTACGGGCTTATCAAAGAGAGAATCGCGGCGCTGGTGACAGACGCCATGCGTGCGGAATACTTAAAAAATGAGGGGTATGATACACAGATACTGGAGTTTATCAATATGGAGCATACACCAAAGAATATCCTGATTCGGGCGGTGTATACCGGCAGAAAGGGAGGACACACCCGGCAGATACGGGAGTGCGAAGAGATGCTTCATATTGACCCGATGCTTGGGCGGCTTCTGGAACAGCAGAAATAAAGGGGAGTTACTATGGTGAAAAAAATCGTAATCCGGGCAGGCGTGCTGACCGCGGTGTTTATCGCGGCAGTGATTCTGTTCAGTTATCTGACAAACCGGAGCAATACAGACATGAGCGCCGATATGGGAAGCGCCACGCTTCCGCAGATTACTTTTTCAACGGAAGGATATACGGTCAATACGCTGTCCGGATATAGGCAGGAGATGGATATTCCCACTATGCGGGATACCATTACTCCTGTGACGAATTCTCAGCTGGATATCGGAATCAGCGCCTATGACGCGGATGTGACAGAGCTTTCCTGGCAGGTGTATACTCTGGACGGGGAAGAGATGCTGCAGGAGGATACCGTGTCCAGTCCGGAGGATACGGTGACCGTACAGTTTGACGCCCAGGATGTGCTGGCCGGGGAGAGGGTACTCCGGATAACACTTCAGGCGGACGGGAATCCGGTCTATTACTATACCCGGATTGTGGATTCCACGGATACAAACTATAAAACTTGTCTGGATTTTGCTCAGAATTTTCTGACGGCGGAAATGGACAAGGACCAGCAGGACGCACTGTCCGGCTATCTGGAGTCCGGTTCGGATACCGGTTCCGGTTTTCAGCGGGTCACGATTAACTCCAGCATTGACAATGTAACCTGGGGCAGCCTGGAACCGGAGATACGGGGAGACGTTCGCTGGGAAATCCGGGAGTGCAACGAGACTTATACCTCCATCGTGCTCAGTTACCGGGTGCGGTGCCCGGGAGCAGAGGACAATGCGGAAGCGGAGTATGATGTGGAAGAATTTTTCCGGATTCGTGTGTCGGGGGATAACCAGTATCTTCTGAATTATAACCGGACCATGAACCAGAAATTCAACGGGCGGAACCAGCCTCTTGACGAGAACGGAATTCTTCTTGGCATTGCGCCGTCGGACCTGGAATACTGCAATAACGATGACGGAACGATTGTGTCTTTTGTACAGAACAGGGAACTCTGGAATTATGACGGGGATACCGGAGAACTGTCCCAGGTATTCAGTTTCGCTGAATCGGAAAGCCGGGATGCCAGAAATCTGGTGAACCGGCATGAAATTCACATCGTTTCGGTGGAAGACAATGGGAGCACCACCTTCCTGGTGTGCGGGTATATGAACCGGGGAGACCACGAGGGAGAAACCGGAGTGGAGGTCTACTATTTTGACGCGGAAAAAAATTACGTGGAGGAAAAGGCTTTTGTCCCCAGCACAAAGGGTTACTATGTGATGAAGGAAGAGCTGGGAAAACTGGTGTATTACAGCAGTGAGAACGAGTGCCTTTACGCCATGATAAACGGGGCGCTTTACTGTGTAAACCTGGCTGAGGATACCAGGGAAGTGCTGGTGAGAGGGCTGGAAGACGGGCAGTATCAGGTGTCGGAGGACGGCAGACTCATTGCCTATCAGTCCGGAGGAACTCTGAACGAGTCCCAGACCATCACCATACTGAACCTGGAGACGGGAGATTCTTTTGACATTACGTCGGAAGGAGAGGAATATATCCGGCCCATCGGTTTTATCCGGAATGACCTGGCCTATGGGACCATGCGGGCAGCGGATGCCGGACAGACCAGTGCCGGACAGAGCATTTTCCCTATGTACAAAGTAGATATCGTTAGCCTGAACGGGGAAAATGTGGAAAGCTATGAAGTGGCGGATATCTATATTCTGGACGGGTATATTGAGGAAAATATGCTGACCCTGACCAGGGCCACCAGAAACGGGAATGTCTATACGGGTACGTCTGACGATTATATTACGAATAACGAGGCGGCCCAGGAGAGCAACATCACCCTGGAAAGCTATACGGACAGTACCAGGGGAAGGGTCATGAGACTGCGTATCGCGGACGGGGTATCGGACACCACGCCCCGGCTTCTGCAGCCCAGAATGGTGCTGCGGGATACTTCCACGACGGTGGAGTTTGACGACACAGAGCTGGAAGGCCGGTATTATGTCTATGCACTGGGAGAACTTCAGGGAGTCTATGACCATGCCGGGTTTGCCGTGCAGAGGGCGGATGCGCTGGAGGGAGTGGCCGTCACTTCCCGCCAGGCCTATCTGTTTGAGCGGGGAAATCTGCCCACAGTATACGAGGTGGAAAATACAGAGGCCTTTTCGGCGGCGGAAGGGGAAAGTACCCTGGCTGCCTGCCTGAACTATATCCTGACCTGGGAAGGAAAGCAGGCAGATGTGGCGGAAGAACTGGCAAACGGAACCTCACCGGAAGATATCCTGACCACCCATACCGGAGGGGAAGGGCTGGATCTGTCGGGCTGCAGCGTCGAGGAGATCCTCTATACTATCAGCCGGGAGACGCCGGTTATCGCCATGCTGTCGGACAGCCATGCGGTACTGCTGATTGGCTATAATCAGACAAACGTGGCCTACCTGGATCCGGCGGACGGGCAGCGGTATTCCGTGTCAAAGACAGAACTGGAGAGCATGGTAAACGCTTCCGGGAATACATTTATCGGATATGCAAAATAAAAACAGAACCGCCTTTCGCAGAATCTGTCCTGCGAAAGGCGGTGTTATTTTCTGAATTGTAGCTAAATTGTAGTCGGGGACGGGTACGGGCCTGTCTCTTATACACATCTCCGAGCCCACGAGACCGT
>DWYV01000003.1 GCA_019118525.1 Candidatus Bariatricus faecipullorum
GTCGGCAGCGTCAGATGTGTATAAGAGACAGGTACGGGCCGGCCCGTACCCGTCCCCCACTACAATTTCGGAAGGAGAAAGTTATGTCACTGCAGTTTGTGTTTGGAAATTCGGGAGCCGGGAAGTCTCACTGGCTGTATGAGCATATTATCGGGGAATCCCTGAAGCACCCCGACCACAATTATATCATTCTGGTGCCGGAGCAGTTTACCATGCAGACCCAGAGAGAACTGGTTCTCCGCCATCCCAGGCACGGGATTATGAATATTGATGTGCTCAGTTTTGCCCGTCTGGCGTTTCGTATCTTTGAGGAAACGGGAACCCGGACGGGGACGGTGCTGGATGACGAAGGGAAAAATCTGATTCTGCGGAAAATCGCCGGAGACATGGCCCCATCCCTGAAAGTGCTGGGAGGAAATATCCGTAAGATGGGATACATCAGTGAGGTGAAATCGGTGCTGTCCGAGCTGACCCAGTACAGTATAGGACCGGAAGATATGGACCAGATGCTGGAAGCGGCGGGGGAAAATCAGGCCCTGGTGTGGAAACTTAAGGATATTCAGAAACTGTACCAGGCTTTTGAAGCGTACCTGGAAGATAAGTACATTACCCGGGAGGAACTTCTGGACGTGATGTGCCGGGCGGCCGGCCGGTCGGAAAAACTGAAAAACAGTACCGTTGCCCTGGACGGCTTTACCGGCTTTACGCCGGTGCAGATGAAGGTGCTGGCGGAACTGATGCGTCTGTGCCCTAAAGTGATGGTGACGGTGACGGCGGACGGGAAAACCGACCTTTACCAGAAAGGGGACAGCTTCGAACTTTTCGCCATGAGCCGGAAGACCGTATCCGGTCTGGTAAAACGGGCGAAGGAATCCGGCGTCTGGCTGGAGCCGGAGGTCCGCCTGCCGGAGCGGCCGGTTTACCGGTTCCGGAACAACCCGGCCCTGGGGTTTCTGGAGTCGCAGCTCTTCCGATATGGACGGGAGACCTGGCAGGGAGAGCAGGACGCGCTTCGAATCTGCTGTGCCAGAAATCCCCGGGAGGAAGTCCGCAGGACTGCCTGGCGCATCCGCCATCTGGTGCGGGAGAGAGGATACCGCTACCGGGACATTGCGGTTATCGCAAGCGATATGGAAGTATACGGGGATATTCTGGAAAAAGAATTTGCATCCTGCCGGATTCCGGTTTTTATGGATTATAAAAGAAATGTCCTGCAGAACTCCTTTGTGGAATATATCCGGAGTCTGCTGGCCATGCTGGATATGGGCTTTGCCCCGGACAGTGTGTTCCGGTTCCTGCGCACGGGACTGACCGGATTTTCCAGGGAAGAGCTGGACATGCTGGAAAATTACGTGCGGGCCCTGGGAATTCGGGGATTTAAGAAGTGGCAGGAAAAATGGATACGCAGAGGGAAAAATACGACAGAAGAGGAGCTGGAGACCCTGAATCACCTCCGTGTGCGGTTTGTGGAAAAGCTGGACAGCCTGGTATTTGTATTCCGGCAGAGACGGAAAACGGTGCGGGACATGACGGAGGCGCTGTATCACTTTTTTGTACAGGAAGATATCCAGAAACAGCTGAAAGGTCAGGAAACGCTGTTTCAGGACCGGGGCGAGCTGGCCCTTGCGAAAGAATATGCCCAGATTTACCGGGTGGTGCTGGAACTGTTCGACAAGTTTGTGGCCCTGCTGGGGGAAGAACCCATGGGTATGCAGGAGTACAGTGAACTGCTGGATGCCGGATTTTCCGAGGCCCGGGTGGGCGTTATCCCGCCGGGGGTGGACCAGGTGGTTGCCGGCGATATTGAGCGGACCCGGCTTCGGGATATCCGTGCCCTGTTTCTGCTGGGGGTAAACGATACCCTGATTCCCGGGACCGCCGAGGCAGGAGGACTGCTTTCTGACCGGGACCGGGAACGGTTCGCCCAGGCCGGCGTGGAGCTGGCACCGGGCGTGCGGGAGAAGACCTGGATTCAGAAATTTTATCTGTATCTGAACATGACCCGTCCCACGGAAGAACTGACGCTTCTGTACAGCCGGGTGTCCACGGACGGGAAAAGCCTTCGCCCGGCCTACCTGGCAGGGGAAGTGCTGCGGATGTATCCGGACATGAAGGTGGAAGATCTGGAAACTTCCGGTATCCGTCAGCAGGAACTTACGCCGGAGACAGGGCTTGCCTGCCTGGCGGAGCGGATGCAGACGCCCGGCGCCCTTCAGGAGAGCGACTGGCAGGAACTGTACCGCTGGTACACGGCCCGTCCAGCCTGGAAAGAAAAAGTGGAGAGGCTGACCGGGGCCGGAACCTACCGGATGCCCGAAGACCGGCTGAGCCGGAAGACGGCAGAGGAGCTGTTCGGAAACCGGCGGCAGGGGATTACCCGGCTGGAACAGTTTGCGGCCTGCCCCTTTGCCCATTTCCTTTCCTACGGCCTGCGGCTTCAGGAGCGGGAAGAGTTTTCTTTTGCGGCCCTGGACTTTGGAACCGTGTTTCACGAGGCGCTGGAGCGGTACGGCAGAAAGCTGGAGGCGGAAGGACTGGACTGGGATTCTGTGGATGAAGAAAGACAGGAAGAACTGGTCGAAGCCTCCGTGGAGGAGAGCATTGTCGACTATCATAACAGCGTGCTTTACGGGACGGCGAGAAACGCCAGCCTGATTCCCCGCATGAAGCGGCTTCTGAAGCGGACGGTGTGGGCCATGGGCGGACAGCTTGCCCGGGGCAGCTTCCGGCCGGAAGGCTCCGAGGTGAGTTTCGGAAGCGGAAAGATAGACCGGATAGATACCTGCGAGGATGAGGATAAAGTCTATGTGAAAATTCTGGACTACAAAACGGGATCCAGAACGTTTGACATGGCCGCTTTCTACCATGGCCTGCAGATGCAGCTGACCGTGTACATGGGAGAGGCGCTGAAGCTGGAAGAGAAGCGCCACCCCGGGAAAAAAGCGGTGCCGGCGGGGATTTTCTACTATCGCATGAAAGACCCCCTGGTGGAAAAGAAGCCGGACGAGAGACAGCTGGAAGAGGCTATCCTGCGGGAACTGAAGCTGGACGGCATTGTCAACGGCGAGGAAGCGGTGATACAGCGCCTGGACCGGGAGTTTACCGGCAGTTCCGCCGTCATTCCGGTGACCAGGACAAAGAGCGGGTACAGCAGAGAGTCCCGGATGGTTTCCACAGAAGAATTTCAGGAAATGCTGGAGTATGCGGAAGAAAAAAGAGAGGAACTGGAACAGGCCATAAAGGACGGATACGTCAAGGCCAGCCCTTATGAGCTGGGCAGGGATACGGCCTGCGATTACTGCCGGTTCCGGAAAATCTGCGGATTTGACCAGACCCTGGAAGGGTGCCGGATGCGCAGACTGCCCCGTCTGTCCATGGAGGACGTGCTGGGACTTTTAAAAATCCGGAAGGAGACGGGAAAATGGGAGTAAAATGGACAGAAGAACAGGAAAAAGTCATCCGTCTGCGGGACAGCAATATTCTGGTGTCCGCCGCGGCAGGGTCCGGGAAGACGGCGGTCCTGGTGGAACGGATTATCGGCCGGATTACCCGGGACAATCCGCCGCTGGATATCGACCGCCTGCTGGTGGTGACTTATACGGAAGCGGCGGCGGCAGAAATGAAGGAGAGAATTGCCCGGGCCGTGGAGCAGGCGCTTCTGGAACAGCCGGACAGTGTGCACCTGAAAAAGCAGGCGGCGCTGGTACATACCGCCCGCATTACGACGATACACAGTTTCTGTCTGTCGGTGATTCGGGAATATTTTCATACCATTGATTTGGACCCCGGTTTCCGGGTGGCAGAAGAGGGTGAACTCCGGCTTCTGAAGCAGGATGTACTGTCAGAACTGCTGGAAGAACGGTACCAGGAGGGAAGCAGCCGCTTCCTCCGGTTTGCGGAAACCTTTTCGCCGGGAAGAGACGACAGAAAACTGGAGGAACTGGTGCTGGAACTTTACGAAGCTTCGGGCGCTTTCCCGGATGCCCGGGAGTGGCTGGAGGACTGCGCCGATGAATACCGGAAGGGTCTGTCCGGGGACAGCCGCTGGATGAAACGGCTTGTTTCCCATATAAAAGCCAGCCTGAACGCAGTGGAAGATATGATAGAAAAGGCCAGGAAAATCTGCCTGGAACCGGGCGGCCCGGCGGTCTATGAAAAGGCGCTGGACGCCGATAAAAAACTGATAAAAAACATGCAGAAGGCCGCCGGTTTTGAGGAACTGTGGTTTGCCTTCTGGGCAGGAGGGAAGGCGGCCTTCGCGCGGCTTCCGGCGGCGCGGGGAGAGGAGCTGGACGAGAAAAAGACAGAAGAGGTAAAAAACCTCCGGAACCAGTGGAAGAAGGCGCTGACCGACCTGAAAGAACAGTTCTTTTTTCAGAAGCCGGAAGAAATGGAGCGGGATTTTCAGCTCTGTATTCCCGTGACAGAAGAACTGGTCAGCCTGGTGCTGGAGTTTGAAGAGCGGTTCCGCCAGCAGAAGAACCGGAAAAATCTGATTGATTTCCGGGATATGGAGCAGTATGCACTGCAGATTCTGACCCGGAAGGAGAACGGGAAACGGGTGCCCACGGAAGCGGCCCTGGATTATCAGGAGCGGTTCGAGGAAGTGATGGTAGACGAGTACCAGGACAGTAACCTTCTGCAGGAGGCGGTGCTGACCAGCGTGTCCCGGAACAGCCGGGGCGGCCACAATCTGTTTATGGTAGGGGACGTGAAACAGAGCATTTACCGGTTCCGCCTGGCAAGGCCGGAACTGTTTCTGGAAAAATATCATACCTATGCCAGAGAGGAAGGACCGGACTGCCGGATAGACCTGCACCGGAACTTCCGCAGCAGACCGGAAGTGCTGGAAAGCGTCAATGCCTTGTTTGAGCGGCTCATGGTAAAAGAACTGGGAGGCATTACCTATGATGAGGAAGCGGCCCTGAACCCGGGTGCGGAATTCCCGGAAACGCCTGACTGCGGTACGGAAATCCTGGTAGTAGACGCTGCGTTTTCCCGGGAAACAGAGCAGGACAGCGTCCGGGAAACCCGCCAGGAGATGGAGGCCCGGGCGGTGGCGGAGCGGATTCACCGGCTGATGGCAGAGCAGAAAATCCGGGACGAAAAAACCGGGGACCTGCGTCCGGTTCAGTACCGGGATATCGTGATTCTGACCCGAAGCCTGAAGGGCTGGACCGACGCCTTTTCCCGGGTGCTGAACCGGGAGGGGATCCCGGTGGCGGTGGCCTCCCGGGAAGGGTATTTTCAGACGCTGGAAATCGGCTGGCTGATGGATTATCTGCGGATACTGGACAATCTGTGCCAGGACATTCCCCTGGCCGGAGCGCTGAAATCCCCCTTTGGAGGGATGACCGGGGAGGAACTGGCCCTTATCCGGGCGGCCTGCCCGGAAGGACCTTTTTACAGGGCCGTGCTCTCCCTGGCAGGACAGCCCGGTCTGACCAGAGAACTGGCAGAGGTGGCCGGGAAACTTCGGAACATTCTGGAACAGGCGGAAGAATTCCGGGAGAAGGTTCCCTATACGCCGGTATCAGACCTGCTCTGGGAGATTCTCCAGAAAACCGGCTACCGGGAATACGTTCTGGCCATGCCGGGGGGAGAACAGCGGGCGGCCAACCTGGACATGCTGCTTGTGCGGGCCCGGGCCTTTGAGTCCGCCAGCTACCGGGGACTGTTTCACTTTGTCCGCTATGTGGACCAGCTGGAAAAGTATGATATGGATTTCGGGGAAGCACAGCTTCAGGACGAGACTTCAGACACGGTAAGACTGATGAGCATCCACAAGAGCAAGGGCCTGGAATTCCCGGTCGTCATCGTAGCAGGAATGGGAAAACAGTTCAATGAGCAGGACCTGCGAAAGAGCGTGGTTATCCACCCGGACCTGGGACTTGGCATGGACGCTGTGGACACAGAAAAGCGGACCAAAAGTCCATCGCTTCTGAAAAAGGTGATTCAGAAGGAAACTGCCCTGGAGAACCTGGGAGAGGAACTGCGGATTCTGTATGTGGCCATGACCAGGGCGAAGGAGAAGCTGATTCTGACCGGAATGGTATCCAGAGGCACTGTGGTGCTTCCAGAAGAGGAGGAAGAGCAGGAGAACGGGGCCCCAAAACCCCTTTCCTTTCTGCAGCTTGCCGGGGCGCGTACCTGCCTGGACTGGCTGCTTGCAGCGGCCCGGGGGCTTCCCCGGGAAACGCCGGTTCAGGTATGGCGGGTGGAACTGCCGGCACTGGTGGAGGCAGAGGCTGCCCGGGCCGGAACAGACGCGCTGGAAAAGGACTGGTATCTGAAGGAAATTCAGAACCCGGAGAGCCCGCTGGCCGTAAGGGACGAAGAATTTGCAAAGCGGCTGGAGGCACAGCTTTCCTGGCATTATCCATATGAAAAAGAAGAAAACCTGAAACTCAAATACACCGTTTCCGAGCTGAAAAAGAGAGCCTCCCTGGCCGGGGAGGAAGGGGAAGAGCTGATAGCGGAGGAGGACGCGGTTCCTCTGATTCCGGCCTTTCTTCAGGAAGAACAGGAGATTGCAGGGGCCTCCCGGGGAAGCGCCTATCACCGGGTGCTGGAACTTCTGGATTTTTCCCGGGAATATACAGTGGAAAGTCTGGAACAGGAAGTGGACGCTTTCTGGAGAGCGGGAAAAATACCCCAGGAAATGGCCGCCGCGGTGCGGCCCGAGGACATCCTCTTTTTTCTGAATACAGAAAGCGGAAAGCGGATGCGCCGGGCCGCCCGGGCCGGAAAGCTTTACAAAGAGCAGCCCTTTGTATTCGGCGTGGAAGCGGGCCGGATTTCACCGGACGCAGACGCCGGGGAACTGACTCTGATTCAGGGAATTATCGACGTCTGGCTGGAAGAAGAGGACGGCCTGGTTGTGCTGGACTATAAAACGGACCGGGTGCGTACCGCAAAAGAGCTGACGGACCGGTACCGGGAACAGCTGTTTCTTTACGGAGAAGCCCTGGAACAGATGACAGAGAAGAAGGTAAAAGAGCGGATTATTTATTCGTTCACTTTGAGGGAGGAGATAGAATGCTGACGGAGATAGTAATCGACTATCTGGTGGTGATGAGTCTGCTGACCTTTGCCGCTTACGGCATGGACAAGCGGAAAGCGAAAAAAGGGCAGTGGAGAATTCCGGAAAAGACCCTGCTTCTGCTTGCTGTGCTGGGAGGCTCCCTGGGAGCGCTCCTGGGAATGTATGTGTTTCACCATAAAACGCAGAAGACAAAATTTGTAATTGGAGTGCCGGTAATTATTGCGGTACAGGCGGCAGTGGCAGCAGGATTTCTGTGGCTGCGGCCGTAGCGGAAGGAGGATAACAGCATGGGAATGAATCAGACGCCTGCCTCAGAGCGGGTACACATCGGTTTCTTTGGGAAAAGAAACGCGGGGAAGTCCAGTGTCATGAATGCCGTGACGGGACAGAAGCTGGCCGTGGTGTCAGAGGTAAAAGGAACGACTACAGACCCGGTCTACAAGACCATGGAGCTTCTGCCTCTCGGCCCGGTGGTGATGATGGATACGCCGGGCATTGACGATGAAGGGGAACTGGGAACGCTCCGGGTGAAAAAGAGCTGGCAGGTGCTCAATAAAACGGACGCCGCAGTGCTGGTAATTGACGCGGGAGAAGGCGTTTCCCCGGAAGATAAAAGGATGCTGGAACGCATCCGGGAAAAGGAGATTCCCTATGTAGTGGCCCTGAATAAAGCGGAGCTTGTGGAAGCAGAGGATATCCGGAAGGCGAAAGAGGCCCTGGATGTGCCGGAGGAGCTGCTTCTTCCGGTGAGCGCGGAAAAAGGAACGGGAATCCATGAACTGAAGGAAAAGATTGCGGAAGTGGCCGGAAAGGAAGAAAATAAAAAGCGGCTGGTGGGGGATATGCTATCCCCGGGAGACCTGGTGGTGCTGGTGGTACCCATTGACTCCGCAGCCCCCAAAGGACGGCTGATTCTGCCCCAGCAGCAGACTATCCGGGACGTGCTGGAATCCGGCGCCATCTCCGTGGTGACCAGGGAAACAGAACTGAAAGAAACTCTGGCGTCCCTGGGAAGAAAGCCCCGGCTTGTGATTACCGACAGCCAGGCATTTGGAAAGGTATCCGCGGATACACCGGAGGACATTTGGCTGACCTCTTTTTCCATTCTGATGGCAAGGTACAAGGGGAACCTGGATATTCTGCTGGAAGGCGTGCGTGCGCTGGACACCCTGAAAGACGGGGACACAGTGCTTATCAGCGAGGGTTGTACCCATCACCGCCAGTGCGACGATATCGGCACGGTCAAGATTCCCCAGTGGATTCGGGAGTATACGGGGAAGAAACTGCATTTTGCCACCACATCGGGCACGGAATTTCCCGATGAACTGGGAGAATACAGTCTGATTGTCCACTGCGGCGGCTGCATGCTGAATGAAAGAGAAGTACAGTACCGTCTGAAATGCGCGAAGGACCAGGAGGTGCCCATCACCAATTACGGGATGCTGATTGCCCAGGTTCACGGGATACTGAAACGGTCGCTGGAATTTCTGGAGTAGCGCTTCTGCGCTTTGCCAGTCCGGAGAGCGTGATTCGCAAAGCCGCACTGACGTGCTAACCAGCGGCTTGCGCCGCCATCTTTGCTCATCATTTGGCGCTCCCCGCGTCCAGAAAAAGCTCAGACCGGTTTTATGCGAGCATAACCAGCTCTGGGCTTTTTCTGGACGGCGGAGCTGGTCTTAAGGAAGTCTTTATTTTTTCTTATGTAAATCTTTTATAATATTATATTGACAATCAATATTATACGAAATATAATATACTCATCAAAACAATATTGCAAACTCGCGAGCAAGTCTTGAATGATTAAAAAAGGAGGAGCGGAATATGGTATTTAACACCGGAGCGGCGCTGCTGGACGCGGTCACTCTTGCGGTGATTTCCAGGGAACCTCAGGGGACCTATGGATACAAGATTACCCAGGATGTGCGGGGCGCGCTGGATATTTCGGAGTCCACGCTGTATCCGGTGCTGAGAAGGCTGCAGAAAGACGACTGTCTGGAAGTTTATGATATGCAGATTGACGGTCGGAACCGGCGCTACTACAAGATTACGGAAAAGGGTCTGGCGCAGCTGAATCTGTACCGCGTGGAATGGAAGAATTATTCAAAAAAGATAACAGCTATGTTTGAGGGAGGTGTGACTGCATGAGCCGCACAGAATTTATGAATGAACTGCGTACCCTGCTGCAGGACATTCCGGAGGAGGAAAGAGAAGAAGCACTGCAGTACTACAGCGATTATTTTGACGATGCAGGGGCCGAGAATGAAGAGCAGGTTATCCGGGAACTGGGAAGTCCCCAGAAAGTGGCCGCCACAATCAAGGACGGGCTGGGAGGCCAGAACCGGACGGAGAGTGAAGAATACCGGGAATACAGAGAGACGGGATATCAGGATACCCGTTATGAAGAAAAGGAACCGCCTGCCCAGAAGAAAAGAAGACCCGGGGAAGGGAAAAACAGCACGGCTGTCAAAATCCTTCTGATTCTTCTGATTATCCTGGTGGGCGTACCGGTTGTGATACCGGCGGCAGGGGGAATCCTGACCGGTGTGGCAGGTCTTATCATAGGAATTCTGGCCATCCTGTTCGGTCTGCTGGTTGGCGGAGTGGTCATGGTAATTGTAGGATTTGCCCTGGCAGCAGCGGGACTGACCCAGATGTTCTACTCCCCCGGGACCATGTTCGGACTGATGGGAGCGGGATTCATCTGTATTGCTCTTGGACTTGTATTTACGGCATTTATCTGGTGGATTTTCTTAAAAATCGTGCCGCCGGTTTTCCGGTGGGTTGTGAATATCTGCCGCCGGCCGTTTCAGAAAAGAAGGGAGGGAAATCAGCAGTGAAAAGCGGATGGAAAATTTTCTGGATAATCACTGGCTGCATTGCAGGACTGGGCGTTGCCTTCTGTGCCCTGGCCCTGATTCTGGGAGTCCGGGTCCGGGACGTGCAGGAGGGAAATCCATTCCGGTTCGGAATTGTATCCGGAATTGTGGATTTCTTTGACGGAGACGATGAGGAAGATACCCCGGATACCGCTTATGAGTTTGACGGGGACTATGACTACAGTTTTGAAAATGTACGGAATTTCTCCCTGGAAGCAGGAGGCTGTGAGATAGAGATTTACCAGCACTCCGGGGACACGGTGAACATTGACACCAGCGGTCTGGACCTTCCGGATTTTATGAAGTTTTCAGCGGAGGAAAATAATGGAAACCTGACCGTTTCCCTGAAGCGGGAATCCGGACATGTGGAAAGTCAGACGGAGAGTCTGGGCACACTTTATATAGAACTTCCGGTGGACGCCCATTTCCAGAACACGGAGATTACGGTGGGAGCCGCGGACTTTTATCTGCAGGGGATTTCCACGGACAGTCTGAACCTGGAGGCCGGCGCATCGGACTGCCAGATAGACTGGTTTGACGCGGAGACAGTAGACGCTACGGTAGGAGCCGGAGACCTGGACATGGAGGGCAGCCTGGCACAGAATATGAATCTGGAATGCGGCGTGGGAGACGCGAACGTTCTGCTTCAGGGCAGTGAAACAGATTACAATTATACCGTGGACTGCGGACTTGGCTCTGTGGATATCGGGGATAGTATAGGGTTTTCCGGAGTGGCGTCTTCCCGGTCCATTGACAACGGCAGCAGCAGACAGATAGGGATTGTCTGCGGAGTAGGAGATGTTACCCTTTCATTTGAATAGATATCAGGAAGGAGGATACGGAGTATGGATAAAAAAAGACTGTACCGCTCCCGGCAGGAGCGCATGGTGTGCGGGGTGTGCGGAGGAATCGCAGAGTATTTCGACATCGACCCCACGATTATCCGGCTTATCTGGGTACTGGTGATGGTATCAAGCTGTGGTACGGGACTTCTGGCGTATTTCATTGCGGCGGTAATCATTCCCGACCAGCCTCAAACATAGCAGAAGATACGGGGAAGCGGGACGTCCAAAAGGACGTCCCCTTTCTCTGTTATACGGGAATGCTTTGTGGGATACAGTATAAACTGCAAAAATATGGAAATACTCCTTTCTGTAAAGGAGTTGACAGGATGGCAGGAAAGAAAGAAAAAAAGATTCAGAAATCAGATATTCCACAGATGGAACCCCGTGAACGGGTAAAATACGAAATTGCAGAGGAGCTCGGCCTTCTGGACAGAGTGCTGGAGGGCGGCTGGAAAACCCTTTCCTCCAAGGAAACCGGACGCATCGGAGGGATGATTACAAAAAAACGAAAAGAACAGGAGAAAAATTAACAAGAATATTAACAAGTATGAATATTCTGCTACTTTGGTTGAAAAAACTGCATATCTCTGCTATAATCGCATGACTGGAAAGAAAAGCACAGGTGGTCGTATGGATAAGAAAATGAATGTACTGGATGTGCAGATTGATGACTGTACGGCAAAAGAAGCCATGAAGGCAGTCGTGGATTATATGAAAACGGAAGCCCTGAACTCGGTAGAGATGGTGACGGCGGATACGCTGATGCTGGCCTCCCGCATGCCGGATATGAAGTACAATATGAGCGAACTGGATTTGGTGCTTCCCGGAGACCGGGCAGTGCTGGAAGTGGCCGGAGTTACGGAAAAGAGACGGTTTCAGGAGACGGAAGAGAAGACCTTTCTGAAAATGCTGCTCCGGTATCTTCACAAGAACCACCGCAGTCTGTTTCTGCTGACGGACACGGAGGAAGAGGCGGAAAAGATTGCGGTTTTTCTGGAAAGCCGTTACAGCGGAATCCGTCTGACAGGACATGCCCTGGTGCCGGAGGACGACAGCGCGGACGACTGGATTACCAATCAGATTAACGGCGTGGAAAGCGGCGTGGACTGCATTCTGGCGAGCCTTTCCTCCCCGGTGCAGGAAACGTTTGTGAAAAGATGCCTTCCCGTGCTGAATGCCCGGCTCTGGTTTGCGCCTGGACGTTCCTTCCTTCCGGAAGAAGGAAAAAAAATTTCCGGACCCATCCGGGGATTCATCGAAAAACGGATTCTGAAGCGGGAAGTGGAAAAAACGAAAAAAGAAGGATAAAGAGGAAATGCATAAAAAAATGCGATTTCCTCTTTATTTTTTTGTCTATTTGTATTAAAGTAGAAAATAAGTATAGTTGTGTTTCCATAATTCCGGGGGGGAAGGTATTGTGGAAAATGTATAATAATAACGGAGGAGAGAGCATATGATATCAAACCAGATACTGCAGAATACGATAGAGGGACTCAAAGCTATTACAAGAATTGACCTGACTGTGATGGATACCGACGGAAAAATTCTCGCAACCACCTTTTCAGAGCCTGGAGACTACGAAAACGCAGTATTATCTTTTGTGGAATCCCCGGCGGAAAGCCAGGTGATTCAGGGATATCAGTTTTTTAAAATTTACGACGAGCATCAGCTGGAATACATCCTCCTCGCCAACGGCGGAAGCGAGGATGTTTATATGGTTGGGAAAATTGCTGCTTTTCAAATCCAGAATCTTCTGGTAGCATATAAGGAGCGGTTTGACAAAGATAATTTTATTAAAAATCTTCTGCTTGACAACCTGCTTCTGGTGGATATTTATAACCGTGCAAAAAAATTACATATTGACACTGAGGTCAGACGTGTTATCTTTATAGTGGAGACTTCTCACGAAAGAGATATCACTGCACTGGACAGTGTCCGGTCTCTTCTGGGCGGTAAATCCAGGGACTTTATTACGGCGGTGGATGAGAAAAATATCATCGTGGTAAAGGAACTGGGACCGGATGACGGATACCCGGAGATGGAAACGACGGCACAGGACATTATGGATCTGCTGGAATCAGAGGGAGAGGAAGATGTCCGCATTGCCTACGGTACGATTATCAATGACATCAAGGAAGTATCCAAATCCTACAAAGAGGCCAAGCTCGCACTGGATGTGGGCAAGATTTTCTTTGATGAGAAGCGGATTATCGCATACAGCGCACTGGGAATCGGAAGACTGATTTATCAGCTTCCTATTCCGCTTTGTAAAATGTTTATCCGGGAAATTTTTGAGGGGAAATCTCCGGATGAGTTTGACGAGGAGACACTGACGACGATTAACAAGTTTTTTGAGAACAGTCTGAATGTGTCCGAGACGTCCAGACAGCTTTATATTCACAGAAATACGCTGGTGTACCGGCTTGATAAGCTGCAGAAAAGCACCGGCCTTGATTTGCGTGTGTTTGAAGATGCCATTACTTTCAAGATTGCGCTGATGGTAGTCAAGTACATGAAGTACATGGAAACACAGGAATACTAAGAGGGTTCCTGCCGCGGGGCCTGGAAGGAGTATCAATAATTAGGAGGAGCGTATGATAGAACTGAAAGAAGTTACGAAGGAATACTCGAAAGGTATCGCTGCCCTGAACGGAATCAACCTGAAGATAGAACAGGGAGAATTCGTGTTTGTCGTAGGGGACAGCGGTTCCGGAAAGTCTACCCTGATTCGTCTTCTGCTGAAGGAAATTGAACCGACGTCGGGGACGATTATCGTAAACGGACAGAATTTAAACCGGATGAAACACAGACAGATTCCCATGTACAGAAGAGGAATCGGCGTTGTGTTCCAGGATTTCCGTCTTCTGAGAGACCGGAACATCTATGAAAATATTGCATTCGCCCAGAGGGTAACAGAAAAACCGACCAGAGTGATTAAGAAGAAAGTGCCTGCGGCTCTTTCCCTGGTGGGACTTGCACAGAAATATAAAGCTTTTCCAAAGGAACTTTCCGGAGGGGAACAGCAGAGGGTGGCGATTGCCCGTGCCGTGGTAAATGAGCCGGCCATTCTGCTGGCCGATGAGCCTACCGGAAACCTGGACCCCACCAATTCATGGGAAATCATGAAGCTGCTGGAAGAGGCGAACGAGAGGGGAACTACCGTACTGGTAGTAACGCATAACCAGGAAATTGTAAACGAGATGAGAAAACGCGTTATTACAATGAAAAAGGGAGTCATTGTCAGCGACGAACAAAAAGGTGGGTATAAAAAACATGAGAATTAGTACTTTTGGATATTCGATGAAGCAGGGGGTTAAAAACATCGGGAGAAATAAAATGTTCTCCCTGGCATCTGTAGCCACGATGGCAGCCTGTATCTTCGTGTTTGGTCTGTTTTTTGCCATCGTACAGAATTTTTCCTATATTGTGCACAAAGCGGAAGAATCTGTTGCCATTACCATTTTCTTTAATGAGGACGCCACGCAGGATGAAATCGATGAAATTCAGACGGAGCTGGAAAGTGACGAGTGGAGTGAGGTAATCAGCAGCATCAACTATGTGTCTGCCGACGAGGCATGGGACAGTTTTAAGGAAGAGTATTTTGGTTCTGCCGAGTCCGAGGTAGCGGAAGGCTTCCGGGACGACAACCCGCTGGCGAGCTCTAACAACTACGAAGTGTATCTGTCCGACGTTTCCCGGCAGGATGACCTGGTAGAATTCGTGGAAGGGCTTCCGGGAGTCCGTCAGGTAAACAAATCCGACGTGGTGGCCAATACCCTGAACAGTATCAACCGTCTGGTGTGGTACGTGTCGGCGGCGATTATCGCCATTCTGCTGGCTGTATCGATTTTCCTTATCAGCAATACGGTTACCATGGGTATTACCGTGCGGCGTGAGGAGATAGCCATTATGAAATACATCGGGGCGAAGGACAGTTTTGTCCGCGCGCCTTTCGTGATTGAAGGAATTCTGATTGGACTGGTAGGAGCGGTGATTCCGCTGGTACTTCTCTACTTCCTGTACGGAAGAGCAGTCGCATACATTATGACCAGATTCAGTCTGCTGAACAATATTCTGGATTTCCTGCCGGTGACCACGGTATACCAGATACTGCTTCCAGTAGGTCTGGCGCTGGGAATCGGAATCGGATTCCTGGGAAGTTTTGTAACAATCAGAAAACATCTGCACGTATAAGCGGGCAGCAAGGCATAAAATACAGGGTGATGAATATGATAAGAGGGAAGAAAATAACAGGGATACTTACAGCCGGAGTGCTCTGCTTTGCGCTGGCCCTTCCTGTGCAGGCGGATGAGCTGTCAGAAACCCGGGAGAGGCAGCAGGAACTGGAACAGCAGCGGGACGCCGCGGAAGAAGAGCAGGCAGAGCTTTCCAGCCAGCTGGATTCTCTGGTGGCAAGCATGACGGAGACCCAGGAGAAGCTGGACGCCAAACAGGAGGAAATCCAGGTGGCCCAGGATGAACTGGATGAGGCAAGGATTCAGGAGAGCCGGCAGTACGACGCTATGAAGCTCCGGATTAAATACATGTATGAAAACGGAAGCACTGGATTCATTGAGATTCTGCTGGAATCCGACGGAATCGCGGATTTCCTGAACAAGGCAGAATATATTCAGGAGCTGACTGCCTATGACCGGAACATGCTGGAAGAATTCCAGGCGCTGGTAAAACAGGTGGAAGAAAAAGAGGCAAGGCTGAAAGAGGAAGAGGCAGAACTGGTAACCATGCAGGAAAGCCTTTCCGAACAGCAGGCAGAAGTGGAGCAGCTTCTGGCCGACAAGAATGTAGAGCTTTCCAGTCTGGAGGCGGAAATCGGCGAAAATGCGGATAAGCTGGAGGAGCTGATTGCCCGTGCGGAAGAGGCCGCCAGACAGGTTAACAGCGGTGGTGGCGGCGGCGCCCCCAGTACGCCGGGAGAGTCTCAGGTTATCGGAAACGGCCAGCTGGCATGGCCTACGACCAGCACCCGTGTAACCAGTTATTTCGGATGGAGAGAGGTGCCGGTGGCAGGAGCTACCGCCTACCATGACGCCATCGATATCGGAGTGGCCAGCGGTTCTCCGGTATATGCTGCGGACAGCGGCAGGGTGATTACAGCGGCTTACGGCTATAACGGCGGCCGTGGCGTTTACGTGATGATAGACCATGGAAACGGAATGGTGACCAGATATCAGCATTTAAGTACCATTTATGTGTCTGTGGGCGATACGGTGAGCCGGGGGCAGAACATCGCAGCCAGCGGAAATACCGGGGCAAGTTCCGGGCCTCATCTGGATTTTGCGGTTTATGTCAACGGAAGCGCAGTGAACCCGCTGAATTATCTGTAATACATAGTTGGAACGTATAGCCAGAAGTGAAAGGATATTTCATGGAAGAACAGCATTCGAACAGACATTTTTGGAAGGGGGCGCTTGCGGGCGCCCTCGCTATGTTTCTTGTTACCGTGGGGGCCCTTGGCTGGATGCAGTTCCGGGGCGTGAATTTTACAGAGCGTCTTTTCGGGGCAGGCGTCCAGGCCGACGCCGGGACAGAACAGAAGCTTCAGACACTGAAAAATCTGATTGACGAAGAATATCTCTATTCCGATGAAGTGGAGGAGGACACCCTGCGGGAAGGCATTTATACCGGATACATCAATGCGCTGGGCGACCCGTATTCCGTGTACTATGACGAAGAGGAGACACAGAGCCTGATGGAGTCCACTTCCGGAGAGTATTCCGGCATCGGGGTAGTTATGTCCCAGAACCTGGAGACCGGTATTACCACGGCGGCCCAGGTATATGAAAATTCCCCGGCAAAGGAAGCCGGCATGGAAGCGGGGGATATTATTTACCAGGTGGACGGCGAGGACGTCACCACCCTGGATATTTCCGAGATAGCCCAGAGAGTGCGTGGAACAGAAGGGACGACCGTGGAAATCACGGTTCTTCGGGGAGAGGAAAACGAAGAGGTCTCCTTTACCATTGAAAGACGTCAGGTGGAAGTGACCACGGTGGAATCGGAAATGCTGGAAAACCAGACCGGATACATCCGGATTACGGAATTTGACGAGGTGACGTATGACCAGTTTACAGCGGCCTTTGAAAATCTGGAGGCGGAAGGCATGCAGGGCCTCATTGTGGACCTGCGGGACAATCCGGGAGGGAATCTGCTGACGGTATCGCAGATTCTGGACCGGCTTCTTCCGGAAGGCGTGATTGTGTACACGGAAGATAAAAACGGAGAGCGGGAGTACCTGACTTCGGACGAGGAAAACAAGTATGAAAATCCGGTGGCGGTTCTGGTTAATGGAAACAGCGCCAGTGCTTCCGAGATTTTCGCCGGAGCCATCCAGGATTATGAGCTGGGGCCCATTGTGGGAACCACGACCTATGGAAAAGGTGTCGTGCAGAGAATTATAGATCTGGGAGACGGCACCTGCGTAAAACTGACGGTTTCGGAGTATTTCACTCCCAATGGCCGGAGCATCAATGGCGAGGGGATTACGCCGGATGTGGAGGCGGAGCTTCAGGAAAACGAAGAAAATCCGGAGGCTGACAGCCAGCTTGATACGGCTCTTTCCGAACTGGAAAAGCGGTATCAGCAGAACGCACAGTAGGAGATAACGTACCCGAAGGGAATGTCGGTTAGACATTCCCTTTTTTACGGGTCTATGATAGAATAACGAATAGAAGATTTGAAAAAACATATCTGGAGGAAGAACGTATGATTAACAGACTGGTGGAAAATATCAGAAAGACCGGTGCGCCAATTGTGGTGGGACTGGACCCCATGCTGGGCTATGTGCCGGAGCAGGTGAAGAAAAAAGCGTTTGAAGAATACGGAGAGACGCTGGAGGGAGCCGCAGAGGCCATCTGGCAGTTTAACAGAGAGATTGTGGACAAAACCTGGGATCTGATTCCGGCGGTAAAGCCGCAGATTGCCATGTACGAGCAGTTCGGCATCCCGGGACTGCAGGCCTTTCAGAAGACGGTGGACTACTGTAAGGAAAAGGGCCTGGTGGTTATCGGAGATATTAAGAGAGGTGACATTGGCTCCACATCTGCTGCCTACGCCGTGGGACATCTGGGAAAGGTTCAGGTGGGCAGCAAAACTTATGCGCCTTTTGACGAGGATTTCGCAACAGTGAACCCCTATCTGGGTTCCGACGGCGTAAAGCCTTTTATCGAAGTGTGCAAAGAGGAGAAAAAGGGACTGTTTATTCTGGTGAAGACGTCCAATCCGTCCAGCGGCGAATTCCAGGACCGGCTGATTGACGGACGGCCTTTATATGAACTGGTAGGAGAAAAGGTGGCCCAGTGGGGCGAAGACCACATGGGAGAGGAGTACAGCTACATCGGCGCCGTTGTGGGAGCGACCTACCCGGAGATGGGAAAAGTCCTGCGGAAAATTATGCCGAAGGCGTACATCCTGGTGCCGGGCTACGGGGCACAGGGTGGAAAAGGAAAGGACCTGGTGCATTTCTTCAATGAAGACGGACTGGGCGCCATTGTCAATTCTTCCCGGGGCATTATTGCCGCCTATAAGCAGGAGGCCTACGCTTCCTACGGGGAGGAACATTTCGGAGAAGCCGCAAGAGCGGCAGTGGAAGCCATGAAACTGGACATCAGCCAGGCTCTGGAAGCAGGACTATAGAAAGGCAAGGCGTCAGAATATGGCAGAGCGGAAAAAAGAAACAGCAAAAATCGTAAGTCAGGAGGAACTCGCTCCCGGGATATTCAGTATGTGGATAGAGACCGAAGCGGCAGAAAGTGCCCGCCCGGGCCAGTTTCTCTCTCTGTATACAGAAGACAGCAGCAAACTTCTGCCCCGGCCCATCAGTATCTGTGAGATAGACCGGGAAGGCGGGAAACTGCGGCTGGTGTACCGGGTGACCGGAGCAAACACCGGAACAGAAGAATTTTCCGGAAAACAGGCGGGAGATACCATTGCCCTTATCGGCCCTCTGGGGAACGGGTTTCCCCTGGAAGCGGCCGAAGGGAAGCGGGCGCTCCTGCTGGGAGGCGGTATCGGCGTGCCTCCCATTCTGGAACTGGCAAAGAGTCTGAAGGGAGACAAAGTGACGGTGGCAGGCTACCGGGACAGCGCCACGTTTCTGGCGAAAGAGTTTGAGGCCGCCGGCAGGTTCCTGGTTTCCACCGAGGACGGGAGCCTGGGGACGAAAGGAAACGTGCTGGACGCAGTGCGGGAGCAGAATATTACTGCGGACGTGGTATATGCCTGCGGGCCCACACCCATGCTTCGTGCGGTGAAAGACTGGGCGGCCGGAGAGGGTATTCCCTGCTATATTTCCCTGGAGGAACGGATGGCCTGCGGTATCGGGGCCTGCCTGGCCTGTGTGTGCCGGACAAAAGAGAAGGACGGCCACAGCAATGTGAATAATAAGCGTATCTGCAAAGACGGGCCGGTCTTTCTGGCAACGGAGGTGGAAATCTGATGAATACGAAAGTGACAGTTGCAGGAGTAGAGTGGAAGAATCCGGTTACCGTGGCCTCCGGGACGTTCGGCTCCGGAGAAGAATTCAGTGAATTTGTTGATTTGAACCGTCTGGGCGCGGTGACCACCAAGGGCGTGGCAAATATCCCCTGGGAAGGAAATCCCACTCCCCGGGTGGCAGAGACCTGGGGTGGCATGATGAATGCCGTAGGGCTTCAGAATCCGGGAATCGATGTGTTCTGTAAAAGGGACATTCCCTTTCTGCGGAAGTACGATACGAAAATCATTGTAAATGTGTGCGGAAAATCCGCTGAGGACTACTGTGAAGTAGTGGAGCGTCTGGCGGAAGAGGATGTGGACATGCTGGAAATCAACATTTCCTGCCCCAACGTCAAGGAAGGCGGGATTGCTTTCGGCCAGAATCCGAAATCCGCAGAGGACATCACGAAAGCCGTGAAAAAGTATGCCAGACAGCCGGTGATTATGAAACTCAGTCCCAATGTGACAGACATCGCGGAGATGGCCCGGGCCGTGGAAGCAGGGGGTGCGGACGCGGTATCCCTGATTAACACGCTGACCGGCATGAAGATTGACGTGCACAAAAGACAGTTTGTCCTGGCCAATCAGACCGGCGGGGTATCCGGTCCGGCCATTCATCCCATTGCCGTGCGCATGGTATACCAGGCGGCTCACGCCGTAAAAGTACCGGTTATCGGCATGGGTGGCATCGCCTCGGCAGAGGATGCCATTGAGATGATTCTGGCAGGAGCCACGGCAGTGTCGGTGGGAACCATGAATTTTATCAATCCGTCCATCACCGTGGAGATTATCGAAGGAATCGAAGCATATATGAACCAGTACAGATTTGAAACCGTGGAGGAAATGCGGGGAGCCGTAGAATAGACAGACAGAATAAGGAGGATGGAAAATGAAACTGGAAACAGAGAAAATGCCAAAGCTGGGATTTGGCCTGATGCGTCTGCCGAAAAAGGGGGAAGAGGTGGACCTGGATGCGGTAAAGAAGATGGTGGACACCTGCATGGAAGGCGGCATGAACTATTTTGACACGGCCTATGTGTACCACAGCGGAAAATCCGAGGGAATCGCAAAAGAAGTGCTGGTATCCCGCTATCCCCGGGAGAACTTCTATCTTGCCACCAAGCTTCCGGCATGGGAGCTGAAAGGCCCCGAAGACCGGGACCGGATATTCCGGGAGCAGCTTACGCGGTGCGGCGTGGAGTATTTTGACTTCTATCTGCTGCACAGTGTGGAAGATGAAGAAAACTATGAGATTTACGAGAAATATGACTGCTTCCGCTGGACACTGGAAAAGAAAAAAGCCGGACAGATCCGGCACTTTGGGTTTTCCTTTCACGGAACGCCCGGCCTGCTGGAGCAGATTCTGGACAAATATCCGGAGGTGGAGTTCGTTCAGATTCAGTTAAACTATATGGACTGGGACAATCCCAAAGTACAGTCCGGAAAGCTGTATGAAATCCTTCATAAGAGGGGAATTCCGATAATCGTCATGGAGCCGGTGAAGGGCGGAAACCTTGCCAGCCTGCCGCCGGAGGCAGACGGGCTTCTCAAAGCAGAGCACCCGGACGCTTCCTCTGCTTCCTGGGCTCTGCGCTTCGCAGCGTCCCTGGACGGCGTTATGACCGTGTTAAGCGGAATGTCCACCCAGGAACAGATGGAAGACAACCTGCATACCTTCGGTCAGTTTGAACCGCTGACGGAAAAAGAAAAAGAAGTTCTGCAGGCTGTGGTAAAGAAGATGAATGAGATTCCCCAGGTTCCCTGCACGGCCTGCGGCTACTGCCTGGACGGCTGTCCGAAGTCTATCCGGATCCCGGACATTTTCCGGGCGCTGAACTCCCGGAGACTGTATCCGGACAGTCCCGGCGCAAAGAATCAGTATGACGCGCTGATAAAAGAGGGATCCGGAAAGGCCGGCGACTGTATCGAATGTAAGCAGTGCGAGGGCGTCTGTCCCCAGCACCTTTCCATTACCGAATATCTGAAAGAAGCGGCGGAAACGCTGTAGAGAATGCCCGGGGACGGGTATGGGCCGGCCCGTACCCGTCCCCGACTACAACTCTGGCACTATTCAGACGATTCATCCCATCCATGGTGGCCATGTTCTCCGTTCTCTTCGCCATGATGTCCGCTTCCCCCATCTTCTTCGGTCTCTTCTTCCGATTCCGATTCCGCACCGGTATCCGTATCTGTATCCGTCTGCCCGCCCAGGGACTGGATAAGCTCCCGGATTTCCCGCATGGTCATATCCTGCACGTCTTCGACCGTGATATCCGGGTCCAGGGCCTGCAGTTCCAGAAAAGCCCGGTACTTTCCGAAGGAGAGTCCGGCGTCGTGGGCCTCGGTAACCTCCTCCTGGGTGGCGGTGCCGCAGTGGGAATTGGCGTGATGGGCCGTTGCGGTTTCCATGGAAGCGAGAATCTGTCCGCACTGCCCGTCGTCCGACCCGGCCACAGTGACTTCCAGAAACGCGTCGGAATTCAGCAGTTCGGAAATCTGACTGCTTGCCAGCACCTGCTCCACGGCGTCTTCGTAGTTCAGAAAACGGACGTGCAGAGAATCCGCCAGTTCCTGACCGTCGGCGTTGTATCCGGTGACAGACAGCACCCGGTCAAACCGGTTGATGTGAAGCTCCAGGGAAGGATTGACGTCCACGCTGATAGTAGCTGTCGTGGTAAAAAACAGCGAAAGGGAGACGGCGCTGACCGCCAGAAACAGAAAGCTGGCGGCCATGGCCAGCACATAGCGGTAGCGGCGGCGCCTGGTCCTTTCTTCCTTCTGCCGCTGGGCCTCCAGGTATTCCCGGGTCTGGCTGATTAACTTTTCTTCTGCATGAATCTGGTCAAATGCATCTTTTATTCTTTTATTCATAGCCGTCTTCTCCCAGTTTTTCTTTAAGAAGCTCTCTGGCCCGGGCCAGAAGCGTGTATACCGTGTTCGTCTTTTTCCCCAGAATCCGGCCAATCTCCGGCGCCGTATAGCCTTCGTAGTAATGCAGGTATACCGCGTCTTTATATTTGGCCGGCAGGGACAGAACCGCTTCCAGTACCTCCCGGTTATCCGGAATCAGGGAGGCGGGAAGCTCCGCCAGAGTGTCCAGAGGGACCGTGCGGCTGCGGAAAAAACTTTTTATCAGATCCCGGCAGGCATTTACGGTGACCCGGATAAGCCACGCTTTTTCATGCTCCCTGCTTTCAAAGACTACAGAACTGGTTGCATATTTCAGAAATACCGTCTGAAAGATGTCTTCCGTATCGGCATAATTTTTCAGATGTATCATACAGAGACGGCGTACCATGTCCGCATAGTTTTCGATAGCCCGGTTTACCTCTGATTCGCTCCGCATATTTCCCCGCTCCTGTTACCTTGTTCCCTGTTTCTCCCTTAGTGACAGCCATGTCCGTTCCGGTGATGGCCGGTGTTTCCTGCAAATCCGGTTCCGTTTGGACAGTTCGTCCTGGTTCCCCGGCAGTCGTCGCTGCCATGGTAATCGCAGATGCCGTCTCCGTCTTCGTCCTGGTACTGACATACGCCGTCTCCGTTTTCATCCTGATACTGGCAGACGGTGTCCCGGCAGAGATTCTGAGCGCAGTAGACGCCGACCCTGCCGTTTGCTGTACTTTCTGTATGGTGCCACCCGTTTCCGGCAGCCATAACTCCTGTGGTTCCTGCGGCGGCCACAAGGATGGCCGTCAGAATTCCGATTCCTGTTTTTTTCATATCTGATTTCCTCCTTTTTGTTTTTTCCTTTTTCACCTGTAATACGATGCAAAGGAGGAAATCCTTTCAAAAAAATGATTTAAAAATGACTTTGAACTGTACGAATCTGCTATGCCTATGATAGCATGAGGAAAGCAGATTGCGCAAACCGGGATGTGAAGCCGTCTGCGGCGAAGGATTTGATTTCCCAGCCCAAATTCGTGAATTGAAAAACCATGCCATGTATGTTAGAATTGAAAGGAGTTTAAGGATACCGGGGGCGCATGCCCCATAAACACAGGAGGATAGAAAGATGGAACAGTATAAGCAGGAGTTTATTCAATTTATGGTAGACAGCCATGTGCTGAAATTTGGGGAGTTCACTCTGAAAAGCGGAAGAAAATCCCCGTTTTTTATGAACGCGGGAGCGTATGTGACAGGTTCCCAGTTAAAGAAACTGGGCGAGTACTATGCAAAGGCCATCCACAATACGTATGGGGACGAGTTTGACGTACTGTTCGGACCTGCGTACAAGGGGATTCCAATCAGTGTGGTGACGGCAGTCGCCTACAGTGAACTGTATGGGAAGGAAGTCCGGTACTGCTCTGACCGGAAAGAGGAAAAAGACCACGGAGCAGATAAGGGAAGCTTTCTGGGAAGCAGTCTGAAGGACGGAGATCGGGTTATCATGATTGAGGATGTGACCACCTCCGGAAAATCCATGGAAGAGACGGTTCCGAAAGTAAAAGGTGCGGCGGATGTGACTATCAAAGGACTGATGGTTTCCTTAAACCGGATGGAAGTGGGAAAGGGCGGCGAAAAGAGCGCCCTGGAAGAAATTCATGACCTTTACGGATTTGATACAGCCGCCATTGTTACCATGGAAGAAGTTGTGGAATATCTCTATAACAGACCGTACAAAGGAGAAGTCATCATTGACGATGCACTGAAAGCGGCGATTGATGCATATTATGAACAGTATGGTGTAAAATAAGGAGGGTTTCAGGTGACAGAGAAGGCATATAAGACAATGGGAACTGCCGGAGCGGCAAATCTTGCGCTGGGGATTATTCTGAATGTGACAGGTATCGTGGCAGGAGTGCTGCTGATAGTAAACGGCGCGCGTCTGCTGAAAGCAAAGCAGGGACTTACATTCTAGAAAGGAAGCGCTGGTTTGAAGGCAAAAAAAAGAAAACGGTTCCGCATACTGGGCAAAATCCTTTTTGTGCTGTACATTGCGTTTCTCCTGTATTTTCTGATTCTGGCAGACTGGTACGGGAGGAGCAGACAGATGCAGGATTACCAGTATAATCTGGTTCTGTTCCAGGAGATAAAACGGTTCTGGAATTACCGGAGTCAGATTGGCTGGGTAGCCTATGCGAATCTGTTTGGGAACGTGCTGATTTTCATTCCCTTTGGATTTTTCATGCCCATGGCGAGCAGATACCGCAGCTTTTTCCTGACTACGGTGTACAGTTTCGGGCTTAGTTTCCTGGTGGAGACGTTTCAGCTTGTAAGCCGGGTGGGAAGCTTTGATGTGGACGATCTGCTTCTGAACACCATAGGCGGCATACTGGGATATATTATTTTTGGAATCTGTAATACGATAAGGAGATGGCTGGATGCGGACCAGAAGAGAAAGAGATATCGCACGTGAGACAAGAAAAAAACGAGGAAACCGGAGATACGGACAGGCAAAACTCAGACCCTCCCGAAAGGGAATTTTCTCATGTATCCTTTCGGCAGCGGTACTGGTGCTTTTGGTGATTCTGATTCTGGTTTCCTTTCTGCATAAAGGCCAGTCCCCTGCCATTGTGGGAAGCCTCGGACTTTTTGGAGTGATTATTGCAGGAATCGGACTGGTAACCGGGATCCGCGGATTCCGGGAACGGGATAAGAATTATCTCACTTGTAAAATCGGTATTGGAATCAGCGGATTTGTTCTGCTCTGTTTTGCGGCAACGTTTGTAAGGGGGCTAATCGGATGATGGAAAGATATGAACTGACGGTGGAGCGGATCCGCCGTATTCTGACGGAAGAAACTGCTGCGGAACCGTACCGCAGGTATTTTCGCAGTGTGGCGTCTTTTCTGCTTAAGATAGAGGAGAGAAGGCAGAAACTGGAAGGTAGAAAAGAGGAATCGCTGGAAGAACTGAAAGCGGACATGGAGGCGCTTTATCAGGATATTCTTCCAGAAAATTACGAAACCTCTTATGCGAACCCGGCTTATGCGGTAAAGACGCTGGGAGCGGAGAAGGGGGCGTTTCTGAGCGCTCTCTATACGGAACTGCGGGGAGACGCGGCCTATGTATGGGAAGGGCGGTTCTCCTATCTGACGGTGGGGAATGAACTGTTTATCGAGATTTACAATCAGTTTGAGGAACAGCAGGAACCGCCGCTGGAGAGTCTGAAAGAGATTTTTTACTGGTACGCCAGCGATTACTGCGACGTGTTTGCGGCGGACCGGATTCAGGAGCAGATTGCCCCGGACTGCCATGATTTTCTTGTAAAAATGGTGATGGAAAGCGACCTGGAAGATTTGCGGTATCTGTACCGGATGGGCGAGTACGTGGGGGAAAATGAATGGAAGACCGCACAGTACCTGAACAGTCTGCCCCAGGAGACCATCGACAAAATGGCGGATACGTATACTGAAGGAATCCGGGTGGGCTTTCTGCAGAATACCGGAAAGGAAATTTCCACAAAATCCGTAGTGAATATCCGCTATGTACTGGGATTTGAGCGGGTGGTGAAAAAGTCCATTCAGAATTTTGCAGCGATGGGACTGCGGCCGGTTATTTTCCGGGCCGCCCAGAGTGTGATTACCAGACCGAGGCTTGGAAAAAACGGGTTCTATGGAGCAGTGGTCAACAAGCAGTATGATTACGACCACAAGGACGATATCGGGCTGATTCTGGACCGGCAGTTTGTGGAACGGAAGCTGGAAGTGACCCGGACGGTGCTGGAACAGAACAAAGAACAGGCCCGGCAGTTTGCAGGCCCTGCGGTGATGGATGTATTTGGCGAGAAGCCTTTCTCGCCGGCGCCGAAAGAGGAAGCTGTAAAACTGAGCGAAAAGCAGGAGGAACTTCTGCGTTCGCTGAATTCCAGAGCCGGACAGCTGACCAATGAATATATGCCCGGGGACGAGAGAAGCTTTACCATCATCGCCTGGCCCGTGCCGGAGATTGGTGAGAATTATGAAGAGATATTCGGGGAGGTCATCCGGATTAACACCCTGGACGCGGAGCTTTATAAGCAGGTACAGCAGACGATTATCGATGCGCTGAACCAGGGAACGCATGTGCATATCCGGGGTACGGGCGGCAACCGGACGGATCTGACCGTACAGCTTTACCATCTGGCGGATCCGGAGAAGGAAACGATTTTTGAAAACTGCGTGGCGGATGTGAATATTCCGGTGGGCGAGGTCTTTACGTCGCCGGTGCTGGAGGGGACAAACGGGGTCCTTCACGTTACCAGCGTATATCTGAAAGAACTGCTGTATGAGAATCTGGAGATTCATTTCCAGGATGGCATGACCACGGAATGCGGATGTACGAATTTCGCGGATGAAGAGGAATGCAGGAAATATGTCCGGGACAATATTCTGAGCAATCATGCGTCCCTGCCGTTAGGCGAGTTTGCCATTGGAACCAACACCACGGCTTATGCTGCGGCACAGAAATACCAGATAGCGGACAAGCTTCCGATTCTGATAGCGGAGAAAATGGGCCCCCATTTTGCAGTGGGAGATACCTGCTACAGCTGGGCAGAAGAGAACAAGGTCTATAATCCCGATGGAAAGGAAATTGTGGCAAAGGACAATTCCGTGTCCATCCTTCGGAAAGAGGACCCGGGGAAGGCGTATTTCCAGTGCCATACCGACATTACCATTCCTTATGAAGAACTGGGAAGTATTACGGTAATCCGGGAGGACGGCACGGAGGTGGATATCATCCGGAACGGAAGGTTTGTACTTCCTGGAACGGAGATTCTGAACGAACCGCTTGACATCCTGTAATGGGCTTAGTAAAATGACTTATAAATGGGAGTTATTTATTAAAATACATTATAAAAAGAAAGGAAGAACATTATGGCAAAAGTAGGAATCGTAATGGGCAGCGACTCAGACATGAAAGTGATGAGCAAGGCTGCCGATATGCTGGAAAAGCTCGGAGTGGATTACGAGATGACCATTATCTCCGCACACCGGGAACCGGATGTATTCTATGAATACGCAAAGTCCGCAGAGGAGAAAGGATTGAAAGTCATTATCGCAGGAGCAGGCATGGCGGCTCACCTTCCGGGAATGTGCGCGGCCATTTTCCCCATGCCGGTTATCGGTATTCCCATGTCCAGTAAGAACCTGGACGGTGTGGACGCACTATATTCTATCGTACAGATGCCGCCGGGAATTCCGGTTGCCACAGTAGCCATTGACGGCGGAGCCAATGCGGCGATTCTTGCGGCCCGGATTCTTGCCACCTCTGATGAGGCGCTGCTTGGACGGCTGAAAGCCTACACGGAAGAGATGAAACAGACGGTACAGGGCAAGGCAGAGAAACTGGAAAAGCTGGGATATAAAGAATACATGAAACAGATGTAATCTGGGCATATGGAGGATATGAGATGGATTATAAAAATGCAGGTGTAGATATTGAGGCGGGTTACAAATCCGTGGAACTGATGAAGAAGCACATCCAGCAGACCATGCGGGAAGAGGTGCTGGGAGGAATCGGCGGATTTTCCGGTGCTTTCTCCATGGAAAAGTTTAAGAGCATGGAAAAACCGACTCTGGTATCCGGAACAGACGGCGTGGGGACCAAACTGAAGCTGGCCTTTCTTCTGGACCGGCACGATACCATCGGGATTGACTGTGTGGCCATGTGCGTAAACGACATTGCCTGCGCGGGTGGGGAACCCCTGTTCTTTCTGGATTACATTGCCTGCGGAAAGAACGAGCCGGAAAAAATCGCCACCATTGTAAGCGGCGTGGCCGAGGGCTGTAAACAGTCCGGCTGTGCCCTGATTGGCGGAGAGACGGCGGAGATGCCGGGATTTTATCCGGTGGACGAGTACGACCTGGCCGGATTCGCAGTGGGTATCGTTGATGAGAAGGACCTGATTACCGGAAAGAACTTAAAGCCCGGGGACGTACTGGTAGGAATGGCTTCTTCCGGGGTACATAGCAACGGCTTTTCCCTGGTAAGAAAGGTGTTTACCATGAAACCGGAAGTGCTGAACGCAGAGTATGAATGCCTGGGAACGACCCTGGGAGACGCCCTGCTGGCGCCGACGAAGATTTATGTAAAAGCCCTCCGGACGGTGAAGGAGGCGGGCGTGAAAATCAAGGCCTGCAGCCACATTACCGGCGGCGGATTTTATGAGAATATTCCCCGTATGCTGAAAGAAGGAACCCATGCGGTAGTGAAAAAAGACAGTTATCCCATTCCGCCGATTTTCCGTATGCTGGCGGAAGACGGAGATGTGGCAGAGACAGCCATGTACAATACCTTTAATATGGGACTTGGCATGATTGTGGCTGTGGATGAGAAAGATGTGGACGCGACCGTGAAGGCCATGCGGGAAGCCGGCGAGGAGCCCTATGTGGTGGGATATATTGAAGCCGGAGAAAAAGGAGTTACGGTATGTTAAGAGTACTGGTACTGGTATCCGGCGGCGGAACCAATCTGCAGGCGATTATCGACGCGGTGGAATCCGGAAAGATTACCGGAGCAGAAATCGCGGCGGTCATCAGCAACAATCCGAAGGCTTATGCGCTGGAGAGGGCAAAGAATCACGGAATCCCCGCCCGGTGCATTTCCCCGAAGAGCTTTGCCAGCCGGGAAGAATTTAATCAGGTGTTCCTGGATGAGGTGAAACAGATTCAGCCGGATCTGATTGTGCTGGCCGGTTTCCTGGTGGTACTGCCCCGGGAGATGACGGAGTATTACCGGAACCGGATTATCAATGTTCATCCTTCCCTGATACCTTCGTTCTGCGGAACCGGGTTCTATGGACTGAAGGTACATGAGGCGGCGCTGGCCCGGGGAGTCAAAGTGACCGGGGCCACGGTGCATTTTGTGGATGAGGGCACGGACACCGGTCCCATTATTCTGCAGAAGGCCGTGGAGGTTCAGGACGGGGATACCCCGGAAATCCTGCAGAAAAGAGTCATGGAACAGGCAGAGTGGCAGATTCTTCCCCAGGCGATTCAGCTGATTGCCGGCGGGAAGATTGAAGTAAAAGACGGAAAAGTCACCCGGAAGGATGCGTAAGAAGGAGGTTCCTATGAAGGTATTGATTGTGGGCGGCGGCGGAAGAGAACACGCCATCGCATACAGTGTGGCAAAGAGCAGCCAGGTGGAAAAAATTTACTGTGCGCCGGGCAACGCAGGGATTGCGGAACTGGCGGAATGCGTGCCCATTGGGGCCATGGAATTTGAGAAGCTGACTGCTTTTGCGAAGGAAAAAGAGATTGACCTGGCTATCGTGGGCATGGACGACCCGCTGGTGGGCGGTCTGGTGGACGAGCTGGAGGCAGCAGGCATCCGCACGTTCGGCCCCCGGAAAAATGCGGCCATTCTGGAAGGAAGCAAGGCATTTTCCAAGGACCTGATGAAGAAATACGGAATTCCCACAGCGGCCTATGAGAATTTTGACAGCCCGGAGGCAGCCCTGGCCTATCTGGAGACGGCGAAGTTCCCCATCGTGCTGAAGGCGGACGGACTGGCCCTTGGAAAAGGGGTGCTTATCTGTAATACGCTGGAGGAGGCAAAGGAAGGCGTAAAGACCATTATGCTGGATAAGAAATTCGGCGCTTCCGGTAATACCATGGTGGTGGAAGAGTTTATGACCGGCCGGGAAGTTTCCGTGCTTTCCTTTGTGGACGGGAAAACCATTAAGACCATGACCAGCGCTCAGGACCACAAGCGTGCAAAAGACGGCGACGAAGGTCTGAACACCGGCGGTATGGGAACCTTTTCTCCCAGCCCCTTCTATACAGAGGAAATTGACAAATTCTGTCAGGAGCATATCTACCAGAAGACGGTGGACGCCATGCGGGCAGAAGGCCGGGAGTTCAAGGGCATTATTTTCTTCGGCCTGATGCTGACGGCAGACGGACCGAAGGTACTGGAGTACAACGCGCGGTTTGGCGACCCGGAGGCCCAGGTGGTGCTTCCCCGGATGAAAAACGACCTGATTGAAGTGATAGAGGCATGTATTGACGGAAAGCTGGATGAAGTGGACCTGCAGTTTGAGGATAATGCGGCGGTCTGCGTGGTGCTGGCTTCCGACGGCTATCCCCTTTCCTATGAAAAGGGACTTCCCATTACCGGACTGGAAGAGTTCAAAAAGCATGAGGGTTACTACTGTTTCCATGCCGGAACCCGGTTTGAGGGAGACCAGATTGTGACAAACGGAGGCCGGGTGCTGGGCATTACGGCAAAAGGCGCCACACTCAAAGAGGCCCGTGCCAATGCCTACAAGGCCACAGAATGGGTGCAGTTTGCCAACAAATACATGAGACACGATATCGGAAAAGCCATTGACGAGGCATAAAGGCGAAAGAGAGACGGTATCTATGAAATCCTTTCCCATTTAAATCATAAGCAGAAAACGAGGTAACCAGAGGACCTTAGACGCACATGGGCATACGATGTGCGTCTTTCTGCTGTGAGAAAATGGGAGAGGTTTTTTATGCAAAAAAACAGAAAAAATTTATGTCTGCTGTACGCCGTGTCCTTTCTTCAGGGAATGGTGTTTTATGCGCCGGTGGCCATGCTCTACCGGCAGGCGGCTCATATGACGGTGACGCAGACTGCGGTGACGGAGAGTGTCTGTCTGGCCGTGTCGGTTTTCCTGGAGGTTCCGTTCCCTGGGGAATTCTGGCGGATGTCATAGGATACCGCAGAACGCTTCAGATTTGTGCAGCTGTCAGTTTCCTGTCCAAAATTGTGTTCTGGAAGGCGGAAGGATTTGCCGGGTTTCTGACAGAACGGATTCTGCTGGGGATTGTGACGGCAGGGCTTCTGACCGCTTCGGCAGTCTGCACGGTGCTGACAGGAGGATTTTCTGCAGGGCTCACCAGGAGACTGGGGGCAAAGCGGGTAACTCTGCTGTGCTTTCTTCTGGCAGCGGCAGGCTGCGGCGTCCTGGCCGGGACGGAAAACTTTCTGCTGTCTGTGGGGGCTGTACTTCTGGTGCAGGTGTGTTTCCGTATGTTCTGGCCCCTTCAGATGAGTATACAGAATAAAAGGGCGGCTCCGGGAAACCGGGCAACGGCCCTGAGCATGAACAGCCTTCTGATGAACCTGACTGCCTGCAGCGTGAACCCGGTCTTTGGAAAACTGGCCGACGCCGGGCTGCCGCTGGTGATGACGGCGGGCTTTCTCTGCTGTCTGGCAGGGGCGGTTCTTCTGCCTTTTTTCGGAGATAAAAAAGAAAAACGTGCAGGGAAAGAAGAATCTGTGGTAAGATAGAGAATAACACTGTTTTTTTTGAAGAAAGGGGATTTTACTATGGCAGAAATCCGGCCATTTCAGGCGCTTCGGCCCGCTCCGGCTTTTGCAGAGCAGATAGCTTCACTTCCTTATGATGTGTACACGAAAAAGGAAGCCAGAGCCATCGTAGAGAAAAATCCGGAGTCTTTCCTGGGGATAGACCGCCCGGAGACGCAGTTTCCGGAGGGGACAGATATGTATGACCAGAAAGTTTACGACAAGGCCAGGGATATGCTGAAAGAAATGGAAGAAACGGGGAAGATGGTGCAGGATTCCAGTCCCTGCTTTTACCTTTATGCACTGACCCGGGAGGGCAGAACCCAGACGGGACTGGTCTGCTGTGCCTCTGTGGAGGACTATCTTTCCCAGGTGATAAAAAAGCATGAGAATACCAGGGAGGAAAAAGAGCAGGACCGGATTCGCCATGTGGATACCTGCAGTGCCCACACGGGGCCGATTTTTCTGGCTTACCGTTCCCGGGAAGAGATTCAGAAGATGACCGGGGCCGTAACGCAGGAAAAGCCGCTTTATGATTTTGTGAAGGACGACGGGGTGCGTCACCAGGTATGGAAGGTGGACGACCGGGAGTGGATAAGCAGGATGCAGGAGCTTTTTGCGGAAGTGGAGAGCCTTTATATCGCAGACGGACATCACCGGGCGGCGTCCGCCGTGAAAGCGGGACTGAAACGGCGGCAGGAGCATCCGGGCTTTGACGGAACGGAAGAGTTCAATTATTTCCTGGCTGTTCTCTTTCCGGAGGAAGAACTGCACATCCTGGACTACAACCGGATTGTACACCGGACCGGTTCTGGGACCGCAGAGATTCTGGAAAAGATTTCCGCGAAATTCACGGTAGAAAAGCGGTCAGAGGAACTGTTTTCCCCGGAGAAAAAGGGAGAAATGGGAATGTACCTGGAAGGAAGCTGGTACCTGCTGCGGACGAAAGCGGATATCTGTACGGATGACCCGGTGGAAGGGCTGGATGTATCCGTCCTGGAGCGGGAGATTCTGGAGCCGGTGTTCGGCATTTCCGATTCCCGCACCGATGAGAGAATGGAATTTGTAGGAGGAATCCGGGGAATCCGGGCGCTGAAGGACACGGTGGACCGGGAAGGAAATGCAGTGGCGTTTTCCATGTATCCTACTTCCATGCAGGAGCTTTTGCGGGTGGCGGACTGCGGAAGACTGATGCCGCCCAAATCCACCTGGTTTGAACCGAAGCTTTTAAGCGGACTGTTTATTCATAAGTTTTAGAGGGAAGGTGCGGTTTTATGGCAGTGATACTGGGAATTGACCTGGGAACATCCAGTCTGAAGGCGATGCTTCTGGATGAGGAAACGGGGGTTCTGGACGTCCGGGTAAAGGAGTACGGCGTGGACATTCCCCATCCCGGGTATGCCCAGCAGAACCCGCGTGTATGGTGGGAGGCATTAAAGGAAGTGCTGGGAAAGCTGAGGGAAGAATGGCCCGAAGCGTTTTCCCGGGTGGCCGCCGTAGGATATTCCGGGCAGATGCACGGACTGGTGCTGGCCGGGGAGGACGGCAGTCCCTTGTGTCCTGCCATTATCTGGATGGACCAGAGAAGCGGCGCCTGCCTGCAGGAGATAGAAAACCGGATGAGCAGGGAGGAAATGGGCCGGCAGCTCTGCAACCGGGTCAGCAGCGGGTTTGCCTTTCCCTCTCTTTTGTGGGTGAAGGAAGAGAAGCCGGAATGGTTTGTCCGGGCAGAGACGGTATTCTGCCCAAAGGATTATCTGCGTTTTCTGATGACGGGAGAGCGGGGAGCCGAGGTGGTGGATGCTTCCTCCACGGGCATGTTTGACACGGCCCGCCGGGACTGGGCCTGGGAACTGCTGGATGACTGGGGACTGCCCGAGCGGCTGTTTCCGGAAGTGAAAGAATCCTGCCAGGTGGCGGGGACCATCAGTTCCTGGTGCGCCGGGGAAACCGGCCTGCGGGAAGGGATTCCGGTGATTTACGGAAGCGGCGACCAGCCTGCCCAGAGTATCGGAAACGGAGTGATTCAGGAGGGAAGGCTGATTGCTAATATCGGGACGGGCGGGCAGATATCTGCTTTTTCCCGGAAGCCGGTATATGATGCGAAGCTTCGGACCAATACCTTCTGCCATGCAGTGGAAGGAGCCTGGACCATATTCGGGGCCACGCTGAGTGCCGGTATGTCCCTGGGATGGCTGAAAAACCGGCTGTTCCGGGAGGAAAGTTATGAAACGGTAAACCGGGAGGCCAAAGCGGCAGGGCCGGGAGCGGGCGGACTGCTGTATCTGCCCTACCTTTCCGGAGAGCGGACGCCGCACATGAATCCCCGGGCCAGAGGCATGTTTTTCGGCCTGACCCTTGGTCAGGAGCGTGGTGAGTTTTTCCGGGCAGTGATGGAAGGAGTTACCTACAGTCTGCGGGACTGTCTGGAAGTATTGAAGGAAAACGGAGTGGACGGAGAAGAAATCCTTGCTTCCGGAGGAGGCGCTTCTTCCCGGCTCTGGCTTCAGATTCAGGCGGATATCCTGGAAAAACCGGTCCGGGCATGCCGGGTGAAGGAGCAGGCCTGCCTGGGAAGCTGTATTCTGGCAGGATACGGAACCGGGATACTGCCTTCCCTGGAAGAAGGGTGCAGGAGATTTTCCGTCCTGGACGAGGAAGTATTTTTCCCGGAGGAAAAGAACCGGGAGATTTATGGAGAAGGATACCGGAAGTACAGGGAGCTGTACCAGAGAACAGAAGAGCTGATGGAGTGAGAAGGGGCAGAATAATCTTATCTAAAAGTTGCGACGTTTGTGTCGCAACTTTATTGTGATATTTTGCGGCGATATGGATAATTTGAAAAAAATCTGGTATACTATACAGTAAAGTAGAGACGAAAACGTCGTAAGTATGAGGTGACAGTAATGGTTAAACGAGATTCTTATTTGAACCGCATTATTCATAACATGTGGAATGGTGAAGTTAAAGTAATTACTGGCATTCGCCGATGTGGGAAGTCGGTACTGCTGTTTGAGCTGTTTTATGAGTATCTTCTCTTACGGGGAGTCCAGGATGACCATATCATAAAAATCGAACTGGACCAGAGACGTTACTATAAATTCAGAAATCCGATTACACTTTGCGAATATGTGGAGACTCTTGTTGCGGAAAAGAAGAGTGAAAAGTTTTATCTTTTCATCGACGAGGTTCAGCTCACTACAAAGGTAATTGATAAAGAAAACGCAGGGATTGAAGTTTCCATTTATGATATGCTGAATGAACTGAAAGCATATAAGAATCTGGATGTATACGTGACCGGAAGTAACTCGAAAGGATTGTCAAAAGATATTGCGACAGAGTTCCGGGGGCGTGCCACCCAAATCCATGTATTCCCGTTGTCTTTTGAGGAATTTTATTCCTATGCGGGAGGTGACGAGAGGAGTGCGATGGACACCTATATGCTTTACGGAGGTATGCCGCGTCTGCTGGCGTTAACAGAGGAAAAAGATAAGAAAGATTACTTATCCTCTCTGTACAGCGAATTGTATATAAAAGATATTGTGGAACGAAATGGTATTGAACGTGAAGATATCCTGAATGATATCCTGGATTTTCTGGCCTCACAGATTAGTTCTTTGACAAATCCTACGAATATTGCGAATGCACTGACAAGCACGAAGCATGAAAAGGTCAATTCTGCACTGGTTTCAAACTATATGCAGTATATTATCGATTCGTTCCTGGTTTCTATGGCGAAGCGTTACGATGTAAAGGGCAGGACCTATTTCAAGTATCCCAATAAATACTACTACACAGATATCGGACTTCGTAATGCGAGACTTAATTATCGCCAGTACGACCCTGGTCATATGATGGAAAATATCATCTACAATGAACTTTTGTATAGGGGATATTCTGTTGATGTGGGGGTTGTGACTGACCGTACTGGCGGTGCAAATGTGCAGAGGGAAATTGACTTTGTTGTGAATGATGCAGATAAGAAAATCTACATCCAGTCTGCTTTCCGGATGGATACGGATAGAAAAGAATCCTCTGAACTCGCATCTTTGACGCTGACAAAAGACTTTTTCAAAAAAATTATTGTCCGTATGGATATTTCGCATAATTTCTATGATGACAACGGAATCTTCCATTGTAATCTGATAGATATGCTGCTTGGCCGCATGGAATTGTTTTAGCCCAGGCCGGTGTTTTGCGCACTGTACTTTGTATTCATGTTCCTTAAGAACTTCTAAAGATTTTGTGAACTCCTTGACAAATCGGAATCGGGATACTATGATAATTCGTAGTTATGAAAAGGCAGAGAGAAAGAGGAGTATGTATTGACAGCCTGACAAGAGAGGGTCATTCGGAGGCTGAAAGGTGACCTGCAGAAGCGGATACAGAAGGTAGCTTTTGAGCCGGATACCTGAACGGGCGAGTAGGGTATCACGGATGGTTCCCGTTACAGAACTTAAGAGATGTACAGCGGCAGCGAAGAGATATCGAAGGCGGCTGTATAATAAAGGTGGTACCGCGTTAGACACGCCCTTTACAGGAAATGTAAAGGGTGTTTTTTTTCAGAATAGTGCGGGAATTGTAGTCGGGGACGGGTACCGGCTGGCCTGTACCCGTCCCCGATGGAAGAGGAGGAAGAGATGAGTAAGAATCTGGAGAAGACTTATAATCCGAAAGAGATTGAGCCGAAGCTTTATGAGAAGTGGTGTGAGAAAAAGTATTTTCATGCGGAGGTGGACCGGAGCCGGAAGCCGTTTACGACGGTGATGCCGCCCCCGAATATTACAGGAAAGCTGCACATGGGCCATGCCCTGGACAATACGCTGCAGGATATCCTGATTCGTTATAAGAGAATGCAGGGATACAATGCGCTGTGGATTCCGGGAACGGACCATGCGGCGATTTCCACAGAGGTAAAGGTTACCAGCCAGTTAAAAGAAGAGGGAATTGATAAAAAAGAGCTTGGCCGGGAAGGATTTCTGAAGAGAACCTGGCAGTGGAAGGAAGAGTATGCGGGTACGATTGAGGGCCAGCTGAAGAAGCTGGGCGTATCCTGCGACTGGGACCGGGAGCGGTTCACAATGGACGAGGGCTGTTCCAATGCGGTAAAAGAGGTGTTTGTGCGCCTCTATGAAAAGGGATACATCTACCGGGGTTCCCGGATTATCAACTGGTGCCCGGTGTGCAAGACTTCCCTTTCCGACGCAGAGGTAGAGCACGAAGAGCAGGCAGGCCATTTCTGGCACATCAACTATCCGATAATCGGAACCGACCGGTGCCTGGAGATTGCCACCACCCGTCCGGAAACTATGCTGGGAGATACGGCCATCGCCGTACATCCGGAAGACGAACGGTACAAAGACCTGGTAGGCAAAAAAGCCCTGCTTCCCCTGGTAAACCGGGAGATTCCCATTGTGGCGGATGCGTATGTGGATAAAGAATTCGGAACCGGTGCGGTAAAGATTACCCCGGCCCATGACCCCAATGACTTTGAAGTGGGAAAACGGCATAATCTGCCGGAAATCAACATTCTGAACGACGACGCCACCATCGTGGAGGGATATGGAAAATATTCCGGCATGGACCGGTACGAAGCCCGAAAAGCGATTGTGGAGGATTTACAGGAACAGGGATATCTGGTAAAAATCGAGGAGCACTCTCATAATGTAGGAACCCATGACCGTTGCCATACAACCGTAGAACCCATGATTAAACCCCAGTGGTTTGTAAAAATGGACGAACTGGCAAAGCCGGCTATCGAAGCCGTGAAAAACGGAGACCTGCGCTTTGTACCGGAGCGGTTTGACAAAATCTATCTGAACTGGCTGGAAAATATTCGTGACTGGTGTATTTCCAGACAGATCTGGTGGGGACACCGGATACCGGCTTACTACTGCGACGAATGCGGAGAAGTAGTGGTATCCAGAGAAGAGCCGGCGGTATGCCCGAAATGCGGCTGTACCCACCTGACCCAGGATGAGGATACCCTGGACACCTGGTTCAGCTCCGCTCTCTGGCCCTTCTCCACACTGGGATGGCCGGAGCAGACAGAGGATCTGGATTACTTCTATCCCACGGACGTGCTGGTAACCGGATACGATATCATTTTCTTCTGGGTTATCCGGATGGTATTTTCCGGCTACGCGCACACGGGAAAATCCCCCTTCCATACCGTTCTGATTCACGGTCTGGTAAGGGATTCCCAGGGACGGAAGATGAGCAAATCCCTGGGCAACGGTATCGACCCGCTGGAGATTATCGATGAATACGGGGCAGACGCCCTGCGTCTTACCCTGGTGACCGGAAACGCGCCGGGAAATGACATGCGGTTCTACCACGAGCGGGTAGAGTCCAGCAGGAATTTTGCCAACAAAGTATGGAATGCGTCCCGGTTCATTCTGATGAACATGGAGGACAAGGTAATTTCCAGGCCCGACGAAGAGGACCTGGCCCTGACAGACCGGTGGATTCTCTCCCGGGTGAACACCCTGGCGAAAGATGTAACGGAAAATATGGAAAAATTTGAACTGGGTATTGCCGTACAGAAAGTGTATGACTTTATCTGGGATGAATTCTGCGACTGGTATATTGAGCTCGCAAAATACCGTACTTATCATGCGGATGAAAACTACAAGAGCGCCAATGCCGCGCTGTGGACACTGAAGACCGTGCTGGGAAATGCACTGAAACTGCTTCATCCTTTCATGCCCTTTGTGACAGAAGAGATTTACAGCGCCCTGGTGCCGGAGGAAGAATCTCTGATGATGTCCGACTGGCCGGTATACACAGAAGAGTGGAGTTTCCCGGAGGCAGAAAACATCGTGGACCATATGAAAGAAGTGGTACGCGGCGTGCGGAATGCCCGCTCCGAGATGAACGTACCGCCCAGCAGAAAGGCAAAAGTGTTTGTGGTATGCGAGGACGCCGGACTTCGTGACGGTTTCGACAGACTGGCAGATTCTGCCTGCCCGCTGATGAGCGCGTCAGAACTGGCGGTTCAGGAGAACCGGGAAGGAATCGCGGAAGACGCAGTTTCCATCGTGGTTCCGGATGCTTCCGTTTATGTGCCGCTGGAAGAACTGATAGATTTTGAACAGGAAAAAGAACGGCTGAAAAAGGAAGAGGAAAAACTGAAAAAAGAAATTGCCCGGGCCCAGGGCATGCTGAACAACGAGAAATTTGTCAGCAAGGCTCCCCAGGCAAAGGTAGAGGAAGAAAAAGCAAAACTGGAAAAATACACGCAGATGATGGAGCAGGTAAAAGAACGGCTGGCGGCCCTGAAATAGGCGGCTGCCGCCGGTGGAAGGGATACAAGAGGTAGAACATGAAAAAGATTCAGCTCAGAAAAATAGAATGGAAAAAACCGAATATTCGGGGAGCATGGCAGAAGTTCCGCAGCATGAAGCCGGAAGACTGGAAAGAGTGGAGGAAAAAGAGAAAAGAGCGCCGGGAGGAGATTCTGGAAAAGCGGCGCAGCAGCCCTTTCGCAAAGAAAATGGCGCCCTATTACCGGATTATGAACCGGTTTTCTCTGATTTTCCATGCACTCTGGGCCTGCATTATCAATTTTATTATCGAGGCTATTTCCCGGCACTCGGCGTTTGCTGCCTGGGACTACATGACGGGAACTCCTCTTGTATTTCTTTATAACGCCTGCATGATTTTTGTGACCTTCCTTCTGGTCTATCTGGTCCGAAGGCGGGTATTTATGCGGATTGTCATCAGCGCCCTTTGGCTGTTCCTGGGTGTGGTAAACGGCGTCATGCTCTTAAAGCGGGTAACCCCCTTTAATGCCCAGGATTTAAAGACCTTTACCGAGGGACTGTCCTTGTTCACCAATTACTTTTCCGTACAGGAACTGGTGATGATGGGAATCGGTGTTCCGGCGCTGATTGTGTGGATTGTGGCAATGTGGCGCAGGGGAGGACAGTACACCGGGAAAATGCACCGGATACTGGCCCTTGTAGGAGTGGTCGTGGGATTTGGCGGATTTTCCCTGCTGACCCAGCTGGCTGTGGACAACCGGGTTGTGTCCACCTATTTCGGAAATATTGCATTTGCCTACGAGGATTACGGACTGCCCTACTGTTTCCAGGCCAGCCTCTTTAACACGGGAATTTCCCAGCCCAACGACTACACCGAGGCAAAAATGGAAGAGATTGGAGAAAACGGCGCCCTGCTGGAAAGCACCTCTGACACCGGGGAATTCCCCAATGTCCTTTTTGTTCAGCTGGAGTCCTTTTTTGACGTCAGCGAATTTGAACAGCTGCAGTGCTCCCAGGACCCCCTTCCCAATCTGAGAAGTATGTTTGAAAATTACTCATCCGGCTACTTTAAGGTGCCCTCCGTGGGCGCCGGAACGGCCAATACGGAGTTTGAAGTGCTGACGGGAATGAACCTGCGGTATTTCGGACCAGGTGAGTATCCCTATAAAACCGTGCTGAAAGACCAGGTATGCGAGAGCGCGGCGACCGCTTTCGCCCGGTTCGGCTATGGAACCCATGCCCTCCATAATAATGGAGGAAACTTCTATAGCCGGGCCAGAGTATTTAACAATATCGGGTTTGACAGCTTTACCAGTAAAGAGTTTATGAATATTCTCCAGACCACGGAGAACGGCTGGTCCAAGGATGACATTCTTCTGACCCACATTGAAGACGCTCTGGACGATACAGAACAGCAGGATTTTGTTTTCACCATCAGTGTGCAGGGCCACGGAAACTATCCGGAGGAAAAGGTCATCGAAAATCCCAGAATTACGGTGACCGGCATGGAGACCGAAGAACAGAACAATGCCTGGGAATACTATGTAAACCAGGTGTATGAGATGGACCAGTTTGCCGGAAATCTGGTGAAGATGATGGAAGAGCGGGGAGAGCCCACGGTCATCGTGTTCTACGGAGACCATCTTCCCACCATGGGACTGGAAGCCAGCGACCTGAAGAGCCGGTATCTTTACAATACCAACTATGTTATCTGGGATAACATCGGCCTGGCCAAGGAGGACCGGAACATTCCGTCCTACCAGATTATGGCAGACGTGATGGAGCGGCTCGGCCTGCATTCCGGTACGGTGTTTAACTATCATCAGCAGAGACGGCAGACGGAAGACTACCTTCTGGACCTGGAACTTCTGCAGTATGATATTCTGTATGGCGACCAGTATATTTACGAAGGGAATCCGCCTATCACAGAAGGCCATATGGAGATGGGCGTCAAGGATGTCACCTTGTCCGGAATTACAGAAAGCCTGGACGGCTCCTGGAGCCTTTACGGAGAGAACTTTACCAGGTGGAGCCGCGTTTATATCAACGACGAACGGCAGGACAGTACCTTCCTGAATAATACCAGAATCGAACTGTCGGAGAGCACCCTGGAAAACGGAGACATTATCACCGTGAAGCAGGTGGGCTCCAGCAATACCATCTTCCGGGTTTCCGCCCAGTATGTCTACCAGGACGGCGCACTCAGCGTTTACACTGGAGACGATACAGGCGGCAGTACGGGTGAGAATACGGACGGCAGTACAGGAGACGGGGAGAACCAGGAAGAGGAGATAACTTCCTGGCTGGATTTGCAGGAATAAAAAGGAGAGACCGGTGAATTACGAAGAAGCCGTCCGCTACATTGCGGACATTCCGAAATTTACGAAGAAACATCCCCTGGACCATACCAGGGAATTTGTGAAAAGACTGGGAGACCCCTGCCGCGGGAAAAGGGCTGTTCACGTGGCGGGGACCAACGGAAAGGGGAGCGTCTGCGCCTACGTGCAGGCGATTCTTCTTTGTGAAGGGAAAAAGACCGGGCTGTTTACCTCGCCCCACCTGGAAACCGTACGGGAACGAATCGTCTGCAACGGGGAAATGATTTCCCGCAGAGAGTTTCTGGAAGTGTTTCTGCCGGTAAAGGAGACGGCCTGCCGGATGGAAGAGGAAGGCCTGGGACATCCGTCCTATTTTGAATTTCTTTACGGAATGGCTCTGGCCGCCTTTGAGAAAAAAGGCGTGGAGTACCTGATTCTGGAAACCGGGCTGGGCGGGCGGCTGGACGCCACCAGGGCCTTCGGGACGCCGTCGGTCTGCACGATTACTTCCATCGGAATGGACCACACGGAGATTCTGGGCGACACGCTGGAAAAAATTGCCGCGGAAAAGGCGGGAATTATCCGTCCGAAGGTTCCGGTGGTCTTTCTGAGCGAGCCGCGGGAAGCGGCCGCGGTTATCCGCAGAACGGCTGAAGAAGCAGGCGCACCTTGTAGAGGAATCTCGAAAGATGCGGTGAAAATTCAAGAAACCGGACGGGAACATATTGCTTTTTTGACGGGCAGTGAGTATGATAATAATACGCCCTGGCAGGTAAGAGGAAGCGGAGCGTACCAGGCGGTCAACGCCACGCTGGCTCTGGAAACCTCCCGGATTCTGCTGGGGATGGAACGCTTTTCCGACTGCTGGAGAGAGGCCCTGGCAGCGGCATACTGGCCGGGCCGCATGGAAGAGGTGCTTCCGGACGTGGTTCTGGACGGCGCTCACAACCTGGCTGCGGTGGAGGAATTTGTCCGCAGTGTAAAGAACTGGCTGGCGCAGGAGGAAGCGCGGTTACACAGAAAAAAAGAGCTGGTGATTCTGTTTTCCGCCGTGGCGGAGAAGGATTACCGGGATATGGCGGCCCTGCTGGGAAAAGAGATTCCGGCGAAAGCGTTTATCATTACCCGGATTCGGGATGCCAGAGGGGCGGATACGGACAGTCTGGAAGAAGCTTTCCGGCAGGCCACGGACAGCACGGTGCTGGTGCGGGATTCCCTGGAGGAAGCGCTGGATACCGCGCGGAAGGAAAAAGGAAGAGACGGGCGGCTCTACTGTCTGGGGTCTCTCTATCTTACCGGAGAACTGAAGCTGCTTTTGAAACAGGAGAAAGAAACAGGAGGCAGTTATGCTTAATTTTGAAGAAGAACTGAAAAAATTCAAACCCAGCCTGGAAGTAGAAGACATCGAGCAGGCTGTTTACGAAGAAGATTTAACCGATATGACAGATATCCTGAAGGAGATGCTGGAGCAGAATAAATAGGGGAGAGTTACATGGATTATACAGAGAAACTCATGCGCCAGTCCAATTACTGGTACAACGACGGGCTTCGCAAGGCGAATATCCGCGACTTGTCCGGGGCGGCTGCGTCCCTGCGGCGGAGCCTTCAGTATAACAGAGAAAATGTGATGGCAAGAAATCTGCTGGGGCTTGTGTATTATGGCCGGGGAGAAGTGGCCGAGGCTCTGGTGGAGTGGATTATCAGCAAAAATTTTAAATCCTATGAGAACATTGCCAATTATTATATAAAACGGGTGCAGGAAACCCCCAGCGAGCTGGAGACGGTAAACCAGGCTGTACATAAGTACAACCAGTGCCTGTCCTACTGTCAGCAGAACGGGGAGGACCTGGCCATCATTCAGCTGAAAAAAGTCGTGGCCTCCCATCCTGCTTTTTTAAAGGCCCATCAGCTGCTGGCCCTGCTGTACCTGCATACGGGACAGTACGCAAAAGCCCGGCAGACGCTGCGGGTGGCCCACCGGCTGGATACCACCAACGACATTACCCTGGGCTATATGCACGAGCTGGCCCAGATTCGGAGCCAGAAGATGGCCAAACTGAAAAAACACGAAGAGAAGGAGCAGACCGTTACCTACACCCTGGGAAATGAGACGATTATTCAACCGGTATCCTCCAGCCTGAAGGATAATGCGGCCATTCTGACCATCGTCAATATTGTCATCGGAATTGTGCTGGGGGCTGCCGTGGTATGGTTTCTGATTACGCCGGCAGTGCGCCAGAGCCAGGCCTCGGATACAAACCAGAGCATGATAACACTGAGCGAGGAGAAAGCGGCCCAGGACGCCCAGATAACCGCCCTCCAGCAGGAGCTGGAATCCTACCGGAGTACCAGCAGCGAGGCGGAGTCGGCCATCCAGACCGCCCAGTCCACCCAGACCGGTTATGAGACGCTGATGACGGTTTACGAACAGTACCAGGCCCAGAATACCAGCAATGCAGACATGACAGACAGTCTGCTTACCATCAACAGGGACAGTCTGGGAGAACGTGGACAGGCTATTTTCGATGAGATGACCGGGGATTTGTATCCCACGATGTGCGAACGGCTTTACGGAGAGGCACAGTCCAGCATGAACAGCGGGAACTATGCGGACGCCGTGACAGCCCTGGAAAAAGTGACCCAGATGGACGCCGGATACGATGAAGGAAACGCCCTGAAGCTTTTGGGCGACGCCTATGCAGGCAACGGCAACCCGGACAAGGCCAAAGAAATCTACGCCCGGGTGACCAGCGAATATTCCGGCACCACCGCCGCAACAGAAGCAGAAAGCGCCATGAATGAAGAAAACGCGGAGAACGGTGATGGCGGCCAGGAAGAATAGAATAGAGAATTTACAAAAGAGAAGGGACAGAAATGCTCCTTCTTTTTCTTTTGAATTGTTTGAGAATTGTCGTCGGGGACGGGTACGGGCCGGCCCGTACCCTGTCTCTTATACACATCTG
>DWYV01000030.1 GCA_019118525.1 Candidatus Bariatricus faecipullorum
GACGGGTACCGGCCGGCCCGTACCCGTCCCCGACGATGCAGGAGGAGTATGAAGCACGAGCATTTGATTCAGTCGGTAGAGGAGGGAAGTATCGCCTGGGAGCTGGGCGTGGAGCCCGGGGACCGGCTGCTTGCGATTAACGGAAACGAGATAGAGGATGTTTTTGATTACCACTATTATGTAAATGATGAGGAACTGGTACTGCTGGTGGAAAAGCCGGACGGGGAAGAGTGGGAGCTGGAGATTGAGAAGGACTACGAGGAGGACCTGGGGATTACGTTTGTCCAGGGCCTGATGGACGAGTACCGTTCCTGCCGGAACAAGTGTATGTTCTGTTTTATCGACCAGATGCCAAAGGGAATGCGGGAAACGCTGTATTTCAAGGACGATGATTCCCGTCTTTCCTTTCTGCAGGGAAATTATGTGACGCTTACGAATATGAGCGACCATGACATTGAGCGGATTATCCGTTATCATCTGGAGCCCATCAATGTGTCTGTTCATACCACAAATCCCAAACTGCGGTGCGAAATGCTGCACAACCGCTTTGCGGGAGAAGCGCTGAAAAAAATTCAGACGCTTTATGAGGGTGGTATTACCATGAATGGACAGATTGTTCTGTGCCGGGGAATCAACGACGGGGAAGAACTGGAACGGAGCATCCGGGACATGGAGGCCTGGGTTCCCCGCATGCAGAGTGTATCGGTTGTCCCGGTAGGGCTTACAAAGTACCGGGAGGGGCTGTACCCGCTGGAACCCTTTGAAAAAGAGGACGCCCGAAAGGTGCTGGAAATCATTCACCGGTGGCAGAACCATTTTTATGAAAACTACGGAACCCATTTTATTCATGCGGGAGACGAGTGGTATCTGCTGGCGGAGGAAGACCTGCCGGAGGCTGCCCGGTACGACGGGTATCTGCAGCTGGAAAACGGAGTCGGCATGCTGAGACTTCTGCTGGATGAATTTGAAGAGGGACTGGAAAAATGTACGGGAGACGGGAGACACCGCCATGTTTCCCTGGCCACGGGAAAGCTGGCCTTTTCTTATATGAAGGAGCTGGCCGGAAGGCTTTGTGAAAAATATCCGAATATCCGGGTGTCTTCCTATGAGATACGAAACGACTTCTTTGGAGAGCGGATTACGGTGGCCGGTCTGCTGACCGGGCAGGATTTGGCCGCTCAGCTTGCGGGGAAAGACCTGGGGGAGGCCCTTCTGCTTTCCGCCAGCATGCTGCGCAGCGGAGAAGAGGTATTCCTGGACGATTTTACGGTGGCGGACCTGGAAAAAGCTTTACAAGTCCGGGTGGTTATTGTAAAATCAGGCGGACAGGATTTCATTGATGCAATACTGGAAGAGAGGTATGACGAAATATGAGTAAACCGGTAGTAGCCATTGTGGGACGGCCGAATGTGGGGAAATCCACGCTGTTTAACGCACTGGCGGGAGAAAAGATAGCAATCGTAAAAGACACTCCGGGGGTAACCAGAGACCGGATTTATGCAGACGTGTCCTGGCTGGACCGGGAGTTTACCCTGATAGATACAGGAGGAATCGAGCCGGACAGCCGGGATATCATTCTGTCCCGGATGCGGGAGCAGGCTCAGATTGCCATTGATATGGCAGATGTGATTCTGTTTATGACAGACGTAAAGCAGGGGCTGGTGGATGCGGACTCCAAAGTGGCGGACATGCTGCGGCGTTCCCGCAAACCGGTTATCCTGGTGGTGAACAAGGTGGACAGTTTCCAGAAAATGATGCCGGACGTCTATGAATTCTACAATCTTGGAATTGGCGACCCGGTTCCGGTGTCCGCGTCACAGAGACTGGGAATCGGCGATATGCTGGACAAAGTACTGGAATATTTTCCGGAGGGCGAAGGAGAAGAGGAAGAGGACGAACGCCCGAGAGTGGCCATCGTAGGGAAACCGAATGTAGGAAAATCTTCTATTATTAACCGGCTCACCGGGGAGGAACGGGTGATTGTCTCCGATGTCGCGGGAACTACCCGGGACGCCATCGACACCAGTGTGGTGCATAACGGAAGAGAGTATGTCTTTATCGACACGGCAGGACTTCGCCGGAAAAATAAAATCAAAGAAGAACTGGAACGTTACAGTATCATTCGTACAGTAACAGCGGTGGAAAGAGCCGATGTGGTGCTGGTGGTCATCGACGCCAGCGAAGGGGTAACCGAGCAGGACGCCAAGATTGCCGGAATCGCCCACGAAAGAGGAAAAGGAATCATCATCGTTGTCAATAAATGGGACGCCATAGAAAAGGACAACAAAACAGTGAAGGAATATGAGGACAATATCCGCAGAGTACTGTCCTTTATGCCCTATGCGGAAATCATGTATGTGTCCGCAGTGACCGGACAGCGGCTTCCCAAACTGTTCGACAAGATTGATATGGTCATTCAGAACCAGACGCTCCGCGTGGCAACAGGCGTTCTGAACGAAATCATGACAGAGGCAGTGGCGCTGCAGCAGCCCCCCTCAGATAAGGGAAAGCGGCTGAAGCTGTATTATATTACCCAGGTATCGGTAAAACCGCCTACTTTTGTAATCTTTGTCAACGACAAAGAGCTCATGCACTTTTCCTATACCCGCTATCTGGAAAATAAAATCCGGGAAGCCTTCGGGTTCCGCGGAACGTCGCTGAAATTTATCATCCGGGAGCGGAAAGGAAAGGAGCAGTAACTATGGAACGTGTTGTTTGTCTGGTGATAGGGTATCTTTTTGGTCTGATTCAGACGGGATACATTTATGGGAAAATGCACAATGTGGATATCAGGGAGCATGGAAGCGGGAATGCCGGTTCCACCAATGCCCTGCGCACCCTGGGGGTGAAGGCGGGAATCATTACCTTCCTCGGAGACTGCTTCAAGTGCGTGGCGGCGGTTCTGGTGGTACGCGGCATTTACGGACAGAGCTGTCCGGACATCCTGCCTCTTCTGTCCATCTATGCGGGCTTCGGGGCAGTGCTGGGACACAATTATCCCTTCTACCTGAAATTTAAAGGGGGCAAGGGAATCGCGGTGACCGGCGGCATGATTCTGGTCACGGACGTGCGCATGGCGGCGCTTTGCCTGCTGGTGTTCATCGTTATCGTGGCGGTAACCCGGTACGTATCCCTCGGATCCCTGACGGTAACCGTCCTGTTTGCCGTGGGGCTTGTAGTGGAAGGACAGCTGGGCTGGTTTGGCATGGACTGGCCGCATCTGCTGGAGATGTACGCCATTGGTCTTCTGTTTGTGCTGTCCGCATTTTACAAACACCGGGCAAACATACAGCGGCTTCGGGAAGGCACAGAAAATAGATTTGGCATAAAAAAGAAAGAATAGCCGGACAGAAACGGCATGTCAGAAAGGGGACAGATAAAATGGCAGCAGTGGGAGTAATGGGAGCAGGAAGCTGGGGAACCGCCCTGGCCAGGCTTCTCAGTAAAAACGGACATGAGGTGACCGTTTGGTCCATCGATAAAAACGAGATTGAGATGCTTTCCCGGGAGCGGGAGCATAAAACGAAACTTCCGGGAGTAAAACTGCCGGAAGAAATCGTCTTTACAGATGACATAAAAAGCACGGTGACGGGAAAGGATATGATTGTAATGGCAGTTCCCTCTGCCTTTACCAGGTCCACGGCGGCAAAAATGTGCCCCATGATAAAAGAAGGGCAGCTGATTGTGGATGTGGCGAAGGGAATTGAAGAATCTACCCTGAAAACACTTTCCGCACAGATTGAGGAAGAGATTCCCCAGGCGGAAGTCGCAGTGCTTTCCGGCCCCAGCCATGCAGAGGAAGTGGGCCGGGAACTGCCGACCACCGTGGTGGCAGGAGCAAAGAAAAAAGAAACCGCAGAGTACGTGCAGAGCATTTTTATGAATGAAGTGTTCCGGGTTTACACCAGCCCGGATGTTCTGGGAATTGAGCTGGGAGGAGCGCTGAAAAACGTAGTGGCCCTGGCCGCCGGCATGGCAGACGGACTGGGATACGGAGACAACACAAAAGCGGCGCTGATTACCAGAGGAATTGCGGAGATATCGAGACTGGGCGTGAAAATGGGCGGAAAAATCGAGACATTTTCCGGCCTTACCGGCATCGGCGACCTGATTGTAACCTGCGCCAGCGTGCACAGCCGGAACCGGAAGGCAGGCTATCTGATTGGCCAGGGAAAAACCATGCAGGAAGCCATGGATGAAGTAAAGATGGTGGTAGAAGGCGTCTACTCCGCAAAGGCAGCGAAAGCGCTGGCGGAAAAATATGACGTGTCCATGCCCATTGTGGAAGAAGTAAACGCCATTCTCTTTGAGGGAAAAACGGCAAAGGAAGCAGTGAACGGTCTGATGCTTCGGGACAGCCGGACGGAGAACAAGGACCTTCCCTGGGAGGAATAGCGGATTTCCGGTCTAAAACCGGACTTCCTGTCATAGACTGTATCAGCAGTTAAAGGGGGTCAGTCTATGAATGCGTTTCACCTGTACAGGGATATAGAGACAAGAACAAAAGGCGAGATTTATATTGGCGTGGTAGGCCCGGTGCGTACCGGGAAGTCCACTTTTATCAAACGGTTTATGGATGTGCTGGTGCTTCCTCACATGGAAGACGGCCATGACCGGACCAGGACCCGGGATGAACTTCCCCAGTCTGCGTCAGGCACGGCAGTCATGACCACGGAGCCGAAGTTTGTGCCGAAAGAGGCCGCGTCGATTCAGCTGGAAGACGACGTAACCGTAAAGGTACGGCTTATCGACTGTGTGGGCTACATGGTGGAGGGGGCCTCCGGCTACATGGAAAAAGAAATGGAGCGGCAGGTGAAAACTCCCTGGTTTGACGAGGAGATTCCCTTTACCAGGGCCGCGGCCATTGGAACCAGAAAAGTCATCTGCGACCATTCCACCATTGGAATCGTAGTGACCACGGACGGCAGTATCGGGGAAATTCCCCGGGGAAATTATCTGCCGGCGGAGGAGCGCACCATTCAGGAACTGAAAACTATCGGCAAGCCCTTCGTGGTACTGGTCAATACAAAGAAACCTTATGGGGAAGAGGCCGCCCGGGTGGCGGAAGAGATTCAGGAAAAGTATAAAGTAACGGCCCTGGCCGTGAACTGTGAGCAGCTCCGGGAAGAGGACATTCACCGGATTATGGAGCAGGTGCTGTTTGCGTTTCCGGTATCGGAAGTCCGGTTTTTCATTCCCAAATGGACGGAGATGCTGCCCAGGGACAATAAAATCAAGGAGGACCTCCTCTCCTATGCCAGAAAAGTTCTGGAGGGAGTGGAAGAAATCCGGGATGTGACAGAGGGAATCCCCCTTCCGGAAAGCAGCTACATAGAAGAGGCGAAAATCCGGGAGATATCCATGGATACCGGAACCGTTTCGGTGGATATGTCTGTCCGGGAGCAGTATTATTATGAAATGCTCAGTGAAGTGACCGGAACAGACATCCGGGGAGAATATGACCTGCTGGGAACGATAAAAGAACTGTCGGCCCTGCGGAAGGAGTATGAAGCGGTAAAAGACGCCATGGAGGCGGTAAAACAGAAAGGATACGGGGTAGTGAGCCCCGGCCGGGAAGAGATCCGTCTGGAGGAGCCGGTGATAATCCGGCAGGGAAGCCGGTTCGGGGTAAAGATTCACTCCGAAGCGCCCTCCATACATATGATACGGGCCAACATCGAAACGGAAATCGCGCCGATTGTGGGAAACGAACAGCAGGCAAAAGATTTGATACAGTATATTAAAACCGCGGCTTCTTCCGAGGAAGGCGTATGGGGAACCAGCATTTTCGGAAAATCCATTGAAGAACTGGTGCTGGACGGAATCCGGAATAAAATCGCCATGATTAACGAGGAGAGCCAGGCAAAGCTTCAGGATACCATGCAGAAGATTGTCAACGACAGTACCGGCGGCATGGTCTGCATTATCATCTGACAGGGGATAGCTTTTGGACAGATTTTGCGGTATAATAAAAAGAGGTTACTTACGACGACAGCAGAAAAACGCACAGAGGAGAGGGAAGTATGAAGGTTGCAATTATTCCTGTGGATACACAGATTTATCAGAAACTGAAAGAAGATACCGGCTCCCCGGTAGTAAAGCGGATGATGGGCCAGGTCAGCTTTAAAACCGAACTGATTCAGCCGGTGCCCAATGACAAAAATGTTATCCGCCAGGTGCTGGCCCGGATTGCCGATGCAGGGATTGCGGACCTGGTACTGACGATTGGCGGCATAGGATGCCGGGAAAACGACTGGGTACCGGAGGCCACAAAGTCCATTGTGGAAAAAGAACTGCCGGGACTGTCGGAGGGCATGCGCCTCTACATGGTCCGGACCAGAAAGAGAGCCATGCTGACCAGAGGAACCGCCGGCATCCGCAAACATACCCTGTTTGTCAATCTTCCCGGAAGCCCCAAAGTTATCCGGGAATGCCTGGAATATATTCTTCCGGAGATTGTCTACGCAGTGGAAGTACTGCTTGGAGAACACGATGACATCAATGAATAAAAAAGGAAAAAGCAGAATTCAGATACAGTATATATACCACAGCTGTTTTGTGGCAGAACTGGAGAAGCATGTGCTGGTTTTTGACTATTACAAAGGCACGCTGCCGGAATTTGACAAAAAGAAGCAGATTCTGTTCTTCGCAAGCCATGCGCACCAGGACCATTTTTCCAGACGCATTCTGAAGCTCCGGGACCGGTATCCGGAGCTTCAGTTTATCCTTTCCGGAGATATCCGGCTGAGCCGGGAGGAGGACGGGCCGGATGTGCACCGGATGAATCCCGCAGAAGAGCTTTGCCTGGAGGGCGTGAGGATACGCACCCTTGCTTCCACGGATGAAGGCGTGGCCTTTCTGGTCCGGTGTGAGGGCAGAACCCTGTTTCATGCGGGGGATATGCACTGGTGGCACTGGGAAGAGGAGAGCGCAGAGTGGAACGGCTGGGTCCGCATGGCGTTTCGGCGGGAAGTGGCAAAGCTGGACGGGGAGGAAATCGATGTGGCCTTCCTGGTGCTGGATCCCAGGCAGGGAGAGGCATATTACCTGGGCTTTGACTGGTTTATGCGGCATACCCGCACTCGTGCAGCCTTTCCTATGCACATGTGGGAAGACTACGGAATCGCAGAGCGTTTTCTGGAACGGGAAGAAGCGGCGCCGTACCGGGACCGGGTTTTCCTGGTCAGCCGGGAAAATCAGCAGTTTGAAATAACAGACAGCCCGGAAAAAGCGGACGCAGCGGCAGAAGGAGAAGAGAAACCATGGAAGTAAAAATCTACACAGACGGCGCGGCCAGGGGCAATCCCGACGGGCCCGGCGGATACGGCACGATACTGGAATATGTGGACAGGACCGGCACCCTTCACACAAAGGAACTTTCCCAGGGATATGTAAAAACGACCAACAACCGGATGGAACTGATGGCGGTTATCGCAGGGCTGGAGGCCCTGGTGCGGCCCTGCCGGGTAAAACTCTATTCCGATTCCAAATATGTAGTGGATGCATTTAACCGGCACTGGATTGAAGGCTGGATAAAAAAAGGCTGGAAACGGGGGAAAAATGAACCCGTAAAGAATATTGACCTGTGGAAGCGGCTTCTGAAGGCAAAAGAGCCCCACCAGGTGGAATTTATCTGGGTAAAGGGCCATGACGGCCACCCACAGAACGAACGGTGCGATACCCTGGCAACTTCTGCGGCGGACGGAGACAGCCTAATCGAGGACATTTTGCCGGAACAGCCGCTCTGACCGGGAGACGGCAGAGTTTTTCTTTACAGACAGAAAAAAATGTGATAAAGTGGTTCCGGCAGGCAGGACAGGCGTTCGCGGCTGCAAATGCCGAAAGGCTGCAGGTGAGGAAAGTCCGGGCTTCACAGGGCAGGATGCCGGATAACGTCCGGTGGAGGCGACTCCAAGGCCAGTGCAACAGAAATAAACCGCCGGCTTTTGCCGGTAAGGGTGGAAAGGCAGTGTAAGAGACTACCGCCTGTCCGGTAACGGACAGGGCACATGTAAACCCCATCCGAAGCAAGACCGAACAAAAACCATGTGGCGGCCCGTCACGTTTTAGGTAGGTTGCTGGAACCTGCTGGCAACAGCAGGTCTGGATAGATGAACGCTCAACGACATAACCCGGCTTATCGTCCTGCCTGTTTTAGGCAGAAAAAAAGAGTTCCCTGGTCGGAACTCTTCTTTTTATATCCGGTTCTGTCCGGAATTTTACCGGCTGTATTTTTCCTCGCAGTATTTGCAGCGGTAGATTTCATTTTCCTCATCCGTAAGGACGAAAACGTGGTCCAGTCCCTGCTCGATGGAGGTAATGCAGCGGGGATTTTTGCAGCGGATGACATTGCGGATTTCCCGGGGGAGCCGCAGATCCTTTTTCTCTACAATCCGGGAGTCCTCAATGATGTTGACCGTAATATTGTGGTCAATGAAGCCCAGAATATCCAGGTCGATAATATCAATGGGACATTCTATTTTGATGATGTCTTTCTTTCCCATCTTGCTGCTTCTGGCATTTTTGATGATAGCCACACAGCAGTCCAGCTTGTCCAGCCGGAGATATTTGTAAATATCCATGCTCTTTCCGGCCTGGATATGGTCCAGAACAAATCCCTCTGAAATCTTCCCTATGGTCAGTGTGCTTTCTACCATTTCTTCCCCTCCTTTTTAATCCACGTGAATATCCAGCAGTGTCAGAATCAGTGCCATGCGCACGTAAACGCCGTACTGCACCTGCTTAAAATATACGGCCCTCGGGTCATCGTCCACTTCCACGGAGATTTCATTTACCCGGGGAAGGGGATGAAGAACCAGCATGTCCGGCGGCGCCAGTTCCATTTTCTTTTTATCCAGGATATAGAAATCCTTCATGCGGACATAGTCTTCCTCGTTAAAGAAACGCTCCCGCTGTACCCGGGTCATATAGAGCAGATCCAGGTCCGGAAGGGCCTCTTCCAGGCGGACCACTTCTTTGTAGGGAATGTGGTTTTTATCCAGCACGTCCTTTCTGACATAGCCGGGAAGGCGCAGTTCTTCCGGAGAAATCAGTACAAACTCAATATTATCATAACGTACCAGGGCATTGATGAGAGAGTGTACAGTGCGTCCGAATTTTAAATCGCCGCAAAGTCCGATTTTCAGGTTGTCGAGATGACCCTTCAGAGAACGGATAGTCAGTAAATCCGTCAGTGTCTGGGTAGGATGCTGGTGACCGCCGTCTCCGGCATTGATAACCGGAATGGAAGAATGCTGGGCGGCTACCATGGGGGCACCTTCCTTTGGATGCCGGATGGCACAGATGTCAGCATAGCAGGATACCATGCGTATCGTGTCGGCAACACTTTCCCCCTTGGCGGCGGAACTGGAATCGGCGGATGAAAAACCAAGGACGCTGCCTCCCAGGTTCAGCATGGCGGCCTCGTGACTCAGCCGGGTTCTGGTGCTTGGCTCATAAAAGAGTGTGGCGAGTTTCTTCCCTGCGCAGGCATGTGCGTATTTTTCAGGGTTTGCTTCAATATCGCCGGCCAGGTCCAGAAGCTGGTCCAGTTCCTCTACGGAAAAGTCCAGTGGACTCATTAAATGTCTCATAAAAACCCTCCTTATACTGGGGCAGGCCGGCCGGATAAGGCCGTCTGCCTGCTTTCTACTATCATATACTAAAACAGATGGCTTTTCAATAAAGTTTTCCGTTCTTCTGGGAAGGAAATGTAGATTTTAGAAGGAAAATGTACTATAATTTAGAGTTAGTGCCGGGAAAAAAGACAGAGATTTTCCCGAATCAGAGCAGATGAGGTGAGAGACCATGCAGTCATTAAAAGAAATGCGGGATGAGCTGGACGTCATCGACAGCCAGATAACGGAGCTCTACCGGAGGAGAATGGAAATCTGCGGCCATGTGGCGGAATATAAGATTCAGAACGGAAGGAAGGTATTTGACCGGACCCGGGAAAACGAAAAGCTGGCCGCAGTGTCCGCGCAGATGGACAGTGAATTCAATAAAAAAGGAGTGCGGGAACTGTTTGAACAGCTGATGTCCATGAGCAGAAAGCTGCAGTACCAGAAGCTTACAGAGGCCGGGGCTCTGGGCCGTCTTCCCTTTATCGGCCTGGATGCCCTGGAGACAGAAGGCGCCCGGGTCGTGTTCCAGGGAGTGGAAGGAGCCAACAGTCAGGCCGCCATGGAGCAGTATTTCGGGAAGAATATCAACAGCTTCCATGTGGCCCAGTTTCGGGACGCCATGGAGGCCATAGAGGAGGGCAGCGCGGATTATGCCGTGCTTCCGATTGAAAATTCCTCTGCCGGGGTGGTGGCCCAGGTTTATGATTTGCTGGTAGAATTTGAAAACTATATTGTGGCGGAGACCGTGCTTCCCATCCGGCATATGCTGGCAGGGCTTCCAAAGACCCGGATGGAGGACATCCGGCGGGTCTATTCCCACCCCCAGGGACTGATGCAGTGCGAGCGGTTTTTGAATGTCCGGGACTGGGAGCGAATCAGTGTAGCCAATACAGCCGTGGCTGCCCGGAAAGTCAGGGAAGAACAGGACCCGGCCCAGGCGGCGGTGTGCAGTGAATATGCGGCAGAGCTTTACGGACTGGAAATTCTGGAACGGGACATCAACGATGAACCGGATAATTCCACCCGGTTTATTGTAGTGACGAACCAGAAAGTGTTTTTGAAACACGCTTCCAAAATCAGTATCTGTTTTGAAGTGGCTCACGAGAGCGGTTCCCTCTACCATCTGCTGTCCCATTTTATTTACAATGATTTGAACATGACAAAAATTGAATCCAGGCCGGTGGAGGGCCGGAACTGGGAATACCGTTTCTTTGTGGATTTTGAGGGGAATCTGGCGGAAGCTGCGGTGAAAAATGCCATCCGCGGACTGCGGGAAGAAGCGCTGAACTTAAGAATACTGGGAAATTATTAAGGAGTGAGAGAAGATGAGAACAAAGGAACTGATGCTTTACCGGGACATGGAAGAAGAGGCTCTTCTGGAGGATATGACCTTTCTGATGGAGCAGGGAAACGGTACACAGTACGAAAAAGAGGAGCTGAAAGATAAGCTTTTTGACTGCCTTCACCGCCTGGTGGACATGGCGGACCGTTTCGGGTTTGAGGGAAACCTCTGGCACTGCTATCTGTCCTACCTTCTGGTGAACAGTGAAAACGCCTACAGTACAGCCTGCGAAATCGTGGGAGAGACCGGCGGCAGTATCAACCAGGTTGCCCTCCATGATTTTGACGTATTCAAGGAACTTTTTGACTACGATTTGCTGGAACTGGAGAAAACGCTGGAAACGTCCAGCGTAGGCCTGATTCTGGAATATCAGCCCGCGGAAGGAAGGGGAAAAGTCTTCAACCGCCGGATTCGGGACCGGATCTGCGGTCTTGCCCGGGAACTGGCCGGCGCGAAGGACGCGGAAGATTTCAAAAAGAAGGTAACTGCCTTTTATAAAGACTTTGGTGTGGGAAAACTGGGACTTCACAAGGCGTTCCGGGTGGAGCACACCGAAGAGGGGGCGAAAATCGTACCCATTACCAACATTGCCCATGTGCATCTGGACGACCTGGTAGGATATGAACGCCAGAAACAGAAACTGACGGCAAATACCGAGGCCTTTCTGAAGGGCAGGCGGGCTAACAACTGTCTGCTGTTCGGCGATGCGGGAACGGGAAAGTCCTCTTCTATCAAGGCCGTGCTGAACCAGTATTATGACCAGGGACTGCGGATGATTGAAATCTACAAGCACCAGTTTCAGGACCTGAATGACGTGATTGCCCAGCTCAAAAACCGGAACTATAAATTTATCATTTTTATGGACGATCTGTCCTTTGAGGAATTTGAGATAGAATACAAATATCTGAAGGCAGTGATTGAGGGCGGCCTGGAGAAAAAGCCGGAGAATATTCTGATTTACGCCACCTCCAACCGCCGTCATCTGGTGCGGGAAAGCTTTAAAGACAAAGCGGACCGGGATGAGGAACTGCATACCAGCGACACCGTTCAGGAAAAACTGTCTCTGGTGGCCCGCTTCGGCGTGACCATTTACTTTGGAAAGCCGGAGAAAAAAGAATTCCAGAAGATTGTGACTACGCTGGCTGCGCGGAACCATGTTCAGATGGATGAGGACGAGCTGCTGCTTCAGGCAAATCAGTGGGAACTGACACACGGCGGATTCAGCGGACGGGCTGCCCAGCAGTTTATCGATTACCTGCTGGGACAGCAGTAGAGGAGAAGACATGAAGAGATACCGGGCGGTACTGCTTCTGGCGCTGCTTTTGGCACTTCCCGTTTCGGCGGCCTGCGGGGAAAACCGGGAGCCGGAGGGGACGGCAGATACAGAAAGCCGGGAGACGGGAGAAAAAGACGAAGACAGCCGTACAGAAGAAGCTTCCGGGGAAGTTCCGGAGACCTATACATTTGTGGATGTGGAAGGAACTACATACGAGGCCGTGCTGGAAGAGGAACTGGCGTCCTGCCGGTGGGATTACTCCCGCTTGACAAGAGAAGGAGAATTTCTCTATTATAAAGATACAGAGGGAAATACCCTTTCCCGGCTGGGTGTGGATGTGTCCCGCTATCAGGGGGAGATTGACTGGCAGCAGGTAAGAGAAGCCGGAGTAGAGTTCGCCATTATCCGTCTGGGATTCCGGGGGTACGGGGAGGAAGGCCGCCTGGTTCTGGACGAAAAGTTTGAACAGAATATCCGGCAGGCGGCACAGGCAGGGCTGGACTGCGGCGTCTATTTTTTCTCCCAGGCAGTCAGTGAGGAAGAGGCCGGGCAGGAGGCGGAGTTCGTACTGGAACATCTTAAGGGTCTGGAAATTCACGGGCCGGTGGTTTTTGACACGGAAGAAATCAAGGACGATGTGGCCCGCACGGATGGACTTACGGGGGAGGCCCGCACCCGTTTCTGCCAGGTCTTCTGCGACCGTATCCGGGAGGCCGGGTATTCGCCCATGATATACGCCAACATGAAATGGATGGCCTTTACCCTGAACCTGGAAGAGCTGGAAGATTACGAAAAGTGGTATGCGGATTATGAGCCGCTTCCGCAGAACCCCTATGATTTCAGCATCTGGCAGTATACGGAGACCGGCAGGGTGCCTGGAATAGAGGGGAATGTGGACCTGAACATCTGGTTTGACAGGGAAGGGCAGGAGAAATCTTAAAAAAGTCAGAGAGAGGATAAGAAGTATGAAAAAAACAGAAGAAAAATACGGAGCCTATGTGCAGATTCTGAAGGAAGAACTGGTTCCGGCCATGGGGTGCACGGAACCGATAGCCCTGGCTTATGCGGCGGCAAAAGCGCGGGAGACACTGGGGGAGATGCCGGACAGAGTACGGGTAGACGCCAGTGGAAGTATCATTAAAAATGTAAAATCCGTTATCGTGCCCAATACCGGCCACCTGAAAGGGATACCGGCAGCGGCGGCAGCAGGAATTGTGGCCGGCAGGGCGGAAAAAGAGCTGGAGGTCATTGCGGACGTTACCCCGGAGGAAGTGGAGAAAATCAAGGAATTTCTGGACACGGTTCCGGTGGAAGTATATCATGTGGACAGCGGAATCACGTTTGAGATTATTGTGACGGTGTTCGCCAGAGAGAACAGCGCCCGGGTGCGGATTGCAAACTATCATACCAACATTGTGCTGATTGAGAAAAATGGAGAAGTTCTTCTGAAAAATGAGGTCCAGGGAGAGAAAGAAGAAGGGCTGACGGACAGAAGCCTGCTGGACATGGCCGGTATCTGGGACTTTGCCAATACTGTGGATATCGAAGACGTGAGGGAAGTCATAGGAAGGCAGATTGCGTATAATACCGCGATTTCCGAGGAAGGACTCCGGGGAGACTACGGGGCCAATATCGGGAGCGTTCTGCTGGATATGGACGGAAACAATATCCGGACCAGGGCCAAGGCAAAAGCGGCGGCCGGTTCGGACGCCCGGATGAACGGCTGCGAACTGCCGGTGATTATCAACTCCGGAAGCGGAAACCAGGGCATGACCTGCTCCCTTCCCGTCATCGAATATGCGAAAGAACTGAACAGCACGGAGGAACAGCTCTACCGGGCCCTGGTGCTTTCCAACCTGGTGGCCATTCACCAGAAGACAGGAATCGGACGGCTCAGCGCCTACTGCGGAGCGGTCTGTGCAGGCGCGGCGGCAGGAGCCGGCATTGCCTTCCTCTGCGGCGGAGAGTATGAAGACATCACCCACACCGTTGTCAATGCACTGGCCATTGTCTCCGGCATCGTGTGCGACGGAGCAAAAGCCTCCTGCGCGGCCAAGATTGCCTCCGCCGTGGACGCCGGAATTCTGGGCTATCAGATGTACAGAAGAGGGCAGCAGTTCTATGCCGGAGACGGCATTGTGACCAAGGGCGTGGACGCCACCATCCGCAATGTAGGACGCCTGGGCCGGGAAGGCATGAAGGAGACAAATGAGGAAATCATTGAAATCATGGTGGGAGACCCCTGCTAAATGAAAAAATGTATCAGTTTCTGTTGACAAGCAGATTCTCAGCCGATATAATAGCAGGGAACTGATAAGGGAGTAGTTGGCGCCTGGTGCGCAGTATTGTCAACATACTGATGTGTGAGCATCTGGCAATGCTTGAAATAATGAGACTTATCCGTGGAGCTTTCCACGGACAGGTCTCTTTTTTTTCGCCTCTCCCGGAATACGAATGAGGAATGTACGGAGGTAGAAGGATGAGTATTGCGGAACTTTTTCTGCTGGCAGTGGGTCTTTCCATGGACGCGTTTGCCGTTTCGGTCTGTAAGGGACTTGCCATGAAAAAATGTACATGGAAGGAGAGCGCCCTGGCGGGACTGTGGTTCGGGGGTTTTCAGGCGCTGATGCCTCTGGCCGGGTATCTGCTGGGCGTCCAGTTTAAAAATGTGATTACTTCGGTGGACCACTGGATTGCCTTTATTCTGCTGGGACTGATTGGCGGAAACATGGTGCGGGAGGCCCTTTCCCCGGAGGAAGAGGAAGCATGCGGGGAAGAGGCGGCCGCCATGGATGTGCGGACGATGTTTGCCCTGGCGGTGGCCACCAGCATTGACGCCCTGGCGGTTGGGGTGACCTTTGCGTTTCTGAATGTGGAAATCGTTCCGGCAGTCAGCTTTATCGGGGTTACCACCTTTCTGCTTTCCTTTGCAGGGGTGCGGATTGGCAACCTGTTCGGGACCAGGTATAAAAGCAGGGCAGAGCTGGCAGGCGGTGTTATCCTGATTCTTATCGGTCTGAAAATTCTCCTGGAACATCTGGGAATCATTGCATTTTAGAACGGGAATTGTTATACTGGACAAAGAACCGGAAACGCCCGGCAGGACGAAAAAAGCCGGGCACAGAAAGGAAAACAGGAGACAGACTGTATGAAATGGAATAAATTCAGATTAAAGACGACAACGGAGGCAGAGGAAATTGTATGCAGCATGCTGATGGATCTGGGCATCCAGGGTGTGGAGATTGAAGACCGGATTCCGATGACCCAGGCCGAAAAGGAGCAGATGTTCGTGGACATTCTGCCGGAGAGCGGAGTAGATGACGGAACTGCCTATGTAAGCTTCTATCTGGAAGAGGAAGAAGATAAGGAAAGCGTACTTTCAAAGGTGCGGGAAGAGCTGGAGCAGATACGGGCCTATACGGACGCCGGAGAGGGGACGATTGAGGAATCCCAGACAGAGGACGTGGACTGGGTGAACAACTGGAAGCAGTATTTTCATCAGTTCTGCGTGGATGACATTCTGATTATCCCCTCCTGGGAGGAAGTAAAGCCGGAAGATGAAGGGAAACTGACGATTCACATCGATCCGGGTACCGCTTTTGGAACCGGAATGCACGAGACGACACAGCTGTGTATCCGGCAAATCCGGAAGTATGTGAAGCCGGACGACCGGATTCTGGATATCGGCTGCGGCAGCGGGATTCTGGGAATGCTGGCCCTGAAATTCGGGGCGGGCTATTCCGTGGGAACAGACCTGGATCCCTGCGCCATTGACGCTACCCATGAAAATATGGAAGTCAATGGAATTGACAGAAGCCGGTATGAGGTGATGACCGGGAACATTATCAGCGAGGAAGAGGTGCAGGAGAAGGTGGGTCGCAGTGCGTATGACATTGTGGCGGCCAATATTCTGGCGGAAGTGCTGGTGCCGCTGACTCCGGTTGCGGCCGAATGCCTGAAACCCGGCGGGATTTACATTACCAGCGGAATTATCGAGGAGAAAGAGCCGGTTGTTGTGGAGGCTGTGAAAAAAGCGGGACTGGAAGTACTGGAAGTAAACCACCAGGGAGAGTGGGTTTCCGTGACAGCCAGAAAGAATCAGTAAAGGGAACAGAAAATGTATCATTTTTTTGTAACACCGGACGCGGTGGCAGAAGGACGAATCTTCCTGGAAGGGGGAGACGTCAACCATATGAAAAACGTACTCCGGATGCGCCCGGGCGAGCAGGTGGAAATCAGCGACGGCAATAACCGGATGTACCGCTGCGCCGTGGAAAGGTATGAAGAGGGAAAGGCAGTACTTGCCATTCTGGAAAGCCGGATGGCGGATACGGAACTTGCTTCCCGGATTACCCTGTTCCAGGGCCTGCCCAAGGCGGACAAGATGGACTGGATTGTTCAGAAGGCAGTGGAACTGGGGGCGGCCCGGGTGGTTCCCCTTGCCGCCAGGCGTTCCGTGGTGAAGCTGGACGAGAAGAAAAGTGAGAAAAAAGTAAGCCGGTGGAACAGCATTTCCGAAAGCGCCGCCAAGCAGGCAGGAAGAGCCGATGTCCCGGAGGTGACCCGGGTGATGGGCTGGAAGGAAGCGCTGGAACTGGCAGAAACGCTGGACGTTCTGCTGATACCCTATGAGCTGGAACGGGATATGGAACACACCAGAACCTGCCTGGAACGGATAAAGCCGGGACAGAGCATTGGCATGTTCATCGGCCCGGAAGGCGGATTCGAGAAGGAAGAAGTAGAGGCGGCACAGAGGGCCGGGGCGGAGAGTATCAGTCTGGGAAGGCGAATCCTCCGGACGGAAACGGCAGGGCTGGCTCTTCTTTCCGTGCTGATGTTCCGGCTGGAGCAATAGCGGGATGAAAAAGCCGGCATAAAATATAGAAAAGAACTACAGGAGACGGTTAAAATGGAAGTTTATCTGGATAATTCGGCTACCACCAGGTCGTACGACAGTGTGCGGGAACTGGTGGGAAAAGTCATGTGCGAGGATTACGGAAATCCTTCTTCCATGCACAGAAAAGGGATGGAAGCGGAGGCCTATATCCGGGAGGCGAAGGAGACCTTTGCGCGGCTTCTGAAAGTGCAGGAAAAGGAAATTTATTTTACTTCCGGCGGCACGGAAAGCGACAACCTGGCTCTTATCGGAGGAGCCCGGGCGAACCGGCGCCGGGGGAACCATCTGATTACCACGGCCATCGAGCATCCGGCAATTTTAAATACCATGAAATATCTGGAGGAAGAGGAAGGATTCCGGGTGACGTATCTTCCGGTGGATGAGTACGGGAGGGCAAAGCTTTCGGCCCTTCAGGAGGCACTTGATGAGGACACGATTCTGGTCTCCATGATGTACGTCAATAATGAGGTGGGCTCTGTCCAGCCGGTGGCGGAGGCAGCGGCCATGGTAAAGGCGAAAAACCGGGATATTCTTTTCCACGTGGATGCCGTGCAGGGCTTTGGAAAGTACCGGATTTATCCGAAAAAGACGGGAATTGACATGCTGTCCATAAGCGGTCACAAAATCCACGGTCCAAAAGGAACCGGTGTGATATACATCAGTGAAAAAGCAAAGGTACATCCGATTATTTTCGGAGGAGAACAGCAGAAAAATATGCGTTCCGGTACGGAGAATGTGCCGGGAATCGCGGGAATCGCGCTGGCGGCAAAGGAAGTCTATCAGAACCTGGACCAGAAAGTGGCCCGGATGTACGCATTAAAGAAACGGTTTATTGAAGGGGTACAGAAGCTGGACGACACGGTGATTCACGGGCTGTATGATGAAACCAGTGCGCCCCACATTGTCAGTGCGGGAATCGCGGGAATCCGCAGCGAGGTGCTGCTTCACGCACTGGAGGAAAAGGGAATCTATGTATCTTCCGGCTCGGCCTGCTCTTCCAATCATCCGGCTGTCAGCGGAGTACTGAAGGGAATCGGCGCGAAGAAGGAATATCTGGACGCTACGCTGAGGTTCAGTTTTTCGGAATTTACCACGGAAGAAGAAATTGACTATACGCTGGAAACGTTATATAATTGTGTACCAGTGCTGAGAAAATATACGCGGCATTAAAAACGGGAGGAAGTAATGAAGTATCAGACTTATTTGATAAAGTACGGAGAAATCGGGATTAAAGGCAAAAACCGCTATCTGTTCGAGGACGCCCTCGTACGGCAGATTCGGGCTGCACTTTCCAGACTGGAAGGGAAGTTTCACGCCTACAAGGCCCAGGGACGGGTGTATGTGGACTGCGAAGGCAGCTATGACTGCGACGAGGTGACGGAGGCCTTAAAGCGGGTCTTTGGAATTGTCGGAATCTGCCCGGTGGTCCGCAGGGAGGACCGGGGATTTGAGGAACTGAAAAAAGACGTGGTGGCTTACATGGACGAAGTGTATCCGGACAAAAAGATAACCTTTAAAGTGGATGCCAGAAGAGCCAGAAAGACCTACCCGAAGACTTCCATGGAGATTAACTGCGACCTGGGAGAAGCCATCCTGGAAGCGTTTCCGGAAATCCGGGTGGATGTACATCATCCAGATGTGATGCTTCACGTAGAGGTGCGGGAGGATATCTATATTTATTCGGAAATTATTCCCGGGCCCGGAGGCATGCCGGTGGGAACCAGCGGAAAGGCCATGCTTCTTCTGTCTGGCGGAATAGACAGTCCGGTGGCAGGCTATATGACGGCAAAACGGGGCGTGGAACTGGAAGCCACGTATTTTCATGCGCCGCCTTATACCAGCGAGCGGGCGAAGCAGAAAGTGGTGGACCTGGCGAAGCTGGTGGCCCGGTATTCCGGACCGGTCAAACTTCATATTGTGAATTTTACGGATATCCAGCTCGCCATTTACGAGGACTGCCCTCATGATGAACTGACGATTATTATGCGGAGATACATGATGCGGATTGCCGAGCATTTCGCAAAGGAGAGCGGCTGTCTGGGCCTGATTACCGGGGAGAGCATCGGACAGGTGGCAAGCCAGACCATGCAGAGCCTTATGGCCACCAACGAAGTGTGTACCCTGCCGGTTTACCGTCCGCTTATCGGGTTTGACAAGCAGCAGATAGTGGAGGTTTCGGAAAGAATCGGTACCTACGAGACGTCCATCCTGCCTTACGAGGACTGCTGTACCATCTTTGTGGCAAAGCACCCCGTGACGAAGCCGGATGTGGAGAAAATCCGCAAATCGGAGACGAAACTGGAAGGGAAGATTGAGGAACTGTTCCGCCAGGCGGTGGAGACTGCCGAGACGGTTACGGTGGAATAATACACCTGCAGGCACGGCGGCCGCCCTCCGGGCGTATCGCGCAAAAAAAGAGTTCCGCTGGCGGAACTCTTTTTACCTGTGCCGGTATTATTTTACTAAGTAAGTATCCAGGGCAGCTACGATGTTATCAACATCAGCGCCGTCTGCATGGATGTTTAAATCAATCGGCTTGGAAAGATCCAGGCTGAAGATTCCCATGATGGATTTTGCATCGATAACGTATCTTCCGGATACTAAATCGAAGTCATAATCGAATTTAGTGATTTCATTTACAAATGCTTTTACTTTGTCAATGGAATTTAAAGAAATTTGCACAGTTTTCATTGGAAATTACCTCCTTGATTTCATTTGTCTATATTATCTTACGGTGTATGGAAGAAAAAGTCAAGGAACAAAACGACGAAGAACAGATGATTTTTTCGTTAAAACTTATAAAAAACAGAGGATGTGGAATATGAGGAAAGCGGCACTGCACAATCTGGGCTGTAAAGTGAATGCCTATGAGACGGAAGCAATGCAGGAACTGCTGGAACAGGCGGGGTACAGCATTGTTCCCTTTCATGAACAGGCAGACGTGTATATTATCAACACCTGCTCGGTAACAAACATGGCGGACCGGAAATCCAGACAGCAGATTCACCGGGCCAGAAAGCAGAACCCGGAAGCCGTCATCGTGGCGGCCGGCTGTTATGTTCAGGCTCTGGAGGACGCCGGAAAGACGGACGAAAATGTGGACATCATTATCGGAAATAACCGAAAGAAGGATCTGGTGCCCATACTGGAAGCATATTTCCGGGAACGGAGCCGGAAAAAGGACGTGGTGGACATCGGGCATACAAAAGAATACGAGAATCTGACTGTAAGCAGGCAGGCAGAGCATACCCGGGCCTATGTGAAGGTACAGGACGGATGCAATCAGTTCTGTACTTACTGTATCATTCCCTATACCAGGGGCCGGGTGCGGAGCCGGAAAAGGGAGGATGTAATCCGGGAGGTGACGGTGCTTGCCCAAAACGGCTATCAGGAAGTGGTGCTCACGGGAATTCACCTGAGCTCCTACGGCAGGGACCTGGAGGAAGGAAATACCCTTCTGGAACTTGTGGAGGCCGTGGCTGCCGTGGAGGGAATCTCCCGTATCCGGCTGGGCTCCCTGGAACCGGGAATTATTACGGAAGCCTTCGCGAAACGGCTGGCGTCCATTCCGGAAATCTGCCCCCACTTCCATCTTTCCCTGCAGAGCGGCTGCGACGCTACGCTAAAGAGGATGAACCGGAAATATACCACGGCAGATTACCGGGAAAAATGCCGGATTCTGCGGAACTGTTTTAACAACCCGGCGCTGACCACGGATGTAATCGCCGGATTTCCGGGCGAGACAGAGGAAGAATTTCAGACCTCCCTGGCGTTTGTGGATGAGATGGATTTTTATGAAACCCATATCTTTAAGTATTCCCGCCGTCAGGGGACAAAGGCGGCAGATATGCCGGGACAGATTACCGATGCGGTGAAGACGGAAAGAAGCGGACGCTACCAGGAGCTGAACAGGAAAAAGCAGGAACAGTATGAAAAGTCCTGGGCAGGAAAGCGGGCCGAGGTGCTTTTTGAAGACACCTTCACGGAGGAGGACGGCAGCGCCTGGAGAACCGGACATACCCGGGAGTACCTGAAAGTGGCTGTTCCGGCCAAAGAAGCACGGATGAACGAAAGAAAATGGATAGAGATTGTCAATCCCGTACAAATTATACATTGAATTTGTGGACATTTTATATTAGAATGGTAATGAAGTAATTGGAGGTCGTAAGATGAGAAAAGATTTATCAAACACACAGTTTTTCCAGGTAGAGACTGGCCCCCAGATTCAGGCGAAGGACATTCTGGAGATTGTGTATAATGCGCTTCTGGAGAAGGGGTACAACCCGGTGAACCAGATTGTAGGGTATATTATGTCCGGAGACCCTACATACATCACCAGCTATAACGGGGCCCGCAGTCTCGTTATGAAGGTGGAGCGGGATGAAATCGTGGAAGAACTCCTGAAGGCGTATATTCAGCATGAGCTGTAAAAAAGAAAGCGGCAGAAGAATTATCGGACTGGATTACGGCTCCCGGACCGTGGGCGTCGCAGTCAGCGACCTGCTGGGCCTGACAGCCCAGGCGGTCGAGACGATTGAGAGGAAATCAGAGAACAAACTCCGCCGTACCCTTGCCAGACTGGAAGAACTGGCAGGCGAGTACCATGCGGAAAAGTTTGTGCTGGGACTGCCAAAACACATGAACAACGATATTGGAGAACGGGCAGAGAGAGCCCTGGAATTTGGTGAGATGCTTCGTCGGCGGACCGGCCTGGAGGTCGTGATGTGGGACGAGCGTCTTACCACGGTGGAAGCAGAACGGACCTTAATTGAATCAGGTGTGCGAAGAGAAAACCGCAAGCAGTATATCGACCAGATTGCGGCTGTTTTTATATTGCAGGGATATCTGGATTCGGTGAGGAAGGCCGCAGAAGAAAACGGGGATTGAATAATGAATAATGGGAAAATTATAATTACAGAAGAGGGAACCGGAAGAGAGCTGGAGCTTTTTGTAGTAGAGCAGACAAAGATTAACGGGGCCTCTTACCTGCTGGTGGCAGATTCTGAGTCAGAGGATGCACAGTGCATGATTCTGAAGGATGTCAGCAGTCAGGAGGACGCAGACAGTATTTTTGAAAGTGTGGAAGACGAAACAGAACTTCAGGCAGTGCTGCGGGTTTTTGATGAGCTGCTTGAGGATGTGGATATTCAAATGTAAACAGTGCTGATACGGAAGACAGGGTTCGTGCGGAGGAACTCTTTTTTGTGATGCACGGATTAAAGTGATGGAGGTGTAAATTTGAAAAAAACAAATCATTCGAAACTGAAAATTATTCCGCTTGGAGGGCTGGAAAAAATTGGTATGAATATCACTGCCTTCGAGTATGAGGACAGTATTATTGTAGTAGACTGCGGCCTTTCTTTCCCGGAAGACGACATGCTGGGAATCGACCTGGTTATACCGGACGTTTCTTATCTGAAGAACAATATCCAGAAGGTGAAAGGATTTGTCATTACTCACGGACATGAGGACCATATCGGGGCACTTCCTTATATACTTAAGGAGATGAATCTGCCCATCTATACCACCAGACTTACCATGGGAATTATCGAGAAAAAACTGGAAGAGCACAATCTGATGCGCTCAACCAGAAGAAAAGTGGTGCGGCACGGCCAGTCCATCAATCTGGGCAAATTCCGGATTGAATTCATTAAGACCAACCACAGTATTCAGGACGCTTCCGCCCTGGCGATTTATTCACCGGCGGGAATTGTGGTGCATACGGGCGACTTTAAGGTGGACTATACCCCGGTGTTCGGTGACGCCATTGACCTGCAGCGGTTTGCGGAAATCGGAAAGAAGGGCGTTCTGGCGCTGATGTCCGACAGTACCAATGCGGAGAGGAGGGGCTTTACTCCGTCGGAGCGGACCGTGGGAGCCACCTTTGACCGGATTTTTGCAGAACACAGAAATACCCGTCTGATTATCGCCACCTTTGCGTCCAATGTGGACCGGGTGCAGCAGATTATCAATACTTCCTACAAATACGGCAGGAAGGTCGTAGTGGAAGGACGGAGCATGGTCAATATCATCTCCGTTGCCTCTGAGCTCGGTTATCTGAACGTGCCGGAGAAGACACTGATTGACGTGGACGAACTGCGGAATTACCCGCCGGAGAAAACCACGATTATTACAACAGGAAGCCAGGGAGAGTCCATGGCGGCGCTTTCCCGTATGGCGGCCGACATTCATAAGAAAATCAGCATTATGCCGGGAGATACCATTATATTAAGCTCCAATCCCATTCCGGGAAATGAAAAAGCAGTATCCCATATCATCAACGAGATTTCTGCAAAAGGAGCAGACGTGATTTTCCAGGATGTACACGTATCCGGGCATGCTTGTCAGGAGGAACTGAAGCTGATTTATTCACTGGTCAAGCCGAAGTACGCGATTCCGGTGCACGGGGAATACCGGCATCTGAAGGCCAATGCAGAGATTGCAAAAAATCTGGGAATTCCCAAAGAAAATATTTTTATCCTTCGTTCCGGAGAGGTACTGGCCCTGGATGAGAACAGTGCGGACATTGTAGACCATGTGCATACCGGCGAAGTGATGGTAGACGGTCTGGGCGTAGGCGATGTGGGAAATATCGTTCTGCGGGACCGCCAGCATCTTTCCCAGGACGGCATCCTGATTGTCGTGCTGACACTGGAGAAGGGAAGCAGCCGTCTGCTGGCAGGACCGGACATCGTATCCCGGGGATTTGTCTATGTGCGCGAGTCGGAAAGCCTGATGGAGGAAGCACGTCATGTGCTGACAGAGGCAGTAGAAAAATGTCTGATGAGCAGACATGCGGACTGGAGCAAAATCAAAAATGTTATCAAGGATACCATGAACGATTTTATCTGGAAGCGGACCAAGAGAAGACCCATGATTCTGCCGATTATCATGGACGTATAAAAAGAAAAAGGTGCAAAAAGAGGGGGCGGCTTCCCGCGGGAAGTCCGTCCCCTGCGGCGCAGAAACGGAGGAAACAGTGGACGAGCGGATGGCAGTTTACCTGGCCTCCCTGGAACAGAACGGCCAGGGCCTGCTGGGGGAAATTGAGCGGGAAGCGGTAAAGAGCAGTGTTCCGGTTATCCGGAAAGAGATGCAGAGCTTTCTGAAGGTGCTTCTGCAGATTCAGCAGCCCCTTTCGGTTCTGGAAGTGGGGACGGCAGTAGGGTTTTCTGCCCTTCTGATGAGCAGCTGTATTCCGGAGGAAGGGCATATTACGACGATTGAAAATTACGAAAAACGGATTCCCCTGGCCAGAGAGAATTTCCGCCGGGCCGGCAGGGAGGAGCAGATTACCCTCCTGGAGGGAGACGCCCTGGAAATCATGAAAGGTCTGGAAGGACCCTATGATTTTATATTTATGGATGCGGCCAAGGGACAGTATCCGGTGTGGCTGCCGGAGGTGCTGCGGCTTCTGCGCCCCGGAGGCGTATTGCTTTCAGACAACGTACTCCAGGAAGGCAGCCTTCTGGATTCCCGCTTCGCGGTGGAGCGGAGGGACCGCACTATCCACGAGAGAATGCGCTCCTATCTTTATGAACTGAAGCACCGGGAAGACCTGGAGACGACCATTCTCCCTCTGGGAGACGGTGCCGCCCTGACTGTAAAACGAAGATAACAGGAGAGGAGAAAAGATGAGACGACATCCTGAACTGCTGGTTCCGGCCAGCAGCCTGGAAGTGCTGAAGACAGCAGTGAATTTTGGAGCCGATGCAGTGTATATCGGCGGAGAGGCTTTTGGACTTCGGGCGAAAGCAAAGAATTTTTCCATGGAAGAGATGGCAGAAGGCATCCGTTACGCCCACGAACGGGGCGTGAAGGTGTATGTGACGGCCAACATTCTGGCGCACAATTATGACCTGGAAGGGGTGCGGCAGTATTTCCGGGAACTCCGGGAGATACAGCCGGACGCTCTGATTATCGCAGATCCGGGTGTGTTTGAAATCGCAAAAGAAATCTGCCCGGAAATTCAGCGGCATATCAGCACCCAGGCCAATAATACCAATTACGGAACCTATCTGTTCTGGTACCGCCAGGGCGCTTCCCGGGTGGTCTCTGCCAGGGAGCTTTCCCTGCGGGAAATCCGGGAAATCCGGGAGCACATTCCGGAGAAACTGGAGATAGAGACGTTTGTCCATGGAGCCATGTGTATTTCTTATTCCGGACGCTGCCTTTTAAGCAGCTATTTTACCGGGCGGGACGCCAATAGGGGGGCCTGCACCCATCCCTGCCGCTGGAAATACGCAGTGGTGGAGGAAACCAGGCCGGGCGAGTATCTGCCGGTCTATGAAAACGAACGGGGAACCTTTATCTTCAATTCCAAGGACCTCTGTATGATTGAGCATATTCCGGAACTGCTGGAGGCGGGAATCGACAGTCTGAAAATTGAAGGACGGATGAAGACCGCGCTCTATGTGGCAACGGTGGCCCGGACCTACCGGAAGGCGATTGACGATTATCAGAAGGATCCGGCCCTTTACCGGAAGAATATGGACTGGTATCGGGAACAGATTGCCAGCTGCACCTACCGGCAGTTTACAACGGGATTCTTCTTTGGAAAACCCGATGAGACTACCCAGATTTATGACAGCAACACTTACATTAAAGAATACACCTACCTGGGAATTGCAGAGGAAACCGGGGACAACACCGTACGGACAGAGCAGAGAAATAAATTCACCGTGGGGGAAGAAATAGAAATCATGAAACCGGACGGACAAAACGTGCCTGCCGTGGTAGAAGAGATTCGCAATGAGCAGGGAGAAAAGCAGGAAAGCGCACCGCATCCGAAGCAGGTGCTCTATGTGAAGCTGAGTGCCCGGGCGGAAACCGGGGATATTCTTCGGAGAAAAGAAGAAGCTATGTAAGGAGGACCTGGTCCTCCTTTTTCTGCAGACAAACTGCGGTTTTATCGGGAGCAGGCCCCTTCCTCTGTCTGAAAGAAAGGTTTCAGTTTTTCGATGGCGCCCTTTTCAATGCGGGACACATAGGAGCGGGAAATTCCCAGTTTCTGGGCAATCTCTCTCTGGGTGCGGGGCATCTGTCCGTAAAGTCCGTAGCGCATGGAGAGAATCCGCTGTTCCCGGGGCGTCAGCATGGAGGGGAGAAGGGTGTACAAAAGGGCGACGTCGCCCTTTTTTTCTACCTGGGAGCAGGCGTCCGGCTCTCCCGATTCGATAATATCGTAGAGGCGGATTTCGTTCCCCTCCGGGTCGGTTCCGATGGGGTCGTAAAGAGAGGTCTCCCGGCAGGAACGCCTTCGGGAGCGCAGCATCATCAGTACTTCGTTTTCGATACAGCGGCAGGCATAGGTGGCCAGCCGTGTGTTTTTACTGCTGTTAAATGTGGAAACCGCCTTAATCAGGCCGATGGTACCGATGGATATCAGGTCATCCGGGTCATCATCCAGCTGCTGGTATTTTTTCAGGACATGGGCCACCAGGCGCAGGTTCCGTTCAATCAGAATCTGGCGGGCTTCCCCGTCGCCCTCCCCATAGCGTTTCAGATAGTAGGCCTCTTCTTTGGCAGTCAGCGGAGGGGGTAAAGATTTCAAAATGCAGCACCTCGCAGCGACGTTCACTTCAGTGTATGACGGGACAGATTCCGGTGTGCCTTTCCTGTTGACAATTTCTTTTTTTTCCGATATGATGGGAGTACTCTTCTAAAAGATTTCGGTTTTCTTTTAGCAGTTCAGACGGCGGTTCGCCGTGTTTTTTCATTCACTGGCATGCACTTTCTGCAGGAGGATTCTGTCCGGATATGGATGCAGAAGGAGTGATTTATATGGGATTCTGTAGTGTGACGACAGCCGCTGTATCGGGGCTTAAGGTGGAGCTGGTCCGGGTGGAGGCGGACATCAGCAGCGGGCTTCCCGGATTTCATCTGGTGGGCTATCTGTCATCGGAAGTAAAAGAGGCCTCGGAGCGGGTGCGGACGGCCATCCGGAATATGAATGTATCCATCCCGCCCCGGAAAATAACGGTGAATCTGTCGCCGGCCTGGGTGCGAAAGAGGGGAACAGCTTTTGACCTTCCGGTTGCGGCGGCGCTTCTGGGTGCTCTGGGACTGTTTTCCCCCGGGAGGCTTGAGGGGGTATTTCTGGCCGGAGAGCTGGGACTTGACGGCAGGATTCATCCGGTGGAAGGCATTCTGCCCATGGTGCTGGAAGCAAAGGAGCAGGGCTGCAGGATATTTCTTCTCCCCCGTGAAAACACCAGGGAAGGAGCCCTGGCGGAGGGAGCGGAGATTCTGGGAGCCAGTACGCTGGCGGAAGTGGCCGGATGGCTGAAAACAGGGGAGGGATTGTACCGGGAACCGAACCGGAGCCGGAAAAATCCGGCTCATGGAACCGGAACTCTGGACATAGATTATAGTGACATCCACGGACAGGAAGGGGTAAAGCGGGCTACGCTGGTGGCGGTGGCCGGAAATCACAGTATCCTCTATATCGGTCCGCCGGGGTCCGGGAAAACGATGATTGCCAGGCGGATTCCGACGATTCTGCCGCCGCCCGGAAGAGAAGAAAGCATGGAACTTACGAAAATATACAGCATTATGGGACTTCTGCAGCCGGAAAAGCCGCTCATAACGGTACGGCCCTTCCGGGAAGTGCACCACAGCGTGACCCGGGCGGCCCTGATTGGAGGCGGACGGATACCGGTTCCGGGGGAATGTACCCTTGCCCATGGCGGCGTGCTGTTCCTGGATGAGCTTCCGGAATTTTCCAGAACGGTTCTTGAGTCCCTGCGGCAGCCCCTGGAGGAGAAATGCGTGCATCTGGCACGGAACCAGGGAAGCTGCTGCTTTCCGGCGGACTTTATGCTGGCGGCGGCCATGAATCCCTGCCCCTGCGGCTACTATCCGGATTACCGGATATGTGGCTGCACGGACGCACAGATTCAGGGCTATCTGGGGAAAATCAGCCAGCCTTTCCTGGACAGGATTGACATCTGCGCAGAGGCGCCCCGGGTGAGCTGGCAGGCTCTGGGAAAAAGCAGTGAGAAAGAATGGTCTTCAGCCGTCATGCGGGAAAAGGTGGAGAAAGCCCGGGAGATTCAGAAAAAACGGTTCCGGGGCAGAAACATAAGGACAAACTCTCAGATGGGAGAAAAAGAACTGGCCCGCTGGTGCCGGGTGGGAAAAGACTGTCGGGAAATGATGGAGCAGGCCTATGAGCAGCTGGGACTGACGGCGAGAAGTTTTCAGAAGATTCTGCGGGTGGCCAGAACGGTGGCAGACCTGGAGGGGAGTACAGAGATTGAACAGGTACATCTGGCCGAGGCGCTGGGCTACCGGGTCACGGATAAAAAATACTGGTCCGGGAGGTGAGCAGGATGAGCAGATACGATTACTGGTTTTCCTGCCTGAAGGGAATCAGCGGAAGAGAAAAACGGAGGCTCCTGGGAAAATACCGAAGTGCGGAGGCCCTATATTATATAGAAGAAACCCGTTTAAAGGAAGAAGGAATCAGCGAAAAAGGACTGGCAGAATGGAGAAAACGGGGACAGTGGGAGTTTCAGAAAAAAGAAGAAGAACTGAAGAGGAAGGGAATCCGGCTGGTCTGCTGTCACAGCCCGGAATATCCACGGCGGCTGCGGGAACTTCCGGGAATGCCCTTTGCGCTGTATGTCCGGGGGAAACTGCCTGCAGATGAGCTGCCCTCTGTTGCCATTGTGGGCGCCAGGCAGTGTACATCTTATGGAGAAACCATGGCCATCCGGTACGGGGAAGCGCTGGCCGAAGCAGGTATCCAGGTCATCAGCGGTATGGCGAAGGGAATAGACAGCGCAGGCCAGCGGGGCGCCCTAAATGGAGGAGGAAAAAGTTTTGCCGTACTGGGGTGCGGGGCGGACGTCTGCTATCCGGGGGAGAACCGCGGCCTCTACAGGGACCTGCAGGTTCAGGGAGGAGTTCTTTCGGAATACCCGCCGGGAACCCGGCCTCTTCCGGGGTACTTTCCTGCCCGGAACCGGATTATCAGTGCGCTGGCGGACGTGGTGCTGGTCATGGAAGCCCGGGAGAAAAGCGGTTCCCTGATTACGGCGGACATGGCCCTGGAGCAGGGGCGGGACGTATATGCGCTGCCCGGAGCCGCAGACAGCCCGCTGAGCAGGGGCTGCCACGGACTAATTCGGCAGGGCGCCGGCATCCTCATAAGCCCGGAAGAATTCCTGCGGGAGACGGGCTGGATACTGCCGGGAAAAGAGAAAGAATTAGCGGCTGCTGGGGCCAAAGAACCAGATAAAAATAAAAAAATGCTTGAAAATACAGAAAAACTGGTGTATAGTAAACTCGCTTTGTATCCGAAAGGGAAGGAAGAACTCCTTCTGGAGACCGGCCTGGAACCGGCACGGCTGACGGCCACGCTGGTGTCCCTGGAACTGAAAGGATACATCTGTGAAAAAGCGAAAAACTATTACAGCAGACGGGGATGAGCCGCCCTGCGGGAATAGTATGGAGGAGATTGTATGGCACGATATTTAGTGATTGTGGAATCACCGACAAAAGTAAAAACCATAAAAAAATTTCTGGGAAGCAATTATGTTGTGGTGGCTTCGAACGGACATGTGAGAGACCTGCCCAAAAGCCAGCTTGGCATTGACGTAGAACATAATTTCGAACCTAAATATATTACCATCCGCGGGAAAGGGGAAATTCTGGCCAATATCCGTAAAGAAGTAAAGAAAGCAGATAAGATTTATCTGGCCACTGACCCTGACCGGGAAGGAGAGGCCATTTCCTGGCATCTGACCCAGGCCCTGAAGCTGGAGGGGAAGAAAGTATACCGCATCAGCTTCAATGAGATTACCAAAAACGCGGTAAAGGCCTCCCTGAAAAATGCCCGGGAAATCGATATGAACCTGGTGGACGCCCAGCAGGCCCGCCGTGTACTGGACCGGATTGTGGGATACCGTATCAGTCCGATTCTGTGGGCGAAGGTAAAACGGGGATTAAGCGCCGGCCGTGTGCAGTCCGTGGCCCTGCGGATTATCGCCGACCGGGAAGACGAGATTAACAGTTTTATTCCGGAAGAATACTGGAGCCTGGACGCGGATTTTGCCGTGGAAGGCGAAAAGAAACCGCTGACAGCCCGCTTTTACGGAACAGAAGACGAAAAAATCACCATTCATTCCGAGGCGGAGCTGAAACAGATTCTGGACGAACTGGAAGGCAGCGAGTATACCATTACCGAAGTGAAGAAAAGTGAGCGGAGCCGGAAAGCGCCGCTTCCGTTTACGACCAGTACCCTCCAGCAGGAAGCCTCCAAGGCCCTGAATTTTGCCACCGCCAAGACCATGCGGATTGCCCAGCAGCTCTACGAGGGAATTGACATTAAAGGAAACGGAACCGTGGGTCTTATCACCTATCTGAGAACGGACTCTGTCCGGATATCCGAGGAGGCAGACGCGGCGGCCCGGAATTATATCGGGACGGCCTACGGAGAAAATTACGTAGGGGCGCCCCAGGAGAAAAGAAACGGAAACAGCCGGAATATTCAGGACGCCCACGAGGCCATCCGTCCTTCGGATGTGACCAGGACACCGGCGGCCATAAAAGATTCGTTAAGCAGAGACCAGTTCCGCCTGTACCAGCTTATCTGGAAGCGTTTTGTGGCAAGCCGCATGAGCCCGGCCAGGTACGAGACGACTTCCGTGCGTATCGGGGCAGGAAAGTACCGCTTTGCCGTATCAGCGTCCAAAATCCTTTTTGACGGATTCCGCCAGGTATATACGGAGGCAGATGAAGAGAAGGAGAAGGGAACCCTGATTGGGAAAGACCTGGTAAAAGGGGAAAAACTGGAAAAGAAATCCTTTGATTATAAACAGCATTTTACCCAGCCCCCGGCACATTATACAGAGGCGGCCCTGGTAAAAACACTGGAAGAACTGGGAATCGGACGGCCCAGTACCTATGCGCCTACCATTTCCACCATCATCAACAGGAGGTATGTGGCCAAGGAAGGCCGGAATCTGTATATCACCGAACTGGGAGAGGTTGTAAACAACATGATGAAGCAGTCCTTCCCCAGCATTGTGGACGTAAACTTTACCGCCAATATGGAAGGCCTGCTGGATATGGTTGCCGAAGGAAAGGTAGAGTGGAAGAGCGTCATCGCCAACTTCTATCCGGACCTGGAAGAATCCGTGGAGAAAGCGGAGAAAGAACTGGAAACCGTGAAGATAGAAGACGAGGTAACCGATGTTATCTGCGAGGAATGCGGACGGAATATGGTCGTGAAATACGGACCTCATGGAAAGTTCCTGGCCTGCCCGGGATTCCCCGAGTGCCGCAACACAAAACCCTACCTGGAAAAAGCGGGCGTAAAATGCCCGAAATGTGGAAAAGAAGTCGTGATTCGCAAGACAAAAAAAGGAAGAAGATTCTATGGCTGTGAGAACAGCCCGGAATGCGACTTTATGTCCTGGCAGAAGCCTTCCGACAAAAAATGTCCCCGGTGCGGAAGCTACATGGTGGAGAAAGGGAACCGGCTTGTCTGCAGTTCAGAACAGTGCGGATATGTGGAAAGCAGGAAAGAAAATGAAATTTCTGAAAAATAATGAGGGAATTCATTGAACTTGACGGAATTGTATGATAACATATCATTACGAATAGATTTTTTCTTTTTGTGCGTCAAATTAAAACAATAGTATTGGCAGCCCTGAGAGCCCGCCGGGAGCAGAGCGCAGATGGAGGCAAAGATGAGTGTACAGTTATTAGACAAAACAAGAAAAATTAACAAACTACTTCACAACAATAACTCCAGCAAAGTAGTATTTACCGATATTTGTGAAGTACTGACAGAAATTCTTCTGTCCAGTGTACTGGTTATCAGTAAAAAGGGAAAAGTACTGGGAGCAAGCCGCTGCCCGGATGTTCCTCCGATTCAGGAACTGATTCAGGGAGAAGTGGGAACCCACATTGACGAGATGCTGAACGAGCGCCTGCTGAGCATTCTTTCCACAAAAGAGAATGTCAACCTGGAAACGCTTGGATTTACTCCGGAGAAGGTGCAGGGGTATCAGGCCATTGTCACTCCGATTGATATTGCAGGAGAGCGGCTGGGCACGCTGTTTCTCTACAAAAAAGACGCGGCGTATGAGATTGATGACATCATATTAAGCGAGTACGGCACGACGGTAGTGGGACTGGAAATGCTGCGGTCCGTGAATGAGGAAAGTGCGGAGGAAACAAGGAAAGAGCAGATTGTACAGTCCGCCATCAGCACACTTTCTTTTTCCGAACTGGAGGCGATTATCCATATTTTTGACGAGCTGGACGGCATGGAGGGAATCCTGGTGGCCAGCAAGATTGCAGACCGGGTTGGAATTACCCGTTCCGTAATTGTCAACGCCCTGCGGAAATTCGAAAGCGCAGGAGTAATTGAATCCCGTTCCTCCGGTATGAAGGGGACCTACATTAAAGTAGTAAACGATTATGTATTCAAGGAACTGGAAAAAATCAAAAAAGAAAAAATGAATTAACGTACAGCAGAAGATAGGGCGTCAGAGGTTCTGATGCCCTTACTTTACGCAGGGAAAGGAGAAAAGCATGTACGACGGAGACAGAGCCACACTTGCCATGAAACACTATCTGCGGGAAGAGCGGGAGATGGACACGAAGGTATATTCCTGCACGGTTATCGAATATAAAAAAGAGACCGAACAGGTACATCTGCTGATGAGCGACGGGGAACTGACCGACATATCCCTGGACGCCCTTTATGAATGCAGGATAAAGACCATCAAAGGCGAGGCCGTATGCAGCGGCATGATAAAAGAACGCTACGAAAACCGGGCGGGCATGATTCTGATTCTGCAGATAGCAAACGGATTTTATGAAATAAATGTAAAGTAAAAATAAAGTGACCATAAAGTATAAAAAGCATGTTGACAAATAAAAAGGAGAGTGTTATTTTATATCTAGACAGTTTTTAGCACTCGTTTTTGATGAGTGCTAACAAAATAGAAATCAAGGAGGAATTACAATGAAATTAGTACCATTAGGGGACAGAGTTGTATTAAAACAGTTAGTTGCAGAAGAGACCACAAAATCAGGTATCGTACTGCCGGGACAGAATAAAGAGAAACCGCAGCAGGCAGAAGTTGTCGCAGTTGGCCCCGGAGGAATGGTAGATGGAAAAGAAGTGACCATGCATGTTTCCGCTGGCGACCAGGTTATCTATTCCAAATACGCCGGAACAGATGTAGAGGTTGACGACGAAGAATATATCATTGTAAAACAGAGTGACATTCTGGCAATTATTCAGTAGGCTGAAAATATTATTTTAGAGGTGAAGAAAGATGGCAAAGGAAATTAAATATGGAGCAGAAGCAAGAGCAGCACTGGAGTCTGGTGTAAACCAGCTGGCTGATACCGTAAGGGTAACACTTGGACCGAAAGGAAGAAACGTCGTACTTGACAAATCCTACGGCGCTCCGCTGATTACGAACGACGGTGTTACCATCGCAAAGGAAATCGAACTGGAAGACGCATTTGAAAATATGGGAGCACAGCTGATTCGGGAAGTTGCTTCCAAGACAAACGATGTAGCCGGCGACGGAACCACAACCGCTACGGTACTGGCTCAGGCAATGGTTCATGAAGGAATCAAGAATCTGGCTGCAGGCGCAAATCCGATTGTTCTGAGAAAGGGCATGAAGAAAGCGACAGAAACCGCAGTGAAAGCCATTCAGGATATGAGCAGCAAGGTAACCGGAAAGGATCAGATTGCAAGAGTTGCCGCTATTTCCGCCAGCGATGACGAAGTAGGCGAGATGGTAGCAGACGCAATGGAAAAGGTTTCCAACGACGGCGTTATCACCATTGAAGAATCCAAGACCATGAAGACTGAACTGGACCTGGTAGAAGGTATGCAGTTTGACCGTGGATATATTTCCGCATATATGTGCACAGATATGGAAAAAATGGAAGCAAACCTGGAAGATCCGTATATCCTGATTACGGACAAGAAACTTTCCAACATCCAGGAAATTCTTCCGCTTCTGGAGCAGGTTGTACAGGCAGGCGCCAAACTTCTCATCATTGCAGAAGACGTGGAAGGCGAAGCACTGACCACTCTGATTGTAAATAAACTCCGCGGAACCTTCAATGTAGTAGCTGTAAAAGCTCCGGGATACGGCGACAGAAGAAAAGCCATGCTGGAAGATATCGCTATCCTGACAGGCGGCCAGGTTATCTCTGAAGAACTGGGACTGGATCTGAAGGATACCACCATGGATCAGCTTGGACGTGCAAAATCTGTAAAAGTGCAGAAAGAAAACACCGTAATTGTAGACGGTATGGGGGACAAGGCTGCCATCGAGGGAAGAATCGGACAGATTAAGGCTCAGATTGAAGAAACCACCTCTGATTTCGACCGGGAAAAACTGCAGGAGAGACTGGCAAAACTGGCAGGCGGCGTAGCAGTTATCCGTGTAGGTGCAGCTACTGAGACAGAGATGAAAGAAGCAAAACTCCGTATGGAAGACGCACTGGCAGCTACCCGTGCGGCAGTGGAAGAAGGCATTATCGCCGGAGGCGGTTCCGCTTACATCCACGCTTCCAAGGAAGTGGCTAAGATGGCGGAAGGTCTGGAAGGCGATGAAAAGACCGGCGCAAACGTAGTGCTCAAGGCGCTGGAAGCTCCGCTTTACCACATTGTTGCCAATGCCGGACTGGAAGGCTCTGTAGTGGTAAATAAAGTAAGAGAACTGGAGCCGGGACAGGGATTTGATGCTTACACCGAACAGTATGTGGATATGGTGAAAGCAGGTATTCTGGATCCCGCAAAGGTTACCAGAAGCGCTCTGCAGAATGCAACCAGCGTAGCCTCCACTCTGCTTACCACAGAATCCGTAGTGGCAAACATCAAGGAGGAGACTCCCGCCGTAGCAGGCGCAAATGCCGGAATGGGCATGATGTAAAACGAATATGAATTTTTTGAAAACTCCTCGGTTGAGGAGTTTTCTTTTTATGACAAAGATGATACAATGGTCATAATCAATAGTTCCAGGAGGTTGGTTATGAGTGATTATTATACCGAACAGTTAGTAAAAAGAAAGACGCCGGGGTGGACATATCTGGCCCGCGGCCTGATGATAGCTGCAACTGTTCTGCTGGCAGTACTGACACTGATGCTGCCGATAGCATTTATCGTACTTGTGCTCTGGTGCGTGGCAGAGTATTTTCTGTTCCGCTCCATGAGTGTGGAGTATGAGTACCTTTACATTAACGGAAGTCTGGATGTGGACAAGATTATGTCCCGGTCAAAGAGAAAGCATGTCTTTGACATGACCGTTGCCGAGCTGGAAGTGCTCGCGCCGGCAGGAGCCCCCGAACTCAGACAGTACCAGAATATCCGGGGAGTTCATTACGATTCCGGAAATCCGGACGCAAAGGTTTATGAGATGATTGTTATGAAAAACGGGGACAAAAAGAAAATTATTTTTGAACCCAATTCCGTAATTCTGGAGGGAATGCGGATGATGGCGCCGAGAAAGGTATTCCTGTAAAACCGTCAGAAAAAGATTGACAGAAGACGGTGATATATTGTAATATAGACGATAAACTATGGAATACAGATGAAAAGAGAGGAAGGTAAAATCATGGGAAAGATTATCGGAGAAGGAATTACATTTGACGATGTACTGCTGGTACCTGGATATTCTGAAGTAATACCGAATCAGATTGACTTAAGGACCCATCTTACAAAAGACATTCAGCTCAACATACCAATGATGAGCGCCGGAATGGATACGGTTACCGAGCACCGGATGGCCATTGCCATGGCCCGGCAGGGAGGAATCGGAATCATTCACAAGAATATGTCCATTGAGGCCCAGGCAGAAGAGGTGGACAAGGTAAAACGTTCTGAGAACGGAGTTATTACAGATCCTTTTTATCTCTCTCCGGAACACACACTGGCAGACGCCAACGAACTGATGGCGAAATTCCGGATTTCCGGTGTGCCGATTACAGAAGGAAAGAAACTGGTCGGCATTATCACAAACCGTGATTTGAAATTCGAGGAAGATTTTTCCAAAAAAATCAAAGAATCCATGACTTCGGAAGGCCTGATTACGGCAAAAGAAGGAATTACCCTGGAAGAGGCCAAGAAAATTCTGGCAAAAGCCAGAAAGGAGAAACTTCCGATTGTCGATGAGGAAGGCAACTTAAAGGGCCTGATTACCATTAAAGATATCGAGAAGCAGATTAAATATCCGCTTTCCGCCAAGGACGCCCAGGGAAGGCTTCTCTGCGGAGCCGCTATCGGCATTACCGCCAACTGTCTGGAGCGTACAGAGGCGCTGGTAAAGGCAAAAGTGGACGTGGTTGTGCTGGATTCCGCGCATGGACATTCCGCCAATGTACTGCGTTCTGTCAGAATGATTAAGGATGCATTCCCGAACCTTCCGGTAATTGCAGGAAACGTGGCTACCGGAGAGGCAACAAAGGCGCTGATTGAGGCCGGAGCAGATGCAGTGAAGGTCGGAATCGGCCCCGGTTCCATCTGTACGACCCGTGTGGTGGCCGGTATCGGTGTGCCTCAGATTACGGCTGTTATGGACTGCTATGAAGTGGCAAAAGAGTACGGTATCCCGATTATTGCCGACGGCGGTATCAAGTACTCCGGGGACATGACCAAGGCGATTGCGGCCGGGGCCAACGTATGTATGATGGGAAGTATTTTTGCCGGCTGTGACGAGAGCCCGGGAACATTCGAGCTGTATCAGGGAAGAAAATACAAAGTATACCGTGGCATGGGCTCCATAGCGGCCATGGAAAACGGCAGCAAGGACCGCTACTTCCAGGAGAACGCCAGAAAACTGGTTCCGGAAGGCGTGGAAGGCCGTGTGGCATACAAAGGCACAGTAGAAGATACGGTGTTCCAGTTAATGGGCGGTCTCCGTTCCGGTATGGGATACTGCGGAACTCTGGATATCGAAAGCCTGAAAGAAAACGGCAGATTTGTGAAGATATCTTCCGCGGCATTAAAAGAAAGCCATCCGCATGATATTCATATTACAAAAGAAGCACCAAACTACAGTGTGGACGAATAAACCAGAAAACGAGGGGGGCCTGACGGGCCCCCTTTTTCACGTTTTACGGGACGTATACCAGCCGTGAGAGAAAAACGGCATGGATTTAAGAAAAAAATAATATTTTGTTCAATAAATATTCCCGCATTCCTGGTAGAATGTGAAATAACAGTTCAGCCGTCCAGGTGAATACGGACGGCTTGTGCTCGCACAGGGGCCGGACGTGTTCCGCCTGGACGGAGTGAGCGCCTGCTCATGAGCAAAGCGGCAGTGAAACTGCCGGGAGAGCGCGTCAGCGCGGCTTTGCGAATGGCGCGGCTGAACTGTGCGGGCTTCGGCGAAAGCCGCAGTAAGCACGGAGCGCGGCTTTGCGAATGGCGCGGCTGAACTGGATAGCGAACAAGGAAAGAAAGAACGCAGAACATGAGAAACCAAAGAAAAAAAACTTCGGGGAACCCGGCAAAAAGTTATTACTACAGCAGACAGCAGCGCGCCAGACTGGTGCGGCTCCAGAAAGTGGGAATTGTCCTCCTGGTGCTTGTGATAGCTGTGGTGGGCGTACTGAAAATCGTCAGGCCGGGATTTCTGTCCGGAGGAAAGTACTGGGAACTTTCTGACGATGAGATTACGGCGGAAAAACCGGACATCGATGTGCAGCTTCTGGATGTCAACGACTACTCCAGACCGGGGACGGAATCCGGCGAAATTACGGGAATCGTGATTCATTATACAGCCAATCCCGGAGCCACGGCCCAGAACAACCGGGATTATTTTGAAGGACTGAAAGACAGTCACATTACGCAGGCCAGCAGTCACTTTATAGTAGGGCTGGACGGAGAGATTATTCAGTGTGTGCCCACCTGGGAGGTGGCCTATGCTTCCAACAGCCGGAATTATGATACGGTCTCCATTGAGTGCTGTCATCCGGATGAAACCGGGGAATTTACTGCTGAGACATACCGTTCCGTGGTGCAGCTTACGGCCTGGCTGTGTGAGAAATTCGGCCTGGATTCGGAGGATGTTATCCGTCATTATGACATCACCGGAAAGGACTGTCCCAGATATTTTGTAGAACACGAAGATGCCTGGGAAATATTTAAAGAAAATGTACAGAAATCACTGGATGCGGCGTCCTGAGAAGGGCGCCGTTCTGCTTGATAAAGGATGGCCTTATCTGGTATAATATCGTCAGATTTAATAAATGACTGGAAACGAGGGAAAAGAAGATGGCGCAGGAAAATATTTTTCTGACCGGCTTTATGGGAGCTGGAAAATCCACGGTGGCCGGGTGTTTTCACAGCCGGTACGGCCGGGAGATGATTGAGATGGACCAGGTAATTACAGAGCGGGAAGGCATGAGCATTCCGCAGATTTTTGACAGATACGGGGAAAATTATTTCCGTCAGTGCGAGACAAAGCTGTTAAAGGACCTTCAGAAGCAGGAAGGGATGGTAGTATCCTGCGGAGGAGGAGTTATCCTGCGGGAGGAAAATGTCCGGGAAATGAAAAAAAGCGGCCGGATTGTCTATCTGGCAGCCACTCCGGAGACCATTCTGGAGCGGGTAAAGGACAGTGAGGACCGGCCTCTTCTGAAAGGAAAGAAGAATGTGGCGGACATTCAGGAACTGATGAATCAGCGGAAGGAAAAATATGAGGCCGCAGCGGATATCATTGTCAGAACAGACGGAAAGACAGCGGAGAATATCTGCATGGAGATACTGGAAAACCTGAAAAAAACGGGAGAAAATCATGTTTAAAACCTTTTATCCGGATGACTGGCAGGCCTCGGCCTATGTCATCCCTTATGAAGAACTGTACCGGAAAGGATACCGGGGACTGATTTTTGACATTGACAATACCCTGGTGCCCCATGGAGCGCCGGCTGACGGCCGGGCGGTAAAACTTTTTCAGAGGCTTAGGGACACCGGCTTTTCTACCTGCCTTATCTCCAATAACCAGGAACCCAGAGTAAAGCCCTTTGCAGATAGGGTGGGAAGCAGGTATGTATATAATGCCCATAAACCATCCACGAAAAATTATATTCGTGCCATGGAGATGATGGGGACGGACAGGGAGAATACCTTGTTTATCGGCGACCAGCTTTTTACGGATGTGTGGGGCGCGAAAAGAGCCGGAATCCGCAGTATTCTGGTAAAACCCATCCACCCCAGAGAAGAGATTCAGATTGTGCTGAAACGGTATCTGGAAAAGGTTGTACTGCATTTTTACCGGAAAGAGAAGGAAGGGAAGAAGTGATGGGACAGACAGTGACAGTAAGAGGAATCTGTCTGGGAGAGGGAATGCCCAAAATCTGCATTCCCCTGACCGGAAAGACAAAGCAGGAGATTCTTCTGGAAGCCCAAAAGGCCCGGAAAGCGGGTGCAGATGTGACGGAATGGAGAGTGGACTGGTTTGAAGGGAGCAGGGACGCTTCCCGGGTGGAGGACGTCCTGCGGGAACTTCGCGGAGAACTGGGGGAGATTCCCCTGCTGTTTACCTTTCGTACTGCCCGGGAGGGCGGAGAGAGAGAACCGGAATCCGGAGAGTACCGGAGACTCTGTGAAGGAGTGCTGGCTTTGCGGCTGGCGGATATGCTGGATGTGGAGCTCTCTGCCGGAGAAGAGACGGTGAAGGCGCTTCTGGATGCGGCGCACAGAAAGCAGGTTCCCGTGATTCTTTCCTGCCATCATTTTGACCGGACACCGGGACGGGAAGAAATGGCGGATACCCTGCGGCGCATGCGAAAGGCGGGAGCTGACCTGGCCAAGCTGGCGGTGATGCCGGAAACGGCCCGGGACGTGCTGGAACTTCTGGCGGCCACAGAGGAAGTAGGGGAAGAGGAAGGCTGTCCGCTGATTACCATGTCCATGTCCGGCCTGGGTATGGCAAGCCGTCTGTGCGGAGAACTGACCGGGTCGGTGCTTACCTTTGGCACGGCAGGAAAATCCTCCGCGCCGGGGCAGCCGGATGCGGGTGAGCTGCGAAATGTCCTGGAACTGCTTCACCGGGATATGCCAAAGTGCTGAAAAAGCCCGGAAACCGGCGATGGAGGAAAACTAACGGTTGAAAAAACTGCCAATATATTATAGAATGATAAAGTGAGATTAGGATAAAAAGAATGCCGCAGAGAGGCTGTAAGGAGGATTACCATGATTTCAGCAGGAGATTTTAGAAACGGACTTACCGTTCAGATTGAGGGGAACATCTATCAGATTCTGGAGTTCCAGCATGTAAAACCGGGGAAAGGTGCTGCCTTTGTCAGAACAAAGCTGAAAAACATCATCAGCGGCGGTGTGGTAGAGAAAACGTTCCGTCCGACGGAAAAATTTGACACAGCGCATATCGACAGAAAGGACATGCAGTATCTGTATTCCGACGGAGAATTATATTATTTCATGGATGTAGAGACCTATGACCAGATTGCCATTGACGGCGAAACCATTGGCGACGCCCTGAAATTCGTCAAGGAAAATGAGATGGTAAAGGTATGTTCCCATGAGGGCAACGTGTTCTCTGTGGAACCGCCGCTTAATGTAGAACTGGAAGTAACAGAGACAGAGCCCGGGGTAAAAGGTGATACGGCTACAGGCGCCACCAAGCCGGCAACCGTTGAGACCGGAGCAAATGTTCTGGTGCCGCTGTTTGTAAATCAGGGCGACAGAATTAAGATTGATACCCGGACAGGAGAATATCTGTCCAGGGCATAGACAGATTTCACAAAATTTTGCAGAAACAGAAGCCTGGATTTTCCGGAAACGCCGGAAATCCGGGCTTTTTGCATGCCAAAACCGGGAAACGGGAATGCGAAAAAAATCTTGCTATGGAACGCGAAAACAGATATAATCAGTTCACATACCATTAGGGTATGCGTGTTCAGACATCGTTCTCTGACGGCGGTTACAGACAACAGGATACAGAAAGGAGATATATGAATTATACCGAGTTTGTAAACGCCATGAAAAAAGAAATGCGGGAAAGGCTTGCGCCGAATGTGAAAGTGGAGCTGTATCAGAGCATAAAGAACAACGGAACCAGGCGCCAGGGCCTGATGTTTGCGGAAAGCGGCATCAACATTTCCCCCGCTATCTATCTGGAAGAATTCTATGAGCAGTATCAAAAAGGCAGGTCTTTGTCTTTTCTGGCAGAAGCCGTGCAGAACATCTATAAAAGAGTGAAAGTTCATCAGTCCTATCCCTGCGAAAACATTTTTTCCTTTTCAAAAGTGAAAAATCAGATTGTATTTAAGCTGATTCAGGAGGAGACAAACCGGGAACTGCTCCGGGATGTGCCCCATGAGAAATTCCTGGATTTTGCAGTGGTTTTTTATGTCCTCATCAGGAATGACGAGTTTGGGACCGCTACACTGCTGGTTCGGCAGGAACACCTGAAAAACTGGGGGGTAACCCGGGAAGAAGTGGTGGAAGCGGCCCGGGTCAACACTCCCAGACTCCTTCCGCCCAGACTGGAAAAGCTGACCGGCTATATGTATGTTCTTGGAAACGAGAGCAGAAATCTGGGAGCCTCGGCAGTCTGCTATCCGGGTGTGTGCCGGCAGGCGGCGGAAGTGCTGGGAGAGAGTTTCTATCTGATACCAAGCAGTATTCATGAGATGATTCTGATACCGGAAAGTTACGGACTGGAAAAGCATCAGCTGGAGCAGATGCTCAGGGAAATCAATGAAAAAGAGGTAGAAGCGGAGGAAGTGCTTTCACGGCATGTCTATTTTTTCAGCCGCAGAGACGGAAAAATCCATTAAAAACAGACGAAAAAAGGACGGCGAAAACCGTCCTTTTTACGTCTCTGATCAGAATCGAACTGACGCACCCGCCTCCGGAGGGCGGTGCTCTATCCACTGAGCTACAGAGACAAGTATAAATATAACACTCCCCCGGGAAAAAATCAAGAGAAAATTTCAATTTTTTTCCCGGCTCGACAAAACTAGTGTTTCTTCGCTCTTGACCGTAAAAACTGCTTCAGAGTATGATAGAACCGAATTGAAAATCAGGAGGCTGAATATGAAAAAAAGCTGTCAGAGGGGAGAGGGCGCCCGGAAGAGACTGCGGTGCGTCCGGTTTCTGGTTCCTGCCGTCATTGTTCTTTTTGGCGCCTGCCTGCTGTTTTTCCTTTGCCGGGTGAGAACAGTGGCGTCCGTCGTTCCGGCCATGGCCATGCTGCCGGGATATGCCATTCAGAGCCAGAATCCCCTTACCGATGTGACAGAAGAAGAAACGGGACATGCCGTAAAAGAGTACTATGACAAGAGAAGCCGGGAGCAGGGATATGCGGAACAGTATGAAAATCTGCAGGTCTATGCAAAAGAAGGAAACCGGGAGAATACCTGGATTGTGTTTGCCCGGTATGAGATGAAAATAGAGGACATTTATACGCCGGTTCCGGGCCTTGGCACTTTTTTTGCCGTAAAAGAAGAGGGGACAGTCCGCCTGAATACGGAAGCCGCGACAAGCGGAGAACAGGCGGAGGTTCAGGCCGTGGCCTCCCACGAAGACGTACAGAATCTCTTCCGGGAAACAGAAGCAGCCTATCAGAATGCCCTTCGTTCCGACGCGCTTCTGGCAGAGGCGCTGGAAGATCTGCAGAAGGCGGCCGGACAGTAAAAGGGCAGAAAAATCCCGGGAAACTCCGGAGAATTTCCCGGGCCGGAATCGGATATTTAATCCAGGTTCAGCCGCCTGCTCAGTACATAATGGCTGAATACGAGGCACAGGATGCCGCCGACAGTGCCGGCTGCAGCGAGGACCAGCAGCGGAGTTCCGAATACCTGGACCAGCAGCCGGGAAGAGATGGCCTCCTCATCCAGAAGCGGGGCATACCGGAAGGAGAAAATAAATGCGGCCACGCCCGCCAGCAGCTGAATGACCAGGGTAATGCAGAAATAAAGCACAACGGAGGTCAGCACCCGGTGGCTGGAGAAACAGTGTCCGGCACAGAGCACGGCCAGCACCAGGGCTATGCCGGAAAATACGCCGGTCACGGAGGTCAGCATCAGGTAAAAGCCCAGCGTATGCGGGTTCCAGAATGCAAAGCAGTCCAGAACCAGAGCCTGCTGTCCGCCGAAAAAGGCGTCCATTCCCGGAGCGGAAGCCAGCGTCCAGAGGGAAAAGACAAGCAGGATACAGTCCGCCAGATACCAGAGAAAGGCGGCCAGCATCTTGGACCCAATCTGAACGGCCGGGGTCACCGGGAGCGTCATGGTCAGGTAACCTTCCCTGGAAAACCAGTTCCGGTATACAAACACGGCGATATAAATCTCTGTGGCCAGGCTGATGAAAGAGGCATAAACAAAGTAAAGAATCAGCACCATGATGGCCAGGGCATCCGGCCGCTGCAGCGCCAGAAGCCGCTCCGCTCCCAGAAACCTTGCCGCAGGTATCAGAAGCAGAAAAGGAATATGGATAATAAGCAGAACCGGCGAGAGAGACCGCAGGTCATACTTTACTAATTTACTTAACATCGAAACACCTCCCGGAAATAACTGTCCACGGATTTTCCGTGCTGTGAACGGATGTGGTCCACGGAATCACTGAGCAGCAGACGTCCGTTCTGCAGAAAAAGTACATGGTCCAGCACCTGCTCCACATCGGCAATCAGGTGAGTGGAAAGAAGCACCGTAGCGTCCTCTTCATAATTACTGATGATGGTGCGCAGAATGTAGTCCCGGGCTGCCGGGTCCACGCCTCCGACCGGTTCGTCCAGAAGGTAAAGCCGTGCCTTTCGGCTCATGACCAGGATGAGCTGCACCTTTTCCTGGGTTCCTTTGGAGAGCTCGCCCATGCGCGCGTCCGGGGAGATTCCAAGGGAGTCCAGCATTTCCCTGGCTCGCTCCGGAATGAAGTCTGCATAGAAATCCGAGAAAAGCTGAAGCAGTCCGGAAATTTTTGTCCGGTTTTTCAGGGCGGGCTTATCCGGCAGGTAGGATACCAGTCCTTTGGTCCGGGTGCCGACGGGCCCGCCGGCAATCAGAATCTGACCGGCATCCGGCTGTAAAAGTCCTGCCAGCAGCTTGATAAACGTGGTCTTTCCACTGCCGTTTGGCCCCAGAAGACCCACAATCTGCCCCGGTTCAAGAATAAGCGAGAGATCCTGAAGGGCAGGAGTCTGGCGGTAGGTTTTTGTTACACTGTGGCATTCCAGAATCGGATTCATTCTTTTTCCTCCTTCAAAATTTCCTGAAGCAGTTCCAGGGATTCTTTTTTGCTGAAGCCAAGCTGTTTCATGGCCTCCAGAAAACTCTGAATATTTTCCCGCGCCATATCTTTTCGCAATTTTTTCAGCATACTCTCATCCTCCGTAATAAATCGTCCGCTGGTGCGCCTGGTGTATACCAGGCCGTTCCGCTCCAGTTCGGACAGCGCTTTCTGCATGGTGTTGGGATTGACGGAAGCTTCCATGGCCAGGTCCCTGACAGACGGAAGCCGCTCCCCCGGGGCATAATGCCCTGCTATAATGTCCGATTTGATGCGTTCCATAAGCTGGAGATAAATCGGACGGTCACTATCCAGTTCCCATGGCATCCATGTCATCCCCTTTCGGTTAGTTGTATTATTGGGTTAATACAACTATACTACTGGGCGGAGAGAATGTCAAGCAGGAAATCCGGACGGAACACTCCGCTTCGCAGCATTTCCAGCTCTTCTTTGTAAGGCGGGGCGGATTTTTTCGGATTATCCGGGAAAGGAACCCAGGGAGTTTCCAGGATTTTGGGGACCTCTGTAAAGTCCGGGTGGTGCACTATCCGGTACAGTGCTTCGAAGCCAATCTGTCCCATGCCCAGGTTGGCATGCCGGTCCTTGCGGGAACCCGGCGGATTTTTGCTGTCGTTGATGTGAAAGAGGGCAATCTGGTCTTTCCCCAGAATCCGGTCAAATTCCTCCATTACGCCGTCAAAGTCGTGGATAATGTCATACCCGCTGTCGCTGGTGTGGCAGGTATCGAAGCAGACACGAAGTTTGTCTGAGCAGACGACTCCGTCGTAAATGGCCGCCAGTTCCTCGAAGGTGCGTCCGATTTCCGACCCTTTTCCTGCCATGGTCTCCAGGGCAATCAGGCAGGGGGTATCCCGGGTCAGAACCAGGTTCAGTCCTTTGATAATCTGAGCCGTTCCCGCCTCGGTTCCCTGTCCTACGTGGGCGCCGGGATGGAGTACCAGTATCCGGGAACGGCAGGCCGCGGCGCGCTGGATTTCCAGTTCCAGAAATTCGACCGCAATCTGAAAGGTTTCTGGTTTGACCGTGTTTCCCAGATTGATAATATAAGGGGCGTGGACGATAATATCGCTCAGGCCGTAGGCGTCCATGAAATCCCAGGCCTCGGAGATTCGAAGCTCCTCCACCGGTTTGCGGCGGGTGTTCTGGGGAGCGCCGGTATAAAACATAAAGGTGTCCGCCCCGTAGGATGCGGCCTCTTTTGCAGAGCCAAGCAGCATTTCTTTTCCGCTCATTCCCACATGGCATCCGAGCAGCAGTTTTTTCTTCATAGGATGTCCTCCTTTCTTTCTACCTTTTGATTATACACAATTCCTGTATTGCGCGGGAAGAAGAATTCCGATATAATGAAGGGTAACGTCAGTGAATTGAGGAAGGAATGAACAAAATGAAGAAGATACTTGATTTTATGACAGAGGAACTGAAAGCTGCTTTTGCGGGAGCAGGATACGACGGGGAACTGGCGAAAGTCACGGTTTCCAACCGTCCTGATTTATGCGAGTATCAGTGCAACGGCGCCATGGCCGGAGCAAAGAAATATCACAAGGCGCCCCTGGCCATTGCCCAGGATGTGGTTGCGAAAATGGAGGGCAGCCTGGTATTTTCCCAGGCAGAGGCAGTGAAGCCTGGCTTTATCAATCTGTCGGTAAGTCCCGCTTTTGCGGCCCACTATCTGAACCGGATGGCAGAGGCACCGAAATACGGCGTGGAGACAGTAGAAAATCCGAAGAAAATTGTGATGGATTACGGCGGCCCCAACGTGGCCAAGCCGCTTCATGTGGGACATCTGCGTTCCGCCATCATCGGAGAGAGCCTGAAACGGCTGAACCGGTTTATGGGAAATGACGTAACGGCGGACATTCATCTGGGAGACTGGGGTTATCAGATGGGCCTGATAATTACAGAACTGCGGAAGCGTCAGCCGGAACTTCCCTATTTCGACAACAGCTTTACCGGCGACTACCCTGAGGAGGCGCCTTTTACCATAGGAGAGCTGGAGGAAATTTATCCGGCTGCCAGCGCATTTGCGAAGGAGCATGAGGACTACCGGGAAGAAGCCCTGGAGGCCACGTTCCAGCTCCAAAACGGCCGGAGGGGTTACCGGGCTCTCTGGAATCACATTATGAACGTATCCATTGCCGACCTGAAGAAAAACTATACGGCCCTGAATGTGGAATTCGATCTGTGGAAAGGAGAATCCGATTCTCAGCAGTATATTCCCGACATGGTACAGCGCCTGAAAGACGAAGGGTATGCCCATCTGGACGACGGCGCCCTGGTGGTGGATGTAAAAGAGGAGAGCGATACCCGGGAGATTCCGCCCTGCATGATTCTGAAATCCGACGGAGCGGCTCTTTACGACACCACGGACCTGGCTACGCTGGTGGAGCGGGAAAAACTGTTTTCGCCGGACGAAATTATCTATCTTGCGGACAAACGGCAGGAGCTTCATTTTATCCAGGTGTTCCGGTGCGCGAAAAAGACCGGAATTGTGCCGGAAGATACGAAGCTGACGTTCCTGGGATTTGGAACCATGAATGGAAAGGACGGCAAGCCGTTTAAGACCAGGGAAGGCGGAGTGATGCGCCTGGAAACGCTGATTCATGATATCACGGAGACCATGTACAGCAAGATTACGGATAACCGGACCGTATCCGGGGACGCGGCTCTTGACACGGCAAAGATGGTAGCGCTGTCTGCCCTGAAGTACGGGGATCTGTCCAACCAGGCTTCCAAGGACTATGTATTTGACGTGGACCGGTTTACTTCCTTTGAAGGAAATACGGGCCCCTATATCCTTTATACGATTGTCCGTATCCGCTCCATTCTGGATAAATATACCACTGCCGGAGGACGGACGGAGGACGCCCTGATTCTGCCGGAAGAGTCGGAAAGCGCCAAGGCGCTGATGCTTTCCATGGCCGGATTTTCCGCCGCCATGGAGACGGCGTACGAAGAACTGGCGCCCCATAAAATCTGTGCCTATGTCTATGAGCTGGCCAATGCGCTGAACCGGTTCTACCATGAGACACGGATTCTGTCCGAAGAGGATGAAAAGAAGCAGAAAAGTTATATCGGTCTGCTGAAACTGGCGGAAGGCATTCTGGACACCTGCATTCATCTGCTGGGATTTGAAGCGCCGGAACGGATGTAGAATGCCGGAACAGATGCACGGAAAGGAGCAAAAAACGTGACAGAAAAACTGTTTTACCGGGACAGTCATGCCCGGACTTTTGCCTCCCGGGTGCTTTCCTGTGAAAAAGAGCCGGGGGAGGAGACCTGGCAGGTGATTTTGGAAGAGACGGCCTTCTTCCCGGAGGGCGGAGGCCAGGCGGCTGACACAGGAACCCTTGGAGGAGCCCGGGTGCTGGATGTGCAGGAAAAAGAAGGAATTATCCGTCATAAAGTGGACCAGCCCCTGCCGGAGGGAACCGTTCAGGAAGGTGTTCTGGACTGGGAGAAACGGTTCTCCCGTATGCAGCAGCATACTGGGGAGCACATCGTTTCCGGAATTATCCACGGACGCTTCGGATACAGCAACGTGGGATTTCATCTTGGGGAAGAGGTCTGCACCCTGGACCTGGACGGGCCGCTGACAAAAGAAGAACTGACCGAAGTGGAAACAGCTGCCAATGAGGCTGTGTTTGCCTGCCTGCCGGTGCAGGCCGGTTTTCCTGACCGGGAAGAGCTGGAAACGCTGGAGTACCGGAGCAAGATTGAGATAGACGGACCGGTGCGGATTGTCACCATACCCGGCGTGGACCGGTGCGCATGCTGTGCGCCCCACGTGGCGGTGACCGGGGAAATCGGACTGATTAAGTTCATTCATTCCCAGAATTACAAAGGCGGCGTGCGGATTACCATGGTCTGCGGACGCCGGGCCTTAAAGGACTACCGGAAAAAAGAGGAACTGGTGCGGGGCGTGATGCATGCCCTTTCTGCCAGCGAGGATAAGGCGGCGGAAGCAGTCTGGCATCTGAAAGAAGAGATGAATGCCCTGAAACTGGAAAAGGACGCACTGAAAAAACAGATTTTTGACTGGCAGGCGGCCGGGGCTGTCCGGGGAGAAGAACCGGTCTTTCTGTTTGAAGAAGGACTTTCCGGAAGCGAACCCAGGGAACTGATGAACCGGCTGCTGGAAAAAGGCGCCGGGACGGCCGGCGTGTTTACGAAGGCGGAGAACGGTTTCCGGTATGTAATCGGAAGCAGGAAAGAGGATCTGCGGCCCCTCTGTCAGAGCCTGAATGCGCAGTTCGGCGGAAAAGGCGGAGGAAAACCGGAGATGGTTCAGGGCTCGTTTGCGGGAAGCCGGGAGGAAATCCTGGAATTTCTGGAAGGGAAAAGCGGCCGTTAAACCGTGGCGTGATAGAAGAAGAGAGGAGAAGACGGTATGCGGAAGGGAAATGGAAGAAGACAGTTTCTTTATCTGGTTCTGCCCGTACTGCTTCAGTGGGGAATCGGACTGGCAGTGCAGATGGCGGCCGGACTCTGGTGGGCGGCCGAGTCAGACAGCACGGTAAAGGTGGCTGTGAATATGCAGCAGTATGCCACGGAACTGACGACGGTGGCTTCTGCCATAACCATTCCGCTGATGGGGTTTTTGTTCTGGCGGGACAGGCGGGGAACCTGGACGGGCACAGAACGCCCCGGATGCTTTTGCATTCTCGTGCTTTTTGTAATGGGCGCCGCCTCCTGCATCACCCTGAACAGCCTGCTGATGGTAAGCCGCCTGACGGTATTCAGCCAGGGCTACCAGAGTGTGGCGGCGGCTGTGTACGAATCCCCCTTCCTGGTGCAGATAGTGGGGACGGGAATTCTGACGCCGGTGGCGGAGGAACTGACTTACCGGGGAATGCTGTTCCGGCGCATGCGGGAAAACGTGGGGGCACCTGCGGCCATCCTGTTTTCCTCGCTGGTGTTTGGAATTCTGCATGGAAATCTGGTGCAGTTTCTCTATGCATTCGTGCTGGGAATGCTCCTGGCCTGGGTGTATGAGCAGACAGAGCGGCTGGCGGTACCGGTGCTGCTGCACATGGTCATCAATCTGGTATCCCTTTTTGCAACCAGATGGAATTTTTTCTCCTGGATGCTGGAGAGCGCCCTGCGGACAGTAGGAGTGACCACGGTTTCCCTGCTTGTGGCAGTGGCCATGATAAAAATTTTCTTTACTTTTACACGTAAATGAGGTATAGTGTTAAACAATAAATGTGGAGAAAGGAAGACAATATGGGCAGAGACAAGGAAAAGATACGAAAGGGTCTTTACTCTCCCCGCTTTGAGCACGATAACTGCGGTATCGGCGCGGTAGTGAACATACGGGGAAGGAAAACCCATCAGACCGTGGAAGACGCATTGAAAATTGTAGAGAACCTGGAGCACAGGGCCGGCAAAGACGCCGAGGGAAAAACAGGAGACGGTGTGGGAATTCTGTTGCAGATTTCGCACAGATTTTTCACCGGAACCTGCGAATCCCTCGGTATTTTTTTAGGAGAAGAACGGGACTACGGAGTAGGGATGTTCTTCTTCCCCCAGGATGAGCTGAAACGGAACCAGGCAAAGAAGATACTGGAAGTCATTGCGGAAAAAGAGGGCCTGCCCTTCCTTGGGTGGCGCCAGGTGCCGGTTCACCCGGAAATTCTGGGCAGAAAGGCCGTGGAATGCATGCCCTGCATTATGCAGGGATTCATCGGCAGACCGAAAGAAATCGCGAAGGGGCTGGAATTTGACCGCAGGCTTTACGTTGTGCGGAGAGTATTTGAACAGAGCAGTGACGACACCTATGTGGCGTCTCTCTCCAGCCGGACGATTGTATACAAAGGCATGTTTCTGGTGAACCAGCTGCGGGAGTTTTTCGACGATTTGCAGAGCCTGGAGTATGAGTCCGCCATCGCGGTGGTTCATTCCCGGTTCAGCACAAACACCATGCCAAGCTGGGACCGCGCGCACCCCAACCGGTTTATTGTGCATAACGGGGAAATCAATACGATACGGGGAAATGCCGATAAAATGCGGGCCAGGGAAGAGAACATGGAGTCCGAACATCTGAAAGGGGAACTTTATAAAGTTCTTCCGGCAATCAATATTTCCGGTTCGGATTCTGCCATGCTGGACAATACCCTGGAATTTCTGATGATGAGCGGCATGCCGCTTCCCCTGGCAGTGATGATAACCATTCCGGAGCCCTGGGACAAGAATCATACCATGTCCCGGCAGGAACGGGATTTTTACCAGTATTACGCCACCATGATGGAGCCCTGGGACGGGCCCGCCTCCATCCTTTTTTCGGACGGGGACTGTATCGGGGCGGTGCTGGACCGGAACGGGCTGCGTCCCTCCCGGTATTATATTACGGACGACGATACGCTGATTCTTTCCTCCGAAGTGGGGGTTCTGGATATTCCGCCCTCCCGTATCCGGCTGAAAGAACGGCTCCGGCCCGGAAAGATGCTGCTGGTGGACACAGTGGAAGGCCGGGTGCTCACCGACGCAGAAATAAAGAACCGCTACGCCAAGGCACAGCCCTATGGAGAGTGGCTGGACAGCAACCTGATTAAACTGAAAGATTTAAAAATCCCCAATAAAAATGTCACCCATTATTCGGACGAGGAACTGAGCAGACTGCAGAAAGCATTCGGCTATTCCTATGAAGAGGTAGAAATGTCGGTTCTGAATATGGCAAAAAACGGGACCGAGAGTATCGGGGCCATGGGTGTGGACAGTCCGCTGCCCGTCCTTTCCCGGGAGCACAGCCCGCTGTTTGACTATTTTAAGCAGCTGTTTGCCCAGGTTACCAATCCGCCGATTGACGCCATCCGGGAAAAAATCGTCACCTCCACAACGGTTTATGTCGGAAAAGACGGAAACCTTCTGGAGGAGAAAGAGGAAAACTGCCGGGTACTGAAGGTGGAAAATCCGGTCCTTACAGAGACCGATATGCTGAAGATTAAAAATCTGAAGGCGGACGGGTTTAAGACGGCGGAAATCTCCATCACCTACTATAAAAATTCCGGAATGGAGCGGGCCATCGACCATCTGTTTATCCAGGTGGACCGGGCCATCCGGGAGCAGGCCAATATTCTGATTCTCAGCGACCGGGGCGTGGACGAATACCATGCGGCAATTCCCTCCCTCCTGGCCACCAGCGCCGTGCACCAGCATCTGGTGCGGACAAAGAAGCGGACTTCCGTGGCCATGATTCTGGAGACCGGGGAACCGCGGGAAGTGCATCATTTTGCCACCCTTCTGGGATACGGGGCCTCGGCGGTGAATCCCTATCTGGCCCATGAGACCATCCGGAAGCTGATTGACAAGGGCATGCTGACCAAGGATTACTATGCGGCGGTGGAAGACTACAACCAGGCCGTGCTGGGAGGCATTGTAAAGATTGCTTCTAAAATGGGAATTTCCACCATTCAGTCCTACCAGGGCTCCATGATATTTGAAGCCGTCGGCCTGAAGGAAGAATTTATTGAAAAATACTTTACGGGAATGGTAAGCCGGGTAGGCGGCATCGGGCTGGAAGAAATCGCCCGGGATTACCAGGCAAGACATTCCGAGGCTTTTGACCCTCTGGGGCTGGAAGTGGACCTGACTCTGGACAGTATCGGGCGCTACAAGGCCAGAAGCCAGGGAGAAGAGCACCTTTACAACCCGGCCACCATTCATACGCTGCAGCAGGCCGTGCGCAGGGGCGACTACGGGCTGTTCAAAGAATATACCCGGATGGTGGATGAAGAATCCGCGAAAGTAACCCTCCGGGGACAGCTGGATTTTGTCTGGCCGAAAAAGGGAATTCCCCTTTCCCAGGTGGAGAGTGTGGATTCGATTGTCACCCGGTTTAAGACGGGAGCCATGTCCTACGGATCCATTTCCCAGGAAGCGCATGAGGCGCTGGCGATAGCCATGAATACCATTCATGGAAAGTCCAACAGCGGCGAGGGCGGAGAGGACACCGAACGTCTGGAAGGGGACAAATGTTCTGCCATTAAGCAGGTGGCCAGCGGACGGTTCGGCGTGACCTCCCGGTATCTGGTCAGCGCCAGGGAAATTCAGATTAAAATGGCCCAGGGCGCAAAACCCGGGGAGGGCGGACACCTGCCGGGCGGCAAGGTCTATCCCTGGATTGCCAAAACCCGGCATTCCACACCGGGAGTGGGCCTGATATCCCCGCCGCCTCATCACGATATCTATTCCATTGAGGACCTGGCCCAGCTTATATATGACTGCAAAAATGCCAACCGGGACGCCCGGATATCTGTCAAACTGGTGTCGGAGGCCGGCGTGGGAACCGTGGCGGCCGGCGTGGCCAAGGCCGGAGCGGGACTGATTCTCATATCCGGTCATGATGGCGGCACCGGGGCGGCCCCCAGAAGTTCGATTTATAATACGGGACTTCCCTGGGAACTGGGACTGGCGGAAACGCACCAGACGCTGATACAGAACGGACTGCGGGAGCGGGTCCGGGTAGAAACGGACGGAAAACTGATGAGCGGCCGGGACGTGGCCATCGCAGCTCTTCTGGGGGCTGAGGAATTCGGCTTTGCCACCGCGCCGCTGGTATGCCTGGGCTGTGTCATGATGCGGGTCTGCAACCTGGATACCTGCCCGGTGGGGATTGCCACCCAGAATCCCAAGCTGCGGAAGCGGTTTGCCGGAAAACCGGAGTATGTCATCAATTTTATGAAATATATCGCAGAAGAACTGCGGGAATACATGGCAAAACTGGGAATCCGGACCGTGGATGAAATGGTGGGAAGAAGCGACCTTCTCTGTCAGAAAGAGCATCCGGCGACCCCCAGGGCCGCCACCCTGGATATGTCCCGGATTCTGGAGCGGACAGAAGAAAAAGAAGGAAAGCAGATTTATGACCCGGCGAAAAAGTATGACTTCCATCTGGAAAACACCCTGGATGAGAGGGTGCTTCTGAAGGAGCTGGGACCCTGCCTGGAAAAGGGAGAGAAGAAGGAACTGCGTCTGGAAGTAAAAAATACGGACCGTACTTTTGGCACGATTCTCGGCTCGGAGATTACCAGACGGTATCCGGACGGACTTCCGGAGGATACGTTTGTCCTGAAGTGCCATGGCGCGGGAGGACAGTCTTTTGGGGCCTTCATTCCGGCAGGACTGACCCTGGAACTGTGCGGGGACAGCAACGACTATTTTGGCAAGGGACTCTCCGGCGGAAAGCTGGCCGTGTACCCTCCGTCAGACGCTGCCTACCCGGCGGAAGAGAATATTATTATCGGAAATGTGGCTCTTTACGGAGCGACCAGCGGCAGCGCCTTTATCAACGGAATGGCAGGAGAGAGGTTCTGTATCCGCAATTCCGGGGCGGTTGCCGTAGTGGAAGGTGTGGGAGACCATGGATGTGAATACATGACCGGAGGACGGGTCGTGATACTGGGAAGCACAGGGAAGAATTTTGCGGCAGGCATGAGCGGCGGCGTGGCCTATGTGCTGGATATGGAAAACGATTTGTACACCCGGGTGAACAAGCAGCTCGTCAGCCTGAAACGGGTGACCTCCAAATACGACGTCATGGAACTGAAGGAAATGATAGAGGCCCATGTGGCTGCCACCGGTTCCCGGAAGGGCCGGGAGATTCTGGAGGATTTCACGGCCTGGCTGCCCCGCTTCAAGAAAATCATACCCCATGATTACGAGCGGATGCAGACGCTGATTCTGCAGATGGAAGAGCAGGGCCTGGGAAGCGAGCAGGCGAAAACAGAGGCGTTTTACGCAATGAAGCAGGAAAGGAAGGGGTGATGGACATGGGAAAAGCGACGGGATTTTTAGAATATGAACGGCAGAATCAGAAGGCGGAAAGTCCGAAGGAGCGGCTTTGCCACTTCCGGGAATTCCATACCCCACTTTCCATGGAAGAGCAGAGACAGCAGGGTGCCAGATGTATGGAATGCGGCGTGCCCTTCTGCCAGTCCGGGGAAATGCTGATGGGGATGGCAAGCGGCTGCCCCCTGCACAACCTGGTGCCGGAATGGAACGACCTGATGTATCACGGAAACTGGGAGGAAGCCTATTACCGGCTGCGGAAGACCAATAATTTTCCGGAGTTTACCTCCAGGGTCTGCCCGGCTCTCTGCGAGGCGGCCTGCACCTGTGGTCTGTACGGGGATCCGGTGACCACAAAATCCAATGAATACGCCATCATTGAGAATGCCTACCGGCAGGGGTATGCCGGTCCGAGAGTGCCGGCGGTCCGCACGGGAAAAACCGTGGCGGTCATCGGTTCCGGCCCGGCGGGGCTGGCGGCGGCGGACCTGCTGAACCGGAGAGGGCACGAGGTTACCGTATTTGAGAGAGAGGACCGTCCCGGAGGCCTTCTGCGCTACGGGATTCCCAATATGAAGCTGGAGAAGCACATCATTGACCGGAAGCTGGCGGTTATGGAGGAAGAAGGCGTTCATTTCTGCACCGGCTGCGATGTGGGAAAGGACCGGAAGGCCGCGGACATCCGGAAAAAATTCGACCGGGTGGTTCTGGCCTGCGGCGCTTCCCAGCCCCGGGACATCCGGGTGCCGGGAAGAGACGCCGCCGGTATCTGGTTTGCCGTGGATTTCCTCAAATCCACAACGAAATGTCTCCAGCAGCATGAAATGGAACTGGTAGACGGCGAGTTTGTGTCGGCAAAGGGAAAACGGGTACTCGTGATTGGCGGCGGAGACACCGGAAACGACTGTGTGGGAACCGCTCTGCGCCACGGCGCAAAATCCGTGCTTCAGCTGGAAATGATGCCGGAGCCTCCCGCCTCCCGGCTGGAGAGCAATCCCTGGCCGGAGTGGCCCCGGGTGAAGAAGACGGATTACGGACAGGAAGAAGCCGCGGCCCTTTTTGGAAAAGACCCCAGAGTCTATCAGACCACGGTAAAAGAGTTTGTGAAGGGGAAAGACGGAGCGGTGAAAAAAGCTGTTCTGGTCCGGCTGGAAGAAAAGCAGGATGAAAAGACCGGACGGACGAAAATGGAAGAGATTCCCGGAAGCGAATATACTGTGGAGACGGAGCTTGTGCTGATAGCAGCAGGATTTCTGGGATGTGAAGAATACGTGGCGAAGGCATTCGGCGCCAGACGGGACGAACGGGGAAGAATCTGGACGAAAGAGGATACCCGGAAGACCAGTGTGCCGGGCGTGTTCGCGGCAGGGGACATGCGCAGGGGGCAGTCCCTGGTTGTGTGGGCGATTCGGGAAGGACGGGAAGCCGCGGCCCGGGTTGACCTGGACCTGATGGGGTACACCGCCCTGTAAAGAAAAATCTCCGGCAGAGGGAAGACCTCCGCCGGAATTTTTTCTGGAAATCTTTCCCCGGGTATTGACCGGCCGCGAAAAATGCGTTAGCATAGTCCATGGCGCTGTCTGGGGCGGCGCAGCATAAGAAAAACTTCATAAATGTTACAAAAATATTAAAAATTATTGCAATGGGGAGTAAGATGCGTTATAATCGTCTATAGATTGCAGGGGGAAATCTGTAAACGAATGAGGCAGCATGGAAAGGAGCGGTTCAGAGAAACGATGAAGAAAAGAAGATTGGGGAGAGCAGTAATTACATCACTTCTGGTAAGTTCACTGTGTGTAGTTCCGGTGTTTGCAGAACCAAGCGTGGACGACCTGGAGCAGAGCAAGCAGGCAGCGCAGAACGAAGTGACGTCCCTGCAGGAAGAACTTCAGGGCCTGGTTGAGAAGATAAATGAACTGGAACAGAATCTGATTACCAAGGGAGAGGAAATCAGTCAGGCGGAGGAAGACCTGGCTGCAGCAGAGGAAAAAGAGAAGCAGCAGTATGAAGACATGAAGCTGCGGATTAAATATATGTATGAGAATGGAGAAACCAGTGCTCTTGAGACGCTGCTTTCTTCCACTGATTTCTCAGACCTGCTTAACAAGGCGGAATACGTACAGAATGTACATAAGTATGACAGGGACAAGCTGGAAGAATATGTGGCTACTAAGCAGGAAATTGCAGATTTAAAAGATACTCTGGAGACAGAGATGGCGAATATGGAGAGCCTTCAGGCGGAATATAGTTCCCAGGAGGAAAGTCTGAATGCTACCCTGACAGCCAAACAGGATGAGGTGGCTAATCTCGATGAACAGCTTCAGGCTGCGGTAGAAGCGGCGGCTCAGAAAGCGGCAGAGGAAGCGGCGGCTCAGGCGGCCTCCGAGCAGGCCTCAGCCCAGGATGATGCCGGAACTTCCGCCGGAGGCGGTTCTGGTTCCACTGGCGGAGACACCACCACAGGAGGCGGTACTTCTACAGGAGGTGGAAGCAGTTCTTCCGGAGGCGGTAACTACCAGGGAAGCGGGGACAGTTCTGTGGGAAGTGCTATTGTAAGTGCGGCAGCATCCTATCTGGGAGTTCCCTATGTCTGGGGCGGCACATCTTATAGCGGTGTAGACTGTTCAGGTCTGGTTTATCTGGCACATCAGGCAGTCGGTATCTCTGTTGCGAGACAGTCCGGTTCGCTGGGAGCCGGCGGAAAGGCTGTGAGCGCCTCCGAGGCTATGCCAGGCGACGTGGTGTGTTATGCCGGACACGTGGGAATCTACGTGGGAGGCGGACAGATGATTCACGCGCCGCAGCCCGGTCAGGTAGTATGCTATACCAGTGTAAACTATGCATCCCACTGGTTCAGAAGATACTGGTAAAACAAAAAAATACAGACGGAATCCGGAATTTCCGGGTTCCGTCTTTTCCGTACAGGAGGGACTTTTTATGGAAGTAATCAGGGCAAAAAGTGCCGGCTTCTGCTTTGGTGTAAAGCGGGCGGTGGATACCGTCTATGAGGAAGCCGAAAAACGTCCGGGGACAGCCATCTATACCTACGGTCCCATCATCCACAACGAAGAGGTGGTAAAGGACTTAAGGGAAAAGGGAGTCCGGGTCATTCAGAGCGAGGAGGAGCTGGAGGAACTGACGGAAGGGCTGGTTATCATCCGCTCCCACGGAGTGCCGGAAAGACTCTGCCGGAAACTGGAAGAAAAGGGGATAGAATATGTGGACGCCACCTGCCCCTTTGTGAAACGAATTCATAAAATTGTGCAGGCGGAAAGCGCCGCGGGGAGCCGGATTGTGATTATCGGGAATCCCAGTCATCCGGAGGTGGAAGGCATCCGGGGATGGGCTGGAAAAGACGTGGACGTCATACAGACAGCGGAGGAGGCAGAAGCCTTTCAGGCAGAACCTGGAAGAAAAATCTGTATCGTGGCACAGACGACATTTAATTACAATAAATTCAAAGATTTAGTTGAAATTATTTTGGAAAAGGGGTATTATATAAGTGTTTTAAATACAATCTGTAATGCTACCAGAGAGCGTCAGAGTGAGGCGGCCCGGATTGCAGAAAGGGTGGATGCTATGATTGTAATAGGAGACAAGAATAGTTCCAATACCCAGAAGCTATTTGAAATATGCAGAAATGTATGCAACAATACGTACTATATACAGACACTTGGCGATTTGGATACGAATCAATTAAGGTCCGTGGAAACAGTAGGTATTACAGCAGGGGCATCCACGCCCAATAATATAATTGAGGAGGTTCAAAATAATGTCAGAATTAACTTTTGAACAGATGTTGGAAGAATCATTTAAAACAATTCATAACGGCGAGGTTGTGGACGGTACCGTTATTGATGTGAAGCCGGATGAAATTATTCTGAATATCGGCTATAAAGCAGACGGAATTATCACAAGAAGTGAGTACACAAACGAACCGAATGTTGATTTGACCACGGTTGTGTCCGTGGGAGATTCCATGACAGTGAAAGTTCTGAAAGTCAATGACGGCGAAGGTCAGGTTCTGCTCACCTACAAGAGACTTGCAGCAGAAAAAGGAAACGAAAGGCTTCGGGAAGCCTATGAGAATAAGGAAGTGCTGAAAGCACCGGTTACCCAGATTCTGGGCGGCGGACTCAGCGTCGTAGTTGATGAGGCCAGGGTATTTATTCCGGCAAGCCTTGTTTCCGATACTTACGAGAAAGATTTATCCAAATATCAGAATCAGGAGATTGAGTTTGTTATCAGCGAGTTCAATCCCCGCAGAAACCGGATTATCGGTGACAGACGTCAGCTGCTTGTTGCTGAGCGCTCAGAAAGACAGAAAGAACTGTTTGCGAAGCTGAAGATTGGCGACACTGTGGAAGGCGTTGTAAAGAACGTAACAGATTTTGGCGCATTTATCGATTTGGGCGGTGTGGACGGACTGTTACATATCTCTGAAATGTCCTGGGGAAGAGTGGACAATCCGAAGAAAATATTTACCGTAGGTGAAAAACTGAAAGTCCTTGTAAAAGATATCCATGATACAAAGATTGCCCTTAGTCTGAAGTTCCCGGAAACAAATCCGTGGGCAAACGCGGCAGAAGATTATGCGGTTGGAAAGACCGTGACAGGCCGTGTAGCCAGAATGACTGATTTTGGTGCATTTGTAGAGCTGACGCCGGGAGTGGATGCACTTCTTCATGTATCCCAGATTTCCAGGGCTCACGTGGACAAGCCCTCCGACGTACTTTCCGTTGGTCAGGAAATCACAGCGAAAATTGTAGACTTGAATGAGCCGGAAAAGAAAATCAGCCTGAGTATGAAAGCACTGGAACCGGCTCCGTCACAGGCCGAAACTGATGTCCAGAGTGAAGCAGAGTAAAGTAGAAGAAAGCAGAGCGAAGAGTAAATACAGGGTGGGGATGAGAACTGGTTCAGGCAGTTTTCATCTCCCCTTTTTTGTTAAAATAATATCAGGGAGGAAAGAAAAATGAAACTCGTAACTTTTCGGGGAGGAGTACATCCGGATGACGGAAAGAGTCTGGCAAAAGACAAAGCCATCATGGATCTGCTTCCGAAAGAGAAACTGGTGTATCCCCTGTCCCAGCACATTGGCGCACCTGCCGTGCCCATAGTAGAAAAAGGGGAACATGTGAAAAAGGGGCAGATGATTGCCCGCGCCGGCGGTTTCGTGTCGGCGCCGGTCTATGCTTCTGTCTCGGGAACCGTAACTGCCATAGAACCCCATGTTACTCCGGCAGGAGCAAAGGTGGACAGTATTGTGTTGGAAAATGACGGCCTTTATGAGGAAGCGCCGCTTCTTCCGGTAAAGCCGGCGGAAGAGATGACAAAAGAAGAAATTCTGGAGCGCATTGGTGAGGCGGGAATCGTGGGCATGGGAGGCGCAGGCTTCCCGACCCGGGTAAAACTGTCTCCGAAAGAACCGGAAAAGATTGAGTATATTATAGCCAACTGCGCCGAGTGTGAGCCGTATATCACCGCAGACTACCGCCGCATGGTGGAGACGCCGGAACTGCTGGTAGGAGGAATGCGGATTGTGCTTCAGCTTTTTGAAGGCGCGAAAGGTATTTTTGCAGTGGAAGACAACAAGCCGGACTGCATTGCGAAACTGCGGGAACTGACAAAGGAAGAACCGCGGATGGAAGTGGTGTCCATGATGACGAAATATCCGGAAGGGGCAGAGCGGCAGCTCATCTATGCAACCACCGGCCGCGCCATCAATTCTTCCATGCTTCCGGCGGACGCTGGGTGCATCGTGGACAATGTGGAGACGCTGACAGCCATCTGCCGGGCGGTAAAGGAAGGCCTGCCTTCCATGGAGAGAGTGGTTACCGTAAGCGGGGACGGTGTAGTCAGCCCGGGAAACTACCGGGTACCCTTTGGCATGAACCAGCGGGAGCTGGTGGAGGCCGCGGGAGGACTGAAAGAAGGAACGGAAAAGGTGATTTCTGGCGGTCCCATGATGGGATTTGCCATGTACACCCTGGATACGCCGGTGACGAAAACTTCTTCTGCCATTGTGTGTCTTTCCAGAGATGAGGTATCTGCCATGGCGCCTACCCCCTGCATTAACTGCGGGCGCTGTGTGGAAGTGTGCCCGAGCCGTCTGCTGCCTTCCCGGCTGGCAGATGTGGCGGAGCGTCATGACGAAACGGAGTTTGTGAAAATGAACGGCCTGGAATGCATGGAGTGCGGGTGCTGCAGTTATGTCTGTCCTGCAAAGAGACAGCTGAAGCAGTCCATCGGTTCCATGCGGAAAATTGCCCTGGCAAATAAAAAGAAAAACTAGAGTGAGAGAGGAAGAGGTGAATAAAAATGGGTGAGAACCTGAAAATATCATCCTCACCGCATATCCGCTCCCGGGAAACGACGGGAAATATTATGCTGTGGGTGATTATCGCACTTTTGCCTGCGACTGCCTTCGGAATCTATAATTTCCGGGATACCCATGCCTGGCTGGTAGTGATTCTGACAACGGCGGCAGCAGTGCTGACGGAATATTTATTTGAGAAGCTGATGCATAAACCGGTAACCATCAGAGACTTAAGCGCGGCTGTGACAGGACTGCTCCTGGCGCTGAACCTTCCGCCTTCCGTTCCGCTGTGGATGGGCCCTCTGGGAAGTGTGTTTGCCATTGTGGTAGTAAAGCAGCTTTTTGGAGGACTGGGACAGAACTTTATGAATCCGGCCCTGGCTGCCAGATGTTTTCTGCTGATATCCTTTGCGGGAAGAATGACAACCTTTGTATATGACGGTGTGACCGGAGCTACGCCCCTGGCTTCCATCCGTGCCAATGTGGAGGCCGGAAGCAGCCCGCTGGCAGGCATCAACACGATGGATATGCTGATGGGAAATACAGGCGGCACCATTGGCGAGACCTGCGTCCCGGCCATCATCCTGGGCGCTATCATTCTGATTCTGCGCGGAATTATCGATTTGCGGATTCCGGGAACCTATATTGTAACCTTTGCCCTTTTTATCGGGATTTTCGGGGGTACCGTGGAAGAAATCGGGTTCTTCAATGTCCCGTATATGACGGCGCAGCTTTGCGGAGGCGGTCTGATGCTGGGCGCCTGGTTTATGGCAACAGACTATGTGACCTCTCCTATTACCAAAAAAGGACAGTATGTATATGGAGCTGTCCTGGGTATTCTGACAGGGCTGTTCCGGCTCTTTGGCGGTTCTGCAGAAGGGGTTTCCTATGCGATTATCTTCAGCAACCTTCTGGTTCCGCTGATTGAGAGGGTAACTCTTCCCAGACCTTTCGGGAAAGGAGGAGAAAAATAATGAACAAAATTCTGAAAAACACACTGATACTGACGGCCATCACGGTGATTTCCGGACTGGCCCTCGGTGCGGTTTATGAGATTACCAAAGCCCCGATTGCGGCGGCGGAAGAACGCTCAAAGCAGGAGGCCTGCCAGGAAGTATTTCCTGAGGCGGATTCCTTTGAGGCCGTGGACGTGGATGCGGACGCGGCTTCCCAGGCGGCCTCTGACATGGGGGCAAATGCCACTGTGGATGAGGTTTATGCGGCCATGAGTGGAACGGAAGAGGCCGGTTATGTCATTACGGTGACAGATGGCGACGGCTACGGCGGGGATATACAGATTAGTGTGGGTATCCAGGCCGACGGTACGGTGAGCGGCATTTCTTTTCTCTCCATCAGTGAGACGGCAGGACTTGGCATGAATGCTGAGAAGCCGGAGTTCTATGAACAGTATGCCGGAAAGCAGACAGACCGTTTCTATGTAAGCAAGGACGGCGGAGAAGGAGAGCCGGTGGACGCCATTACCGGAGCCACCATTACCTCCCGCGCCGTGACCGGCGCAGTGAACACGGCCCTGGGATATTATCAGAATGCGTTAGGAGGCAGTGGAAATGAATAACTGTACAGAACGTTTATATAATGGACTTGTAAAAGAGAATCCGACCTTTGTTATGATGCTGGGAATGTGTCCTACCCTTGCGGTTACCACCTCGGCGGTAAATGGAATCGGAATGGGACTCTCCACCACGGTAGTACTGGTGCTTTCCAATATGCTGATTTCCATGCTGCGGAAAATCATTCCGGATTCCGTCCGGATGCCCGCTTTCATCGTAGTAGTGGCATCTTTTGTAACCATTGTACAGTTTCTGCTGGAAGGCTTTGTACCCAGCCTTTATTCGGCGCTGGGACTTTATATTCCGCTGATTGTAGTAAACTGTATTATCCTGGGTCGCGCAGAGAGCTACGCGTCCAAGAATCCGGTGCTTCCTTCTATTTTTGACGGACTTGGAATGGGTCTCGGCTTTACTTTTGGTCTGACCTGCATCGGAATCGTGCGGGAGATTATTGGAGCCGGCACCATATTCGGCTTTCAGCTGATGCCGGAATCCTATGAGCCGGTAACGATTTTCATTATGGCGCCCGGCGCGTTTATCGTCCTGGCCTTCCTGGTGGCTTCCCGGAATAAAATCATGAACCACCTGGAGAAGAAAGGAAAGAAAGTAACCCGTCCACAGGGATGTGCGGAAGGCGGCTGTGCCTCCTGCGGCGGCTGCGGACAGGGAGCCGGACAGACTGAGAAGAAGGAGGAGGGAGCATTATGAGAGAACTTTTAATCATTGCCATTGGCTCCGCTTTTGTAAACAATGTGGTGCTCAGTCAGTTCCTTGGTATCTGCCCGTTCCTGGGTGTGTCAAAGAAGATTGAGACTGCGGCCGGAATGGGAGGCGCCGTTATTTTCGTTATTACGATATCCTCCTTTTTCACGGGACTGATTTATCAGTTTATTCTGGTCCCTACGGGATTTGAATATCTGCAGACGATTGTATTTATCCTGGTGATTGCTGCCCTGGTGCAGTTTGTGGAAATGTTTCTGAAAAAGTCGGTACCTTCTCTTTACAACGCACTGGGTGTATATCTGCCCCTGATTACGACGAACTGTGCGGTGCTGGGTGTGGCGCTGACGAATGTACAGCAGGGATATACGATTCTGGAAGGTGTTGTCAATGGATTCGCGACAGCAGTAGGTTTTACGGTTTCCATCGTTCTTATGGCGGGAATCCGGGAGAAGACCGCACACAACGACATTTCCGAATCCTTTCAGGGAACGCCGATTGTGCTGCTGACGGCAGCGCTGATGTCCATTGCTTTCTGTGGATTTTCAGGACTGATTTAAGGAGGACGTAAGTTATGAGTATTACAGGAGTACTGCTTGCCGCGGTGATAGTAGGCGGAACCGGTCTGTTTATCGGCGTCTTCCTTGGCGTGGCAGGAAAGAAGTTTGCGGTGGAAACCGATGAGCGGGAGGAGGCTGTGCTGGAGGCTCTTCCCGGCAACAACTGCGGCGGCTGCGGATATGCCGGATGTTCCGGCCTGGCTGCGGCCATTGTGAAAGGGGAGGCCCCGGTGAACCAGTGCCCCGTAGGCGGAGCCCCGGTGGCGGAAAAAATCGCGGCCATCATGGGAGAAGAAGCAGGGGAAACCGTGCGTATGACGGCTTTTGTAAAATGTGCAGGCACCTGCGACAAGGCAGGGCAGGCCTATGAATACAGCGGAGTAAAAGACTGCGTTATGGCGGACATGATGCAGAATAAAGGGCCCAAGGGATGTACCTTTGGATGTCTCGGCTTTGGAAGCTGCGTGGCAGCCTGTCCTTTTGACGCCATTCATATCGAAGAGGGAATTGCGGTTGTGGATAAAGAGGCCTGCAAGTCCTGCGGCAACTGTGTGGCGGCCTGCCCCAGACATCTGATAGAGCTGGTGCCCTATGAGCAGAAGCACCTGGTACAGTGCAGTTCCCGGGAGAAGGGCAAAGACGTGATGAGCGTCTGCCAGGTGGGATGTATCGGATGCCGGATGTGCGAGAAAGTCTGTGAGTTCGGGGCAGTTACCGTGGAAAATAACCTTGCCCACATTGACCCGGACAAGTGTACCGGCTGTGGAAAATGCGCCGAAAAATGTCCGAAGAAAATCATTCTGTAGCAGACGGCGGGAAGGAACAGAACCGGCGGACGGCGGGCAGAACGGAAACAGAGGAGAGGAAAACGTGAAACAGAGACTGCGGGCGATGGGAAAACAAATCTGGACGGATGTGGTAAACTGCAGGGTTGCGGCAGCCGTGCTTGCAGTCTGGTTCCTGGCGGGCAGATATTTTCTTTACAGTCTCTGCCCGCTGGTTGTGATTACGGGATTTCCCTGCCCGGCCTGCGGGATGACCAGGGCCGTTTTCGCCCTGCTCCGGGGGGATTTCGGGACGGCCTGGACGATTCATCCGTTTTCCTATGGAATCGTGGCTCTGGCCCTTCTGTTTGCCCTGCGCAGATATGTGCTGGGAAAAGACGTGAAATGTCTGACCTGGCCCGCTGTCATCCTTTTTGCCGGCATGATTCTGTTCTATATCTACCGGATGGCCGTATGTTTTCCGGATGAGCCGCCCATGACCTACTATTATGGAAGTGTACTTTACCGGGCGCTGATGTTCTTGTAACAGACGGGAGATTATGGTATGATAAAAGACGAAAGAGCGAGTCTCGAATCATATTCACAAAACACAGGAGGAACATGCAGATGGGACAGGATTTTGAAAACTATAACGATGGCCAGACGCCATCTGAAGGCACTGGAGCAGAAAACCAGGCACAGAATACAGCGGGACAGACAGCGGAAGGAACGGGCCAGACAAATCAGACCTGGACAGATCCGAATGCCGGAGCTTCCTATCAGGCGCCGGAACAGAACAGCACGGGAGCGGACAGCTATACCTACGGAGGCCAGTCCCAGAACACGGGGGCAGAGAGCTATACCTACGGCGGTCAGTCCCAGAATGCGGGAGCAGACGCGGGAAACGGTTCCCAGTCCTCTCAGTCTGGCGGATACGGCGGTTACGGAAACGGATATAATTCCGGTTATAACAGTGGCCAGAATACAAATGGCGGCTATCAGAACGGCACAGGATACAATAACAGTTATAATAACAGCTATAACAACAGTTACCAGACGCCGAACCAGGGCGGAGACGGCATGGACCACTCGCCCATGACAATGGGAGAATGGCTCCTGGTGCTGATTGCAGGTATTATTCCCTGCTTTGGCCTGATTATCTATCTGGTATGGGCTTTTGGAAAATCCGGAAACATCAACCGGAGAAACTTCTGCCGGGCGAATCTGATTCTTCAGGTTATCGGTTATGTACTGCTTGTGATTTTTATTATCGTAATCGTTGCGGTTGGCGCAGGCAGCTATGCTTCTTTTGGAGGATATTATTACTACTAATTTTCATGGGGGACGGGTACCGGCTGGCCGGTACCCGTCCCCCACTACAACTTGGAAACAATTCTGAAATCTTTTGTTTCTGTTTTATTTCTGAAATCCCGAAGAATAGTACAGTTTATAATCCGAAGTGATAAAAAGGGCCTCGGCATTGTCCAGGCTGTCAATCAGTTCCATACCCTGCTGGAGTCCGAGGACAAAGCAGGCGGTGCTGAGACAGTCGGCGTCCGCGGAGGAATCCGCGACGATGGTCACACTGGAAAGCCCGTTGTCTGAAGGACGGCCGGAGGCCGGGTCCAGAATGTGGTGGTAAATCTTTCCGTCCAGTTCAAAGTAGCGCTGGTAAGGACCGGAAGAGACGACGGATTTGTCTTTTATTTTGATACTTGTAATGGACTCTCCCTGTTCCCGGAAGGGATACTGCACGCCGATATTAAAGCTGGTCCCGTCCGGCTTGCCGCCTACGGCCAGAATGTTGCCGCCCAGATTGATAAGGGCGCTGGCAATTCCCTGGTCTTCCAGGTATTCCTTCAGCCGGTCGGCCACATAGCCTTTGGCAACGGCTCCCAGGTCCACAGAAGCAGCCGGGTCCATGAGCTGGACGGTGGTGCCGTCCACCCGGACGTTTTCGTAGTTCACATGGCTTCTGGCAGATTCGATGGCAGCAGCGTCAGGAAGCGTTCCGGGATTATTTTTGATGTCCCACAAATCAGTCAGAGGCGCGATAGTGATATCGAGAGCGCCCCCGGTAAGTTCTCCGTAATGCAGACCGAGACGGATGACGTCCACCGTGTCCTGGGAGAGGGTCACCGCCTGACCGCCGGCGTGGTTCAGCTGCCAGATTTCACTGCCTTCCCGTGTCCGGCTGAACTTTTCCTCGTAACCCTGGCAGAGCTCCATGCAGCCGTCCAGGACTTCCTCTGCGTTTTTATCGTAAATATCAATCTGGACCACGGTGTCAAAAAAAGTGGACGTGCGGGAAACCGGTTCCGAAACGACAGAAGAACAGCCGCCTGCCAGCGTGGCCAGCACCAGAACCATGGCCAGAATGCCTGAATTTTTCATAAACTCCTCCTTCGGCAGTCCGGTATCCCGGCACTGCGCAGTATTCTCTGTCCAATTATACGGGGATATGCAGAAAAAATCAATCGAACGTTTGGTTGCATTTCGGATTCCCGTGTGCTAGAATAGGACGAAGAAAGGGATACTGTCATGGAACATGAGAAAAAAGCGGAAAAGATGAAAAAAAACGACTGGCTTCTTCTGGCGGTGGTTCTGTTTGCGGCGGCCGTTATCTTTCTTCTCCGGGCAGTTCTGGGGGACCAGCATCCGGGCTATGTGACGGTGCGGGTAAACGGGGAGATAGAGGAGACTTTTGATTTGTCGGAAGACGTAACGGCAGAACTCAATGGAGGAACCAATATTTTACAGATACAGGATGGTGTGGTGGATATGACGGATGCAGACTGTCCGGACAGGCTCTGCGTCAACCAGCGCCCGATTTCCAGTGACGGAGAGAGTATCATCTGTCTGCCCAACCAGGTGGTGGTGCAGATTGTCAGTCAGGATGAGAGCGAGCTGGATGCTGTGGCAAATTAGCCGGGCCGGAAAGGGCAGGAGAAACGGATGGGACGAAGAGCGGCATATCTTGGAATCTTTACAGCGCTGGCGCTGATTTTCAGCTATGTGGAGAGCCTGGTTCCGCTTCCGGTGGGCATCCCCGGAGTGAAGCTGGGACTGGCGAATCTGGTGGTTGTGGTGGCGCTGTATAAACTGAAGACCGGAGAAGCTCTGGCAATTTCGGTAATCCGGATTCTGGTTTCCGGGTTCTTTTTTTCCAGTCTTGCCGCCATTCTTTACAGTCTGGCAGGTGGCCTTCTGAGTTTCGCGGTCATGTTCCTTGCCAGAAAAAATAAAAAATTCAGTGTGTACGGTGTCAGCATGGCCGGCGGAGTGGCTCACAATGTGGGGCAGATTCTGGTGGCCGCCCTGGTGGTGGAAACATTCGGGATTCTCTATTATCTTCCCGTGCTCCTGGTGGCGGGGGTGCTGACCGGGCTGATTATCGGCGTGGTGGCAAATGCCATGCTGAAACGGCTGGAACGGCTGGACTTTACAGACAATACCGGAAAATGAGGAGACAGAGATGATTTCATATATCAGGGGCGAGCTGGCCTGGACAGAAAAAGACAAAGCGGTGGTAGATGTAGGTGGCGTAGGGTTCGGCATCTATATGCCGGAAAAAACAATGACAAGACTTCCGGCTCCGGGAGAAGAGGTGCGGCTTTACACCTTCCTGAATGTGAAGGAGGAAGCTCTTCAGCTTTTTGGCTTCCTTTCCAGGGATGAGCTGGAACTGTTCCGGCTCATAACGGGTGTCAGCGGAATCGGCCCCAGGGGAGGCTTAAGCATTCTGTCCGCGCTTTCCCCGGATGAACTGCGCTTTGCCGTGCTGGCAGGAGATGCGAAAGCAATCTCCGCGGCCCAGGGAATCGGAAAGAAGACAGCGGAAAAGCTGATTCTGGAACTGAAGGACCGGCTGAAAATAGAGGATGTGCTGAGCCCGGATTCTGGAGAGGAAAAAGAAGCGCCTTCCGGAGAAGACCCGGAGATTCAGTCCGACGCGGTGCAGGCGCTGGTGGCCCTGGGATACGGCAGCACGGAGGCCCTGCGGGCTGTGCGAAAAGTAAAGACAGAAGAGGGCGCCGATGCCGGGGATATCCTGAAACAGGCGCTGAAGTATCTGATGTAGCAGGGGATGACAATGGGAAGACGAATCATTACAACGGAAAATCTGGAAGAGGACCAGAAAATAGAAAACAGCCTCCGGCCCATGTATCTTTCTGATTACATTGGGCAGGAGAAAGCGAAAAAGACACTGAAAATCTATATTGAGGCGGCAAAGTCCAGGGGGGAATCTCTGGACCATGTGCTTTTTTACGGGCCGCCCGGTCTGGGGAAGACCACACTGGCTGGTATTATTGCCAACGAGATGGGCGTGAGCATGAAAGTGACTTCCGGTCCGGCCATAGAAAAGCCGGGGGAAATGGCGGCTATCCTGAACGGACTCCAGGAAGGAGACGTCCTGTTTGTGGACGAGATACACCGGCTGAACAGACAGGTGGAAGAAGTACTGTATCCGGCCATGGAGGATTATGCCATTGATATTATGATTGGAAAAGGAGCCAGCGCCCGTTCCATCCGTCTGGAACTGCCGCATTTTACGCTGGTGGGAGCCACAACCCGGGCGGGTATGCTGACAGCGCCTCTCCGGGACCGGTTTGGGGTGGTAAACCGGCTGGAATTTTATACAGAACAGGAACTGGAAGCGATTATCATGCGTTCTGCCCAGGTGATGGGCGTACGGATAGAACCCGGCGGAGCGGCCGAGCTGGCCAGGCGTTCCCGGGGAACCCCTCGGATTGCCAACCGGCTGTTAAAGCGGGTGCGGGATTTTGCCCAGGTAAAATATGACGGAGTTATCACGGAGGACGTGGCGGTTTACGCCATGGACCTGCTGGACGTGGACCGGTGCGGACTGGACCACAGTGACCGGACGCTTCTGCTCACCATCATTCAGAAGTTTCAGGGAGGACCGGTGGGGCTGGATACCCTGGCCGCCGCTGTAGGGGAAGACGCCGGAACGATTGAGGATGTGTGTGAGCCTTATCTCCTGAAAAACGGCTTTATTCAGAGAACTCCCAAAGGAAGAGTGGCGACGGAACTCACCTACCGCCATCTGGGAATTTCTACTGAAAATATTGAAAAATAGTTGGTTTTTGTCGCAATATAGTTTATAATAGTCTGAGGAAACAGAGGGCGGACAAGGAGGTTCTTTATGGCATCGTCAAAAAATTATACGGAAGTTCTCATAGGGGGAAAGGTGTTCACTCTGAGCGGGTTTGAGAGCGAGGATTATCTTCAGAAAGTATCCACTTATCTGAATCATAAAATTGAAGAATGCACCAGCAGCGAGGGCTACCGGAAGCAGAGCGCCGAAGCGCGCAGTGTTCTTCTTGCCCTGAATATTGCCGATGACTACTTCAAAGCGAAGAAGCAGGGTGGAGCCCTTGAGAGCGATATCGAAGCGAAAGACAAAGAGATGTATGATTTAAAGCATGAACTGATTTCCATTCAGATTAAATATGAGAATGCGGAAAAAGCGCTGGAGAAATGCAAAGAGGAAAATCAGGAACTGCAGATGAAAATCGTTCAACTGGAAACAGAGATGAAAAATCATCGGAAAAAATAGGCTGTCTGCGGACAGCCTATTTTATGATGTGGAAAAAGGAAAGGTTTTATGGAAAGAGAGACAGAGATTCTGGCCCCGGCCGGCTCCCTGGAGTGCCTTCAGGCCGCAGTGGCGGCAGGAGCCGACGCAGTATACCTGGGAGGAAGTGCTTTTGGGGCCCGGGCCTATGCGGACAATCTGGATGAAAAGACGCTGCTGGAAGCCATTGACTATGTACATCTTCACGGCAGAAAAATCTATCTGACGGTCAATACCCTGCTGAAGGAAAAAGAACTGGAGGGACAGCTGTACTCCTGGCTGCTCCCTTATTATAAACAGGGGCTGGACGCTGTCATTGTTCAGGACACGGGAGTGCTCCGGTTTATCCGGGAGCATTTCCCCGGACTGGCCCTGCATGCCAGCACCCAGATGAGCGTGTGCGGTACGGACGGAGCCCTGCTTCTGAAAAAGGAAGGGGCGGTCCGTGTGGTAACCGCACGGGAACTCTCTCTGGAAGAAGTGGAAACTGTTGCCAGGGAGACGGGAATGGAAGTGGAAAGTTTTGTTCACGGGGCACTCTGCTACTGTTATTCCGGGCAGTGTCTCTTCAGCAGCTTTCTGGGAGGAAGAAGCGGAAACAGAGGGCAGTGCGCCCAGCCCTGCCGTCTCGCCTACCGGGCGGAAGGGCAGAAGCATCCCTCCCGTCTCCTGAGCCTGAAAGACATGTGCACGGTAGAAATACTGCCGGAGCTTATCGAGGCGGGTATCTGCTCTTTTAAGATTGAAGGACGGATGAAAAAGCCGGAATATGTGGCGGGCGTCACTTCCGTTTATCGGAAATATACAGACCGGTATCTGGAAATGAGGCAGGCGAAAGGAGCGGTCTGGGCAAAAGAGCATTTCCAGGTGGAAGAAGCGGACCGCCGGATTCTGCTGGATTTATATAACCGGGGTGGATTTCATACCGGGTACTATCATACCCGGAACGGCCGGGAAATGATGTCCCTGGAGCGGGCCGGTCATGCCGGCGTCCCCGCGGTCCGGATTCAGGAGAAAAAAGGAAGAATTCTTAAAGGCACCGCCCTGACGGACTTAAATCCCGGCGACGTGCTGGAACTTCCCCGGCGCAGGGGCCAGGAAAAGCCGGATACCTGCACCTGCAGGACAGCGTGCCGGAAGAGAAAGAAGACAGAAATTCCGGTACACCCGGATACCCCTTTCCGGGCAGGGATGATTCTGAACCGTACCCGGAACGAACAGCTGATACAGTCCCTTCGGGAAACCTGGTGCGGACAGAAAATAAAAGAAAAAATTAAGGGAAAGTTCATACTTCAGAAAGGAAAGTCTGCTAAACTGGTAGTACAGTGTTCCGGAATCCGGGCGAAGGCTGCCGGAGACGTACCGCAGCCTTCCCTCAGCCGCCCGCTGGATAAAAAGACCGTGGCGGAGCAGACGGAAAAGACCGGGAACACTCCTTTTGTGTTCGAAGAACTGGATGTGGAACTGGAGGAAGGACTGTTTCTTCCCGTTCAGAGTATTAAAACCCTGCGGCGGAAGGCACTGGAAGAACTGGAAAAAAAGATTCTGGCTCCTTACAGAAGAGCGGAAGCCCTGCCCGGGAGCAGGGAAGAGAGAACGGCTGTCACCCGGGAAAATGAAGCCCTCGGCAGCCCTGCACTCTGTGCGGAGGTCCACAGCCGGGAGCAGCTGCTGGCCCTGGCAGACTGTCCGGGAATCCGCCGGATTTATGTGGACAGCATGTTTTTTTCCCGGACCGGGGGCGGGCGGGAATACCGGGAAATCATTTCGGAGATTCAGGAACAGGGAAAAGAAGCCTGGCTCATACTGCCCTGGGTGTTCCGGGAGGCGACCCGATGCCGTTACGAAGACAGAAAAGAGCAGCTCCTGCAAAGCGGCTGGGACGGCTTCCTGGTAAGAAACCTGGAGAGCTTTGCTTTTCTGAAGCGGGCGGGCTGGCAGGGACCGGTCCGGACGGACTTTGGACTTTACCAGTTCAACCGGGAGGCAAAACGGTTCTGGGAAGAGCAGGGAGCGGACGGGTTTACCGCCCCGCTGGAGCTGAACCGGCAGGAACTGGAAACCCTTGGACTGGAAAGAGGAGAGCTGGTGGCGTACGGATATCTGCCGCTGATGATTTCCGCAGGCTGCGTCCGGAAGACCCTGGGGAACTGCAAAAAAGAATCCGGTTATACGACGATAACCGACAGATACCGCAAGGAGTTTGTAGTACAAAATAACTGTGAAGAATGCTATAATATTCTTTATAATGCAGACCCGCTTTATCTGGGAGACCAGATGGAAGAGATAAAGGCTCTGGGACCGGAATCCCTGCGGCTTCTGTTTACCGTGGAAAACGGGGAGGAATGCAGGAGGACGGCAGAGCGGTATCTGTGCGCCCTGGCGGGAGAGGAAGAACCCTGGACGGGCGGGGCCTATACCCGGGGACACTTTAAACGAGGAATAAAGTAGGTGAAAAATTGGTTAATATTGTTGTTGAGCTGTCGAAATATCTGATGATTATTATGATGGCGGTATATGCATATGAATGTTTTGCCGTGTTTAATTACCGGGAGGACGCCCGGCGGCAGCGGATGTTCCGGAGACAGAACATCCTGATGTTTGCGATACATTTTATCGCATTTCTGGTGATGTACCTGCAGACAGAAGAAATCCGGATGATAGGATTTTATGCCATGCAGGTGGTACTGTTTCTGGCGATTATTCTTTTATATACACGGATTTATCCGAAGATATCCCGGCTGGTCGTGAACAATATGTGTATGCTTCTGGCTGTGGGATTCATTATGATAACGAGAATATCCTATGATTCGGCGGTAAAGCAGTTTCTGATAGTAGCCGGAGCTTCGGCCCTGGGACTTCTTGTTCCCATTATTATCCGGAAGTGGAAGGCGCTTTCCCAGTGGAGAGTGTTTTACGGAGTGGCCGGTGTGATTTCCCTGGCGCTGGTTATTGTAGTGGGACGTGTCAGCGGAGGTGCCATGCTGGGATTTGACATCGCCGGCATCAGCGTACAGCCGTCGGAGCTGGTAAAGCTGATATTCGTGTTTTTCGTGGCGGCCAGTCTGAAGACAGACACCAGCTTTCGGAACGTGGTGATAACCACGGCAGTGGCGGCGGCTCATGTGCTGATTCTGGTTGTCTCCCGGGACCTGGGAGCTGCGCTTATTATCTTTGTGGTATATCTTGTAATGCTGTATGTGGCTACCAGACAGCCGCTTTATGCCCTGGCCGGGCTGGCGGCCGGAAGTGTGGCCTCGGTGGCGGCTTATTATCTGTTTTCCCATGTCCGGGTCCGGGTGATTGTGTGGAGAGACCCGTTCGCGGCTTATGAGGAAGGCGGATATCAGGTGGCGCAGGCGCTGATGGCCATTGGCACCGGCGGCTGGTTTGGAATGGGACTGTTTCAGGGGGCGGCGGACCAGATTCCGGTAGCGGAGTCGGACTTTATTTTCGCTGCCATGGCAGAAGAGATGGGAATTATTTTCTCTCTCTGTGTGATTCTGGTCTGCCTCAGCGTATATGTAATGTTTCTGAATATCGCCATGCAGCTTCGAAACCAGTTTTACAAGCTGGTGGCGCTGGGACTGGGAACCTGTTATATGGTGCAGTCTTTTCTGAATATCGGAGGGGTAATTAAATTTATCCCCTCGACAGGAGTAACGCTTCCTCTTGTAAGCTACGGAGGAAGTTCCCTTTTGAGTACTATCATTATGTTTGGCATTATTCAGGGACTGTATTTATTAAGAGAAGACGAGGAAGATGACATTGAAAGAAAGAAAGCAGAGCAGTTACGAGATGGACGAGCTGGACAGAGAGCTCATGAACCTTCCGGACGAAAGCAGGCAGGGCCGGTCCGGGGAGTCGCGGCGGCGTCCGCCACAGAACTCCCGGCCTCAAAAGGCACAGGGCGGAAGCGGACGAAAACCGCAGGAAAAAAAGCCACGGCCCAGAAAAGACGGGAAAAAAAGACGGGAAGTAAATAAAGAATTCGCGCGGGTCACCTATCTGTTTATCACGCTGTTTCTGGTAATGGCCGGTTATCTGATTTATTTTAATGTCGTGGAGAGCCGGGACGTTGTCAACAGCCCTTACAATATCCGGCAGGACCTGATGGCGGAGCGCGTAACCCGCGGCGAGATTCTGGACGCCAACGGGGAAGTGCTGGCGCAGACAGTTACGGCGGAAGACGGGACAGAGACCCGGGATTATCCTTACGGGGAAGTATTTGCTCATGCGGTCGGCTATGCGGAACAGGGAAAATCCGGACTGGAATCCACGCAGAATTTTAACCTGCTGTCCTCCAATGCGTTTTTCCTGGAACAAATCGTAAATGAATTCCGGGGAGAAAAAAACATGGGTGACAGTGTGGTTACCACCCTGGACGCAAATCTTCAGCAGGCCGCATACAATGCCCTGGGAGATAATAAGGGTGCAGTGGTGGTGATGGAGCCGGATACCGGAAAGATACTGGCCATGGTGTCCAAACCTTCCTTTAATCCGGGAACGGTGACGGCGGACTGGGAGGCACTGAACAGCGATGAAGACAGCGCACTTTTGAACCGCGCCACGCTGGGGCAGTATACACCGGGGTCCACGTTCAAACTGATTACGACCCTGGAATATATGCGGGAGAATCCGGACTATTCCAGTTACAGCTATCTGTGCGAGGGCTCGATTTCCGTGGACGGAACTACCATTCACTGCTACGACAGCGAAGTACACGGGCAGGAGACGCTGGCGGATTCCGTGGCCAACTCCTGCAATGCGTCTTTTTCCAATATCGGGCTTTCCCTGGACAGGGACAGCTGGAAGGAGACGGCAGAGGATTTGCTGTTTAACAGAGATCTGCCCTGCGATTTTTCGTTCCGGCAGAGCAGTTTTAACCTGACAGATGAAGACACGACGGCAGAGACCATGATGACGGCCATGGGCCAGGGAACGACCCAGGTAAGTCCGTACCATATGGCGCTGATAACATCTGCCATCGCCAACGGCGGACGGCTGATGCGGCCTTACATGGTATCGGAAATTACGAACTATACCGGAGCTTCCGTGAGAAGATACATGCCGGAGCAGTATGCGGAACTGATGACCTCCCAGGAGGCGGCACAGCTGACGGAATACATGACTGACGTAGTAAACTACGGAACCGGCGCGGCCCTTTCCGGGCGTTCCTACACCGTGGCCGGAAAGACCGGAACGGCGGAGGTCAGCGTGGATAAGCAGACCGTACATTCCTGGTTTGTGGGATTTGCCAGTGTGGAAGACCCGGAGATTGTGGTCAGTGTGGTAATTGAAGACGCGGACACCACCAGCATTACCGGCGTCAGTGTGGCAGGACAGATTTTTGACGCCTTTTACAGTTAAAGGCTGTATCAGGAGGAAGGACAATGGAATTTTACCGGGATTTATATGTGACGGAAAGTATAAAACCCAGAAAAGAGAAGATACTGTTAAAACTGAAACAGAAAAAATATCCGCCGGGAATTTTTCTGCTGACGGTTCCGTCAGGTGGGGACGGCCAGCTGGAGTTTTTCAGCAGCGCCCTGCTCCGGCAGGAACTGCTGAAGGATGAAAATCTGTTTGTGGTAGGGATTGCCGCAGGGTATGACGATGCGGTCTATCTGGTGGAGGAAATCACGGCGGAAGTATACGGGCAGACCGGAGGAGGCGACCTGCGCGCCTGGCTGGAGAGAGCGGCATCCGACGCCGGGCCGGGCAGAGGCGGCTCAGAGACAGCCGGAGGGCTGGGGAGAGACACATGGTAGTACATATACTGTTACTGATTCTGAAAACAGCCGGAATCGTCCTGCTGATTCTGCTGGGACTGGTTCTGCTTCTGGCGGCGCTGACCCTGGGCACTGCCCTGAAATACCAGGCGGAAGCCGAGGGCGCCAATACCCTGGACAGCATCCGGGCCCAGGGAAAGTTCTCCTGGTTTTTCCACCTGGTTTCCGGATACGGGACGTACCGGAACGGCACGCTGGAATGGAAACTCCGTATCGCCTGGAAGACCTGGGAGAGCACCGGCGCGGAAGAGCCACCGGAGGAAGAACCACCGGAGGAAGAACCGGAGCCCCTCCCGGAGAGGGAAGAAACGCCGGAGCCGGAGGAAGAGAAGGTATTGCCGAAGGAAGAGAAGGCGCAGCCGGAGGAAGTGAAGGCGCTGCCGGAGCCGGAAGAAGAACCGGCACAGCCTGAGGAAGAGAGAGAGCTTCCCAAGCTGGAAGAGGAAAAAACAGAAAACGCACCCGAAAGGGAAAAAAGCATCCGGCGGGAGAAGAAACATTTTCTGAGGGCTGCTCTGGAAAAGGGAAAACAGTTTTACCAGGCGGTTCTGAATTTTTTCCGCAATATCAAATATACTTTTCAGAGAATCTGTGATAAAATAAAGGCGTTATTGAAAAAGAAAGAAAAGATTCAGCGTTTTATAGAAAATGAAACTCACAGGCAGGCTTTTGAAAAGCTGAAAAAGGAAGCGGGCTGGCTGTGGCGGCGTATCCGTCCGCGCAGACTGGACATCCGGCTTCATTTTGGCCTGGACGAGCCTTATCATACTGGAAAGGCGCTGGCCGTGCTGGCGGTGCTGTATCCTTTCCTGGAAGGCGGATTTGACGTCACCCCTGATTTTGAGCAGAAGGTGCTGGAGGGCAGATTCTTTATGCAGGGGAAAATGAGAGCTGTGCACTTCCTCATACCGGCCTGGAGGCTGTTCCGGGACCGGCAGGTGCGCATCACTTACCGGAGAATGAAACAGATGTGGCAGAGCATGTCATAGAGGAGTCAGGAGGAAAAAAATATGGCAGACAATCAGTTCAAAGAGACGATGGATTCCCTTTTTCACGGGATGAACGGAGTGATTTCTTCAAAAACAGTGGTAGGCGACGCCATCCATATCGGCGACACCATTATCCTTCCGCTGGTGGATGTATCTTTTGCGGTGGGAGCAGGTTCCTTCAATGCGGAGAAAAAGGAAAAAGGCGCCGGAGCCCTGGGCGGTAAAATGACCCCCTGCGCGGTTCTGGTTCTTCAGAACGGAACAACCAGACTGGTGAATATCAAAAACCAGGATACCATGACCAAGATTCTGGACATGGTACCGGATGTGATTGACCGGTTCCGAAGCAGCGACAAAGAACGCATGACGGAGCAGGATGTGGCCGATATCCTCAATGAAGCAGATAATACAGCAGAATAGGGAAGCATGAGACGGCATAAACTGTAACAAGGACAGAAAAAAAGGCGGGAAATTTCTTGCGCCGGTTAGTCGGATTTGCCCTGGTTTTCGTAGCAGTGGGCATGATTGTTATGATGTTTATACCAGATCTGTTTGTGGGAATCCTGACAGTGGCGCTCTGCCTCGTGGTGGGATATCTCCTGTTTTGTGGATAGAAACTGTTCCACACACAGTAAAAAAGCCTTGCGGAAGCAGGGCTTTTATGCTATACTACTAGCGTTGCGAAAAAACACGCATGCGGTTTTCCCGGTGGTGCCAACGCAGTTTTGCAGGGTTCCGGGAAGGAAAACATGCGGAAGAACAAAACCAGATGGAGGAAAAAAACATGAGCGTTATTTCAATGAAACAGCTGCTGGAAGCAGGTGTGCACTTCGGTCACCAGACAAGAAGATGGAACCCCAAGATGAAAGAGTACATCTACACAGAGAGAAACGGAATCTACATTATCGACCTGCAGAAATCCGTTGGAAAAGTAGATGAGGCTTACAAAGCTGTAGCTGACATTGCTGCAGACGGCGGAAAGATTCTTTTTGTCGGAACCAAAAAGCAGGCGCAGGATGCCATTAAGACAGAGGCAGAGCGCTGCGGCATGTACTATGTAAATGAAAGATGGCTGGGTGGTATGCTGACCAACTTCAAGACCATCCAGAGCAGAATCAACCGTCTGAAAGAGATTGAAAGAATGGCGGAAGACGGAACCTTCAACGTACTGCCGAAGAAAGAAGTTATTGCAATCAAAAAGGAATGGGAGAAGCTGGAGAAGAACCTGGGCGGAATCAAAGAAATGAAGAAGATTCCGGATGCTATCTTCGTAGTAGACCCGAAGAAAGAAAGAATCTGCGTTCAGGAAGCGCATACACTTGGCATTACCCTGATTGGTATTGCGGATACAAACTGCGACCCGGAAGAACTGGATTATGTAATCCCGGGAAATGACGACGCAATCCGTGCTGTAAAACTGATTGTTTCCAAGATGGCAGACGCTGTTATCGAGGCAAACCAGGGTGCGGCTGAAGACGTATATGAAGGCGAAGACACTGAGGAAGCTGAAGAAGCAGCAGTAGAGAGCGCTGAAGAAGAATAAAACCGGACGATACAGATTTAGATGGAGGAATCAGTCATGGCAGTTACAGCTAGTATGGTAAAAGAATTAAGAGAAATGACCGGCGCAGGAATGATGGACTGCAAGAAAGCCCTGAGCGAAACAAACGGGGATATGGATGCGGCTATCGAGTACCTGAGAAAGAACGGAGAAGCTAAGGCCGTTAAGAAAGCCGGAAGAATTGCAGCAGAAGGTATCGTTATGGCAGAAGTAAAAGACGATAAGACTGCAGCAATCGTAGAAGTAAACTCTGAGACAGACTTCGTGGCGAAAAACGCAGAGTTCCAGGGATTTGTTAAGAATGTAGTGGAGCAGGTAATTGCATCTGACAATACAGACATGGAAGCTTTCATGGCAGAAGACTGGAAGGCAGAGCCGGGCAAAACCGTAAATGACGCCCTGACAGAAAAGATTTCTGTTATCGGTGAGAAGCTCAGCATCCGCAGATTCGAAAAGATTGTTTCTGACGGCTGTGTAGTAGCTTACATCCATGGCGGCGGAAGAATCGGTGTTCTCGTTGAAGCAGCTACAGATGTAGTAAATGACGAAATCCGTACCTGTCTGAAAAATGTAGCTATGCAGGTAGCGGCAATGTCTCCGAAGTATACATCCCGTGAGGAAGTTTCCCAGGAATACATTGACCACGAGAAAGAAATCCTGCTTGCTCAGGCGAAGATGGAAAATCCGAACAAACCGGATAACATTATTGAGAAGATGATTATCGGACGTCTCAACAAAGAGATGAAAGAAATCTGTCTGCTTGACCAGGTGTATGTTCAGGACAGCGACTTAACTGTTGCAAAATATGTAGAGAAAGTTGCCAAAGAGAACAATGCAAATGTTACTGTAAAGAGATTCGTTCGTTTCGAAACCGGAGAAGGTCTGGAGAAAAAGAACGAAGACTTTGCAGCGGAAGTAGCAGCACAGATGGCAGGAAACTAAGCGTCTGTTATAAGCGTGTCAAATAAAAAAGGGGCTATCGGGAAATAGATAGTCTTAATCAGGGGCAGGTGTGACTCGCACGAGTCACACCTGCCCCTGATTTTATCCCCTAAAAAGAGAGAAAGATGGCTAACGACAACCATCTTTCTCTC
>DWYV01000001.1 GCA_019118525.1 Candidatus Bariatricus faecipullorum
GCCCACCAGATACCAGTCCTCGGCCATTTCAATGCGGGTAGGCTTCCACCTGCCGCCCACCATCACGTCAAAGGTTTCCCCACAGTGCAGCCCGCCGTAGTAGTCCGCAAGGTCAAAACGGATGTCGTAGCGGTCTGCCTGCTCGTCAAAAATCAATGCACCCTGTTTCATAGGGCCGTCCTCCTTTCAGATTTTGCCGGTGTTCATGTCATGGGCCACCAGCGCGGTATAGTACCCATTGATCGTGCTGGGCGCGTTGAACAGCATAGCCAACAGGTATTTCTTGATGTTGCGGATTTCCGAAGTGTTCTTGCTCAAACACTGGAACACAAATTCAATGTGGCTGCTGTCCAGCTTCATAAACTTGGATTTCACCAGTTCTGCCGGGTAATCGTCCCCGGCAATGCGGATGGTCTTGCGGGCGCTGCATACGGTTTCCACCAGCAAATCCACAATCTCGTCCAGCGTTTCCCGGTCAATGCCCTTGACGTGCTGGCAAAGGTGTTCGTACTCGATGTTGTCCATGATGATCTCACGATAAATCTCTATGGCGCTCTGTGATTTCGCTCCCGTTCCTTTCCGTTCCGGCGGCTGTGCCGCCACGTCCTCCAAAGGAGAGGGTCGGGAAAGGATAGGAATGGGATCGGTAATTGATACATCAGTAATTGATTTTTCTTTACTTGATATATCTTTATTTAATTGCATTGGATTTCCCGATACCGGGTTTTCCGACGTTGGATTATCCGATGTTGGATTTTCCAACACCGGGTTTTCCAATCCCGGCTGTTCTTCCTCCGCTGCCTCTGGCCGGGGCTGCGGCTGTTCGTAGATGGTATAAACCATGTCGGCCATCTTGCCCTTGCCGTCCCGGTTCTGCTGGCGGGTGACATACCCGGCCTTTTCCAGCTCCCACACCGCCGTCCGTATGGCGTCGATGCTTTCCCGGTTGATAAGGGACAAGCCTTTCAGCGTATAGTCCCAATTTTCCGGCAGGGAGAGCATTTGCGAAAGCAGCCCCTTGGCTTTCAGGGACAGGTCTTTGTTCCGCAGGTGGTGGTTGCTCATTACCGTGTAGCCCCGGTTCTTCTCCACACGAAAAACTGCCATCTCGTCGTCAACTCCTTTCACTTGGAATTTCACCGCGTCAAGGGCGGTGAGCTTGCCCGGCTGGTAGGGGCACTCTGCGTAAACGCAAAACTGATATTTCCAGTCGGGGCGGTAAAAGCGGCAGTCGCCGCAATCCTCCGGCGCTCCGGCGTCGCCGCTGTCAAAGTGATCTGCTCCCGGCCTCTGCTGCATGAGCTGTTCAAAGGCCCGGTCGCCGCCGGATGTAAAATACATGGCGTCGCCTCCTTTCTGGTTTTGTGCATAAAAAATGGCGTACCGTGAAAACGATACGCCGGACACCAGAAAACGCCCCGTGATCGGCTGGGAAGCCGTCAAAAGGCGTTTTCAGTGTGGTTATAGGGCTATTCTGTTTTTTGATGATAGTTAAAAAGTTCAGTGTTTATGCGGCTTTCAGGGATTTGTGTATATAAACATGAGGCCACCGCTTTTGCCGACCCGGAAAACGAGGCGCTGATTCAGAAGGCCTTCGCACGTCTGACAAAGGGCCGCACCGTTATCATGATTGCCCACCGTCTGTCCACGGTGGCCGGGGCGGACAGGATTCTGGTTCTGGACAAGGGCCGCGTGGCAGAAGAAGGCACGCACTCGGAGCTGACTGCCGCCGGCGGGCTGTACGCCAGAATGTGGGCGGATTACAATCAGGCGATTCAGTGGAAAATCGCCAGCGAACAGGGAAGGAGAGGTGAGAAACATGTTCAGTAAAAAGTTTCAGCGCAAATACGCCCTGACAGACCAGGGTGTAAAGAATGCAAAGCAGGGCACCTTCTGGACAGTGGTGGTTAATCTGACAGTCATGGGCGGGATGGCCATTCTTTATCTGCTCATGGACGGCTTCATGGATACCCTGACAGACGGCGCGCCCCTGCCCGGCGCAGTGCTGCCGGTGGTTCTGGTGCTTCTGTTCCTCCTGCTGTCCTTTTTGACCCATTTACAGCAGTATAAAGCTACCTATGGTCTGGTGTACGGTGAAGTAAAAGCCACCCGTCTGCGTCTGGCAGAGCGGCTGCGGAAGCTTCCCCTGGGCTACTTCGGCAGGCGGGACCTTGCAGATTTGACGGAGACTATCATGGGCGATGTGAACCGGATGGAACATGTCTGGAGCCATGTACTCGGGTATCTGTACGGTGCCTATATTTCCACCGGTATCATCGCCATCTGTCTTCTGGTCTATGACTGGCGGCTGATGATTGCCTGCCTGTGGGGCGTGCCGGTGGCCTTCGGACTGCTGTTCGGCAGCCGGAAGAGTGCAGCCCGCAGCTCTGAGGCGGCAAAGGCAGCCGCTCTCCGGGTCTCCGACGGCATTCAGGAAGCACTGGAGAATGTCCGGGAGATTCGCGCCACCAACCAGGAAGAACGGTATCTGGCCGGTCTCAACGCCAAAATCGACCAGCATGAAAAAGTCACCATCCGCGGCGAACTGACGAACGGTCTCTTTGTCAACGCCGCCAGCGTCATTATGCGTCTCGGAGTGGCGACCACGATTCTGACCGGGGCAAACCTGATTCTGTCCGGCAGGATTTCCTTTCTGCTTCTGTTTCTGTTCCTGCTGGTCATCACCCGGATATACGCCCCCTTTGACCAGAGTCTTGCCCTGATTGCAGAGATGTTCATTTCCCAGGTGTCCGCCGACCGCATCAATGAAATCTACGACACTCCCATCGCCGGGGGAGCGGAGGTTTTCCGGCCCAAAGGGCATGACATTGTATTCGACCATGTGGGCTTTGCCTATGATAAAAAGCAGGTACTCCGCGACGTGAGCTTCACCGCCAGAGAGGGGGAAGTAACCGCCCTGGTCGGCCCGTCCGGCTCCGGGAAGAGCACCTGCGCCCGGCTGGCCGCCCGCCTCTGGGATGTTACAGAGGGAACCATCCGGGTGGGCGGTGTGGACATCTCCACCGTAGATCCGGAGGCACTGCTTGCCGACTACTCCATGGTATTTCAGGATGTCGTCCTCTTTGACGACACCGTGATGGAGAACATCCGTCTGGGCAGGCGGGGTGCCACGGACGAGGAAGTGCGCGCCGCCTCCAGGGCCGCCAACTGTGAGGAATTCATACAGCGCCTTCCCCAGGGCTATGATACGCCTGTCGGCGAAAACGGAACCAGGCTCTCCGGCGGGGAACGCCAGCGCATCTCCATTGCCCGTGCGCTGCTGAAAGACGCGCCCATTGTACTGCTGGACGAGGCTACCGCCAGCCTGGATGTAGAGAATGAAACAAAGGTGCAGGGAGCCCTTTCCCGTCTGCTGCAGGGCAAAACCGTGCTGGTTATTGCTCACCGCATGCGCACTGTGGCCGGAGCGGACCATATCGTGGTTCTGGAAAACGGCCGGGCAGTTCAGCAGGGTTCTCCCGCGGAGCTGATGGAGCAGGGTGGACTCTACCGCCACATGGTGGAACTGCAAAGTGAAAGTGCCAGATGGAAATTAGGATAAAGATTTGCCGTTTTTTCCTTCGTATGCTATACTGATATACTAGAAATGACCGAAACGGCCTGTGACTCAGGGAATAAAAATAATTGAGGTGAATATATGCATACGAATGAATCTTCTGAAAACTATCTGGAAACGATTCTGATTCTGAGCAAAAAGCATCCCGTTGTCCGCTCCGTGGATGTTGCCACAGAACTGAATTTCAAAAAATCCAGTGTCAGTGTCGCCATGAAAAAGCTGCGGCTTAATAACGACATCGAAGTGTCTCCGGAAGGATACATTACGCTTACGGAATCCGGGCGGGAAATCGCCGAACGTATCTACGAGCGGCACGAATTTCTCTCCACCTGGCTCACCAGCCTGGGCGTGGACCCTCAGGTGGCTGCGGACGACGCCTGCCGGATAGAACACGTAATCAGCGCGGAAAGTTTTGAAGCGATTAAGAATTTTCTGAAAGAAAAATAATTCTGAAAGAAGCCGGGACGGTCTGCCGTCCCGGCTTTCTGTTGCCTTATTTTCAGTGAACTTTTTCCCGGCCGCAGGCTGTCCCATTTCCTAAAATTCATACTGGAAGAAGGAGTTTTCATTTAAAAACGCTTCTGCCTGATGAACCAGTTCCGTGGCATCCGTCCCATCTTCCAGAACCACCTCTCCGGGCACGCAGATATCTTCCTTATGAAGACCGTATTTTGCTTTTTCACAGGAAAAATAGTTGTGCTCCGCCCCAAAGGTAGGTACCGGCTGAAGCATACAGCTATTGTAGGTATCCAGTATCGCGGCCGCTGAAATTCCTCTGGGATTTATGTTTTCGAATCTGCCAAAGTCACCGGTTCCTGCCGGACCGCTCTCCCGGTAAATCCGGGCCGCTTCTTTTAACATCTCTTTTTCTTTTTCCTTCAGCGGCTGAAAGGTTTCCATACACTGCACGTTTTCCCTTACCTGCTCCAGGTCTGACATACCGGACAATACCGTCAGAACACCATCCAGGGAGGCGGCAAAGCGCAGGGCCCAGGAGGCCGGGGTAGTGTTCGGGTCAGCCGCCTTCATCAGCTTCCCGGCCTGCTCCGGAACTGCTGCCAGCATACCGCCTTTTACCGGCTCCATTACAATCACGTCACGGCTATGTTTCCGGATAACTTCATAACATTTTTCCGCCTGCACCAGGTATCCGTCCCAGTCCACATAATTCAGGGCTATCTGCACAGCTTCTACTTCCGGATGTTCTGCAAGGATTTTATCCAGCACATCCGCCGAATCATGGAAGGAAAAGGCGATATGCCGTATTTTCCCTTCTTCCTTCCACTTTTTCATATAGTCAAACATATGGGTATCCCGGATAACCTGCTGATAGCGCATCCAGTTTACATTATGGAGAAGATAGTAGTCAAAATACTCCACGCCGCATTTTTCCAGCTGTCCGAGAAATATCTCCTCCACCTGGCTCTCCTCTGTGATAACAAAAGTCGGCAGTTTGCTGGCCAGACGGAACCGCTCTCTGGGATAGCGGTTCACCAGACATTCTTTTACAGCTGCCTCACTTTCTCCATTATGATAGGCATAACTGGTATCAAAATAGTCAAATCCTGCTTCCAGATAGAGGTCCACCATTTCCTTTACCTTTTCCATGTCGATATCCGCAGGATCCTCAGATTTATGCGGAAGTCTCATCAGACCAAAGCCCAGTTTCCCTTTTTCCATCTTCCATTTCCTCCTTTGGCTTTTCCGTGTCTTCTGGTTTTCTGTCATTATTGTAGCGCTTTTTCCCTTGACGGAGAATAACCGGAAATGCTATGCTGTTTTTACCATAAGTAAATGAAAAGGAGGAATTTCATCTTGCTGAGTCAGCAGTTACAGGTCTTTCTGCAGGTGGCCGAATGCGGCAGCTTTTCCAAAGCCGCCCAGCGGCTGTTTGTCACACCTGCTTCCATCATGAAACACATCAACACACTGGAAAACCGTCTGGGTGTCACTCTGCTTGTGCGAAGCCGCCGGGGAACGGAACTGACCGCCGCCGGAAAGGCGCTCTACGAAGGCGGGAAAAAACTGACCGCCTCTGCTGACAGGCTGGCCAGGGAAGTAAAAACTGCCGCACATCCGAATGGGATTTCCATACGGGTCGGTTCCTCTCTCCTGAACCCGGGCAGAGTGCTGACAGATTTGTGGGCGCCCCTGCGGGAAATGTACCCGGAATACAAGTTCCGCCTGGTTCCCTATGAAGATACAAAAGAACAGATTCTAACGGTTATCGCCTCCCTGGGTGAACAGATAGACGTTCTGGCCGGTTTCTTCAATGCAAAAAGTATGCATAAAATGGCCCGCTATCTCGTTCTGGGTTCTTCCCGTCTGTGCATTGCCGTTCCGGAAGGGCATCCACTGGCCTCCAGGGAAGAACTGACCCTGGACGATTTGCACGGGGAACAGCTGGTGATGGTAAAAAGCGGAGACACTCTGCTTCTGGACCAGTTCGAAAATATGCTGAAATCCGAACATCCCCAGATTCAGGCGAAAGAGACGGATTATTATTATGACATCGATACGTTTAACACCTGCGGCCAGGAGGGCTCGCTGCTTTTGACCCTGGATTCCTGGGCAGATATCCATCCGGCTTTTGCCACGATTCCTCTCCGTGAAAATTACCGGATTCCTTTCGGGGTTCTGTACTCCCCCGCTCCTTCCCGGGAAGTGCAGGCGTTTATTGAAATTCTCCGTACAAATATTAAGGAGCCCGGGAACTGATTCCCGGACTCTTGTTCTGTTTGTTGTCTTTTGCACGTGATACTTCTTACATACATTCCATCAGGATGTCGTAAACCTCATCTCTGTCAAGCTGTCTCGGGTTGCAGGGAATGATGTTGCAGGTATCCGCTACTTTCCGGAGTACCTCCGGTGTAATCTCCACTCTGGATTTTAACTGTCCAAGCTTTGTGGGAAGTCCGCATTCCTCAATGAAGGCGGCCAGCGCGTCAATTCCGGCTTCTGCTGTCTCTGCGCCAAAGACTTCCTTCGCGAACCGGAGGAATTTTTCCGGTGCGTCTTTCACGATATGGCGGTAATAAGCTGGATGAATCACAGCCAGTCCCTGGCCGTGGTTACAGTCGGTGTAAGCGCCAAGCTGATGCTCAATCTGATGGGCCTGGAAGTCGGTTACCCGTCCTACTTTCAGGATACCGTTCTCTGCCATGGCGGAATCCCACATCAGGTTTCCTCTTGCCTGCACGTCATTGATATCTTTCAGCAGACGGCGCATGTTTTTAACGGTGTTTTTCATAATGGCCAGCGCCACATCGTCAGATACGTTGTCTTCATCGGAGTTTCCATAATAGGTCTCCATGGCATGGCTTAAGGTGTCAAATGCACCGGAAATTACCTGCATTTTCGGTACGGACATGGTATATCCCGGATCCAGGATGGCAAACCGGGGAGCTGCCGCGCCAAGTCCTGCCTTTATCTGAACCTCGTCGTTGGTGATTACGGCTCCTCCGTTCATCTCTGCGCCGGTTCCGGAAGCGGTGACTACGGCTCCCATGGGAAGTACGGCTGTCGGGAATCTGTGCTCTTCCATTTCCATTTTCCAGATGTCATCTTCCGTCTTTGCCTGAGCCGCTACAATCTTACAGCAGTCAATGACAGAGCCGCCGCCTACCGCAAGAATGAAATCAATATGATTTTCCTTTGCAAGCGCGGCGCCTTCCTGTACTTTGGCATAGGTAGGGTTGGACATGATTCCGGAAAAATCCGTCACTTTCTTTCCCGCTTCTTTCAGAATCGTGGTTATCTCATCATAAATGCCGTTTGCCTTTACAGAGCCTCCTCCGTAGGCAAGCATTACATTTTCTCCATAGGCGGAAAGTGCTGTCTTCAGGTGTTCCTTTACGGCACCTTCACCAAAATAAACCTTCGTCGCATATTCGTACACAAAATTCTTCATTCTAAATTCCTCCTTGTCAGGCTCTTGCCTTCTCATCTGATTTTCTGTACAATGTCATTGTAACAACCGGTTGTAACCACCGGTCAAGAGTTTTTTGTTCACGTTTTTTAGGAAAGTGAGGTTTTTTCCATGTATATTATGATGCAGGTCTGTAAAGAAGCCAATATGACTTACCAGACTCTGAAATACTACTGTAATGAAGGTCTGGTACCCAATGTAAAACGGGACAAGAATAACCGCCGGGTATTTGACGAACGGGACCTGAAATGGATTCAGGACCTGGTCTGCCTGAAAAAATGCGGCATGAGCATCCAGGAAATGAAAGAATACCTGAATCTTTGCCTCCAGGGAGCGTCCACCATTCCCCAGCGCAAGGAAATGCTGTCGCAGAAACAGCTTCATCTCCGGGAGTCCATCCGGGAACTGGAAGACTGTATCTCCTACATTGACTGGAAACAGAATTTCTATGACGACGTTCTCTCCGGAAAGCGGCCTTGTGTCAGCAACCTGATTCCGGTGGAGGATACCGCTTTGTAACCCGGCGTAAGGGAAGGACTCCCTGGCAGCGCCTTAGCACACCAGGTTTACCACCATCCCGCCAAGCAGGGAAAAGACGATGACAAAAGCAAGATACAGAAGAAAGTGTCGAAGGCCCAGCACAATCTTCAGCGCGCCCAGATTGGTTATCTTTGTCGCCGGTCCGGTAATCATAAAGGACGCGGCCGCTCCCAGGCTCATCCCGGAGGCCAGCCACTGCTGAAGCAGGGGAATTGTTCCCCCGCCGCAGGCGTAAAGAGGCACGCCGATGGTGGCCGCCAGAAGCAGGCCGAATCCTTCGTTTTCTCCAAACAGCGAGGCAAAGGCGTCACTGGGCACATACCTCTGAAACAGCGCAGACAAAAGGACACCGGCCAGAAACCAGGGCCCCGTGGTCCGCACATTGCGGCCCAGGTTTTTTAAAAACCGGAAAAAAGGCCTGGGGTCAGTGTCATGGCTGGCTCCGGGCGCAAACCCGTCAAAATGAAAGAAGGGTTTTCCCCGGAAGCAGACATACAGCAGGACGCCGGCCGCCATGCCGCACAGAAGACAGGTCACCAGACGGATGGCCAGTACCCGGGGACCCAGAGCCGTGCTGTAGAGAATCAGCTGGGGGTTCAGAAGAGTACTGCTCATCATAAAGGCCGCCAGCCAGTCGTCCCGCATGCCCTTCCGGGAAAAAGAGGCCGCCACGGGAATGGTTCCGTACATGCATAGGGGAGAAAGTATCCCCAGAATGCTTGCGGGAATCACACCCCAGAGTCCGGCCTTTTTGTCCCGGAGGCTTCCAAACAGTTCATGAATGGTATCTTTGGCAAACACTGACACAAGGGAGCCGATAACCATACCCGCCACCCAGTAGGCCGCTATCTGCCGAAACTGTACCATAAAATAGTAACTGATATAAATGAATTCCCGCCGCAGTATCTCTCCCATGAGCTGCCCCTTTCTGTTTTTCTTCGCTTCTAATCAATCGAAACCAGCTGGTAACTTCTGCTTCCCAGACCGATTTCCTCTCCGTGCTCCAGTACATGTTCCGCATTTCGGGATTCCATCCGCTCCACCAGGGACGCGCCGTCCTCTGCCTCATAAATCAGGTCCACGCTGGCCTGGTCCAGGGCCACCGGGTCTGTGGATGCCAAAATTCCGATATCGTGCATGTCCGGTTCCGCCGGGCTGGAATCACAGTCGCAGTCTACCGAAAGCCGGTTCAGCACATTGATGTAAAGCATGTTTCCGTCCACACCGTCCTGTACGGATTTTCCCGCCTCGGCCATACATTCCAGGAAGGGGTCCTGGGCGCCGCCCCAGGGGCTGGTATGGCTGGCTCCGTCCGTATGAATCAGGCACTTGCCCTCCTGGGACGCCATGCCAATGGAAATGTTTTTCAGGGCGCCCCCGAAACCGGCAATGGCATGCCCTTTAAAATGAGACAGTACCAGAAAGCCGTCGTATTCCGGGAAATGCGCTCCTACCAGGTTTTCTGTCATCCGGGTTCCTCCCTCTACGGGGATACTGACGGAACCGTTTTCATCCATAATCACCACATCGGCAATTTCTGTGTAGCCGTGGTCCTCGGCCACCTGATAATGCATGGCAGTCTCAGACCGGGAACCGCCGTAAGCGGTATTGCATTCTACAATCATGCCGTTCACTTCCTGCACCAGGTCTGCAATCAGTTCCGGGTCCAGGTAGTTGCTTCCCGGCTCCCCGGTAGAAAGCTTCACCCCGATATTTTCTCCGGTAAGCTCTGTACCCAGCGCCCGGTAGGCATTCATCAGCCCTTCCGGGGAAATGTCCTCTGTCATGTACACCACTGATTCTGTCTGCCCTTCTTCCCCGTCCTCCACCCGGTGGGAACGGTGCTCGTCTGTCAGTTCCACATCTCCCATGGTGGTCTGAAGCATGGGCCACATCCGGTAAAGATAATAGCCCGCCACTGCTGCCACGATGAGCAGAATCACGATGACTGTCGCTGCAATTTTCTTTTTCATCCTTCACTCCTCTCCGCTGTCTGTCCAAACAGCCAGCCCATAATTTCCTCATCCTCCGCAAAGAGGCGGTTGCCTCCCCCGTGCTGATTCGATACCCCTGCTTCCGTAAAATAGGAAGTGTCCTTTACGTCCAGTACCAGCAGTCTTCCGGTCTCTTCTTCCGAAAGTCCCGCTTCCCGGTACATGCCGTGCAGAGTATCATAGGCCTCCCGGGCAGGTTCGGCGCTGTAATATTCGTCATTTTCTCCAATGACAAAGTAAAGGGGCGTCCGGTTTTCCACCAGCGGTTCATATGCACCGTCCCACTGGGAACTGCAGTGAAGGGCCGCCGTGTAAAGCTCCGGTCTGCTTCCCAGCACCAGGGAAAGGGTCTCCCCGCCTCCGGAATATCCTTCAATGTATACCCGGGAAGTATCGATATTATAATGTTCCAGGAAATATTCCGTCAGGGCAATCGTCTGGCTGGCCGAGGTCTCGCCCCAGTCCTCCAGCTGTGGCACCAGAATTATCATGTCTGAAATATAGTTCTGGGCCTCAAATCCGAAACTCTCCTGATAAAGATTTTCTCCCACGCCCTGGAAATACAGCCCTTCATATCCGGGAAGGGTAATAAAAAGGGCGTAGGGCCTGCTGCCGTCATAGCTTTCCGGCACGTACAGATTATAATGAATATCCCCGTTTTCTCCGGAATGCAGGACATTATCCAGCAGGAAGCCCCGGTACTCTTCCGTCCCCTCCGTAACCATGTCGTTTTCCTCCTCTTCCTCCCGGACCTCTTTCCCGTTCTGCCCGGTCCCGGTCTCTTCCTGACTCTCCGCCGGGGTCTGCTCCTCTTCCTCTGAGGGAGCACTGCCGCCGCTTCCACAGCCCGATACCAGGGCCAGCATTCCGGCAGCCAGAACCGTCAGTATCCGCATCCGGGTTCTGTACCAGCTCATATCCATCCACTCCTTTTTGTATCCGTGTATCTGCATGTATACATGCGTAAAAAAGCACCACACTACACTTTTTTCATTATAAAACACTGGAGAACACTTCAGAATAACCGATAAGTTGGCCAGTAATTACCGGAAGGTTAACGGGGACGGGTACAGGCCGGCCTGTACCCGTCCCCGACTACAATTCAGACACAATTTCTACAATTAAAAAAGGCAGGGACCGCTCTGGTCTCTGCCTTTTTTATTATCCAGGTTCATTGTTCATTCGCATTCAGCCTTTAAAATTTTAAAGAACTTTAAAGATTAAAGAAGTCCTACCAGGTCCAGGCTGGGTTTCAGCGTCTCTGCTCCCGGTTTCCATTTTGCCGGGCATACCTGGTCGTCATGCTCTGCCACGAACTGGGACGCCTGCACCCGGCGGAACAGTTCGTCCGCGTTTCTTCCCACATTTCCGGCAATTACTTCATATGCTACGATTTTTCCTTCGGGATTTACGATAAAACTGCCTCTCTCTGCAGTTCCGTCGGATTCAATCATCACATCAAAATCTCTTGCCAGGGCTCCCGTCGGGTCTGCCAGCATGGGATACTTAATCTTCTGGATGGTCTGAGAGGCATCGTGCCATGCCTTGTGCACATAATGGGTATCGCAGGAAACGGAATAAATCTCACAGCCGATTTCCTGAAATTCCTCATATTTCTCGGCCAGGTCTTCCAGCTCTGTGGGGCACACAAACGTAAAATCCGCCGGATAAAAGAAAAATACGGACCATTTCCCCAGAATATCCTGCTTTGTTATCTCCTTAAATTCATTTCCCTGGTATGCCTGAACTTTAAAATCGGCAACCTCTTTACCAATCAGTGACATAAAGCTACCTCCTTCTTTCAAAATATTCGGTGTTTTGTCTCTTTTCCTGATTATAGCATGTCCTTCTTACTCCCGTCAATAAAAATATTAG
>DWYV01000031.1 GCA_019118525.1 Candidatus Bariatricus faecipullorum
GGGCTGGCCCGTCCCCGACTACATTTAGTAGAATTCTCCATATAATTCGTTGCCCTTTTCTATGATTTCGCTGAGTTCCTCTTCTGGGATACCCAGCTCACTGCTTAATTTCTGCATATCCGTAAAATCGCTTTCTTTAAATCCTGCAGTACTTCCTACAATTTTATTATCTGTCCTGGAAACTGCCGACGCAGAAAAGGTACTGCTGTCTTCCCATACAATCTCCACATTCGTATTTTCAAGTTCAATATCGCAGTACAGATTACTTACATGAAAATGCAGGGAAAAATCCAGCAGGCCAGGCATGGACTGGTTCGGCACACTGTACACGACTCCGTCTGCATAATCCATAGAATAATATCCATCCTTGTTTTTGTAAAAATTATTTTCTTCTATCTGTTCTGCAAAATTCCCCTCTAACCGGTTCTTAGTACTGAAATACACGCAGGAATAAATCACAAAACTGCCAATGAACAGCGCAAAAACAACAGAGATTACAATCAGCGCCCGTGCGTACTTTCTGGTACTCTTTATTTCGTTATCAAATGTTTTTACCATAATCAGATCCTCCTTCAATAAGACATCAAGGGAGATATGGAAACGGTCACTGATTTTTACGATTGTCTCCAGGTCCGGATAACTTTTTGCATTTTCCCAGTTCGATATAGTCTGTCTGGAGACATGAAAAATCTCTGCAAATTCCTCCTGGGACAGCTGCGCCTCCTTTCTTATTTTCTGAATGTTACTTCCAAGTGTCATGACTGTTCGCCTCCCTTTTGCCGAAATTATATGGAAGAAAGCTGATAATGTCTATCAAAGCTCCTTTGCATCGCAGGAATATGGGGCGCAAAGAATCTTTGCGCCGCGTATTTTCAGGGGTTTTGAAGGGACGGGGGCCGAAAACGCAAAAAAGAGAAACGCTTCAAAGCAGGCGTTTCTCTCACTAACAGGAAACAATTGCTTCAGATTCCGTGCAGCGGGTACTTCATTTCTTTTTCAAATCGAAAGAAATAATTGTTTTCTTTTGGAATGTTGCCGGCGGTCTCACCTGTCTGGTGGGGATCTTTATGCCTGGGATTAAAAAATTCTACAATCTTGAAACCACAACGGTTTACATAAAAATGAATGTTTCGTTTATCATAATAAGGTGTATGCGTTTCCCAGATTCGGGTCTCAGGATGAAGCTCTTCAATGGCCTTCCAGATTTTCAGGCCGTTTCCGGCATTTTGTGCATCTGACTTTACATATAAAAGATGAAGAGAATTATATCCAGTTTTATCATTTATAACAATGACTGTTCCACCAATTCGTTCTCCGTCAATTTCTGCCATATATGCCTCGGAGCCTTCTGCACTAAATGATTCTTCTATATCTTTTTCTGGAAGAATTTTTTTTTCAAACGGCCCAAATTCTGCCACATAAGAATTTTGAAAAGCCTCCTGCACTTCACGTACAAATGCATTTTTATCTTCATAGTTCATGATGGGGGTTAAGATTACTTTTTTCATACGTTTACTCCAAATATTAATATGTTTCACTTTTTTATTCACAGTAGTATGTTTTATCTATTTATAAAACATAACATAGCCTGCCTCTGCTGGGGGCTGCGGTTAGACTATCGTGTTCCTTCAATACATTAAAAGCAATCAAAAAAACAAGAGAAACGCTGTGAATTCAACGTTTCTCTTTCTTTTTATCAATGCCGCAGACCGGAATCGAACCGGTACGGGTATCGCTACCCACGGGATTTTAAGTCCCGGGCGTCTGCCAGTTCCGCCACTGCGGCATATGGAACCTATAGGGCTCGAACCTATGACCCTCTGCTTGTAAGGCAGATGCTCTCCCAGCTGAGCTAAGATTCCATAAACGACCCGAATGGGACTCGAACCCACGACCTCCGCCGTGACAGGGCGGCGCTCTAACCAACTGAGCCATCGGGCCAGATATTTTCTTTTTTAAAAGTGGACCTTCAGGGACTCGAACCCGGGACCGATCGGTTATGAGCCGATTGCTCTAACCAGCTGAGCTAAAGGTCCACATTTATAACAGGAACATTTTCTGTCCCCTGCCAGAATTTCTGTGTTCTGGCAAAAGCCGATAATCGGACTCGAACCGATAACCTGCTGATTACAAATCAGCTGCTCTGCCAATTGAGCCATATCGGCTTATTTCCCCTTGAGGCAGATAAATTAAAGTGACTCCGACGGGAATCGAACCCGTGTTACCGCCGTGAAAGGGCGATGTCTTAACCGCTTGACCACGGAGCCGCATAAATAGACACGCTGATTATTCTCAGCAGTCACTGCACTTTATAATACCACAGGAACAGCGACATTGCAAGCTGTTTTTGCATTTTTTCCGACGTTCTTTCCGGCTACTCCCGCTTGACGGAGATACTTTCTCTTCCTATAATAAAGGGTGCTGATTATCGTGACAAACGGTATGGGGTTCAGGTATGAAAAGAGAAAAGAGGGGCAGAGAGAAAATGGAAACAGAACTGACCAGGGGACCTGTGATGAAAACCATGCTGCTGTTTGCGGTTCCCATGATTCTGGGGGACCTTCTGCAGCAGTGCTATAATATTGCCGACACGCTGATTGTGGGGCAGTTTCTGGGGGCAAACGCGCTGGCGGCTGTGGGGTCCGCCTTTTCCCTGATGAATTTTCTGACGTCGATTCTGCTGGGACTGGCCATGGGAAGCGGGACCGTCTTTTCCATCCGGTTCGGACAGAAGGACCGGGCGGGACTGAAAGAAGGAATTCTGGCGTCTTTTGTTCTGCTGGGCATGGTGACTGTGGTTTTAAATATTCTGATTTTCGCGGGACTGGACTGGATTATCCGGGTGCTGCGCACTCCGGCAGAGCTGGAAGAGATGATGCGGGACTACCTGATTGTGATTTTTGCCGGAATGGTGGGGATTTTTCTTTACAACTTCTTCGCCTCCCTGCTCCGGTCCCTGGGAAATTCTGTCATTCCGCTGGTGTTTCTGGCTGTTTCCGCAGTTTTAAATATTGTGCTGGATTTGTGGTTTGTGGCCGGACTGAACCGGGGCGTGGCGGGGGCCGCCGAGGCCACGGTGATATCCCAGTATGTGTCGGGAATCGGAATCGCTGTTTACACAAAGGTCAAATTTCCAGAGCTGTTCCGGAGGGAAGAAGGGGTGCGGCTGCGGGTGAGCCGGATGCGTGAGATTACCAGTTTTTCCCTTCTCACCTGCATGCAGCAGTCCATTATGAATCTGGGAATTCTGGCCGTGCAGGGGCTGGTCAACAGTTTCGGAACCACGGTTATGGCGTCCTTTGCCGCCGCCGTGAAGATTGACGCCTTTGCCTATCTTCCGGTGCAGGACTTTGGAAATGCCTTCTCCATTTTTACGGCGCAGAACTTCGGAGCCAGGGATGCAGAGCGGATAAAAAAGGGCATCCGGGTGGCGTCCCTGGTTACAGTGGTGTTTGGACTTCTGTCCTCCCTTGCCGTGTGGGTGTTTGCCAAACCCCTGATGCTGCTGTTTATTGACGCGGGAGAGCAGGCGGTTATCGCGGAAGGCGTCCGCTATCTTCATATAGAAGGAGCGTTCTACTGCCTGATTGGGGTCCTCTTTCTGCTCTACGGACTGTACCGCTCCCTTGGAAAACCGGGAATGTCTGTTGTGCTGACCGTGGTATCCCTGGGGACCCGGGTATTTCTGGCTTACGCCCTGGCTGCCCTGCCCGCAGTCGGGGTTGTGGGAATCTGGTGGTCCGTCCCCATCGGCTGGATTCTGGCCGACGTCCTGGGCGTGGGATATTTCCTTATCCGGAAGAAAAAACTGCTGCCCTCTTTTTGAGCAGACTTTGTATTACGCAGTATGTGCGGTGAAACTCACCGCATATACTGCTTTTTTGCGCGATACGCCCTATCTTTTTGGGAAATCCGGGTGTTATATATAGTAGAATGGAACGGCGCTGAAACATTCAGAGAAAGGAGAATTCTGTGGATACTGATTTTCTCTTGATTCGAAAAATGAGGCAGGGCGAGGAAGAAGCATTTGACGCCTTTGTCCATAAATATTACGGGGAGATTCTCCAGTACTGCAACTGGCACTGTTTTGACAGAGGCTATGCAGAGGACCTGACGCAGGAAACCTTTCTGCGGTTTTTTGCAGGGTTTTCCTCTTATGAGCACAGAGGAAAAGCTAAACAGTACCTTTACACGATTGCAGGGAATCTCTGCAAAAATTTTTATAAGAAGAAAAAGGAATATCCTGCCGACAGGGAGGAACTGGAAGGTTCCCGGCAAAGCGGGGAGGCGGATCCGGCCGGACGTCTGGTAGAGAAAGTGGCAGTGGAGCAGGCCCTGGCGCAGCTCCCGGAAGAACTCTATGAAGTGACGGTACTGCATTATTTCCAGGGACTGAAACTGAAGGAAACGGCGGAAATGCTTGGAATCAGCCTGCCGCTGGTAAAATACCGGATTCGGCAGGCGAAGGAGAAACTGGAGGAACTTCTGGGGAAGGAGGAAAAAAGATGAGCATAGAAGAACGGCTTCTGACATATAAAAAATCCTGTTTTCTGGAGCCGGAGGAAGACCGGATACAGGAGACGGTAAGAAAATCCCAGGCCTGCTTTTATCAGAGAGAGGAAGAGCGGGTGCTCTCCTACCGGGAATTTCTGTGGACACAGCTGAAAATGCTGCAGAAACGGTGGTGGGCGCTTCAGTTTCTGATACTCTGTCTGGCGGCCCTGCTGTTTGTTCCGGCCTATGACGAATACTATACCCCGAGAGGGGCGGGCGTACTGGCGGCGGTGTTTATCATTCTGCTGATTCCGGAGTTCTGGAAAAACCAGACCTGCCGGTGTCTGGAGATTGAGGAGGCGTCCTATTTTTCCCTGCGGCAGGTGTATGCTGCCAGGATGGTACTGTTCGGGGGAGCGGACCTTTTGCTTCTGACCGGGTTCGGCGGTGTGCTGGCGGCGGGATTCGGCGTCAGTCTCCATATTCTGATGGTACAGTTTCTGCTTCCCCTTCTGGTGACGGCAGGAATCTGTTTTGGGATACTCTGCGGCAGACGGAGGATGAGTCAGGCGGCAGCAGTGGCAGCCTGCCTTCTCTGGAGCAGTGTCTGGAGCCTGGTTGTCCTCAGCGACCGGATTTATGAGCGGATATCCGGGCCGGTCTGGGCGGGAGCCCTTCTCCTGGCAGCAGGATTTCTGGCGTATACTCTGTACAGAACATTAAAAAACAGCAGTGAATACTGGGAGGTGTCTTACTATGAAGCTGGAACTGAATAATCTGACAAAAACCTTTGGCGGTCTGACCGCGGTGGACCACCTGAATGTGTCCATGCACAGCGGCATTTACGGGCTGCTGGGGGTGAACGGGGCCGGGAAAACTACACTGATGCGCATGCTCTGCACCCTGCTGAAACCTACGGAAGGGGAGATTCTCTGGGAAGGACAGGATATTTTCCGGATGGGAGCGGATTACCGGAAAATGCTGGGTTATCTGCCCCAGGACTTCGGGTTTTATCCGGAATTTTCTGTGCGGGATTACCTGCTTTACATCAGCTCCATAAAAGGACTTCGCCCGGCAGTGGCGAAACGGCGGACGGAGGAGCTGCTTCGCCAGGTGGGACTTTCCCAGGTGGCCGGAAGAAAGATGAAAAAACTTTCCGGAGGCATGAAACGGCGCGCCGGGATTGCCCAGGCCATGCTGAACAATCCCCGGATTCTGGTGCTGGACGAACCGACGGCGGGCCTGGATCCCAGCGAGCGTATCCGTTTCCGGAATCTTATCAGCGAGCTTTCCGAGGAACGTCTGGTGCTGCTTTCCACCCACATCGTTTCCGATGTGGAATATATTGCCGGGGAAATCTGGCTGATGAAGGAGGGCAGAATCTTCCGGACAGGAACCCTGGAGGAAATGACGGAATCCCTGCCGGAGCAGGTGTGGAACTGCCAGGTGGAGCACGGCAAAGTGAATGCCATTCTGAAAAACTACAAAGTTTCCAATCTGCGGGCGGAGTCTTACGGGGCAGAACTTAGGGTGATTTCCCCGAAGCCTCCGGTTCCGGGGGCGGTTTTGGCGGAGCCTTCCCTGGAAGATGTGTTTCTGTATTATTTTGGAGAGAAGGCGGGTGAAAAGGATGCTGAAATTTGAGATAAAGAAAATTGTTACCCGGCCAGTGAACTGTCTGGTGCTGCTGGTGCTGGCCGTGGCCCTGGTTGCCTTAAGCGCCCTGACCGTGACCAGCGTGCAGTATGAAACAGAGGACGGCCGCACGCTTTACGGCGTGGGCGCCGCCCGAAGGCTGCAGGAGGACCGGAAGGAGTGGACCGGGTATCTGACTCCCGATGTGCTGAAAAAGGCGCTGGCGGAAAATGCGGCTGTCAACGCGTCTCCCCAGGCCCAGTCGGAAGATGTAAACGAGCAGAACAAAGCCTTTGCGAAAAAGCAGGGATTTTCCGACCTTACGGATCTGATAAGCCAGGCCTATTCTCCGTTTAGGGAATATGACTATTACCGGGTGGATTCTGTGACGGCAGAAGACCTGGACAGTTTTTACGGGAAGAGAACGGAAAGCCTGAAGACCTGGCTGGCCTCCGGGGAGGAAGACTTTTCCCCGAATGAGCAGGAGTTTTTACTTGCCCGGTTTCAGGCGCTGGATGACCGCCAGCCCTGGTATTATGAGTACTGTGAGGGCTGGAAGGCGCTTCTGCAGGACGTGTCCACCTGCATTCTGGTGGTTGCCCTGATTACGGGAATTCTGGTAGCCGGCGTTTTTTCAGAGGAATTTCAGCTTCGGGCAGACGCGGTATATTTTTCCTCCCGGTATGGACGGACGAAGGCCGTCCGGGCAAAGATGGGAGCCGGATTTCTGGTGACGACCCTGGTGTACTGGGGAAGCGTGCTGGTATACAGTCTGGCGGTACTGGCCCTGCTGGGCTGGGACGGGGCCGGGTGTCCCCTGCAGTTTATGGAATGGAGAACCACATACAACCTGACCCTTTTCCAGACCTGGATTCTGATGCTGGCGGGAGGTTATGTGGGAACGCTGTTTTCCGTTACCGTGGCCATGGTAATTTCCGCGAAAACCCATTCTACCGTGGCGGCGGCTGTTACGCCGTTTGTGATTCTCTGTGCCCTTCCGTTTCTCAGCAGAATCCTGCCGCTGCCCTGGATATGCTCCTTTTTCCCGGACCAGCTTATGCAGATAGCCGTCATTATTCATGATGTGAGTGTGTGCGAGCTGGGCGGAAAGGTGATGGGAATCGCCGAAGTTATCCTGCCTCTCTATCTGGCGGTCAGCCTGGTGCTGTGGCCGGTGCTTTACCGGATGTACCAGCGCTCGGCAGTGAAGTAGCGGTGATTGTTCCTCAAAGAAAACAGGCATTGTTAATAAAATCACTAGGCAAATTTTTTTTCTCATGTTATCATTAGGGATAGGAAAAAGTGCCAAACAGCGCACTTTGCAACAGCGAAATGATGAAAGTGATGGAGGGAAAAAGTTTGAGGTACGCAGACGCAAATGTAATCAAAATTAAACATGCGGTTTTGGAGGAGGTAGCCCGGCTGGCATTTGACGGAGAGCTGGAAGAGCGCAAAGACGAGATTCCCATGAAGCTGATTCCTGGACCGACCGCACAGTTCCGCTGCTGTATTTATAAGGAAAGAGAAATTATCAGGCAGCGTGTACGGCTGGCAGAAGGGAAAGCGCCTGGACTTACCGACGACGGCAATGTGATTCAGGTTATCAGTTCTGCCTGCGAGGACTGTCCCATTTCCAGTTACACCGTAACAGAAAACTGTCAGAACTGTCTGGGGAAAGCCTGTATCAATGCCTGTAAATTCGGAGCGATTGAGTCCGGACGCCACCGCTCCCACATTGATGCTTCCAAATGTAAAGAGTGTGGAAAATGTGCGGAGGCATGTCCTTACAACGCCATTGCCCATCTGAAAAGACCCTGCAAATTCAGCTGCCCGGTGGACGCCATTTCCTATGATGAGTATGGCATTTCCGTGATTGACGACGCGAAATGTATCCGCTGCGGAAAATGTATTCACAGCTGTCCCTTCGGAGCGATTGGCTCCAAGTCCTGGATTGTGGATGTTATCCATGCCCTTCAGTCCGGCAAACCGGTTTACGCCATGGCGGCTCCGGCCACGGAAGGTCAGTTCGGCGAGGACATTACCATGGCAAGCTGGAAGAAAGCCATGAAAGAAGTAGGATTCACGGACTTTATCGAAGTAGGACTGGGCGGCGACCTGACCGCAAAATCCGAGGCCGAAGAGTGGCGGGAAGCCTATGCAGAAGGCAAAAAGAAAGTGACTTCCTGCTGTCCGGGATTTGTAAACATGGTGCGCAAGCACTTCCCGGAACTGAGCGACAATATTTCCACCACCGTTTCACCTATGTGCGGGGTATCCCGTCTGCTGAAGGCAAAGGAACCGGATGCGATTACCGTATTTATCGGACCCTGCCTGGCAAAGAAATCCGAAGTGGTGGACCAGAAAATTGAAGGAAATGCGGACTATGTCCTGACTTACAGCGAAATCCGGGCCATTATGCGTGCGAAAGGCGTAGCTTTGGAACCGGTGGAGAATACATACCAGGAGGCGTCCGTATTCGGAAAGAGATTCGGAAATTCCGGCGGCGTGACGGCAGCAGTGCTGGAGAGCCTGAAAGAATCCGGAAATGATGTGGACATCAAAGTCTGTAAGGCAAACGGCGCGGCCGAGTGTAAGAAAGCGCTTCTGCTGATGAAGGTGGGAAGACTTCCGGAAGACTTTATTGAAGGTATGGCCTGCGACGGCGGCTGTGTAGGCGGCCCCAGCTCCTTTAAGGACCAGATGCTGGCAAAGAAATCCAGGGACAACCTGATTAAAGAGGCGGATGACAGAGGCATCTACAAGAATCTGAGCAATTACGACGAAGCATCCTTCTCCATGCACAGGGATTAAAGGAAAAGACATACGTGTCAGCGTAAAAGAGTAAACAGAACGAAAAAGGCGGGTTCCATAAGAGAAACCTGCCTTTTCGTTTTTGTTCTGTATTTTCCGTATGAAAAACGCCGCAGGAGGGATTCGAACCCCCGTGCCCAGTGAAGGGACCAACGGATTTCGAGACCGTGCCATTCGACCGCTCTGGCACTGCGGCATCCAGTTTATTATAATCATTTTTGAAGCGGAAAACAAGAGTTTTCTTGTGATTATTTTGGGAAAGTGGTATGATAGTTACAGTTTACACACAAACGGTTTGTACGAAAATAGTTCACACGGAAAGACAGGAGTGTACGAATGAAGAAACTTAAGATTATATTGATTGTGGTGGCGGCAGTGGCTCTGGCGGGAGGCGGATTCTGGTTTGCCAGACTTCTGGACCGGGCGTCCGAGCCGGAAGTAAACGCCACTTCCATCCGGGAAGAGATAAGCCGGTGCAGTGAACTGGCTACGGCAAGGCTGGATTACCGGGGGCTGATAAAATATTCGGACGGGGATATTCCGCTGATAAATCAGAAATCTTTTTCTATGATATACGATGCCACCATCCGGGCGGGTATTGATTTGTCCCAGGCGGAGGTGGAAGTCAGCGGGAATACGATTACGGTAACCCTTCCCGCTCCTCAGATTCTGGACATCACTGTTGACCCGGACAGTCTGGAATTCTACGATGAGCAGTTTGCCCTTTTCAACTGGACGGACAAAGAGGACACGACAGAGGCCATGTCCTATGCCAGGGAAGACGCGGAAGAGAAGGCGGGTCAGGAGGGGCTTTTGGAAGAAGCCTCTGAGCAGGCAAAAAACGTGATAGAAACGCTGGTGATTTCCGGAGCCGGAGACTACCAGGTGGAATTTATAGAAAAATAAGAAAACAGAAAGACGAGGGAGAAAGATATGGGGATGAGAGTAAATAAGGATTTGCCGGAACCGGCAGAACTGAAGCAGGAGATACCTCTTTCCAGTGACCTGGAAGAACTGAAAAGGGAGCGGGACGCCGAGATACGGGATGTTTTTACCGGAAAATCGGACAAGTTCCTTCTGATTATCGGACCCTGCTCGGCAGATAATGAAAACGCGGTCTGCGAATATGTAAGCAGACTTGGGAAAATCAGCGCCCGGGTGTCGGATAAGCTGATTCTGATTCCGAGAATTTACACAAACAAACCCCGGACTACGGGGGAAGGCTACAAAGGCATGCTCCACCAGCCCAGTCCGGACAAGGCGCCGGACCTGTATGCGGGCATTCTGGCGATTCGGAAGATGCATATCCGGGCCATGGAAGAGAGCGGCCTGACGGCAGCAGACGAGATGCTCTATCCCGAAAACCGGAGCTATCTCGATGACATTTTATCCTATGAGGCAGTGGGAGCCCGGTCCGTGGAGAACCAGCAGCACCGGCTTACGGCCAGCAGCATGGACATCCCGGTGGGGATGAAAAATCCCACCAGCGGCGACCTCCTGGTAATGCTGAACTCCGTGGTGGCAGCCCAGCAGCCCCACCGGTTTATTTACCGGAGCCAGGACGTAACCACAGACGGAAATCCTCTGGCCCATACCATTTTAAGAGGCGGCGTGGACAAATACGGAACCTCCGTGCCCAATTACCACTATGAGGACTGCATCCGGCTCTGGCAGCTGTACCAGCAGAAAAATCTGCAGAATCCGGCAGTCATCGTGGACGCCAACCATTCCAATTCCAACAAACAGTTCAAAGAACAGATACGGATTGTCAGCGAAGTGCTCCACACCAGAAACTACAATCCCGAATTAAAGAAACTGATAAAAGGCGTGATGGTAGAAAGCTACCTGAAAGAAGGCCGGCAGAACATCGGCGGTAACATGGAATACGGAAAATCCATCACCGACCCCTGCCTTGGCTGGGAAGATACCGAACGCCTCATCTATGAAGTGGCAGAAAAGTGTTAAAATTGTATAGGGGGACGGGTACCGGCCAGCCGGTACCCGTCCCCCTAT
>DWYV01000032.1 GCA_019118525.1 Candidatus Bariatricus faecipullorum
GGTACGGGCCAGCCCGTACCCGTCCCCCACTACAATTTAGACACAATTTGGTGATAAGCCAAAGCCTGAACTTGTTCGAGAATCTGGTGACCGTTTATGATTTCGGCCTTACACTGTTCATGAGTTATTGCGGATGGCGAAAATTAGTGGAGCTTGGGGCATTTTTCATTACGCTGATGAAGGGTGATAAGGTGGTCAAAAGAAAAAACTGCATTTCATTCGCGGCCTTTGCCAGATTCTGAATATCCCTTTGCAGACAAGTATTAACATAAGAGCGGTAATAAGTCTCGCAAACCATAGTTTTGTATGTATAGAGTTCTGGCATAGAACCTTTGAATAGTCTGCGGTAAATTTCCGCATCGGATAATCCTGGCAGATTCACGATTCCGATTTGTCTGGCCAAACTAAAATGCCATTTTAGTTTGGCCAGAACTTTTGAAAATTTTCCATAAGGTCGGTTTTGGAGAGAGAGGCATCTTCCTTTAGAGTATAAATGTTAAGCAGATAGCGGACAAAACGGCATCCCAGAAAGTATCCGGTGTCGGAATAGCCGTGGAAACTGCACCAGTCTCCGAAAAAATCCTGAGTGCTTTCATTTCGGTACATTCTTTTCCAAAATGTTTTCTTTAGCAGAGGTTCGTTTGACAGACACCAGGAAAGCTTTATTCCTCCTCCACACCCTGAAACCGCGCCAGGGCCGCCTCCACAGACCGGGACATTTCCAGAGAGAAATCTGCATGATATTTCCTCTGACAGAACCGCTGCATCCACTGGTCAAAGTCCTGCCCCTTCAAATCGGCGATATTTTCACGGATTTCTTCCGGGGTAAATTCCGGATATACGTTCTCATGGACGATAAAATCCAGGGGAGCCCGCCGGGGCTTAGGCCGTTCCAGCTGCGTTTCGGTAGGATAGCCGAATACCAGCATTAGGGCCGGAAAGACAAAATCAGGCAGGTGAAACAGTTCCCGGTGGATTTCGTAGTTTTCCATAATATCCCCGATGTAGCAGGAGCCGATACCAAGACTTTCAGCGGCGGTCACTGCATTCTGGGCCGCAATGGCGGCGTCTTCTACGGCAAGAAGAAAATCTCCCGGGCCGGGCTTTCTTGGGGAACAGCCTGCCAGTTCAAAGGCCCGGTACCATTTCTGAAAATCTGCGCAGAAAACCAGAACCATTTTTCCTTTCGCGATAAAAGGCTGATTGTCGCAGGTAACGGCCAGGCGGTCTTTCAGTTCCTGACTGGTGATATCCAGGACAGTATAAAGCTGCTGGTTGCCGGCAGTTGGCGAGGCTGTGGCAGCTTCCAGAATCCGTTCTTTGCATTCCGGGGAGATGTCCCGGTCCGTATAGGCCCGGATGGATTTCCTGGCGTTCAGACTTTTCAAAATTTCGTTCGTTGGCATACAGATTCTCCTTTCCGATAAACAGATTTTTCTGTTTATCATTATAAGAAAAAAGGAGGATTCTGTCCATGTTTTCTGCTGTTTCCGGGCCGCCCGGAGACGGCAGGACGGGAAGAAAAAATTGGGCATTGTCGAGAAGGTGTGATATTATGTAAAATAAGATTGATACTCTTTGCAAAAGCATGAAGGAGCAGGCGATTAAGAACGTTTATAATGAGGAGCAGAAAGCCGCTGTTAAAGATGTTGGCAGACAGCAGCTCCGTTACCGGGGTGTTCTGATTGAGCATGAAGGGAAAGACCATCCCTCCAATGCTTATGCTATTTTAACAGGTTGTGGAGGACTTCATGTTGCGACGCAATGTGGAGTGTTTAAAGGAACGACGAAAGAAGTTTTTGTTGACCGCCGGGAGTATACTGGTCCAATCTGGGAACAAATAGAAGAAGCATTTCAGTTTGTTCTGAGAAATATTCATCTGGGTGCTGATATTGTGGGTATTTATCGCCATGATATTTATGAAATTCCGCCGGATGCCATTCGTGAGCTAATCATCAATGCGGCAGTACATCGCAGTTATCTGGACCATGGCAATATACAGGTTGCGGTGTATGATAACAGATTAGAAATCACTTCCCCAGGGAAATTGCCCATGGGACAAACTTTGGAACGTATGAAGGTAAAAGCCGCTGGTTTGCGGGAACCAGAGTTCATAGGTGGAGAGGTTGATTTGCGTATCAATATCTACCGGGGGCAGATTGACGGCACTAATTCGATTCAACATAGTACTGGCGGCACCAGAACTGCCGGGAAACTGCCGATAACAGAACAAGGGCAGCAAATCTATAAGTATGTGCTGGGGAATGGTTCTATTTCGACTGCCCAGGCGGTTGAGCTGTTAGGGGTTAAGCAACGGAGGGCCAGAGAGATTCTTGGCAAAATGGTTGATAACTGTTGGCTGAGAAAAGAGGGCGCATCAAGAAGTACCGTATATGTAATTAACACGGAGAGCAGGTAACGGCACTGACAGTGACTGTTCTTTTGACGCACTCTATCGGCGACATTCATAAACTTTACACCTCCGTCAAATAATCGAAGTATAAAAATTCTCCATTTACAGATACTAATTCCAGCAATGGCAAGTACAGTAAATGGAGGATTTTTTTATATGAAAGCGACAGGAATAGTGAGACGGATAGATGACCTGGGCCGCGTGGTAATCCCCAAGGAAATCAGGCGGACGCTGCGAATCCGGGAAGGCGACCCTCTGGAAATTTTTACAGACCGGGAGGGAGAGATTATTCTGAAGAAATATTCTCCCATCGGCGAACTGGGGACGTTTGCAGGGCAGTATGCGGAAAGTCTGGCCCAGACGTCCGGATGCCTGGTGTGCATTACCGACACAGACCAGGTCGTGGCGGCAGCAGGAACCGGAAAAAAGGAACTTCTGGAACGTCCGGTTACAAAACAGCTGGTAGAACTGATTGGAAGGCGGGAGCAGGTGACGGCCAGACCGGGCGATAAGAAATACATCCGTCTTGTCCAGGAGCAGACGGAAGAGTATCCGGCCCTGGTAATCAGCCCGGTGATTGCGGAAGGAGACGCTATCGGAGCGGTGGCTCTGATTCTCAGGGAAGGGAGAAATATGCCGGGGGAGCCGGAGCAGAAGCTGGCGGCATGCGCCGCTTCTTTTCTGGGCAGACAGATGGAACAGTAGGCCCTGCCCGGCTTGTAAAATTCTGGTTTTATGGTAGAATAACTGTAGAAAAGGGCTGCCTTTCGGGGCAGCCTTTATGCAGAGAGAAGACAGGAGAGTAAGAATGAAAAAATTACTGGTATATCTGAAAGGCTACGGCAAAGAGACGGTATTCGCCCCGCTTTTTAAGCTGCTGGAAGCCACTTTTGAACTGTTCGTGCCCCTGGTAATGGCGGCCGTGATTGATACGGGAATTGCCAACCGGGACAGACCGTATATCGTACGGATGTGTCTGCTTCTGATTACCCTGGGGATTATCGGGCTGGTGTGCTCCATTACCGCCCAGTATTTTGCAGCGAAGGCGGCCACGGGCTTTTCTACCGCCCTGCGGCATTCTCTGTTTGCCCACATTCAGGGGCTTGGCTATACGGAAATGGATACCGTGGGGACGTCTACCCTGATTACCAGGATGACCAGCGACATCAATCAGGTACAGTCCGGAATCAATCTGGTACTGCGTCTGTTTATGCGCTCGCCTTTTATTGTATTTGGCTCCATGATTATGGCTTTTACCGTGGATACCAGGGCGGCCCTGGTTTTTGTAGTGATTATACCGCTTCTGTCCCTGGTAGTGTTCGGGATTATGCTGGGGACCATGCCGCTCTACAAAAAGGTGCAGGCCGGACTGGACAGAGTGCTTCTGGCCACCCGGGAAAATCTGACCGGAGTCCGGGTTATCCGTGCATTTAACAAAGAGGAAGAAGAGCGGAAACGGTTTGAGAAGGAAAATCAGATACTGACGGACGCGCAGAAGTTTGCCGGAAGGATATCCGGTCTGATGAATCCGCTTACCTATATCATTGTGGACGGCGGTATTATTGCCCTGATTTATGTGGGGGCCATCCGGGTGGATACCGGCGTGTTATCCCAGGGGGAAGTTGTGGCGCTTGTAAGCTACATGTCCCAGATTCTGGTGGAACTGGTCAAGCTGGCCAATCTGATTATTACCGTCAGCAAGGCAATCGCCTGCGGAAACCGGATTCAGGCTGTGATGGAGATGAAACCGGCTATGCAGAACGGGACGGTGCTGCCGGAGAGAAAGGGAGCAGAGACGGCAGTGGAGTTCGCCCATGTGTCGCTTACATATAAGGATGCAGGGGCACAGTCCCTGGAGGATATTACGTTTTCGGTAAGGCCCGGCGAGACGGTGGGCATTATCGGCGGCACGGGTTCCGGAAAATCCTCTCTGGTAAATCTGATTCCCCGTTTTTACGATGCCACAAAAGGGCAGGTAAAGGTGTGGGGAAAAGATGTGCGGGAGTATAAAAAGGAAGCGCTTCGTCAGGAAATCGGCATGGTTCCCCAGAAGGCGGTACTGTTTGCCGGCACCATTGCAGAGAATCTCAGGTGGGGAAATGAGGAGGCTTCCCGGGAGGAGATGGAGGAAGCCCTGCGGATATCCCAGGCCTGGGAGTTTGTGGAAAAGAAGGAAAAAGGAATGGATACGCCGGTGGAGCAGGGAGGACGGAATCTTTCGGGAGGACAGAAACAGCGTCTTACGATTGCGAGGGCGCTGGTGAGAAAACCGGGGATTCTGATTCTGGACGACAGCGCCTCTGCCCTGGACTATGCGACGGACGCAAAGCTTCGGCGGTCCATCCGGGAGATGCCGGGAAGTCCGGCGGTGTTCCTGGTTTCCCAGCGGGCGGCTTCCGTACGCCATGCGGACAAAATCATTGTGCTGGACGACGGGGAGGCAGTGGGCATGGGAACCCATGAGGAACTGCTGAAAACCTGTCCGGTTTATCAGGAAATCTATTATTCTCAGTTCCCGAAGGAGGTGCAGGCAGAATGAGTGAGCGGCAGAAGAGTACGTTGAAAAAAGTGCTCCGCTATCTGGGGAAATACCGGATTTATCTGATTCTTTCCCTGGTGCTGGCGTCGGTTACCGTGGCTCTGACCCTGTATATACCGAAACTGACGGGGCGGGCTGTGGATTTTATCGTGGACAAGGGGCTGGTGGATTTTCCGGGCGTGTTTTCCATTCTGATACAGATTGGTGTCTGCACGCTGGTGACGGCTCTGGCCCAGTGGCTGATGAATATCTGCAACAATAAGATGACTTATCAGGTTGTGCAGGATATCCGGAACGAAGCGTTCCGAAAGATAGAGATTCTGCCCCTGAAGTACATCGACGGGCATCCCTATGGCGAGGTGGTGAGCCGGGTCATTGCAGATGTGGACCAGTTTGCGGACGGCCTTCTGATGGGCTTTACCCAGCTGTTTACGGGAGTGGCAACCATCGTGGGAACCTTTGGCTTTATGCTGTCGGTCAATGTAAGGATTACCTTTGTAGTAGTGCTGATTACGCCGGTTTCCTTCGTGGTGGCGAATTTTATTGCAAAGCGGACGTTTACCATGTTTAAGCTTCAGTCGGAGACCAGGGGGGAGCAGACAGCCCTGATTGACGAGATGATTGGAAACCAGAAAGTGGTGCAGGCATTTGGAAGAGAGCAGGAAGTGCTGGAGCGGTTTGATGAAATCAACGGCAGACTGCAGGACTGTTCCCTGAAAGCAATTTTCTTTTCTTCCATTACCAACCCGGCCACCCGGTTTGTGAACAGTCTGGTGTACACCGGCGTGGGGATTACCGGGGCGTTTGCGGTGGTAAACGGCGGGATGACGGTAGGGCAGCTTTCCAGTTTCCTGAGTTATGCCAACCAGTATACCAAGCCTTTTAATGAAATCTCCGGCGTGGTCACAGAACTGCAGAACGCGATTGCCTGCGCCGGCAGGATTTTTGAACTGATAGAGGAAGAGCCCCAGGTTTCGGAGGCGGAGGACGCCGTGGTACTGGAGCATGTGCAGGGAAATGTGGAACTGCAGGATGTGTATTTTTCCTATGAAAAAGGGCAGAAACTGATAGAGAATCTGAACCTGACGGTGAAGCCGGGCCAGCGGATTGCCATCGTGGGGCCCACGGGCTGTGGGAAGACGACGCTTATCAACCTGCTGATGCGGTTTTACGATGTGACCGGAGGCAGCATCCGGGTGGAAAACGTGGATATCCGGGAGATGACCCGAAAAAGTCTCCGGGCCGGTTTCGGTATGGTGCTTCAGGATACGTGGCTGAAAACGGGAACCATCCGGGACAATATCATTATGGGAAAACCGGACGCCACGGAGGAGGAAATCATTCAGGCGGCAAAAGCTTCTCATGCGCACAGTTTTATCAAGCGGCTGCCGAAGGGGTATGACACCTGGATTACCGAGGACGGCGGGAGCCTTTCCCAGGGGCAGAAGCAGCTTCTCTGTATTACCCGGGTTATGCTGTGCCGGCCTCCCATGCTGATTCTGGATGAGGCTACCTCTTCCATTGACACGCGGACAGAACAGCGGATTCAGGCGGCATTTGCCCTGCTGATGGAAGGGAGGACCAGTTTTATCGTGGCCCACAGGCTTTCGACTATCCAGGAGGCGGATGTGATTCTGGTGATGAAGGACGGCCAGATTATCGAGCAGGGAAATCACGAGACCCTGCTGGCGCAGAATGGATTTTACGCAGAACTTTACCGCAGCCAGTTTGAGGCCGCGTAAAGAAGCAGGTTCCGGTTCTATTTCAGGGACACTTCTCATAAACTGTTTACAGACAGGAGGGGTGTCTATGGAAAAGAAACTTACGGACAGTACAAAGTTTATATGGATACTCAGGTGCCTGCTGGTTTCCTATGTGGTGACCACGGTGCTGCTGCTTCTGATGTCGTTTCTGCTCTATAAGTTTGACCTGGGTGAGCAGGAAGTGAAGCTGGGAATCATGGCAGTGTATGTGGTTTCCACGTTTGCCGGCGGATTTCTGCTTGGAAAACTGGTGAAGGTGCGCCGGTTTCTGTGGGGACTGATACTGGGGTGTCTGTATTTTCTTCTGCTGATACTGATTTCCATCGGCGTATACCGGACGGTGCAGGCCGGGGAAAATCTGATTCTGGCCTTCGGGCTCTGTGCCGCAGGCGGAATGCTGGGCGGTATGGTTTCCTGACAAAGGAAGAGGCAGGGCCGGGAGAGAAAACGGCAGGAGCAAAAACAAAAAGAGACGGGACAGTTCCCGTCCGAAGACAGGAGAAAGGAGAAAACGAAGGATGAAGATTGTGATGTTTGGAATGGACGCATGCCCGGACTGTACCGAGGCGAAAAAAGAGCTGGATGCCGTGCAGGCAGATTATCTCTACCAGGAGATAGGGGAAAGTACGACGAATATGAAGCGGTTTTTAAAGCTCCGGGACAAAGAGACCCTCTTTGACCAGGTGAAGGCCGATGGAAAAATCGGTGTGCCCTGCTTTAAGCTTTCCGACGGCACCCTGACACTGAATCTGCAGGAAGTGCTTCAGAAGCTTCATTAATAAAGCGGTACTTGCGCGGGGACAGCAGATGTGCTATACTATCTCCGATAAGAGGAAGAAAAAGGAGGATACCGTGATGAAACATATCAAGACACTGAATACACAGACTCTGAACAATACAGTAAAAAAAGGCGGCTGCGGAGAATGCCAGACATCCTGCCAGTCCGCATGTAAGACATCCTGTACCGTAGGAAACCAGACCTGCGAGCACAGCAAATAAAACAGGTAAAATGCAAGAATCCAGACAGTGGCCTGCGCCACTGTCTGTTGAACGTTATTGACAGAAAAGTTTGAAAATTGTAGTCGGGGACGGGTACAGGCCCTGTCTCTTATACACATCT
>DWYV01000033.1 GCA_019118525.1 Candidatus Bariatricus faecipullorum
GAAGCGGGCAGGAGTGGCACCGGAACAGGTAGACCATGTATACATGGGCTGTGTTATCCAGGCGGGACTCGGACAGAACGTGGCACGTCAGGCTTCCCTGAATGCCGGAATTCCGGTTGAGACTCCGGCAGTAACGGTGAATGTGGTCTGCGGCTCCGGACTTAACTGTGTCAACATGGCAGCACAGATGATTCAGGCGGGGGATGCTGATATCGTTGTGGCTGGCGGAATGGAAAACATGTCCATGGCTCCTTATGCACTGAAAAACGCACGGTACGGATACCGTATGGGAAATGCCCCGATGATTGATACCATGGTAAACGACGCGCTCTGGGATGCATTCAATGACTATCATATGGGAATCACTGCCGAGAACGTGGCAGAGCAGTGGGGACTGACCCGGGAACAGCTTGATGAGTTCGCTGCTTCCAGCCAGCAGAAAGCATGCGCTGCAATCGAGGCAGGCAAATTCAAAGACGAGATTGTTCCGGTAGAAGTAAAACAGAAAAAACAGACAGTGACTGTAGATACAGACGAAGGTCCCCGTCCGGGAACAACGGCTGAGGGAATCGCAAAACTTCGCCCGGCGTTCAAACCGGATGGAATCGTAACGGCAGGGAATGCTTCCGGTATCAATGACGGAGCAGCTGCTATCGTGGTTATGAGCGCAGAGAAGGCAGAAGAACTGGGCGTAACCCCCATGGCTACCTGGGTAGCAGGCGCGCTCGGCGGTGTAGACCCCTCCATCATGGGAGTCGGACCGGTAGCTGCCACAAATAAAGTAATGGAAAAGACAGGACTTACTGTGGACGACATGGATTTAATCGAAGCAAACGAAGCATTTGCGGCACAGTCCCTGGCGGTTGCACACGACCTGAAGTTCGATATGGAAAAGGTAAACGTAAACGGCGGCGCCATTGCACTTGGACATCCGGTAGGAGCTTCCGGCTGCCGTATTCTGGTAACCCTGCTTCATGAAATGCAGAAGAGAGACGCAAAGAAAGGTCTTGCCACTCTCTGCATCGGCGGCGGTATGGGCTGCGCGACCATCGTAGAGAGAGACTAGTCTGGCAAAAAGGAGAGGTGCGCTATGGAATTTGTTACATATGAAACAGAAGGACAGGTGGGGATTATTACCATCAACCGTCCGAAGGCACTGAACGCCCTGAACAGCGCAGTGCTGAATGATTTAAACGCAGTCATTGACGGCGTGGATACAAACGAAGTAAGATGCCTGATTCTCACCGGCGCGGGAGAGAAATCCTTTGTGGCCGGCGCGGACATCGGAGAGATGAGCACACTGACAAAGGAAGAAGGAGAAGCATTCGGAAAGAAAGGAAACGACATTTTCCGGAAGCTGGAAACCCTTCCCATCCCGGTTATCGCCGCAGTAAACGGCTTCGCCCTGGGCGGCGGCTGCGAGATTTCCATGAGCTGTGATATCCGTATCTGCTCTGACAATGCGGTATTCGGACAGCCGGAAGTGGGACTGGGCATTACGCCGGGATTTGGCGGAACCCAGAGACTGGCCAGACTGGTTGGACCGGGCATGGCAAAACAGATGATTTATACGGCCAGAAACATCAAGGCGGACGAGGCTCTCAGAATCGGTCTTGTCAATGCCGTATATCCCCAGACAGAGCTGATGGACGCAGCAAAGAAGATGGCGGCAGGCATCGCAAAGAATGCGCCCATCGCAGTGAGAAACTGCAAAAAAGCCATCAATGAGGGACTGGACCTGGATATGGACAAGGCCATTGAACTGGAAGAAAAGCTTTTCGGCGACTGCTTCGAGTCCTATGACCAGCAGGAAGGCATGAAGGCGTTCCTGGAAAAACGGAAAGTGGAAGCATTTCTCAACAAATAAAACGGTAAAATCATCAGGAGGTAAAGAAAGATGAAAGTTGGTATTATCGGCGCAGGAACCATGGGTTCCGGAATTGCACAGGCATTCGCACAGACAGAAGGATACGAAGTAATTCTCTGTGACATCAACGAAGAATTTGCCGCAAACGGCAAGAACAAAATTGCAAAAGGATTCGAGAAGAGAATCGCGAAAGGCAAGATGACTCAGGAAGCGGCAGACGCTGTTCTGGCAAAAATCACCACAGGTGTGAAAGATATCTGCACAGACTGCGACCTGGTTGTAGAGGCAGCCATTGAAAACATGGAAATCAAAAAACAGACCTTCAAAGAGCTGCAGGAAATCTGCAAGCCGGAGTGTATGTTCGCCACCAATACTTCCTCCCTTTCCATTACAGAAATCGGAGCAGGACTTGACAGACCGGTTATCGGTATGCATTTCTTCAACCCGGCGCCGGTTATGAAACTGGTAGAGGTGATTGCGGGCCTGAATACTCCCGCCGAGATGGTGGACAAAATCAAAGCCATCGCGGAAGAAATCGGCAAGACACCGGTTCAGGTAGAAGAGGCGGCCGGATTTGTTGTAAACAGAATTCTGGTTCCGATGATTAACGAGGCCGTTGGCATTTACGCAGACGGCGTGGCTTCCGTGGAAGGTATCGACGAGGCCATGAAGCTGGGTGCGAACCATCCCATGGGACCCCTTGCCCTGGGCGATTTGATTGGCCTGGATGTTGTGCTTGCCATTATGGAAGTCCTTCAGGCAGAGACCGGAGATCCGAAATACCGTCCCCATCCGCTGCTGAGAAAGATGGTTCGCGGCGGAAAGCTTGGCCGTAAGACCGGAGTGGGATTCTACGATTATTCCAAATAAGGAGCAGCGCGGGCGTACCCGCATTCGTACCCTGGCTCCCCGAATCAGGGGAGCCCGGGCACTTTGCATGCACCGCTGTGTAAAACAGATAGAGTAATGGAGGAAGAATAAATGGATTTCGTATTAGACAAGAAACACGAAATGGCGAGAACTCTTTTCAGAGAGTTTGCTGAAAACGAAGTAAAACCTCTTGCCCAGGAAGTTGACGAGACAGAAACCTTCCCGAGAGAGACGGTTGAAAAAATGGCAAAATATGGATTCCTGGGAATTCCGGTTCCGAAGGAATACGGCGGACAGGGCTGTGACCCGCTGACCTACGCAATGTGCGTGGAAGAGCTGGCAAAGGTTTGCGGTACAACGGCAGTTATCGTTTCCGCTCACACCTCTCTGTGCATTGACCCGATTCTGACGTTCGGTACAGAAGAGCAGAAGCAGAAATATGTTCCGGATCTGGCTACCGGAAGAAAGCTGGGCGCATTCGGCCTGACAGAGCCCGGTGCAGGTACAGACGCACAGGGACAGCAGACCAAGGCTGTTCTGGACGGCGACGAGTGGGTGCTGAACGGCTCCAAGTGCTTCATCACCAACGGAAAGGAAGCAGATGTATACATTATCATCGCCGTAACCGGAACCGTGGAAAAACGGGGAAGAATGCAGAAAGAAATTTCCTCTTTTATCGTAGAAAAAGGAACGCCGGGATTTACCTTCGGTACCAAGGAAAAGAAGATGGGTATCCGCGGTTCTTCTACTTATGAACTTATTTTTACAGACTGCCGGATTCCGAAGGAAAACCTTCTCGGAAAACAGGGCAAAGGATTCGGTATTGCCATGCATACCCTGGACGGCGGACGTATCGGTATCGCCGCACAGGCCCTGGGAATTGCAGAAGGCGCCCTGGACAGAACCATCGCTTATGTAAAAGAAAGAAAACAGTTTGGACGTTCTATTGCACAGTTCCAGAATACGCAGTTCCAGCTTGCTGACATGGCAACCAGGGTACAGGCTGCCCAGATGCTGGTTTACAAGGCTGCCAAAGCGAAAGAGACACAGAAATCCTACAGCGTAGAGGCTGCCATGGCAAAACTCTATGCGGCAGAGGTGGCTATGGAAGTTACCACCAAGGCTGTTCAGCTTCACGGTGGATACGGATATATCAGAGAATACGAAGTAGAGCGTATGATGCGTGACGCAAAGATTACGGAAATCTACGAAGGAACTTCAGAAGTTCAGCGTATGGTTATTTCTGGCAGCTTATTAAAATAGGAGGTACGAACCGTGAAAATAGTTGTATGTATAAAACAGGTTCCGGATACAAAGGGCGGAGTTCAGTTCAATCCGGACGGCACACTTAACAGGGCAGCAATGCTCGCAATTATGAACCCGGATGACAAGGCAGGACTGGAAGCAGCCCTGAGACTGAAGGATGAGTACGGAGCAGAGGTTACTGTCCTGACCATGGGACTTCCGAAAGCTGCGGATGTTCTCCGGGAAGCTCTGGCAATGGGAGCTGACAAGGCAATCCTTATCACAGACAGAGTACTGGGAGGAGCAGATACCTGGGCTACATCCAGCACCATTGCGGCTGGAATCCGCAAGCTGGACTATGACCTGATTATTACAGGACGTCAGGCCATCGACGGCGATACGGCACAGGTTGGTCCCCAGATTTCCGAGCATCTTGGAATTCCGGTGATTTCCTATGCACAGGATATCAAAATCGACGGAGACAGCGTAATCGTACAGCGTCAGTTTGAAGACAGATATCATGTTCTGAAAGCAAAGATGCCCTGCCTGATTACCGCTCTTTCTGAATTAAATGAGCCACGTTACATGACGCCGGGCGGAATCTTCGACGCCTGCGATGCTGAGATTACCGTATGGGGCCGGGCTGACCTGGAAACCCTGGATGACGCCAATATCGGTCTTGCCGGTTCTCCGACAAAGATTGCAAAAGCGTCCGACAAGGTAAGAAAAGGCGCAGGTGAAAAGGTTGTACTTGACCCGGAAGAGTCTGTTGCTTATCTGATGGGCAAACTGACAGAGAAACACATCATTTAATTATAGAAAAGGAAAGTGGTGAATCGCATGAATTTAGAAGAATATAAAGGCGTATATGTCTTCGCGGAGCAGGTAGATAACAAATTAAGCGGAATCGCGTTTGAACTGCTTGGAAAAGCAAAAGACCTGGCAGGAAGTCTGAACACAGACGTAACTGCAGTTTTAGTCGGCTCTGATGTAAAAGGCCTGACGGATGAACTGGCTGCCTATGGCGCGGACAAGGTTATCGTAGTAGACGACCCGGAGCTGAAAGACTACCGGACAGAGCCCTATGCTCATGCACTGGCTTCTGTCATCAATGAGTACAAACCGGAAATTATGCTGGTGGGTGCAACGGCAATCGGCCGTGACCTGGGACCGAGAGTGTCCGCAAGAGTGGCAACCGGTCTGACAGCAGACTGTACACAGCTGGAAATCGGCGACTTCCCGTTGGCACCGGTGGAGGGAAAAGAGCAGAAGCACAACCAGCTTCTTATGACCCGTCCGGCATTCGGCGGAAACACCATCGCAACCATTGCCTGCCCGGACAACCGTCCCCAGATGGCTACCGTTCGTCCCGGCGTTATGCAGAAAATCGATAAAATCGAAGGCGCAAAGGCAGAGGTTATCGAGTACAATCCCGGATTTACACCGGACAACAAATATGTAGAGATTCTGGATATTGTGAAGTCCGTAACGGATACGGTAGATATCATGGATGCAAAAATCCTGGTATCCGGCGGCCGTGGCGTAGGCTCTCCGGAAAACTTCAAGATTCTGGAAGACCTGGCCTCAGCACTGGGCGGCGAAGTAAGCTGCTCCCGTGCCGTAGTGGATTCTGGCTGGAAGCCGAAAGATTTACAGGTAGGACAGACAGGAAAGACCGTAAGACCGCAGGTTTACTTTGCAATCGGTATTTCCGGAGCCATTCAGCATGTGGCCGGTATGGAAGAGTCTGACCTGATTATCGCAATCAACAAGGACGAGACGGCACCGATTTTCGACGTTGCGGATTACGGTGTGGTAGGCGACCTGAACAAAATTGTTCCGGAACTGACAAAACAGATTCTGGAAGCAAAGGCAGCGAAATAGAATACGGACAAAAAATGAGAAAGCGGTTCTGGAAACGGGACCGCTTTTTCGCTCTTTCAAAAATCTGCGGAGCATGGTATAATGAGAAATTAGAACAAGGGGACCTGAAAACGGAATAACAAATGGGAGTGTAAATAAGAAATGGCAGGAAAAACAAATTCAGGCGTGAAAAGCAGGGCCCGGATACAGACCGGGTCAGGCGTCAGAAAGAAAGGCCGGACGGTCCGGTATTTTGATTACAGCCTTTTTGCGGTGATGATTTTTCTCATCTGCTTTGGACTTGTGATGCTCTACAGCACCAGTTCCTATGAGGCGCAGACAAAATTCGGCGACGGCATGTATTATCTGAAAAGGCAGGCAGCTATCAGCGCAGGCGGAATTCTTGTGATGCTTTTTGTATCCCGGATGAACTACCGGAAATACGCGAAATATTCCCCCTGGCTCTTTGCGCTGGCCATGGTTCTGATGGGACTGGTGCGGTTCAGCCCTCTGGGAATGGAGGTGTACGGTTCCAGACGGTGGCTGAATATCGGAGGACAGTCGCTGCAGCCTTCTGAGGTTATGAAGATAGCCGTGATTCTATTTATTCCTTATTTAATATGTAAGATGGGCAAAAAAATGTATACCTGGAAAGGGCGGCTTACCGTACTGGCGTGGGGAGCCGTTGCGGCTTTCGGAGTGTATTACCTGACGGATAACCTGAGTACGGCTATCATTGTTCTGGGGATTGCCTGCATTATGATTTTTATCGTGGATTCCAAGACCAAGCTCTATCTGGGCCTGGCGGGCGGAGGCATCGTGCTGGCCGTGGCAGGGTCCTATGCCCTGGGACGGGTGCTGGAGAACAGTACGAATTTCCGTCTCCGGAGAATTCTGGCCTGGCTGAACCCGGAAGCTTATGCTTCGTCGGGAGCGTTCCAGACCCTGCAGGGGCTCTATGCCATCGGTTCCGGAGGATTCTTCGGAAAGGGTCTGGGCAACAGTGCCCAGAAGATGGTGATACCGGAAGCCCAGAATGACTACATCCTGGCGGTTATCTGTGAGGAACTGGGAGTTTTCGGAGCCATCATGGTTCTTCTGGTGTTTGGGCTTCTGCTTTACCGGCTCCTTTTTATTGCCCAGAACGCGTCGGATATGTACGGGTCTCTGATAGTGACAGGAATTTTCGCTCACATTGCCCTGCAGGTACTGTTAAATGTTATGGTAGTGCTCAATGTCATTCCTACAACGGGAATTACCCTTCCCTTTATCAGTTACGGAGGAACGTCGGTTCTGTTCCTGATGATAGAGATGGGCGTGGCCCTGGGCGTTTCCCGGAAGATTGAAATAGAATAGATGAAGAAAACCCTTTTCTTCCCCGCGCAAATATGTTATGATATCTTAAGTGGTTATCAATACTACATATAATAGAAATGAAAAGCGTTCGGGAGGTATGGTATGAGTTATAAAATTATCGTGGACAGTTGTGGAGAGCTGACAAGAGAGATGAAAGCATCCGGCTGCTGTGAGACGGCGCCTCTGAGCATTCAGGTGGACGATTTTCATATTATAGATGACGACACGTTTAACCAGGCCGATTTCCTTCAGAAAGTGGCGGCCAGTCCCAACTGCCCGAAATCCAGCTGTCCTTCACCGGAATCCTATATGGAAGGATACTGCTGTGAGGCAGAGCGTGTTTATGTGGTGACCCTTTCGGCGGAGCTGAGCGGCTCCTATAACAGCGCCGTGCTGGGGAAAAATCTGTACCATGAGGAGTACGGGGAGAAAGATATCTATGTGTTTAATTCCCGTTCCGCCTCGGTGGGGGAGACCCTGACGGCCATGAAGATTATGGAATGCGAGGAAGCAGGGATGACCTTCCCCGAAGTCATTGAAAAGGTGGAGGAGTATATCGAGGGAATGGACACCTATTTTGTTCTGGAATCCCTGGAAACCCTGAGAAAGAACGGCAGACTGACCGGGATAAAGGCCATTGCCGCCACGGTGCTGAACATCAAACCGGTAATGGGAGCGACGCCAAAAGGAGAAATCTGTCAGCTTGGGCAGGCAAGAGGAATCAAAAAGGCGTTGGAGAAGATGACGGACGCGGTGGCAAAGAATCTGAAAAACGGGTCGGAAAAGGTCCTTGCCATTTCCCACTGCAACTGCCTGGAGCGGGCGCTGAGCGTAAAGCAGATGCTGGAAAAGAAGCTGACCGTAAAATCCATCATTATTCTGGATACCCGGGGAATCAGCAGTATGTATGCCAACGACGGCGGAGTAATTATCGCTGTGTAAGCAGGGCGAGGGCATGTTTTCCTTGTACCCGCCGCGGTTTTGTGCTAGAATAAACCTATCGCAAAAAGAAGGAGTTATGCAGCATGAGTCAGGAAAAAGTAGACCGGTATAAAAACGAAAAAGCAAACCGGAAAAAAATAATGAAAAAACAAAAGGCCATGCATATTGTAAGAAATACGATAATGAGCGTGGCTGCGCTTGCACTGATAGGCTGGCTGGGGTATTCCGCTTACGACCTTTATGTACAGTCACAGCCCCGTGAGGTGGCGGAAGTGGATTATACAGCGATTGACGATTACGCGAGTTCACTGACGTCGGACGACCAGTCAGAATAAAAAAGCAGAGATAAAAAAGAACAGTGATACCGGCAAAGGGGCTATCGGGAAATAGATAGTCTTAATCAGGGGCAGGTGTGACTCGCACGAGTCACACCTGCCCCTGATTTTATCCCCTAAAAAGAGAGAAAGATGGCTAACGACAACCATCTTTCTCTCCGTTCCA
>DWYV01000034.1 GCA_019118525.1 Candidatus Bariatricus faecipullorum
GGTACCGGCCAGCCGGTACCCGTCCCCCACTACAATTCTGCTACAATTCAGAAAATATAAGTGTCTATGCAAAATACAGTTTCATCGCTTCTATCGCCTTGTCTTCTTCATCACCTTCTGCGCGAATGAGGATTTCATCTCCGCAGACAATGCAGGCCCCCAGTACGGCCATAATACTGTCTGCCGGAACGGTTTTTCCTTTCTTCTCAATAGTTACTCTGGCCTTATATTTCCCGGCCGTCTTTATCATCTGAACAGCAGGTCTGGCATGAAGTCCTTCCGGAAATTTTACTTTCACCATGACCTCTCTCATGCTTCCCTCTCCTTTCCTGCCATCACAAAGCTGCGCAGCATATCATGCTCAGAAGTAGCTGCCATAGCCATGTCCATGGCATGAAGCAGCAGCATGGAAAAGGGAATTTCCGTCCCGCCACTCTGCGGGCTCATCAGCCGTTCAAACTGAATCTTATGCGCCTCCGCCAGATGTTCCTGGGCCTCATCCAGGCTGGTAAGAGCACTGTCCCATTCTTTTTTGTGATAGCTTTCCAGGGCCTCATATACCTTCGCCCGCCCTTCTCCTGCATTTGCAATCATTTCCATACAGATTTCATTCAGTTCTTCCACTGACATTTTCATCGACAGCATCCCTCCTTATTCCTCTCCGGGCTTCTGCAGAATTTCCAGCATCATATCCAGTATTTTTTCGCCCTTCGCCAGACCGTATTCCCGCATGGGAATCAGCATAAACGGCAGATCCGGGTAGCCTTTTTCAGCGGCAAATTTCTGAATGTCTTTCATCTGCCCCTTTACCTGCGGTGCAATCAGCACGATATCCAGTCCGGAAAAATCGAAAGTCCGATAACGAAGGCTGGCAGAGCAGTCAATGGTCAGTTCAATCCCTTTTGCAGACGCCGCCTTTCTTACTGCGTCTGCCATCATGCTGGATGACATTGCCGAAGCGCAGAGCACTACTGCATTGATTTTTTTCATGTCATTTTCCTCCTTTGTTATGATTCTTCCCCTGCCTGCTCTTCAGCAATACACCGTCTTTCGTAAACTTTTGCGAAAGGATACCAGATGATTACCATCAGGACAATCAGAATGGCCTGGGCAACTACATTTCTCCAGTCACCGCCCGTAGAAAGATAGGGCTGGAGAAGCGGAGGCGTGGTCCAGGGAATCTGTACATAAGCAGGGCTTATCCATCCAAGCGATGTCAGGACATAGCCATACATGGTTCCCAAAAGCGAGGTCAGAAATACAAATGGCACAAACATCAGCGGATTCAGCACAATTGGCACTCCGAACATCACGGGCTCATTCACACAGAAAATACCCGGTATGAGGGAGAGTCGGGACACCTCTCGCAGGTGCGCTGATTTTGAGCGGAGCCAGAGCACTATCAGAGAAAGTGTCATTCCGGTACCTCCAATCATCGTCCAGCTGTAAATAAAAGGCTCGGTCAGAATATGCGGCATCGCGCTTCCGGCTGCCACTGCCTCGGCATTTTCTGCGATATTCGTCAGCAGGAAGGGATACATAACTCCCCATACCGTAAAGGAGCCGCCGTGAATTCCCACAAACCAGAGCAGCTGCAGTAAAAGTGCACAGATGAAAGCCGCATACCAGGTGTCGGAGACCGCCAGAAGCGGAGACACAATCATATTCAGCAGGGAATTCAGGTCAAATCCGACAACCACACGGAGCACCCAGAAAAACACCAGAAGGATGGCCATGGGAAGCAGGGAGGCAAAGCTCTGGGAAATCCCGGACGGCACGGATTTTGGAAGCCGGATAATGATATTGTGTTTGTAGGCAAAATGCATAAATTCCACTACAATAATGGCAACCACAAACAGGGTAAACATTCCCTTTGCAGAAAACCCGGTTACTTCCAGCGTATTTGTCTCCATGTCTACCGGGGCCACAGTAATCACATAACAGGCAACCGTTACAATACTGACGATGGTGGAATCCAGTTCTTCATACATACGGGCCAGCTCTGCTCCGAGAGAAATAGCCAGGTACAGCACCATAAAATTCATGGTCATTGTATAAAGAACGTTCAGTTTCTCTGCATACGGGGCCATGGCATTTGCCCAGGATTCCACCGGCAGACTTGTAAGAATCAGCGGCAGGGAGCCGATGATAATCAGCGGTATCGTCCGAATCAGGGCCGTGCGGATTGCGGCAAAATGCCGCTGATTTCCCATGGCAACCAGTGGCGGTGCAATGTACCGCTCAATCAGACCACTCATTTTATCCATTGTGGCCTCAAACTTATTCGTTTTCATTCGTATTCCTCCTCACATAAAATTTTTTTGAACTCTGCATTTCCTTCAAACACGGGTTCCCGCTGCCCTGGTAAAATCATCATGAGAATCCCGGTTTGGATCTTTTCCGTTTATCTCCGGAATAGCAGCCGCAAGCGTCTGGACCGCCGCAGTCAGCAGAAGAACCGACTGCGTCAGCGGATATTCGGGAATCCGGATACGGTGCTCCCTGGCCTTTTCCTTTCCTGACGCATCCAGCATCAGCACTTCCCGGGCCGTTTCTTTCAGGTATTCCAGCGTGACTTCTGCAAGGCTTTGCAGCGGAAGCACGGACTGCAGAAGGAGCACGGAGCTGTCCCCCGTAACCGCCCTGTGCATGCCATGTGAAAATTCCCCGGCGTCCGTAAACATTGCAGGTACACACTGGGTTTCCAAAAGCTTCAACTGGCCTTCTGCCGCTGTTCCGAAATTCATGCCATACCCAAGGACAAACACTTCCTTCATATTTCTTCCAAAGTCATTTTCCTCACACCAGGTTTTCACTGTTTCTGACACTTCCGGAATCTGCCGTATCTGCTCCGTCAGTTCATTCTTCACTTTTTCTCTGTAGCTTTCTTCCGTTTTCCCTTTTACCTTTCCCGTTTCCAGGCCCAGCAGAAACAGTGCCAGGAGGGTGGCGCTGTAACCTTTTGTTTTTGCATTACTCTCCTCCTTTCCACATTCCAGAAGGAGCAGGCTGTCCGCTTTTTCCGCCAGAGGCGATTCCTTCTCCGCCGTTATCCCCAGTGTCCGGTACCCTCTTTTCTTTGTCTCTTCCAGAGCTTCCAGCACCCCGCGGCTGGTTCCTGTCTGACTGATAAACACCACCAGAATATTTTCCTGTTTTTCGTTTTCCCAAGTGCCGTCCTGATACAGAAATCCTGCAGGGGTATCTACCCGAACCCGCAGCCCGCCCGCCCTGGCCAGAAACCATTCTGCAGTCAGCGCGGCATTCCAGGAACTCCCGTGGGCCACAAAGTATAATCCCTCCTTATCTTTCAGTTCCTCCCTGGCCAGAACAGATATCTGTTCTGATTTCATCAGTCTGGCAAGAGCCTCCGGTTCTTCTGCGATATAGTCCCACATAATACTATGGTTTCTCATATCTTCGTCCTTTCCAGCCTCAGCATTTTGGCAGCATTTCTCCACAGTATCTTTTCCTGGTCTTCCGGGTCAGTACATATGTAACGAACCTTTTCAATCTCCTGTCCCTGGTCGCCAAAGGGGGCATCCGAGGAAAATAAGAGCTTTTCTGCCCCGGCTGTTTCATAGGCCATCCGGATAACCGGCACATAAGCTCCACAGGTGCTGAGATAAAAATTGGGAATATCCCTGGCCAGCCGGCATGCCTGCTCATACATCATTGGAACGCCGATGTGATACAGAACCACCGGTACTTCCGGAAAGCTTTTCGCCATCTCTGCCCATTTATCCGGTATGGAAAACATGTCAGACTGTCCGTGCACCACCACACATTTTCCGTACTTCCGGCACAGTTCAAAGTACGGATCCAGAAGGCTGTGGCGGTCTGCACTGTATCCGAAACGGATGGCATTGAGTTTCAGGCCGTAAAAATGATAATCCCGAAAGCAGGTTTCCAGCTGTTCCTCTCCGTCCACATCCCAGGGATTGATGACTGCAAATCCCAGCGTTCTGTCCGGATATTTCTCACAGCATTCATGAATATATTCATTGTTTATCGTCTCCAGCTGAGAACAAATCATACATTTTTCCACTCCGGTGCTGTCCATAATCTCCAGAAGGGACTCCACTTTGTAGTCTTCCCCTTTCTTCACTCCAATATGGGAAAGCATATCAATTACCATAATCTCACCTCTCATTCCAGGCCAAAGAGCCGGGCTGCATTTTTCCAGAGCACCTTCTCTTCTCCGTTCTCAAAATTTTTTGCTGCGTTCCTTACTTTCATCAGTTCCAGGGAGTAGTAACCGGCCTCCGGCGTTCCTGTTCCCAGCAGAACCTTATCAATTCCGGCTGTTTTCATGGCCCGGTGCGTATTAAAATCCATACTGGAGGAAGTCTCCAGATATACATTTGGATGATTTTTGGCCACATTCACGGCGCTGGCATTATCATACTGGAGTCCCATGCGCCCCATAATAATATTGACTTCAGGGAAGTCCTCTGCAATCTCTCCGAAAAATACCGGGCTTGAAAACACTTCCGCGGCTCCGTAGCACCATACCGGAGCCTTGTATTTCCGGCACACCTCCAGAAGCGGATAAAACACCTCATGCTCACAGAGCATATAGCCATGGCGCAGTGGATTCATGTACAGTCCCCGGAATCCTCCGTTTAACGCCTGCTCCAGTTCTTCTGCACTGTCCTCCTTCCAGGGATTTACCGTATAGAGTCCCGTAAAGCGCTCTGGATATCTGGTGAAGGCTCTTTTTACAGAATCATTATCCAGACTTTCCGCGTAGCAGCTGACTACGGCCCGGTCTATTCCGGCCTCATCCATTTTTTTCAAAAGCTCTTCCGCGGTAATCTCTTTCCGAAACCGATGTTTTCCGATAATATTCGACACGTCAATAATCATAATCTCCCCTCCTCTAGTGGTCTTTTACCCAGTCCGGACCAAACAGAATCCCCAGCATTGTTTCTGCTGCCACACTTTCAATAAGAGGCATCAGAGAGTCCCTCACCCGGGGAAGTTTTACGACAAAGACCCGTTCCTCAGGTTCTGCTTCTTCCGTCGTGTAAAGCATGACTTTTCCTCCATGGTCCAGAATAAACCGGAACATCTTTTCTTCCTTTGTTCCCTTTTTCATCTCCGGGAAAAACATCTGCGCCAGGTAACGCTCCCCCATTTTTGCGCTGTGATACTGCCCGTGCGCATAATCCGCACACTCCCATACAGCTGTGCAGTTATGAAGTCCTTCCCGGTAAGCCAGGGAAAGCTGTCTGGCCGTTGCCAGAGACGTATTATTTGCCAGCAGGTCAAAAAGCAGTGTCCCTTCTGCAAATTCTGCCATGGGAGCCGCATTTTCCTCCCAGTGTTCCAGCCACCCGCAGATCCAGTCTGCCGACCGGGAAACTTCACTCCAGAACCCGTCGTCCAGTTCCCCCGCCAGACTATAGGCCAGAATATTCAGAATCAGCATCGTCAGCTCATAGGTTTTGCTGGTAATGGAACGCTCCGGCCCGGCCAGAATGGGAAGCGGAATATCCGCCATCCGGCTCAGGGCGCTTCCTTCATTATTATAGATTCCCACAACCGTAGTGATTTTTTTCGCTTTTTCCACCAGTTCTGTGACTTCCTGAGAATTCCCCGACTGGGAAACTGCGATAATCAGCGTTCCGCTGTCCACCTGGCCGAACTGGAACCGGGACAGTTCAAAAGAGCTGAAGGAAAGTGCCGGTATCCCTTTTCCGGTCAGGTAACTCTTTACCGCATCCATAGCATAAAGAGAGCTCCCCATCCCGGTCATAATTACTTTTTTCATTTCTTTTTGCCGAAACAAATCTGTAATATAAGAAATCGTTCTGCTTCCCTCGCCCTGGCGATAGTACTGGGCCGTTGTCCGTATCAGTCCGCCCTGCGTACATACCTCCCCTATAAATCCATTCATCTTCCGCATTCCTCCTTTATTTGTTTGTTTATGTTCGTTTATGTTTTATTTATATCATTTATGCGTTTGTTAGTCAACACAATTATTCTTTTTTGTACTATTTTTTCTGTATTTTATTTTTTAGCAAAAATTATTTCAAACTTTTTTAAACATTTTCCTTTTTACATTGTTCTTTTTTGTTCTTTTTAGATTGTAAACCCGACAGGGCTGTGCTATAATGCAGATAAGATTTAGGAAATGAATTTTGCAAAGGAGCATCTGCCATGATTCAAAACAAACGTCTCGAAAAAATAATGAATCTTCTACAACAGGAAAAAACTGTCAGTGTCAGTCAGCTCAGCGAACTTCTCCACGTGACTCCCAAAACCGTCCGCCTGGACCTGAAAAAACTGGAAAATGCCAATGTATTAAAACGGGTTCATGGGGGCGCGGTTCTTTCTACCCATCAGAGCACCTCCTTTCCGGTTCTGTCACACCGTCAGAAATTTGCGGAGGAAAAGGCCCGAATTGCCAGAAAAGCATTTACTCTGCTCAAAGAAAACGACGTCATTCTTCTGGATGACGGAAGCACAAGCCTGGAACTGGCAAAACTGCTGGGAGATTTTAAAATCACGGTTCTTACGAACGATGTTTTCATCGTCAATGAACTGATGTACAAGTCCAATGTCACACTTTATGTTATCGGAGGTGCATTAAAGCGGGACGGCGAATCCTTTGTCATTAACGGCGAAGACTCTATTCAGTTTGTAAAAAAATACCATGTAAACAAGGTTTTTCTCGGGGTTAGTACGATAGACATGGAAAACGGCGTTATGATTTTCTATTATGGAGACCGCTCCACCAAACGCGCCTTTATGGCCGCTGCCGACGAAGTGGTCTGCATGGCCGACCATTCCAAATTTGGACAGACCGCTTTTACCCATGTTGCCGGGATTGATGAGATTGATACAATCATTACAGACTCCGGGCTTCCGGAGGAAGAGGCGGAAAAATACCGGGAAATCGGAATCCGGGTATTATATGCAGAATTGTAGTGGGGGACGGGTACCGGCCAGCCGGTACCCGTCCTGTCTCTTATACACA
>DWYV01000035.1 GCA_019118525.1 Candidatus Bariatricus faecipullorum
GATCGTCGGCAGCGTCAGATGTGTATAAGAGACAGCAGGTCCACCCCGTCCAGGGCCTTCACCAGCGTGTCTCCCTTTCCATAATATTTCTTTAGGTTCCTGGTTTCCAAAATCTTCATCGCGTATTCCTCCAGAAAAAAAGTCTATACTGTCTTTTGACAATACAGACTTTACCACAACATTCTTTCCGGAACCTTTCTCAAATCTAACAGAGTGGAAAGATTTCGCCTTTTTATATTCTGCGCGGTTCCAGCGGCAGATACAGGGAAAAGGTGCTCCCGCTTCCGGGTTTCGAAGATACTTTGATATAACCGCCCTGAAGGGTCAGAATCTCCCGGGCCAGGTAAAGTCCCAGCCCCAGCCCCTCGGCGGTGCGGGTTCCCCCGCCCCGGTAGAAGCGGTTAAAAATTTCCCCCTGCTCCCTTTCAGGAATGCCGGGTCCGGTGTCCGTCACATCTACCCGGCAGAAGGACCCCAGCATTTGCGCGGAAAGGGTAACCGTTCCGCCGGCAGGCGTATATTTTACCGCGTTATTGACAATATTCCCAAGGGCTTCGCCGGTCCATCTGGAATCAAAGGCGGCGGTGCCTTCAAAGGGGACTGCCCGAAGGGTGATTTCTTTCTTCTTTGCAGCCTGATCTTCCTGCTCTGCCGCTCCTTCCAGCAGCGGTCCCACCGGATTGCAGGAGGGAACCGGAGACACGATTCCCGTTTCCAGTCTGGAAGCTTTTACCAGCGCCTGAATCAGGAACGATAATTTTTCCGCCTGAACCATAAGCGCCTGGGCCTGTTCCTGCTGCCTCGGAGGCAGACTGCTTTCTGCCAGAAGGGAAGCATACAGAAGCAGGTTGGCGATGGGCGTGCGCGTCTGATGAGAGATATCGGCAATCAGAGCCTTTACTGCCGTCTGTTCTCCCGCAATCGTTTTCTGCGTATGCGCAGAGCCGCGGAGAAACCGGGCCAGTTTCGTCTCCAGGGCAGAGAGCTCTGTCTCATCGAACCGGTTCTCGGCAAAACCGCCCGCAATGGCCCGGTCCAGCATGTCGTTCAGCCGCTGGATGGTGCGCCTCCGGGCCGTCCACTGCCATAAGCCGAGCCCGGTTCCCGCAGCAGCCAGAACCAGAAGGCCCCAGGTCAGCGCCGTCATCTTCCCGCCTCCCAGGTATAACCTACCCCGTACACGGTCTTAATCGGAGCCTCTCCTAACTTGGCCCGCAGACGCCCTACCGCAACCGAAAGCGCGTTTTCATCCACAAATTCGCCGCCGTCCCACACTTTTTCCAGCAAAAGCTCCCGGGGCAGGGTGCGTCCCCGGTTCTCCACCAGCAGGCGCAGCAGCCGCTGTTCTGTCCTGGACAGCTCGATGGGACTGCCGCCTCTGGCGTACTCCAGGCGGGAGAAGTCAAACGTAAAACCATCCAGTTCCACGCGGTCGGACTTTACCGGTACGGCGCGCCGCAGCTGAACATTTACCCTCGCCCGTAAAACGGCCAGGGAAAAGGGCTTCGTGATATAGTCGTCTGCTCCCGCTTCCAGGCCGGTAACTTCATCCAGCTCCAAATCATTTGCGGTAAGCAGAATCGCAGGCGTAAGACTGCCTTCCTGCCGCAGAGTCCGCAGCAGTTCCAGCCCACTGCCATCCGGCAGATTGATGTCGAAAATCAGCAGGTCAAATGTCCTGTTTTTCAAAACATCTGCTGCCTGGGCCCGTGTACCGCAGTGTGTGACCGTGCATTCCGGCGTCTCAAGAGCCATACAGATGCCCCGTCCCAGCACTTCATCATCTTCTAAAAGTAAAATCTGACTCACCTTTGTGCTCTTCCTTTCTTCGTTCCCGCTGCCTAAATCCGTCCGGCATTCAGATTCTCCACAAACTGTTCCGGCTTCACCGTCAGTTCTGCCCACGCAGGCCGGAACCCGCTTCCCACGGCGTTTTTCGCCGATTTGATATTGGACCAGGCGCAGCAGTAGAACGGAACCTTCCCCCGTTCCAGGATTTCCCGGGCAAGCCTTCTGGTCAGGGCAGACGCGATTCCCTTTCTGCGAAACTCCGGAAGCACGTCCACGCCTATCTGCCACATATCCCGGCAGTCCGCGGAGCAGGCCGCCAGTCCCACAAGCACTCCCTCCTGCCAGGCTCCTGCTCCCAGCACGTCCAGTTCTTTTCTCTTTTCGCAGAGTGCATTGCTCCACTGCGGTGTATACAGCGTCTGAAAATCCTCCGGCCCCATGATTCGAAGTTCCAGCCCCTGCTCCAGTGTATCCGGAAGCGCCATCAGCCGGTCCACATCCGGCAGGAAATATTCTGCCATCAAACACGCTTTCATATGGTACGGGGCAAAGGCTTCATTCAGCACATAAAGATTCGGCGTCTCAAAACAGTGTTCCGCCGGATACCGACTGATATACCCGCGCACCAGGTCTTCGTATTCCGGAGACACCGAGGCCACAATATTGCTCCCGTAGGATATCAGATTGCACACAAACGGAAGCTCCAGATACCTGCGGGCGTCCGGACTGCACACCGAATGCACCACTACATTTTCTGTTTTTAAAAAATCTTCCGGCTGACAGCCTGCGTCCACCGCTGACTGCCGAAGAGCCGTCTGCAAAATCTCCTGATTTGTCACTGGTATTCCTCCTGTCTTCCTGCCACCTGATGTATATACATTCTCGACGGCTCCGCTTCTCCGTCTCCCTGCGCCATGCAGAAAAATTCCCATCCATACCGTTCATAAAAAGAAGTATGGTCTGTCAGCAGATACAGCACAGGGATTCCCTTTTCTTTCATATCGGTACAGACAAAATCCAGAAGTTCCCCTGCGACGCCCCGGCAGCGCCGGTCCTCTTCCGTATAGACCGCGCAGACATTGGGTCTCAGGTCCTTTCTGTCGTGAAAGTCATTTTCAATGACCCCCATACCGCCGATAATCCGGCTCCCCTCCAGCGCCAGATACCACTGGGGAACCGGACTTTTCCCGGCCAGGCATTCCTCCATACTCTCCAGATAGGCTTCCAGGGGCACGCCCCATTTCTCATGGAACCAGCCTGCCGCCCGTTCCATGAGTTCCGGTCTGTCCGTCAGGCGGATAATTTCCCAGTTCATGTCCTTCCTCCACTTTTCCTTACACCACAGAGTTTCTGTAGTAATCCGTCACGTCACTGCCCAGTTTTTCATACAGTCCTTTTACATCTGTCTCCCGATTCTTTACGGCCAGAAGCTCTGCGTCCGTCGCTCCGATAAACTCTGTAAACTCCACTCTTCCGTTGGGCGTTTCGATAGCCTGCAGACTGCTGTCAGGTATGGTAAGAAAACCCGTGATACCAGACTCCATCCGTGAATCTATCCCCTGGGTCTGTCCCGTGTAAAGATATTCATACGGACGGAAAATCTCTCCTTTTGTAAAAGTGATTCTGGCGATAGTCTGCAAAATCCCGCACATACACCGGATTTCCATCTCCTCGTCCTTACAGCTTTCTTTTTTCAGTTTCAGAGTAAATTCCATCCCGTAGCCGCTGACATCCGGATTCTCTGATTCTTTTTCATACAGTTCAGACAGGCCGTACGTCACAAAATGCCAGTAATCCCCTCCGTCGTAGATACTGATGCCGTCCAGCGGGTCATTTCCACCAAGCCACCAGTTAATCACAGTCCCATAATGTTTCGGGTTTTTCTGGCCGGGATACACCCGTTCACATTCTCTCGTAATCGCGTCCCACCCCTGGGTGTTCCAGATTTCTTCCTTTTGTGTACGCTCCTTATCTGCCTCTTTTTTCTTATTTCCTCTCAGTCTGTCAAATAGTCCCATCCTCTGTCTCCTTCTCCTTTTCCGAATATCCGGCCTGCCGCTCCACCACAACTGTCAGCATCACCAGGTCCTCTTCTCCGGTATTCACAATACTGTGTTCCGAACCTTTTTTACAGATATGACAGATTCCCGGAGCCAGCAGTTCCTCTCTGCCGTCGCAGACAGCCTTTCCGGTTCCGGAAAGAATATAGTTGATGTCGTCACTTGTGGGGTGGCCGTGGGTGCCTATGGAGCCGCCCGGATGAATGCGGCAGGGAATAATTTTTCCCTCCTCATCCATATACATCCGGGCCGACATCTCTCCCGTGCCGCCGTTCATTCCCGGCACCCGCATTTCTTTGATGTCATTAAAATCAATTCGTATGTTCTTCCCCTTCCTGTTATTCTATGTATTTTATCTGTCCTTCCCATTAAAACCGGAGAAATTCTTCCCTCAGTTCATCCTGGTTTTCAAACTCATAGTACCGGCCGCCCACTTTGAAATATATTCCCGGACTTATTTCCAGGCTTCTTCCGTCTTCAAAATAAAGGGTATAATATTTGACCGCACCGGTTGTCAGTGCTCTTTCTTCTCTCACCTGCCGTCCCAGGCGTACCCGGTTCAGCAGTTCCCCAAACTCTTCCCGTTCCTCCTCCGGTATGTAGTATGAAAATGCTCCGTTCTCCCCTCCCGTATATCCCGAACAGTAGATTTCCTCTATCTCCTCCGGGTCAATCCGGGCCAGATCCATCTCCGGAGGCTGTCCTCTCCATATGGTGCAAAATACCAGCATGACCGGCACTATTATAAGAATTGCAGTCCAGATACGTCTTCTTTTCTCTTCCACAGTATCCCTCCCGTCCATATAAAAACTGGTTCTATATACTAAGAGATTTTTTTTAAGGATACTGTTGCATGGTTTCGGAAAATTTTTCAGCTACTCCAGTTCAAACAACACCTTTTCATAATCCGCCACATAGTACCGGATATTTTTTCTGCCCTTCTGGATAATTCTGTGGCCCTCCGCCTCCAGTTTTTCCTTCTGGTCCGTCACGCCGCCCGGATATTTGGGGTTCAGTTCCCCGCCTGCTTTCAGCGTTCTCCAGTATGGCGTCTTATCCTCCGTGCGCTGATGGCTGGCCCAGGCCGCAATAGAGACGAAAATCCCCGCCGTGATGGGGTCTGTAAAATCCGCCCCGTTTTTCTTCGCAAGATAGTCCCGGATAGCGCCAACTGTCAGCACTTTCCCCTCCGGAACGCTTTTCATAATGGCGTCGTAAGTGACCGGCGGCGCAAAATACATCCGGTCGCCACCGTATTTTTTTATTGTCGCTTCGTCTGTCACGGTCTGTATCTTCGGCATCCCTTTATCCTGATGAAGCATGGCGTTAAAATCTTTTTTCTCTTCGTTTGCCATAACGGTCACCTCCTGGCCTCAGCATATCCTGTTTCCTATTACTTATTACTCCACTCGATAGACTCGAAATATTTTATTATTTCTCTTGTAATTTCAGGGTTTCATTAACCTTTTCGAGTGGAAATCGAGTTTTTATCGAGTTTCACTCGATTTAATATATTTACTGGACCGCCCTGCTCCAACTAATTTTATCAAAGATTCTCCTCTCATCTTGTCCAAAGCGCTTCTTGCCTGCTGCTTAGTAAATCCGCACAATTCTCTGGTTTTTTCGTTGGTTATAGATTTATTACTTTCGATATATTCCATAATCATCTCTTTCGCCTTAATATACTGAATCGATTTGTCTTTGGTATATTCCACTGTAGATTTTACAGCTTCATATGTTCTGGCAGTCAGCATATACTCTTTCCCAGAGCCTTCAATCAGACCATCTCGGCTCATATTATTAAAACTTTTCTGGGCCATGTCTCTTGTTCCTTGTATTAAATTTGTTGCTGTGGCAAGGGAAACTTCCCGTTCCCACCTCCGGTGCAGATTCAAGATTTTATCTATGGCTGCGTGACGAATAACAATCTTGCAAAAGGCATTGAATGTGTGCTGGATATGCACTTTGTAGGCTTCATCTTCGGTCATGGAAATTCCCCTTCTCTGAATAATAATGCGGGGCGGCATGCACCGTTCATCTTGACCGTTGACTGGCTCGGCCGGCTTTGCTATCTTAATCTTCAACAGTAAAAATTTCCTCGATTGAAACATTGAATACTTTTGCTATATTCCATGCCAATACCAATGACGGGTTATATTTGCCTTTTTCTAAATTCCCTATTGTTTCTCTGCGAACACCTACTAACTTTGCCAAATCCTCTTGTTTCATGTCATACTTTGCTCTGTATTCTTTAATGCGATTTTTAATCATTCTCTGCTCCTTTTCGTTCTTTCCATTCCAAAACGATAAGTGCAATTGTAAACACAAAAATGGTTACCGCAAAACTCAATCCAAATGCTGTAGGAACTGCTTTTGCAGCGCCATAAATATAAGTGCAGACAAACATAAAAGGAACAAGAGAAATCATTTCAGACATAAAAGCAAATGTTGCAGCCTTTTGAACATTAAGTTGGAAAAATTCATCTGGAATAACCCAAAAATACCTGAGATAATAGGCAAATCCAAAAAAACCATATAGACCATTATTGTCTGTTATCAAGCCTAGAATTGCTATCAATGCAAGCAGAGATAAAAATCCCAAATAGTTAATCTTATGTTTCATAAAATTACCTCCTGTGAAATGTGGTGTATTTCGCTCTTTATGATATAAATATACCACATGAAGTAGCAATCGTCAAGCCACTTCATAACAGCACACAAATTATTTTTACGGAATAGCGGACTGCTGTCTATCAAATTCTTGTGTGTTACTTTACGGCACATGAGCATTATAGCAAGGTTGCAATAGCAAAAACTCCCGTCACCGTTTATAGGGGTGGCGGGAATTTTTATAGTGCAGCACATTTTAGTTATCGCTTTTAGAAATTGTATATGGGTTTACATATCCCTCTGGACAAAGATGCGTTTCGCTCCATGCCATCATATCATTTAGGATTGGAATAAAACTTTTTCCCAAATCGGTTAAAGTGTACTCCACTTTTTGGACTTTTTTTGAAAATCTTCCAGAGCAAATTTGAAACCGCAGGAAACGACAAAATTCGCCCGGCAGGTCGTAGACCCACCGGGCGAATATGAAAGCGTTATGAAGTTGCCTTACATGGTATAGTTCATACTGTTGGCCGGAGCTGCCCCCTGTTGGGTACAGGCTTTTTTTAAGAAGTTATGCTTTTGAAAAACAGGGTATATCAGCATGGCAGCTTCCTCCGTGAGCCGCCGATCCTGCGTCGGGCAAAAAGAAGCGGCGGCCTTGATTACTCAAAGCCGCCGCTGGTTTTATGGGCGTGTCAAAAGGGCTGCTGTACGACGGCTTTTTTTCTTTGCCGTCGTCCGGCAGTTAAAATAGTATTTAATTCCCCCTTAAAGTGTTCTAAAATTAACGGTTATATTGTGCTTAGATTATTTTTGTGAGTTTTTGCAAATCACATTATTTATGAAAGCGTCAATTTCTCCATTCACAGCTATTGGGTTATCAAAATTAGAATTATGTGCAGCATTAGGAATAATAGCCAAAGGATTATTTGTCACTTGATGCCATGCAAGACAATACTGTTTTACTTTTCCTGTTTGATCGTGTTCACCAACAATTATAAGAACAGGGCATTGAATAGAGAGGTCGCAATTCTCTCTTAAAAAATCAGAATATCCCGCTCCCAAAATGTAGCAAAGCTCCTCTTTGGTGTATGACGCTAAAGCAGACCGCATATTGTCATAGGTGGCTTTTGTGTAAGAACAGTTTTTCGCTATGGCATTGACTAACAAATTACGCGGAAAGCATCTGCACATCCATTCCATTTGACGAAGCCACCACTTATCTATTTTAGAGTAATATTGTTCTCCAAAAGGACAAGTATCTATTCCAACAAAACCTTTTACTATATGGGGATCATGCTTTATTAAACTCTGAATAACATATCCCCCCATAGATTGTCCTATAAATATCGCCTGCGATATGCCCTCCATTTTCAAAATAGCTTTCAGATCTGCAACTGCATTGGCATAAGAAAATTCACCATAGGGTCGCGATTGTCCATGTGCTGGAGCATCCCAACACAATAAATTGACATGATATAAGTAATGAGAAATTTGCTTTTCAAATAAAGTATGATCTGCTGTAAGTCCATGAAGAAACACCAAATTTATTTGATTGTTATTAACTCTTGACACCCAGTAACATACTTTTCCGTTTTTTGTATTGAGATGCTTTTCTTGCATTATTTCAAATATACCTTTTTCCATTGTTCAATCATCCTCAAAAAATCTTGCTCAATGCTATCTGTATCGCATTTACCTGATAAAATCGCATCCCTCATATAACCATCTGCCATCCAAATTATTTCACGATAAAGTAAGCGAATATCAATGTCATTTCGGAGATTGGATTGGTCTGTTATGGTTAGTAGAATATCCTCGCTGCGTTCATTTTCGATCTCAAATTTATCATGAATTAAATTGGCGATTTCCGGGTCGGTTTCATAAAACGCTTTTACAGAAAAACTATATAGATAAGGTGATACGCGCATAACTTTGCACTTTGCCAACAGTGCCCGCTTAATTATTTCAAAAAAATCTGTGGTTTCAGTTACTTTGTATTCCTGTGATGACTGTTGTATTTGCTGCACAGCATAGTCCCATAAATATAAATACAATTCTTTTTTGTTTACAAAATAGTGAAACAGTAATGCTTTTGATATTTCTCCCTCGCTTGCAATACCGCTCATTGGGGCCTTTTTGTAATTATTCTCTGAAAACACCTTGTATGCAGCATTGATAATTCTTTGCTGCTTTTCTAAAGGAAGTAGAAAAAATTTATTGTTCATGCAACGCCTCCATTAACCGTTTTGGTCAATCAAATTATACTTCCATTGACCGTTTTTGTGAAGACGCCAAAACATGAATAATAAAATGTAACTTAGGCGCATATAACAACATTCCATCGAGATACTATGAACTATACAATGTAAATGGGTGATGTTATATGGCGAAAGTTGAAGATTGCCCCGGCTTTGAAACTTTCGGCGCGGACGTGAAAGCTGCGCGGAAAGCAAAGCACCTGACGCGCAAGGTGCTGGCCGAAATAGTGGGAATTGAATGGCGCTATCTTGCCAATATTGAAAATAAAGGCACAATCCCCAGCCTCCCGGTTGTGATCCAGCTTATCAAAGTCTGCGGGCTTCCCGTGGAGCAGTATTTCAACCCGGAAATCATACGCGGGGACAGCGAACAGCGGCAGCGGGTCAGCCACAAGCTGAAACTTTGCCCGGAACACTATTTACCAGTCATTGAGGGCGCAATCGACGGGGCGCTGAAAATTGAACAATCAGCGAAAGAAACGGGGGATGTGTGAAAGCATCCTCTGTTTTCCGTTTTGCCAGAGGGCCGCAAGGCTCTCTTATTTTTTTGCCCTTTTTTCAGAGAAATCCCGTATTTTGCGGGCAGTTGGACGTGTTGGGAGCGTTTTAGTAATACAGCCTTGAAAATCCGCCGGACGACGGCGAAAGAAAAAAAGCCGTCGTTCAGCAGTTCTTCAATACGCCCATACGACCAGTGGCGGCTTTGAATACATCAAGGCCGCCATTCTTTCTGCCCTTATGAGAATGATGCCCTGACGCTGGCGGGATCGGCGGCCCACGGAGGGAGCCGCCATGGAGGAAAAAGCGTTTCGACATAATGTGACAGAGCGTAAGCCATTAAAAAAGCCTCTTGCTGTTCACCGTGGCTTTATGCCCTTCACGCTGAACTATCATGCCATGATTTACACGAACTAA
>DWYV01000036.1 GCA_019118525.1 Candidatus Bariatricus faecipullorum
AGATGTGTATAAGAGACAGGCCCGTACCCGTCCCCGACTATGAAAATACCAGTTCCCGGAATCTGTCCCCCCGCTCCTCAAAGTTCCGGAAAATTCCGTAGCTTGCGGAGGCCGGTGAAAGCACGCAGCTTCGCCCCGGACGAGTCAGTTCTTTCGCTCTGCGGACAGCCGTCCCCAGATGGTCCGTCAGCACCAGCCGCTCTTTTCTCTGAAATTCCGGATGATACCGGAGAATCTCCTGGTAGATTCGTTTCCCTGTTTCCTCCATCAGGATAATGTGGGGAATCTCCGATTCGGAAAGATAGTCTATCAGATCCCCGTAGTCAATTCCCCGGTCCATTCCGCCAATCAGCACGGTATCCGCGTCCGTCAGCGTCCTTAGGGCCTGAATGGTGGTGTCACCTATTGTGGAAATGGAATCGTCATAGTATTTTACTCCGTCCTTTTTCCCCAGAAACTGGAGTCTGTGGGGCAGGGGCTGATAACCTGCAAGCCCTGCGGCAAATTCGTCGTCCGTAATCCCCAGGTCCCGGCAGATTCCGTATACAAAGGCTATATCATAGTAGTTGTGGTGTCCCAGAAGGGGCGTCCGCTCTTTTCTAATACAGAATTCGGACTCCCGCTCCCCGCCGGGGCCTTTTACGATAATCCGGGTTCCCTCCAGGTCAATATCCGCGTCCGGGTCCCCGTCTCCCACCACAATCTGACGCCCCTGGCAGGGACTTCCCTGCTCCAGGCACTGCTCTCCGCAGAAAAACAGGTCGCCCGGTTTCTGATACCGGAAAATATGGGACTTGGCCTCCACATACTTTTCCATGGAGCCGTAGTGGTCCAGGTGCTCCTCATGCAGATTCAGAAGGGCCGCCCTGTGAGGCGACACCTCCATGTATTCCAGCTGATGGCAGGAAAGTTCCAGCACAACGATGGTCTGTTCCGTAATTTCCTCAATCATGTCAAACACCGGAATCCCGATATTCCCGGCCAGCAGGCAGTCCCGCCCCGCTTCTTTCAGAATGTGGTACAGAAGTGAGGCCGTGGTGCTTTTTCCCTTCGTACCGGTAATGCCCACCGTCTGTTCCCTGTACCGCTCACAGAACAGTTCTGTCTGGGAAAGAAAGCGGCAGGAATAAGCCTCCGGCGTCTTGGGAAGGACAATTCCCGGCGTCTTAAACACCAGGTCGAACCGGTTCAGGCAGTCCAGATATCCGGGCCCCGTAATACATTCCACCGGCAGCATTCCGTATGTTTCCGGCTCTACCGGATTTTTGTCCGCCACTGCCACTTCTTTCATGCCGCCCGCATGGAGCAGACGGTGCAGGGTGGACTTTCCTTCCCGGCCATAGCCCAGAACCAGAACCCGTTTCCCGGACACCAGTTTTTTCAAAGTATCTAGCAAAGCGGCTCACCTCCGGCAGGGGAGACGCACTCCCGCTCTACCAGAGCCATAAAATCCTCCGGCAGAAGATTTTCCCGGTCACAGTAGGAAGAGCAGGTATCACCCAGTCTGGTATATTCCCGGTAAAGGTCCAGATTCTTATAGTAGGAGAACAGCTTCGGAAGCTCCTGGCCCGCCGTCTCCAGGCGGTGAATGGCCAGCGTGATAGCCGTATTTATCTCGCTGCGGCTTCCCACACACTCAAAAGGCTTCTCCTCCTCCAGCCCGGTCAGCTGCCGTAACAGCGGTATCATCTCCTCATCTTCCAGCATGTCTCTTCCGAAGATGTTCTTAAGCTCCTCCAGGCTCAGGAAAGGCGAAAGAATCAGATAGACAAACAGGCACTTCGGGCAGTGTCCGCACCAGATATCCTCCTTGCTCCCCACATTGCAGCTCCGGAAAATTCCGTGATAAGCAGTACATTTCGCAAAATATTTCGCAATCTGGAATTCCGTCAGCGGACGCAGCAGGCTGAAATAGTACACCCCGCTTCCGATATACCTTTCCTCGTAGTCATGGAACGCCTTCTCAAACCGGAAGCTCTTGGAATACTGGTGGTTGACCGTGCTCCCTTTTACCGTACTTTCATTGGCGCTGGACTCATTGGAAAGACAGACACAGTGCAGTCCGTAAAGATACGCCGCAATGACGGAAGAAAAGGCCACCAGGGCAGAAAATGGAGTATGTCCGTTTAAAAATCCGCGGGCATTCAGTTCCAGCATCCGTCTGTCCAGTGTCCGTTTCACCGCCACCACGTCTTCCCTGGCAAATCCTCCGGCCTTCACCGTATTCACGGTAGCGCCCCGGGGATTGATAATATAAGCCGTGCACCGCTCTCCTTTTTTCCGGAGCAGTTCAATGCTTACCGCTGAATCCTTGCCGCCGCCTACCGGCACAAGGCAGCCCGAAGGTTTGGCCAGAGGCATGTCCTCCCCTTCCGCTTCCGGCCCCTCTGCTCTCAGCTCCATAAATGTTTCCGGGTCCGCATCAATCCCGTTTGTATAAAAGAATTCTCCCAGGCCGTTAAAATAAAGGTCCTTCCACCAGGCCGCCTGCTTATCATCCAGCGCGCCGGCCCGTACCGTTACCCGGGGAGAACAGGTTATCTTCCAGTAACTTACAAGCTCCACCATTCCCAGGGAAAACAAAAGCTTCTGAACAGTGGCGTTTCCCTCCGCTTTCACGTCCCCGCCTTTCTTTTTCGGGAAAATCCAGCAGGGTGTGTAAGCCGAAAGTCCCGCCGTCTCAAACTGATAGGTGACTTTCAGGGATTCTTCCGTTTCCTCTGTCTCGTATCCATGATAATAAAAATCCGGGTATGCTTCTCTCAGCTCACCATATGTTTTCATGGTTCCTCCTTTTCCCCGCATTTCCTTTTTCCCGTGCCGGTTCCATCCGGCCGTAAGGTAACGCAGAAACGAGGCTGCCGGTTGACAGCCTCATTTTTATCTTTTTCTTTATTCTTCACTCTGTTTCCCGGTCCACGGGTCCCGGAAGTCTTATGCGCTGGCAATCACGCCGTGCAGTCCGTCCAGAATCTCCCGCTCCACTTCCGCCGGGAATCCGTCCACGGTAGGAACATGTTCCTTATTGACGCCGTCAATGCTCCCCATATCCACAATCTTTCCCAGGTATGTTTCCACCTGCTCCACTTCCGGAAGCAGCTTCTCCCCGGTCAGCATTTCCAGGTAAGCGATAATGCCGTAGGCGCCCCAGTTGGAAACCGTGGCAATTACCAGATGGTCCACCGTTACACGGCAGGGAACCAGTTCCAGTTTTTCGGTAATCACCTGCTTCAGATTTCCCATTCCGATTTCATTTCCGCCGTCTCCCACGCCGAACGTAGGAATTCCCTCTTCCTTTGCGAATTCAAACATCCGGTCAATCCGGGCCGTCTGACCGGCAATGCTGACGCCGCGCATATTGGCGTAATCCCCTTCCACGTTCTCGCCGCAGCGTTCAATGGAAATCAGTCCAAGGGGTCTGTACTCTCTCAGCAGTGCCCGGTACTCCTCTCCACCGGCGTCAATGGCGGCATAAACCGTCTCCACGCCCTCTGTTTCAAAATATCCCCGGCAGAATTCATCGGTCACGATAACGGCACGGTAGCCCAGCCGGTTCAGCGCCTTTGCCAGAAACAGCGTGCCCAGGGGGCCGTCTGTCTCCGCATATCCTGCCACGTAAAACCCGGTAGTCAGGAAAACAGTTCCTTTTTCCAGCTTCAGAATCTCTTCCGCCGCCTGCTCACAATAGTTTTTCTCCAGATATCCTTCCAGAATGTGCATTCCTCTTTTGGAATGCCGTAAAATGACATTTTCCACAGTCATCTCTGACGTACTGCCCTGCATACCGCTCACTCCTGCTCTTTTTTACAGTGGGCCGTAAAAGCCCCTTACAGAGTTTCTTACTTCCACTTATGAATTATATCATTTTCCCCGCTCATTGCAAGCTTTTTCGACAGTCTCCGGCGGGAAAACGCCGGGATGTTTTCAATAAAAAACAAAAAGAAGAATTGACAATTCCCAAAAACATGATATATTGAAAAAGAACTTGTACGACTGACGGAAGTGGAAAAAACCACATGGGAGTATGAGGATGTAATTTTAGCCGACCGTCTGGGCATAACTATATATGTCCGGACGAGCGGCTTTTTTTGTTTCCAGTCAACCGGGAGAAAAACTCCCGCCTAATTTAAGGAGGTACCAGTTATGACAATGCATAAGGAACAGTGGAATGGATTTCAGGGCCGGCTCTGGAAAGAGGAAGTAAACATCCGGGATTTCATTCAGAACAACTACACCCCCTACGAGGGAGACGCGTCCTTTCTGGCCGGTCCCACGGAAGCGACAGACGCGCTGTGGGGCGAGCTTCAGAAGCTCCAGAAAGAAGAACGGGCAAAGGGCGGCGTCCTGGACATGGACACCGAAATCGTGTCTACCCTTACTTCCCACAAAGCCGGTTATATCAGCGAAGAAATGAAAGACCTGGAAAAGGTGGTGGGCCTTCAGACTGACAAGCCCCTGAAACGCGCGTTCATGCCTTTCGGCGGAATCAAGATGGCAGAGGAAGCCTGCACCACCTACGGCTATACACCGAATCCCGAACTGCATAAAATTTTTACAGAATATCATACCACACACAACCAGGGAGTGTTTGACGCCTATACTCCCGAGATGAAACGCGCCCGGCACAATAAGATTATTACCGGGCTTCCGGACACCTATGGCCGGGGAAGAATCGTAGGGGATTACCGCCGCGTCGCCCTCTACGGAATCGACCTGCTGATTGAGATGAAACAGCATGACCTGGACAACTGTGGCTACGGCTCCATGCGGGACAAGGTTATCCGCCAGAGAGAGGAACTGGCCATGCAGATTCGCGCCCTGCGTCAGATGAAAGAGATGGCCGCCATCTACGGTTTCGACATTTCCGAACCTGCAAAGGACGCGAGGGAGGCCGTACAGTGGCTGTATTTCGGCTATCTGGCCGCTGTCAAGACCCAGAACGGAGCCGCCATGAGCGTAGGGCGGATTTCCACCTTCCTGGATATCTATATCAAAAGAGACATGGACGCCGGCATTCTGACGGAATCCGAAGCCCAGGAACTGATTGACCATATGACCATGAAGTTCCGTATGGTGAAATTCGCAAGAATTCCTTCCTACAACCAGCTTTTCTCCGGCGACCCGGTATGGGCCACTCTGGAAGTAGCAGGCCTGGGCCAGGACGGACGCTCCATGGTTACAAAAACGGACTTCCGTTTTCTCCATACACTGGAGAATATGGGACCGTCCCCGGAACCCAACCTGACGGTGCTTTACTCCGAACGGCTTCCGGAGAATTTCAGAAACTATGCATCTTATATTTCCATTGAGACCAGCTCCATCCAGTACGAAAACGACGATGTCATGCGTCCCGTATGGGGAGACGATTACTCCATCTGCTGCTGCGTATCCGCGACCCAGACCGGAAAAGAGATGCAGTTCTTCGGCGCCCGGGCCAATCTGGCCAAATGCCTGCTGTATGCCATCAACGGCGGTATCGATGAGAAATCCGGACAGCAGGTGGGACCGGAATACCGCCCCGTCACTTCCGAATATCTGGATTACGAAGAGGTCATGCAGCGTTATGACAAAATGATGGACTGGCTGGCAGGGCTGTATGTGAACACGCTGAACCTGATTCAGTACATGCACGACAAATACTACTATGAGTCTGCCCTGATGGCACTGATTGACACTGATGTCAGGCGGACCTTTGCCACAGGAATTGCCGGGTTCTCCCATGTGGTGGATTCCCTCAGCGCCATTAAATATGCAAAGGTAAAAACCATCCGCAATGAGAAAGGTATTGTAGTGGATTTTGAGACAGAAGGCGACTTCCCCAAATACGGAAATGACGACGACCGGGCCGATGATATCGCCGTATGGCTGCTTCAGACGTTTATGACAAAACTGAAAAAGCACCACACCTACCGGGAGTCCGAACCCACGACTTCTATCCTGACCATTACGTCCAATGTGGTTTACGGAAAGGCCACCGGTTCTCTTCCGGACGGCCGAAAGGCAGGGGCTCCCCTGGCCCCCGGCGCCAACCCCAGCTACGGTGCGGAGCAGAACGGTCTTCTGGCTTCCTTAAACTCCGTGGCCAAACTGCCTTACGAGTGGGCTCTGGACGGCATCTCCAATACCCAGACCATCAGTCCCGACGCGCTGGGACACAGTGAGGAAGAACGGATGACGAATCTGGTGCGTATTATGGACGGCTATTTCCATCAGGGCGCACACCATCTGAATGTCAATGTCTTCGGAACAGACAAACTGATTGACGCCATGGAACACCCGGAGAAAGAGGAATATGCCAACTTCACCATCCGGGTTTCCGGCTACGCCGTGAAGTTCATTGACCTGACACGGGAACAGCAGCTGGACGTTATCGCCAGAACCTGCCACGACAGAATGTAACGGAGTATAACTTTATGAAAGAATATCAGGGAAAGGGCCTGGTCCACTCCACCGAGAGCTTCGGCTCCGTGGACGGACCGGGCGTCCGTTTTATCGTATTTATGCAGGGCTGCCCCATGCGGTGCCAGTTCTGTCACAATCCAGACACCTGGAAGATGGAGGAACGGGGAAACGCCTCCTGGCGAACGCCGCAGGAACTGCTTCAGACGGCGCTCCGCTACCGTCCCTACTGGGGAAAGGACGGCGGAATTACCGTAAGCGGAGGGGAACCACTTCTTCAGCTGGATTTCCTGCTGGAATTTTTCCGCATGGCAAAAACGCAGGGAATTCACACCGCTCTGGACACTTCCGGCCAGCCGTTTACGGAAAAGGAGCCCTTCTTTTCAAAATTCCGGGAGCTGATGCAGTACACGGACCTGGTCCTTCTGGACATCAAACACATCGACGACGAAGCCCACCGGAAGCTTACCGGCCATTCCAACGAAAACATTCTCTGGCTGGCGTCCTGGCTCTCCAGCCTGGAAAAACCGGTATGGATACGGCACGTGCTGGTTCCGGGACGTACCGATGACGACGGCGCTCTCCGGCGGCTCCACCAGTTTCTTTCCACCCTGCACAATGTGAAACGGGTGGAAGTTCTGCCCTATCACACCATGGGCGTTTACAAATGGGAAGAACTGGGACTGGTCTGTCCCCTGGAATCAGAAGGCATCTGCCCGCCTACAAAAGACCGTATAGAAAATGCCCGGCGTATTCTGGCACTCTGACAGAAAAAGAGCGGAAATCCCCGCTCTTTTTTTACTTTTTTTGTTTATCCCCGAAGTAAATTACTGCAAATTATGGTATAATGTCGTCAGACAATATAGAAGGAGGAGCGTTTCACATGAAAAATGGAATGAAACAAAATCTTCTGTACTTCTCATATCTGATTATTTTTATCTGTTATCTTGTCGTCTGTCTTTTCGTATTTTTCTATCATATGGAAAGGCAGATTCATGAAACCATACAGAGCAGTCTGCTGTCCACCGCATCCCAACAGACCCAGAATCTGCAGACCATGCTTGACGAACAGTTTCACACACTGAACAGTCTGGCTTCCTATATCAGTTCCCTGGAAGACATTGATTCCCAGGACGTACTGGTTATGCTGAACCAGTTCTCCCAGGAAGGAAATTTCAAACGGGTACAGATTGCAGACCCGGATGGAAATCTCCGCCGCCTGGGCGAACCGGACGTCAATGTCAGCGACCGGGAATATTTTCAGCGCGCCATGGCCGGAGAAACCGTTATCAGTGAGCCGCTGGAATCCCGTACCGACAATGAGATGCGGGTAACCCTGGCCGTTCCCCTGAAAGATGACACAGGCACTTTGCGGGGGATTCTGATGGCCTCTCTGGCCGTGGAAGACCTGCTGATGACCCAGTCCTCCGCCATCTACGATGCCACCGGAGTTTCCTTTGTGTGCGACTTCGACGGCAGTCTGATTGTGCGGGACAGTCAGGAACGGGTCCAGGGAGAAAATATCTTTACGTATTTAGACGGTCATGCTTCGGACATGGATACCTCTCCGGAAGATATAAAAGAAAAATTTTCCGCTCTGGAGCAGGGCTCTTTTCAGATAAGCTTTCAGGACACCGCATACTATCTCACCTATGTGCCCATGGAAATTAACGACTGGCTTCTGTGCTACGCGGTTCCCAGGGCGTCCGTCATGGCAGAATATCAGTTCATCCGGTCTTCGGAAATCACTCTGGGCAGCGCAATCCTGGGCGGAATTCTGATTCTGGTGCTTCTTCTGACCCGTTCCATCCGCAGGGAGCGGAGAGATTTAATGGCCAAGGCCCAGATAGACCCCCTGACGGGCATCAAAAACCGGAGCGCCCTGGAGGCGGAAATTTCCATGCTGCTGAGCCAGCCTTCCACCTCGGTTCTCAGCCATGCTTTCGTCATCTGCGACATTGACGACTTCAAGGCTGTAAATGACACCTGCGGACATACAGTGGGCGACCAGGTTCTGACCGAATTTGCCGCCCTGCTCAGACGCACCTTCCGCAGTACGGATATTGTAGGCCGGCTTGGCGGGGATGAATTTATCGTTTTTCTGTGCCGCATTCCGGACCGGGAGGCTGCGCTGACCATCGCCGGAAAATTTATCCAGAAGCTGAAGAAACTGCAGATTCCCGGACAGCCGGACATTCAGCTGATGGCCAGTCTGGGCGTTGCCTTTTCTCCGGATGACGGCGGGAATTTTTCCACCCTCTACCGGCATGCCGACCAGGCTCTCTATGCCTCCAAAAAGGCGGGAAAAGGCCGGACAACCATATACACCGAAGCCCTGAAGGACGGGAAACGGTGCACCACCGATTTATAAAAAACGCAGTATCAGAAAACGGAGATGGCGTCATGCCATCTCCGCACTGTCTTTTTCTTCTCTTTTTGCCCGGTAAAGCGCATCGTCCGCCCGTTTATATATCTCATCAAATCCTTCCGCCGCCGAATGCCGGGCCGCTCCGATACTTACCGAAAGATTCAGTTCCGGATACCACTCCTTCATGACCTTCGCAAATGCCTTCCGTATTCCCTCCATTTTCTTTCGAATACAGTCGTCCCCGCTCATGCCGGACAGATAGACCAGGAATTCGTCTCCGCCCAGTCTGGCCACCACGTCGTCCTTCCGGACGCTCTGCCTTAGCAGTCCGGCCAGATACACCAGTACCCGGTCCCCGGCCTGATGGCCCCGGGTGTCGTTCAGGTGTTTAAAATTATCGATATCCAGAACCAGAACTGCGCCGTCCGCTACTTTTTCAAACAGATACTCCATCCTGCGCACGGCTTCCTTCCGGTTCAGAATGCCGGTAAGCGGGTCCTGATGAGCCTCTTCCTTCAGCCGGTTTTCCGCCTCCACGGACTCGGAAATATCAATCATAACACTGACAATGGCGGGTTTCCCATCGTCTGTGATTACCTTTCTTCCTCTGTCGTAAAACCAGATTTCCCTGCCGGTACGGGTTATCATCCGGTATCTGCACTCATACTCGCCAGTGGCTTCCACGCTCTCAAAAACGGTACGCTCCACCCATTCCCGGTCGTCCGGATGCATCAGATTTCCCATCAGTTCTCCCGTCTCTTCCACCAGCTGTTCATAAGTATACTCCAGAGTGTCCAGCATCTCCTGGTTGATGATATAAAGAGGAAAGCCGGGCTCCAGATAGCCGCCCATAATTCCGCCGGGCACCATATTGGTCAGCAGTTCCGCCAGATTCCTGTTTGCCGCATTTCCCAGCTTCTCCATGGCTCTGCGCCCGTATTTTACCGGGAAGAACTCCCCGTCCTCCTGGGCTTCGGTCGGGGTAGACATATGGAGATTCAGAATCTTCCATTCTCCCTCTTCCTGGCAGCACACGCCGCTGAGTCTGGTTTCCATGGACACATAACCGCCTTCATCTTCGAGACGTGCTGTAAGAATACAGAAAAAACAGTAAAGTTCCTCGTGGCTCGCCGTCTCGTAAAAATCCCGGACCGTATAGGAAAATGCACCGGGTATTTCCTCAATTTCCTTCCCCAGAAGGCGGCGCAGTGCTTCCTTTCCCACCGCTATCTCATCCTTTCCCGTCCCCAGGCTGATAATCTCACTGGACACAAAAGAAAGGGCCGTTTCCAGGTCCCGTTTATGCAGATAAGCGTCAAAAAAGTTTTTAATTACCTTTTTCGCTTCTTTTCTCTCTAAAACCGCCATCTCTTTTCTCCTTTAAAAAAGCTGTACAGTTTTCCGTTTCCTTCATTATTTTTATCCATTTTACCAGAGCGTTCCCTGAAAATCAATGTTTCCCTTGTTTCATCCATAGAAACGCAGTAAAATAGCTGTATCAGATTATGTCAGGAGTGACCGCCATGATTCCCACATCCGAATCCGAACTGACCGCCCTTCTTCAGAAACTTCCCTTCTGGGAACACCTGACCGCCGAAGAGGCCTCATGGCTTCCCGGCCAGGCTTCCCTGAACCGGTATCCCGCCGGAGCCATTCTGCACAGCGCCCAGCTGGAATGCATCGGCCTGCTTCAGATATGCACCGGTTCCCTGCGGGTCTTCCTTCTGTCCGAAGAGGGAAGAGAGATTACCCTGTACCGCCTGGGTCCGGGGGAACTCTGTGTGCTTTCCGCCTCCTGCGTCCTGCACTCCATTACCTTCGACGTCCATATCGACGCAGTGGAAGACTGCACGGTACTTCAGACCGGCGCCAGCGCCCTTTCCCGGCTCATGCAGGAAAACATTCACGTGGAAGTCTTTGCCTACCGCCTGATTGCCGAACATTTTTCCGACGTTATGTGGACCATGCAGCAGATTCTGTTTATGAGCTTTGACCGCAGGCTGGCCTCATTCCTATTGGAGGAAACGGAAGTCTCCGGCTCTGACCGGCTGAAAATGACTCATGAGCAGATTGCCCGTCTGCTGGGCAGCGCCCGGGAGGTAGTCAGCCGCATGCTGAAATATTTCTCCGAAGAAGGCATGGTTTCCCTGGGCAGAGGAACCATACAGATTACAGACAGAGAAAAACTAAAAGCGCTTCTTTCCTGAGAAAGAAACGCTTTTTCTTTTCCTGCCTCTATAAGAGCATATCCAGAATCTCTTCTCTGGACCTTGCACCAATCTCTCTTTTTACTTCCTTTCCATCCTTAATTACCATCAGCGTCGGGATGGACATTACCCGGAACTGTCTGGCCAGTTCCATCTGCTCGTCTATGTTGACCTTTCCTACCTTTACATCTGTGAGTTCGTTTGAGAGCTCTTCAATCACCGGAAGCACCATCTGGCAGGGTCCGCACCACTCTGCCCAGAAATCCAGCAGTACCGGTTTATCAGATTCTACAACTTCCTTCTGAAAATTTTCTTTTGTGATTTTTAATTCTGCCATATTTTCGTCTCCTTTTCTGTGAGATTTTTTTCTTTTCTGGCTTTAGTATATCCCTTCAGCCGGTCATTATCTGTGACCAGGTCACATTCCGGAAATTTTATTTTTTATCCGTACCAGCTGGCCTGCCGTAATGGCCGCAAGAACACACAGCACAGAATCCTCCACCACTGTCACAAGGAAACAGTTTACCAGAACCACATACCAGGAAACCGGCGTCTGTAAAAAATAATTGCTGATTCCGTAAAAATATACCATTCCGCAGAGGTAATAGGCGGCCATTCCTGCCGCTGCCGCTATGATTCTCCCTGCCAGACCTTTCAGGGGCAGACGCTCTGTCAGGAATCCGGCCAGCCATGCCGCTGCCGGGAAACCAAGCAGGAATCCGAAAGTGGGACGGATAAGATAGGCCGGGCCTCCGCCGGAGGCAAACACCGGCACGCCGCAGAGTCCCAGAACCAGGTACACCAGTACGCTCAGGCTTCCCTTTTCTTTTCCCAGTACAAATCCTGCCAGCAGGGCAAAATAAAACTGCAGGGTAAAATGCATGGGAACCGGCTCCAGCGGAATGGCAATCTGAATAAAAGCGCCTACCGCCATCAGTGCGGTAAACAGTCCGCAGAGCGCCACCTCGCCTGCATTTACTGCTGTTCTTTCTGTTCTTCCTGTTTTTCCCATGTCTCTTTCTTCTTTCTCTGAATCTTCAGCTGCACATTTACACCAAAAGGATTGATGACAACTCCGGCCGCCTCCGGAGCAAGGGCTTCCGGTATCTTTGACGCCTCCACTACGGCTGTCTTCATCCCGTTTTTCCCGTTAAACTTCTGAAACTCCGCCACATCCGTAAATACAGGCTGGAAGGTAGTGCCGTCTTTCTGTTTCAGAACCGGCATCCCCTTTCCTTCCTGGACGGCCAGAATAAAACGTCCCCTGGAAAAGTGCGCCATCATCTCTTCCTGCATTTCCTTCATCTCCGCAGTCATTTCCTGCCCCGGCTGTCGCCGCAACTCCTGCATAAAATAAAGTGCCGTCAGATGGAGTTCCGGATTCTCAATCCGGGGCCGGTCCTTGGGCAGGTCTTCTGCCGGAGTCCTTGTAACCAGATCCTCCAGCGGAAGGGACGTCTCCTTCTCCGTCCCCCTGTCCAGCACTACCTGATTCACTCCCAGCGGATAAAGGCTGGTAAAGAAGGGGGCATACTGCCGGCTTCCCAGTTTTGCTATCTGAATCTGATACTTCTCTTTTGTCAGGCGTTCCGCTTCTTTCCGTGCGTCCGCCTGCCGGAAAAATACCAGCACTTCATCATCAAAGGTATCCCCATCACAGTACACAAAGGGCATCCTTGTGGCGCCGGAAAAAAGGAAATAAATCTCCTGCGTATTTTTCAGCGTTGCCAGAACTGCCTGGCGTCCCGGCGTTGTTTTTTTACTGTTCTCTTCTTTCATTTTTTCTGTTCCTCTCCGTGATTCTTCTTTCATCTTATCATTCTGAATCTGGTTCGTCAACCGTCCCCATGCTCCTGGTCATGCGGCGGAATTCAAAGAAAAACATGGTCGCTGTGGTGGCTACGGCAATGGTATCCGCAATCGGCTCCGCCAGAAATACTGCCATCACCTGATCCTCCAGGAATCGGGGCAGAATATATATCAGCGGTATCAGCACCAGAATTTTCCGGAAAATGGCCAGGAAAGCACTGGTTCTGGAATTCCCGAAGGCAATAAAACTCTGCTGGCATGAAACCTGAAGACCCATCAGACCGACAGCCGCCAGATAAATCCGCAGTGCCCAGGAGGTCAGCCGTGCCAGTTCCGGGTCGCTGGTAAAAATCATAACAAACATTCCCGGGAAAAGCTCTGCCAGTATCCACAGTGCCACCGCATAAATCAGACAGCAGGCTGTCTGAAGCTGAAAGGCTTTCCGCACCCGGCCGATATCCCTTGCTCCGTAATTATAGCTGATAATCGGCTGGCCTCCCTGGGTCAGGCCCTGCAGGGGCAGCATGGCGAACTGCATGACGCTGGAAAGAATCGTCATGGCTCCTACCGCCAGGTCTCCGCCGTAACGCAGAAGAGAAGAATTAAAGCAGAGCACCAGAACGCTTTCCGTGGACTGCATGGCAAAAGGCGCCACTCCCAGCGCGATACAGGGAAGCAGAACCTTCCGCCGGATACGCAGATTCTCTTTTTTCAGCCGGAGCACCGTGTGCTTTCCGCACAGAAACCAGACGGCCCAGACGGCGCTTAAGGCCTGGGAAAGGACGGTAGCCAGGGCCGCTCCGCTGACTCCCATGTTAAATCCAAAGATAAACACCGGATCCAGCACAATATTAGTCACTGCGCCGATAACAACCGTCAGCATACTGATTCTGGAAAAGCCCTGGGCGGAAATAAAGTTGTTCATTCCCAGTGTAATCTGTACAAAAATCGTTCCCACTGCATAGATACTCATATATTCCATGGCATAGCCAATCGTGTTACTGCTGGCTCCAAACAGATACAGCATAGGCTCCTGCCAGATTAGCACGACTGCGGTCAGAACCAGGGCCGTCAGAACCAGGGCGGAAAAACAGTTCCCCATAATCTTTTCTGCCGATTTGTTGTCTTTCTGCCCCATACAGATACTGGCCCTGGGCGCCCCTCCCATGCCCATCAGGGCGGCGAAAGCGGATATAATCATGATAATTGGAAAGCTGACTCCTACTCCCGTCAGGGCCGTGGCGCCAATCTCCGGGATGTGACCGATATACATCCGGTCTACCATATTATAAAGTGCATTCACTATCTGGGAAGTAATGGAAGGCACGGCCAGCGTAACCAGCAGCTTTCCCACCGGCTCCTTTCCCAGATCTACCTCTCTTGACATCTGCAGTTTCATCTCTGCTCCTCCTTCTCCCGAAAACGTTTCAGTATTTTTTCCAGTGTCTGCTCTACCTGCCGGATTTCCTCCCGCGGAATATCCCCGAGCACTTCCCGGTTAATGTCCTCAATTTCCTCCTTCAGCCGAACTGTCAGCGGTCCCGCCTCTTTTGTCAGCCGTATCTCTCTCACCCTTCTGTCCCGGTCGCTCTGTTTGCAGACTACCAGTCCCTTTGCGGTCAGCGCTTCCAGACTGCGGCTCACCAGGCCCTTGGAAACGCCCAGAAGCAGTCCCAGCTGGCTGCCCGTACAGACCGAAGGGTTGTTGGACAACAGAATCAGTATAGAAATCTCGCAGGGCGAGAAATCCCCTTCCTGAAACCGCAGATTCAGTTCCGACGCATAAACCCGGCGTATCTGGGAAAAATACGCCAGCATGGATTCTACCGTCCGGCTCATCACCGTTCCCTCCTTTTGTTTACTTGTAAACCATAAAAAGTATAGTACTGTCTGTAAAAAAAGTCAACTGTAAAAAGCCCCTGCCGGAACAGCGCTCTGTCTGTCCTGCAGGGGTATTCCGGAACCGGAAAGCCGGTTATTCTTCCAGCAGATTTTTCATGTTTTCCAGGCTGATAAGCAGCGTAGACGTATTGTGAAGCATGGCGGACGTGGTGGGCTGTATCAGGCCGGCCACACCCAGCGCAATCAGGCCGGCGTTGACGCCGACTATCATCCGGTAATCCCGTTTAATCCGCTTCATCAGAAGCGTGGACAGCCGTTTCAGCGTCACGATTTCCCGCAAATCATCGGCAGCAATTGTAATGTCCGCAATTTCCCTGGCTATCTCAGCTCCGTCGCTGATGGCGATACCGGCGCTGGCCGCTGAAAGGGCGGGAGAATCGTTGATACCGTCCCCGACCATAATCACCGTCCGGCCCATGGCCTTCTGTTTCTCAATATAGGCCGCCTTGTCCTCCGGAAGCACCTCGGAATAATATTCGTCAACTCCCACTTTTTCCGCAATGGCTGCCGCCGTCTTCTCACTGTCGCCGGTCATCATCACGACGCGTTCAAATCCGCAGCTCTTCAGCTCTTCCACTATCTGAAAGGCCTCTTCCCGCAACGGATCCTCGATGCAGATGACAGCGGCCAGAGAACCGTCCACTGCCATATAAAGATGAGAATACTCTGTGGGAAGACTGTCAAACTTCTCCTGGTATCCATCCGGCACCACACAGCCCTCATCTTCAAACACAAAATGCCAGCTTCCGATAATGACTTTCTTATCCTCGATACTGGAGGAAATCCCGTGGGCCACAATATATTCCACCCGGGAATGCATTTCTTCATGGTCCAGTCCTTTCTCCTTTGCCGCCGTCACCACAGCTTTCGCCATGGAATGGGGAAAATGCTCTTCCAGGCAGGCGGCAATTCGAAGCAGTTCGTCCTCATCCTTTTCGCAGAAGGCTACGGTCCGCTTTACAACCGGTCTTGCCTTTGTCAGGGTTCCCGTCTTGTCAAACACCACTGTGGATGCTTCTGCCACCTCTTCCAGATATTTTCCGCCTTTGACTGTAATTCTTCTTCCTCCGGCTTCCCGGATGGCGGAAAGCACTGCGATGGGCAGGGCCAGTTTCAGGGCGCAGGAAAAGTCTACCATCAGCACCGCCAGCGCCCTGGTTACGTTTTGCGTCACAAGCCAGGTCAGCACGGTTCCTCCCAGTGTATAGGGGACCAGCCGGTCTGCCAGGTTTAAGGCCCGGCTTTCCGTACCGGATTTCAGCTTTTCTGACTCTTCTATCATATGTACAATCTTCTCGAAACGGGTGGAGCCGGACACCTCTTTGACCTGAACAGTCAGTTCGCCCTCCTCCAGCACCGTACCGGCATAGACATATTTCCCGGTCTCTTTTCGTACCGGCTGGGATTCGCCCGTAAGAGAAGCCTGGTTGACCATGCCTTCTCCATCGCTGACTGTACCGTCAAAGGGAATGACATTTCCCATATGGACCACCACTTCATCGCCGGGCCGGATGACGGAAGCCTCCGTAAGCACTTCCTGATTCCCTGTTTTCATCCATACCCTGCTGACGTTCAGCGACATGCTGCGGGCCAGATCCCCCACAGACTTCTTGTGGGTCCACTGCTCCAGCAGTTCTCCGATTCCCAGCAGAAACATCACTGAATCAGCAGTATTATAGTCTGCGCGCAATACTGACACTGCAATCGCCGTGGCGTCCAGCACCTCCACTTCCAGCTTTCCCTTCGCCAGAACACCCAGGCCCTTCCAGAAGTACCGGGCGGCCTGGAACCAGGTATAAGCCGTGCGCAGGGGCAGCGGAAGAAACAGCTTTCTTCCCATACGGAAAAGGACTTTCCAGATAAGCTTTTCTTTATACTGCACGTTCAGTTCTCTTCCGGAATTTTCCAGAAACCCTTCCGGAACCTGCACATTTTCATAGCGGAACCTGCGAAGAGCAGCAAGGAGCTCCTCCCTGCTGCCCGTATACACCACTGCGGCATCCGCAGTCCTTTCATACACTTTCGCCTCTTTTACCTGGTTGAGATGTTCCAGGTAATACAGAAGAGTATCCGCTTCCGCAAACGACATCCGGGGCTGTGCAAGATGTAACCGGATTCGTCCCTTCACTTCGTGTTTAATGATAAACTTCACTGTAACTACTCTTCTTCCTGCACGCAGGCGGCCTCTTTCTCCGCCCGTTCTTCATTTATCTGTTTTGCTTCTGCCAGAATGTCTTCCGCATTCTCCTGTACCGTGGTAGCTGTCTTCATCACGTAATCCTTTGCCCGAAGAGCCGCTGCCGTACAGCCGGTATAGACCTTCTTTGCGTCACTGCTGGAAAGCAGCTTAATGCCGGCGGAGCCGAATAAGACGCCTCCTGCAAAAATAGCCAGTTGTTTTGCCTTAAAAATATCCATATGTACGCCTCCAAATCTATTTGTGTCTGTAACCAGTATAAAACAGCATCAGGCAGCAGAACATCATTGCCCATGCCCAGAATTTGTGGGATTTCATCTTTATCACCCCTTGTCTTTTTTTCTGCTTATACCGTTTTCTTACGGATAATCATAAGTTTTTCTTTCCGGGTTAGTCAATTACAACACTTCCTGTTGAGAAATCTTATCATCGGCCTGCGGTTTCTCCTCATATACAATTCTCCGGCTGATAACTCCGATTTCTTCCAGCGCGTTTACCATCCGGTACACGGTGGCAATCCCGATTCCCTCATCCACCCGGGAGGCCCGGTAGAATATCTCTTTACAGCTGGAACAGCGGTTCTCCAGTATAATATCCAGCAGTTCCATTCTCTGCCGGGTAATCCGGCATCCGTTTGCCTTCAGCTTCTGTATAATCCGTTCTTTCTCTTTTTCCACGCCGTTTCCTCCTGTCATTCCGGCATGTGCCGCCAGGCGTCTATGCCTCTATGGAAACCACCTGAAATCCGGCTCCTTCCACGGCGATATACAGCGCATCGTCGTCTATCTCCCGGTCAAAGGAAACCACGGCCTGTCCTTTTTTGAGACTGACTTTCGCGGAAGCGCCCTCGATTCCATTGATTGCCTCTGTTACACTCTGCACGCAGTTTTTGCAGTGCATTCCCTTTATCTGAACTGTCTTTTTCCCAATCACCGGGCCCGACAGCTTTTTTTCCTTTTTCATCCTGGGCCGTCTCCCGCTTCCGGAGCCTCCTCCGCAGCAGGCGCCCTCTCCCTTAAAATGTTTGATTGTCCCATTCAGGGCAAAAAGCAGCACGACTATCAGAATCAGTATGATTACTGCATTTGCCATCACAGGTTCCCTTCCTTCTTTTAAAATATGGCGGTAACATGATATCCTGTTTTCTCTACCGCATTTCTCAGTACCTCATCCGGAATTTCCCTGTCATAGGAAATCCGTGCCTTCCCGGACGAAAGACTTACCTGCGCCCGAACGCCGTCTATCTGATTCAGAGTTCTCGTCACGTCCATCGCGCAGTGTTCACAGCTCATTCCGGAAATCTCCATGGTCTTCTTTCCAATCACCCGTCCGTCCAGTTTCTTCTTCGGCATCTTTTTACTTCCCGGACAGCTTCCTCCGGCCGGACAGCCGATACATTTTACTCCGCTTTTTTTTGCTTTTACAATATAGGTGATGGCTCCTCCCAGTATCAGAGCCAGGATAATCAGCACAATCACATCTGCCATAAGACATCATCCTTTCCGCTTAACGTCAGGCAGTGGACAAAGGGATTCCCCTGCCCACTGCTCTGCTGTCTTTCTAATTTATGCGGTATGCAGACTGTATGTGGCCGCAAATTCTCTGTCGGATTTGCGAATCCGCCATATGATAATCGCTGCAAATACCAGAATCGCAATCAGTCCCGGAACAAAGGCGGTTCCAAGGGAACCAGTGGTAATCAGGGTACCTACCTGGTATACAAGGAATGCCACGGTATATCCCGTCGCAAGCTGGAGGCAGATACCGCCAAACAGCCACTTTCCGCTCTTCATCTCAGAGTTCATGGCTCCAAGCGCCGCGAAGCAGGGCGGCGTGTAAAGATTAAACATCAGATAGGCAAGAGCCGCCACTTTGGTAAGTCCCATAACGGTTGCCACCGCGTTTCCGCTTCCAACCAGCGCCAGTTCTTCTGTGTCAATCAGGTTGGTCACACCGTATACAACGGCCAGGGTTCCCACCACGTTTTCCTTTGCAATAAATCCGGTGATGGCTGCTGCCGCAAGCTGCCATACGCCAAATCCAAGAGGAATAAACAGGATGGAGAAGGGATGGGCAATACTTGCCAGGATAGAGGTCCCTTCTGCGCCTTCCTCCACAAGCTGGAACTGCCAGTTGAAACTCTGCATAATCTGTACTACCGTGTTGCACACCAGAATGATGGTTCCGGCTTTTACGATATAGGCCTTGCCACGCTCCAGCATGGAAACGCAGGCTCTCTTAAGGCTTGGAATCTTGTATTCCGGAAGCTCAATGATAAAGAAGGATTTCCGGTATTTCTGTCCCGTAATCCGTTTTACCAGAAGGGCTCCCAGCAGAACCAGCAGAATTCCTACCAGATACATGGTCGCGGATACCCACCATGCGTCTGCAAAGAAAGCGCCGGCAAACAGTGCGATAACCGGAATCTTGGCGCCGCAGGGCATAAAGGGCGTCAGCATTGCGGTTGTTCTGCGTTCTCTCTCGTTCCGGATTGTTCTGGATGCCATAACTCCGGGGATGGCGCAGCCGGTACCGATAACCATCGGAATGACGGATTTACCGGAAAGACCTACTCTTTTGAAAATCGGGTCCAGCACTACCGTTGCCCGTGCCATATAGCCGCAGTCTTCCAGAAGGGCAATCAGGAAATACATCACCATTACCAGAGGCAGGAACCCTACTACCGCTCCTACACCGCCGATAATACCGTCAACCAGAATTGCGTAAAGCAGCGGGTTCGCGTTTTCCAACAGTCCGCCTGCCCAGCCCTGGAAGGTCTCAATCCATGCAACCAGCCAGTCTGCAATCCAGGTTCCCAGTGTCGTCTGGGATATGTAAAATACAAGGAAAATAATCACGGCAAAAATCGGAATGCCGATAATTTTATGGGTAATAACAGCATCGATTTTGTCCTGGAAGTTCTTGTCTTTTGTCAGGACTTTTCTCTGCTCTACCTGCTTTACGATTTCATTTACAAAATCGAACCGTTTTCTGTCCGCGGCTTCTACCGCATTTTTGTCATGCAGGTCAATATCTTCCTGAACATAGGGCGCCTTCTGTCCCATTCCTTTTAATTCGGCCGCCTGATTTACAACCTCCCGCAGCCCTTCGTGACCGGAAGAGGTGGAAACCGTTTTTACTACCGGGCATCCCAGCTTTTCCGACAGGAGCTTTTCGTCAATCCTGGTCTGTTTCTTATCGGTAATGTCGCTCTTGTTCAGGGCTACCACCACTGGCACTCCCAGTTCCAGAAGCTGGGTGGTAAAAAACAGACTCCGGCTTAAGTTCGTGGCGTCCACGATATTGATAATCGCATCGGGATGTTCATTTTTTACATAACTACTGGTGATACTTTCTTCTGAGGTGAAAGGCGACATGGAATATGCGCCCGGAAGGTCTACTGCGACCAGTTCTTCCGCCCCTCCATAATAGGTCTTTTTAATCAGACTTTCCTTCCGCTCTACGGTAACACCCGCCCAGTTTCCAACGCGCTCGTTTCTTCCTGTCAGTGCATTGTACATGGTCGTCTTACCACTGTTCGGATTTCCTGCAAAAGCAATTCTCATCTTACGATTCTCCTCCTTCTCTCCTGCTTGATTAGCATTAACTAACCCTCTGGTAAAAAAAATAGTAACTGTATTACTATTTGATATTGAGGGCAAAAGCCCTCAACTGCGATGCCTGCGGATTGTTCCGTGCCATCGTTATATTGAAATAGCCTGGGCTAAATCAGTATCGATATTATACCGCCCGTCTTTAATGGAAACCACACAGCCTCCCCGCAAACGGGAAACAACCGTAATGGGTTCGCCACTGTAACAGCCGAGGGAAAAAAGAAATGCCTCCAGTTCCTCGTCCTCTGTCACAATATCTTTAATAATGTATTCTTCGCCTTCCTGGGCTTCCAGTAAAGTCATTTTCCTCGTCCTCTCTGTTGATTTACTCCATCTAACAAATGATAGTTTAAACTAACTGCCAGCATTTGTCAATTCTTTTTTGCGTAAAATTATCACTTTTCCTTATCGTCTTGACAGTATGACAGTGCGGCGGTATTATAACAGTGTTATATCACAGTGTTATGTGAAACAAATTCATGTTACAGGGAGTGTATTATGGAAGAAAAATCAAGCGCCACTTTAGAAAGCATACGGCAGGCTGCCATGCAGGAATTTCTGGAGAAAGGGTTTCTGGGTGCCTCGCTGCGCCAGATTGTAAAGAATGCCGGGGTAACAACCGGGGCCTTCTACGGCTACTTTTCGAGTAAGGAGGCATTATTTAACGCCCTCGTGGAACCCCACGCCGCCGCGCTGATGGGACGGTTTATGGAAGCCCAGACCGCCTTCGCCGAACTGCCGGAAACCGAACAGCCGGCGCATATGGGGGAAGCGTCCGCGGACTGTGTCCGCTGGATGGTAGAGTATATCTGTGCGCACAGAGAGCCGGTAAAACTGCTTTTGTGCCGGGCGGAAGGCACCAGCTATGAGCGCTTCGTCCACAACATGGTGGAGGTGGAAGTGGAATCCACCCTCGGATATATGGACGTACTCCGCCGCCTGGGGCGGGATGTTCCGGAGTTAAGCTGCTCCCTGTGCCATATTATTGCCAGCGGTATGTTCAACGGGCTTTTTGAAATTGTAATTCATGACATGCCCAGGGACCAGGCTCTGCGGGACGTGGAACAGTTCCGGGAATTTTATACCGGCGGATGGTTAAAACTGATGGGGGATTAACCCCTGTCTTTTTTACATATCAGTTAGTTTTCGCTAACTTAAAAGGAGGTTTCTTATGAAGCAGAAAAAGAAAAACGATGTGGCGGCCCTGCTGGACTATGCAGGGAGCTACAGGGGGCTGACCTTTCTGGGGCTGGCTCTGTCCGCGGTATCCATGCTCCTCAGTATGGTGCCCTATATCTGTATCTGGCTGGTAGCCAGGGATTTGATTCACGCCTCGCCGGACTGGTCGCAGGCCCGAAATGTCACGCAGTACGGATGGCTGGCCTTTGCCGCCGCATTCGGCGGTATCGTACTGTACTTTGCCGGACTGCTGTGTACCCATCTGGCGGCCTTCCGCACGGCGGCCAACATCCGGAAGCAGGGCGTGGCACATGTAATGAACGCCCCGCTGGGTTATTTTGACGCGAATGCCTCCGGCCTTATCCGGGGACGTCTGGATTTGGCCGCGGCTGATACGGAAACTCTGCTGGCTCACAATCTGGCAGACATCGTGGGGACCATCACTCTGTTTGTGGCCATGCTGGCGCTGATGTTTCTCTTTGACTGGCGGATGGGATGCGCCTGCCTGCTGGCGGCGGTGATTTCCATTCTCTCCATGTTCGCCATGATGGGCGGAAAAAACGCGCAGATTATGGCAGAATATCAGGCGGCCCAGGACCGCATGACCAAGGCAGGCACGGAATATGTCCGGGGTATCCCTGTGGTGAAAATATTCCAGCAGACCGTCTACTCTTTTAAAGCCTTCCAGCAGGCCATCGAAGAATACAGTTCCAAAGCCGAGCATTATCAGGCAGATGTGTGCCGGATTCCCCAGGCCGTCAACCTGACTTTTACGGAAGGGGCATTTGTCTTTCTGGTGCCGGTGGCTCTGTTTCTGGCTCCCGGGGCCCTGGCCGCCGGAGATTTCGCCGGATTCGTTACGGACTTTGCTTTCTATGCCGTGTTCTCCGCCATCATCTCCACTGCCCTGGCCCGGATTATGTTCGCCTCCTCCGGTATCATGCTGGCCGGCACCGCTCTTGGACGTATCCGCATGGTGATGGATGCGCCCACCCTGAAAGCGCCGGAACACCCCAGAATGCCCCGGGATGGCCAGGTAGATTTTCAGGACGTAAGCTTTACCTATGAGGGCGCGGATATCCCGGCCCTGTCCCATGTCTCCTTCACCGCCAGACCGGGACAGACCATTGCCCTGGTGGGACCTTCCGGCGGGGGCAAAACCACTGCCGCCAGCCTGATTCCCCGGTTCTGGGACGTCTCCTCCGGCGCCATCCGGGTAGGCGGCGTGGATGTACGGGAAATTGACCCGCATGTACTTATGAATCAGATTGCCTTTGTATTTCAGAACAGCCGTCTGTTCAAGGCGTCCATCCTGGAAAATGTCCGGGCTTCCCGTCCGGAGGCCAGTCGGGAGGATGTATATGCGGCCCTTATGAGCGCCCAGTGCAAAGACATCCTGGAGAAACTGCCCCAGGGTATGGACACCCTGATTGGCACCGAAGGGACCTGGCTCTCCGGCGGGGAGCAGCAGCGCATTGCCCTGGCCCGGGCCATCTTAAAGGACGCCCCCATCGTGGTGCTGGACGAGGCCACAGCCTCGTTCTTTTATACACAACTTTGCGCCTGAAAAATCAGGAGAGGAAAGCCGCCGGTTAGACGGCCTCCGTCCTGACAACACTCAACTTTGGACGGTTCGCTTCGATAAAGTCCAAAATCCGTTGGTGCTGGTCTGCAAAGTTAAATTCTACGTCAATTTGTTTTCCCTCGTAAATGTTAATCTGTTTAATCAAGGCAACAACAATACCGCGCTCCAAATGGTCGATATTCTTATACTTCAAAAAAGTTTGCAGGTACGGGTCGTCGGAAGTAATACCGTTTGAAACAAAGGTCTGTTCCTCTTGAAGATTAGCAATCGTTTGTCGGATTTCTTCGGCCTGTTCTTCAAACTTCGCTTTCATGCG
>DWYV01000037.1 GCA_019118525.1 Candidatus Bariatricus faecipullorum
GTACAGATGTACACTCGAACATTTGTACTTTTTTTAATCTTCATCCTATATACTTTTATCGTTATCTTTGCTATAATGTGCGAAAAGGGCAGAAAAAGGCCGGAGGTTTTTCGAGGTGCTCTGTCCGTTAAGGTTATCTTGTGCTATTTAGTCCTCAAAAAAGCGTTTTGTGACTTTTGCCTTTCTGGATTCGTAATGGTGTCCTATAAGGCTATTATTTTGACATTTTCGTTACGAATGAATTTTTTGAGGATGGCTGATATTGAACATATCAAAAGTCACAAAGGAGAGATTTCGCTATGGATAAATTCGTTTTAAAGGCCCCGTATCAGCCTACCGGCGACCAGCCGCAGGCAATCGAGGCGCTTGTAAAAGGGTTCAAAGAAGGCAATCAATGCCAGACTTTACTGGGGGTTACGGGTTCTGGTAAGACTTTCACCATGGCCAATGTGATCCAGGCATTGAACAAGCCAACGCTGGTCATTGCCCACAATAAAACACTGGCCGCTCAGTTGTACGGAGAATTCAAGGAGATGTTCCCTGATAACGCGGTGGAGTATTTTGTCAGTTACTACGACTACTACCAGCCGGAAGCCTACGTTCCCTCCTCAGACACCTACATTGCGAAGGACTCGGCTATCAATGACGAGATAGACAAGCTTCGGCATTCCGCCACTGCGGCGCTGTCCGAACGCCGGGACGTTATCATCGTGGCCAGTGTATCCTGCATTTACGGACTGGGAAGTCCGATAGATTACAAGGAAATGGTTATTTCCCTGCGCCCGGGAATGATAAAAGACCGGGACGAGGTTATCCGGAAGCTGATAGACATTCAGTATGACCGGAACGATATGGATTTTAAGCGGGGGACTTTCCGGGTACGGGGAGATGTTCTGGAGATTTTCCCGGCTTATTCGGAAAAAATCGCCTTCCGGGTGGAATTTTTCGGGGACGAAGTGGAAAGAATCACAGAAATCGACGTACTGACCGGGGCGGTGCTCAATGTCATCGGGCACGTGGCCATTTTCCCGGCTTCCCATTATGTGGTGTCCAAAGAAAACATGGAACGGGCCATTGTGGAAATCGAAGAGGAACTGGAACAGCAGGTCCGTTACTTTAAGAGTGAGGATAAGCTGCTGGAGGCTCAGCGAATTGCAGAACGGACGAATTTTGACATTGAGATGCTCAGAGAGACGGGCTTTTGCTCGGGAATCGAAAACTATTCCCGGCATCTGACCGGGCTGAAAGCAGGAGAACCGCCCTGCACCCTGCTGGATTATTTTCCGGATGATTTTATTATGATGATAGATGAGTCCCACAAGACAATCCCGCAGATTGGCGGTATGTACCATGGGGATCAGTCCCGGAAGTCCACACTGGTGGACTACGGGTTTCGGCTGCCTTCGGCAAAGGACAACCGGCCATTGAATTTTGAAGAATTTGAGAGTAAAATCAATCAGGTGCTTTTTGTATCGGCCACACCGGGCCAGTACGAGGAAGAGCATGAACTTCTGCGGGCAGAGCAGGTTATCCGGCCTACGGGTCTTCTGGATCCGGAGGTGGAAGTGCGTCCTGTGGATGGCCAGATTGACGACCTGGTAAGTGAAGTGAATAAAGAAACCGCAAAGCACAACAAGGTGCTGATTACCACGCTGACCAAGCGGATGGCGGAGGATTTGACGGACTATATGCGGGAGCTTGGCATCCGGGTAAAATACCTCCATTCCGACATCGACACGCTGGAGCGTACGGAGATTATCCGGGATATGCGTCTGGATGTTTTTGATGTGCTGGTGGGAATCAACCTGCTGCGGGAAGGACTGGACATTCCGGAAATTACTCTGGTGGCCATCCTGGATGCGGACAAGGAGGGATTCCTGCGTTCGGAGACATCCCTGATTCAGACTATCGGACGGGCGGCCCGGAATGCGGAAGGCCATGTTATCATGTATGCGGATACCATGACAGATTCCATGCGCCAGGCTATCGACGAGACCATGAGACGGCGGAAAATCCAGATGGCCTATAACGAGGAACACGGAATTACTCCCCAGACCATTCAGAAATCTGTACGGGATTTAATCAGTATATCCAAAAAGGTGGCCGCCGAGGAGATGCGTCTGGAAAAGGATCCCGAGTCCATGAGCAGAAGCGAGCTGGAAAAACTGGTGGCGGACATTACAAAGCAGATGAAAAAAGCGGCTGCAGAGCTCAATTTCGAGATGGCAGCAGAACTGCGGGACAAAATGACCGAACTGAAAAAGCAGCTGCATGACATGGACTAGCCAGGGACAGCGTGGAAAAGGAAAAGATTACAGTTAGAGGAGCAGATTACAGATATGAGTACAGAGAATACAGAAAAGGACAGCCGGGAGTATATTAAAATACGGGGAGCTAATGAGCACAACCTGAAAAATCTGGATGTGGATATCCCGCGAAATGAGCTGGTAGTTCTGACCGGACTGAGCGGCTCGGGAAAATCTTCCCTGGCCTTTGATACGATTTACGCGGAGGGACAGAGACGGTACATGGAATCGCTGTCCTCTTACGCCCGGCAGTTCCTGGGACAGATGGAAAAGCCGAATGTGGAGAGCATTGAGGGGCTGTCTCCGGCTATCTCCATAGACCAGAAATCCACCAACCGGAATCCCCGTTCCACGGTGGGGACTGTGACGGAAATCTACGATTATTTCCGTCTTCTTTATGCCAGAATCGGAATTCCCCACTGCCCCAAGTGCGGGAAGGAAATTAAAAAGCAGAGCGTGGACCAGATGGTAGACCAGATTATGGAGCTGCCGGAAGGGACCCGGATTCAGATTCTGGCGCCCGTAGTGCGGGGACGAAAGGGAACTCATGTAAAACTGCTGGAGAGAGCGAAGAGAAGCGGTTATGTCCGTGTGCGTATAGACGGCAGCATGTATGAGCTTTCCGAAGAGATTTCCCTGGATAAAAACATCAAACACAGTATTGAAATCGTGGTGGACCGCCTGGTGGTACGGGAAGGCATTGAAAAACGGCTGACAGATTCGGTGGAAAGCGTGCTGGCACTGGCGGAAGGGCTTCTGATTGTGGATGTTATCGGCGGGGAGCCCATGAATTTCAGCCAGAGCTTTTCCTGTCCGGACTGTGGTATCAGCATTGAAGAGATAGAACCGCGGAGTTTTTCATTTAATAATCCCTTCGGAGCCTGTCCGGAATGTTTTGGCCTGGGATATAAGATGGAGTTTGACGAGGACCTGATGATTCCAGATAAAAGTCTGAGTATCAGTCAGGGGGCCATTGTCGTGCTGGGGTGGCAGTCCTGCACGGATCCGTCCAGTTTTACCCATGCCATACTGGACGCGCTGAGCAAAGAATATGATTTCAGCCTGGACACTCCCTTTGAGGAATATCCGAAAAAAATCCATGACGTCCTGATATATGGAACCGGGGGAAAGAAAGTAAAAGTGCACTACCGGGGCCAGCGCGGGGAAGGCGTGTATGACGTGGCCTTCGACGGACTGATTAAAAATGTGGAACGGCGTTACCGGGAAACCGGCTCTGAAACAAGCAAAGCGGAGTATGAAACCTTTATGCGGATTACGCCCTGCCGGGAATGTGGCGGGCAGCGACTGAAGAAATCAGCGCTGGCTGTTACTGTGGGCGGAAAGAATATTTACGAAGTTACGTCGCTTTCCATTGAAAAGCTGAAAGAGTTTCTGGAAGAGCTGACTCTGACGAAAACTCAGCTTCTTATTGGCGGTCAGATTTTAAAAGAGATTAAAGCCCGGATTCAGTTTCTGCTGGATGTGGGACTGGAATACCTGACTCTTTCCAGGGCCACTGGAACACTTTCCGGCGGAGAGGCGCAGCGTATCCGGCTGGCCACGCAGATAGGCTCCGGACTGGTGGGAGTGGCCTATATTCTGGACGAACCCAGTATCGGTCTGCATCAGAGGGACAATGACAAGCTTCTGGCGACCCTGAAGCATCTGCGGGACCTGGGGAATACTCTGATTGTGGTGGAACATGATGAGGATACCATGCTCACAGCAGACCATGTGATTGACATCGGACCGGGCGCCGGGGAACACGGCGGTGAGCTTGTGGCCCAGGGAACCGCGCAGGAGATTATGAAGGTGGAACGGTCCATTACCGGCGCCTACTTGAGCGGAAGAATAAAAATACCAGTGCCGGAAACCCGGGCAGTTCCCACTGGATGGATAAAAGTAGTGGGAGCGGCAGAAAATAACCTTAAGAATATTGATGTGGAATTTCCGCTGGGGGTAATGACCTGTGTAACCGGAGTGTCCGGTTCGGGGAAAAGTTCTCTGGTGAATGAGATTCTTTACAAAACCCTGGCCAGAAAACTGAACCATGCCCGGACCATTCCCGGAAAACACAAAAAGATAGAGGGCCTGGAGCAGCTGGACAAGGTCATTGACATTGACCAGTCGCCAATCGGACGGACTCCCAGGTCCAACCCGGCCACCTACACCGGGGTATTCGATTTGATTCGGGATCTGTTTGCAGCCACCTCGGACGCAAAAGCCAGGGGCTACAAAAAAGGAAGATTCAGTTTTAACGTAAAAGGCGGCAGGTGTGAAGCCTGCAGCGGGGACGGTATTATCAAAATTGAGATGCATTTCCTGCCGGATGTTTACGTGCCCTGCGAAGTGTGCCAGGGAAAACGTTACAACCGGGAGACCCTGGAAGTAAAATATAAAGGAAAGAGCATTTATGATGTGCTGAACATGACAGTGGAGGAGGCGCTGGAATTCTTTGAAAATGTGCCCAGTATCCGGAGAAAGATGGAAACGCTCTACGACGTGGGGCTTTCCTATATCCGTCTGGGCCAGCCCTCTACTACGCTGTCAGGAGGAGAGGCACAGCGTATTAAACTGGCGACAGAACTCAGCAGGAGAAGTACGGGAAAGACCGTATATATTCTGGATGAGCCGACAACGGGACTGCATTTTGCCGACGTTCATAAGCTGACCCAGATTCTGAGACGTCTGGCGGCGGACGGCAACACCGTTATCGTGATTGAGCACAATCTGGACGTTATCAAAACAGCGGATTACATTATTGATATCGGTCCGGAGGGTGGAGACAAAGGCGGTACGATAGTAGCCTGCGGCACGCCGGAAGAGGTGGCAGAAAATCCGGTGTCCTATACCGGCAAATATATAAAAATGATGCTGGAAAGGCGGTAGGACCGGATATGCGGATTCCGTTTCCCGTAAAACTTAAGAAAATCTAAAATTGTAAAAAGGACTTTCCAATTACCAGGATTTTGATTATAATGGAAAATGTATGTAAATCATACAGCTTTATCTCTACAACAACGAAAGATAAACGGATAGATAGCATGATGAAAGGGGAATCGGCATATGTCAGTTGATATCGGAATTGATTTAGGAACAGCAAGCGTCCTTGTATATGTTAAAGGCAAAGGTGTCGTACTGAAAGAACCGTCAGTCGTTGCCTTTGACCGGGATACCAATGTCATAAAGGCGATTGGGGAAGAGGCCCGGCTGATGCTCGGAAGAACACCGGGAAACATTGTGGCCGTTCGGCCGCTGCGTCAGGGCGTTATTTCTGATTATACAGTTACAGAGAAAATGATTAAATATTTTGTGCAGAAGGCACTGGGTAAACGGACGTTTAAAAAACCCCGTATCAGTGTCTGTGTGCCCAGCGGGGTAACCGAGGTAGAGAAAAAGGCCGTGGAAGAGGCGACCTATGCTGCCGGCGCCCGGGAAGTATATCTGATTGAGGAACCGGTGGCGGCAGCCATTGGCGCAGGTATTGATATTTCTAAACCCTGCGGAAATATGATTGTGGACATTGGGGGCGGCACGTCTGATATTGCAGTTATTTCTCTGGGCGGTACCGTCGTGAATACGTCCATTAAGATTGCCGGCGACGACTTTGACGAAGCCATTGTGCGGTATATGAGGAAAAAACACAATCTGCTTATCGGAGAGAGGACTGCAGAGGATATTAAGATTAAAATCGGAACCACCTATCCGCTTGTGGAGGACGAGACGATGGAGGTCCGGGGCCGGAACCTGGTGACAGGACTGCCCAAGATAGTAACGGTAACTTCTTCTGAGACAGAAGAGGCGTTAAGAGAGCCTACCAGTCAGATTGTGGAAGCCGTGATTGCCGTGCTGGAGAGAACTCCCCCGGAACTGTCCGCCGATATTCTGGACAGAGGCATTGTCCTGACCGGAGGAGGCGCCATGCTTCGCGGGCTGGAAGAGCTTATCGAAGAGAAGACAAGCATCAATACGATGACTGCGGAAGACCCCATGAAGGTTGTGGCGATAGGAACCGGACAGTTTGTGGAGTTTATGAGCGGAAGAAAAGATTTTTAAACTGCCGGACAGATGAGGGAGAAGAGGGCTGTTTCTGAGACAGGAGCAGCCTTTTTTTGCAGCGGCGATTACAGCGGAGACAGTGCGGAAATCAGGAAAGAGGAGAGGCAATGGAGTCAGTCAAAGGCTATGTGGGGCATATCGTATTCCGGAATGAGGAGAACGGCTACACGGTTTTCCGGATGGAAAATGATGATGGAGAGCTGACCTGTGTGGGAAATTTCCATTACATTGCTGAGGGAGAACTTCTGAAGCTTCAGGGAGAATATACGCTGCATCACGTCTATGGCATGCAGCTGAAGGTGGAATCCTACGAAGTGATGGAGCCGGAAGATCTGCTCTCCATAGAGCGGTATCTGGGCTCCGGGGCCATCCGGGGAATCGGGGCGGCCCTGGCTGGAAGAATTGTAAAAAAATTCCGGGAGGATACGTTCCGGATTATTGAGGAAGAACCGGAGCGGCTGGCCGAGGTAAAAGGCATCAGCGAGCGGAAGGCCCAGGAGATAGCAGAGCAGGTGGAGGCCCAGCGGGAAATGCGCCAGGCCATGATTTACCTGCAGAAGTTTGGGATAACCACGACAATGGCGGCCCGGATTTATCAGTATTACGGTCAGAAGCTGTACCAGATTCTGGAAGAGAATCCGTACAGAATGGCAGACGACATTCAGGGAATCGGGTTTAAGACAGCAGATGAGATTGCAATGCGGATGGGGATTCACGCGGATTCCGACTTCCGGGTAAAGAGCGGGATTTACTATGCGCTTCAGCAGAGCGTTGCGGACGGGCACGTTTACCTGACCGAGGATTCTCTGCAGTATAGGGCCTCCAGGCTTCTGGAAGTGAATCTGGAAGATATCCGTCCCTGGCTGCTGGACCTTGCCATGGAGCGCAAAGTGGTGCTGAAAGAGACCGGCACAGGCACCCGCGTCTATGCGGCTCATTACTATTATATGGAACTGAATACGGCGAAAATGCTTCACGATTTAAACGTTACATATAAGACGGAGGAAAAGAATCTGGAGCGCCGGCTTTCCCGGATTGAAGAGGGAACGGCGCTGGAACTGGATGAAAAGCAGAAAGAAGCAGTCCGCGCGGCTGTGGAACACGGTATCCTGGTACTGACCGGAGGACCAGGAACCGGAAAGACCACCACGATTAACGCGCTGATTCATTATTTTCTGGAAGAGCAGATGGAGATACGGCTGGCGGCGCCTACCGGGCGGGCGGCCAAACGGATGAGCGAGGCTACCGGCTACGAGGCCCAGACGATTCACCGTCTGCTGGAAGTCAGTGGAAATCCGGAGGATGAGGAAGCCAGAGGCGGTTTCTCCCGAAATGAGGAAAACCCTCTGGAGGCAGACGTCATCATCATTGACGAGATGTCCATGGTGGACCTGCCCCTGATGCAGGCCCTGCTTCGGGCCATCCTGCCGGGGACCCGGCTGATTCTGGTGGGAGATACCAGTCAGCTTCCCTCTGTAGGACCGGGGAGCGTTCTGAAAGATATGATTCGTTCCGGCTGCTTTCATGTAGTGAAGCTTACGAAGATTTTCCGTCAGGCCCAGGAAAGCGACATTGTTATGAATGCCCACAAAATTGACCGGGGCGAGTATGTCCTGCTGGATAACAAAAGCAGGGATTTCTTCTTTTTAAAAAGGGACGACGCGGATGTGATTATCCGGGTGATTCTGACGCTGATTCAGAAAAAGCTTCCCGGCTATGTCCATGCGGAGCCTTACGATATCCAGGTGCTGACGCCCATGAGAAAGGGGCTTCTCGGCGTGGAGCGGCTGAACAGTGTTCTTCAGGAATATCTGAATCCCCCGTCTCCGGATAAAACAGAGAAGGAAAACGGCTCCCGTATTTTCCGGGTGGGCGACAAGGTGATGCAGATTAAGAACAACTATCAGCTGGAATGGGAAATCCGCACAAAGTATGGACTGACGGTGGACAAGGGAACCGGAATTTTTAACGGTGATATGGGGATGATTACCGAAATCAACACATATACTGAAACACTGGAAGTAGAATACGATGAAAAACGCAGGGTACGCTATTCTTTTGATTTGCTGGATGAGCTGGAACTGGCCTATGCCGTCACCATCCACAAATCCCAGGGCAGCGAATATCCGGCTGTGATTATCCCCCTTCTCAGGGGACCGAGACAGCTTTTTCACCGGAACCTGCTCTATACCGCAGTGACCCGGGCGAGAAAATGTGTGACCCTGGTGGGGAGTGAGGAAACGTTTCAGGAAATGATTCGAAATGCCGACGAGCAGAACAGAAATACAAGTCTGGATGAAAGAATTCAGGAATTTATGGAACCGGCTTCTGATCTGGCTCTATCCTGATGTCTGCCCTTTCTGCGGCAGACTGTCAGAGGAGGGAGTCTGCGAAGTGTGCAGAAAAAAGGTCCGTCTGATTCGGGAGCCCCGCTGTAAAACCTGCGGGAAACCGCTCGACAGGAGGGAAAAGGAATACTGTGCAGACTGTCTGAAGGGAAGGCATGCCTTTCGGGAGGGACGCAGTCTTTTCCTGAACCGGGCGCCGGTAAGTACGGCCATTTATGCTTTCAAATATCAGAACCGCCGGATTTACGGCAGATACTTTGGGAAGATGCTGGCGGATGAGTTCGGGGATTTTCTGCAGAAAAAGAAGGTAGACTGCATTGTACCCGTCCCTCTCCATAGGAGAAGACGCAGAGTGCGGGGATACAATCAGGCAGAAATACTGGCCCTGGAACTGGGAAGGCGCACCGGGATTCCGGTAGAGAAAAACGGACTGCTCCGGGTAAAGAACACGAAAGCCCAGAAGGACCTGGATCCGGTCAGCCGGAAACAGAACATGAAAGGAGCTTTCGCCCGGAGAAAGGACTGGACGGTACCGGGGACGGTTCTGCTTGTGGATGATATCTATACTACGGGCAGTACTCTGGATGAAGCGGCCCGTACCCTCTTGTCAGAAGGGGCGGAAAATGTTTACTTTTTAACTATAAGTATTGGACAAGGATATTGATATTTGCTATACTAAAAATGGCGTACTCAAGGGAAGAGGTGGCGGAATGTTAAATGAAGACAAGGTAAAACTGATGACGCGGATGGCCATGTATGAGACCAGGCACGGAGCCGAGGATTTTAAAATCAGTTCTTACTACCGGAAAGATTATACCAGTTATCATACGGTAGGCACGGTTATCTGGGTGACAATAGGATATGTCATTGCCGTGGCGGTAGGAGCGCTTGCCTTTATGGAAGAAATCATAGCGCATTTCAACATGGCGTTTCTGATTATGCTGGTGTTGTCCCTTGTGACGGGGTATATCGTACTTGTGGTTATGTACGGGATAGTGGCGTCCCGGTTTTATCTGAAAAAACATAACGAGGCCAGGCAGAGAGTGAAGCGGTTTAACCATGATTTGACCAGGCTGAACAGAATGTATGAAAAGGAGAAAAAGCAATGAGTGATATATTTGTCTGGAAGGAGAAAATGCAGAAGCTGTACGCCAGGTATTCTCTTTATGTAAATAAGGGTATTCAGCTGCTGCTGGGGCTTCTGACCTTCTTTTTCATCAATCGGAACATCGGTCTGATGGAGACTGCGGCCAGTCCTTTTGTGAGTGTGGCCCTGGCAGTTATCTGTACGTTTCTGCCTCCGGTATGTACCGTGTTTGCGGCTGCAGGGCTGATTCTGGTACATATGTTTACCCTTTCTCTGGGGATTGCAGGGGTTTCCGCCCTGATTTTTATTATGATGTTTATTTTCTACTGCAGATTCACCCCGAAAAAAGCCATGATTCTTCTGGTTACACCACTTGCATTTCTGATGAGGGTTCCCTATCTGGTTCCGGTTGTCTGCGGCCTTGCCCTTAATCCGATTGCAGCCATACCGGTAATTTTCGGGGCCATTATCTACTATATGATAGACTGTGTGCGAACATCCGCGGCTGCCATCAGCGGAGCGGACGGCGTGACCGGACAGATTTCCCTGTTTGTCAGAAGTGTTTTTCAGAACCGGGAACTCTGGATTGTCTGCGCGGCTTTTGTAATCTGTATTTTTGTCGTATATTTCCTGCACCGGCTCTCTGTGGACCATGCATGGACGATAGCAGTGGCGGCAGGAGCGGTTACCAATATTGTGGTCATTGCGGCGGGAGATATCGTGTTTGACATTCATACTTCATACGGCATGCTGATTTTTGGAAATATCCTGGCTGCCGTGGCAGGACTGGTGCTGGAATTTTTCGTCTTTTCCGTAGATTATTCCCGGACGGAGTATTTACAGTATGAAGATGACGAATACTATTATTATGTAAAGGCAGTGCCGAAAATTACGATTGCCGAACCGGAAAAAACAGTAAAAAGAATTAACGAACGCCGGGATACGGAAGACATGGAAGAAGAGGTCATCCGCCGCCGGGAGCCTGCAAGAAGGCCCGAACGGCGAACCCAGCGCAGAGAAAGACCCGTAAATGCGGCACAGTCCCACGGCAGAAGAGCGGCGCGAAGTACAGAACGTCCGCCCAGGGGAAGAGTCCAGGGAGACACCGATGAGCTTCTTCTGGCAAAAAGCCTGAGAGACGAGCTGGATATTCAGGATATTGTACAGAAAGAGCTGGACAGGGACGAACGATAGAAAGAAGAGTAAAGGCGGCATGGGCCGCCGGACAGAATAAGCGGAAGAAAGGAAAGGAGGTGCGGCATTGAGAAGTTTTATTTCCGGAATACTGGGACGTTATTTTACCGAATGGTATTTTCCGGACGTGCGTGTTATCGATATTGCGGAAATTCTGATAATCGCATTTCTAATCTACCAGATTATTCTGTGGATTAAAAATACAAAGGCCTGGATGCTGCTGCGGGGAATCCTCGTAGTGGGCGTGTTTATTCTCATTGCGGCAATCTTCCGTATGTATACCATACTCTGGATAGCCCAGAATATGATACCGGTTATGGCTACCGCGGTAGTGATTATCTTCCAGCCTGAGCTCCGGAGGGCTCTGGAAAAGCTGGGTGAGAGACAGTTCCTGCCGGCGGTCATACCGTTTGACAAAAAAGGGAATGTCAATGAGCGTTTCAGCGAATTTACGATAGATGAGATTGTAAAAGCTTCTTTTGCCATGGGCGAGGTGAAAACCGGGGCCCTGATAGTGGTGGAGCAGGCTGTGGTTCTGACGGAATACGAGACGACCGGTATTCCCATGGACTGTATTATTTCCCATCAGGTGCTGATAAATATTTTCGAGCACAATACCCCTCTGCATGACGGGGCGATTATTGTGCGGGGAGACCGGATTGTGTCAGCCACATGCTATCTCCCCCTGTCAGATAATATGGATATCAGCAAGGAACTCGGTACCCGGCACAGAGCGGCTATCGGCATGAGCGAAATCAGTGACGCGCTGGTGATTGTCGTATCGGAGGAGACGGGATATGTATCCGTGGCCCTGGGCGGAAAACTGGTGCGCAATATCACACCGGAGTACCTGAAAGAACGCCTGGAATCCATTCGCAGAAAGAAGACCGAAAAAACCGGCTGGAAGCTGCTGGCGGCATGGAAAGGAAGGCGGAAGCATGAAAAAAAAGCTGATGAATAATCTGGGGCTGAAAATCCTGGCGCTGCTTTTTTCCGTGGTTCTGTGGCTTCTGGTAATGAACATGGAAAATCCTTTGGCAGAAGAGACGTTTTCCAGGGTTCCGGTAACGGTTGTAAATGAGCAGATAGTGACCAACAAAGGAAAAACTTTTCAGATTGAAGACAGATACCAGTATGTCAGCGTGACAGTACGGGCAAAGCGGAGTATTCTTCAGGATATCAGCGCAGACAATATTGAGGCCGTCATGGATTTTCAGAATCCGGGCGAGCTGGATACTTACCGGGTATCGGCGACCGTGACGGGAGTCGATTCTTCGGACGTGGAAATTGTAGAAATCAGTCCCGGCGCAATACCGGTTACGATTGACGATACATCCAATGAGACCTTTGCCATCACACCAATGGCGACGGGAACGGTACAGGACGGATATGTTCTTGACAGACTGACAGCCACCCCGTCCAGCGTGGTTATCAGCGGTCCGGCAACAGTAGTAAATTCTATTGACCGGGTTGTGGCAGAAGTGGATGTAAACGGACTGTCGGCTGAGACGGACAGAAAAGCAGAACTGATACTGTACGATGAGAATAATAACCAGGTAGACCCCACCAGACTCTCCTTTAATATCGGGGATGACGGGGTTATGGTCAATATTACACTGATGGAGACCAAGGATGTGGAACTGCAGTTTGACACATCCGCTATTGGAACGGCAGACGGCTACTATTTTGCCGGAATCAGTGCAAGACCGTCAACCGTAACGATTGTGGGCCCGGAGGATGAGCTGGAGGCGATTGACAGTATCGAGATTCCTGCCAGTGAGCTTACTTACAGCGAACTTACGGAACGGGTACGGGAAGAAGTGGATATTACCCCGTATCTTCCGGAAGATGTGGAACTGGCAGAAGAATCCGGCGGCGTCGTGGTAGTGGAAATTGAAGTGGAGCTGTATGGAAGCAGAACCTACGAAGTTCCATATGGTTCCATCTACCTGATGAATGTGCCGGATGGACTGACCGCATCCTATGACTCGGCCGGTGTGCTGGAAGTCAGAGTCAGCGGTCCGGAGGATGAACTGGAAAGCCTGGTTCTGGACCAGAGAAACGTCTCCGTAAATCTGGTCACCTATACTACGCCGGGAGAATATACGGTGCCGGTTCAGGTAAATCTGTCGGAGGGATGTTCCCTGGTGTCAGAGAACCTGAGCATTCAGATTACACTAGAAGAGCAGGAGTAAAGATGGTATGGTTAGCAGAAAAGTTACAATCAAAAACCCTACCGGACTTCATCTTCGTCCTGCCGGGCTGTTCTGTAAAGAGGCGGTGAACTACAAATGCACGGTTCATTTCCTGCACAGAGGCTCTGAGGGAAATGCCAAGAGTGTACTCAGTGTACTTGGCGCATGCATAAAAAAAGGAGATGAAATAGAAATCATCTGCGACGGAGAAGATGAAGAAAGAGCACTGGAGGCGATGGTAGGCCTCGTGGAAAGCGGACTGGGAGAATAAAAATCCGGTAAAAGAAAACAAAAAGGCTGTATGTCTCTGGAAAACCAGGGCATACAGCTTTTTTACGTTACTGAGGGTTATCCACGGAACGGCAGTAATCTGCGAGCGCGTCTATCATTTCGCTGACGCTCGGTTTGGCCGTCAGCGGATAGGAAAAGACGGACTCCAGAAAGGTGCGGTTTCCCCGTTCCCAGCATACGGAGATGACGGTTCTCAGGTTGCGTTCTACATTATCCGGTGTACTGTGGTATTTGGCGGCTATCGCAGGATACAGCCTGGTACAGACTGACAGCAGAACATCTTCCTGCTCCATAGCCAGACGGACGCCCTCAATCAGATATCGGTAGCCCAGATAGGTGGCATTGATGCCAAGGGCCCGGACTGTTTTGGTGATTGTGTCCATCATGCTCCTTTCTCCTTACATTGATACTTATAATGATACAACAAAAATGCATAAATAGTGATTTTAGAACTAAAATAGTCAAAATTCGACATAAAAAGACAAATGATGGAAAAAATGACAATATCCGGAAAAAGCTTCCGGGAAGAAGAAAAACAGAGGATTTCGTTGACAGAGGGACGCCGGTTCCGTATAATGTTGTCAAAAGAGAAGAGAGTGGATAGCACCTGCGTGTTACTGCTCTCTTTTTGGGTTAATGGAGGATGATATGACTTATTCAGGATACGAACTGCTCTGGCTGTTCTTTGTCTACAGCTTTCTGGGCTGGGTGCTGGAGACGGTTGTGGCCGCGGCAGGCCGGAGACAGTTTGTCAACCGGGGACTGGTAAATGCTCCGCTTTGTATTATTTATGGATTTTCGGCTCTGGCAGTCACGCTTACCTGCGGGGAACTGCATGGAATCTGGCTGTTTGCAGGCGGATTTATTCTGTCTACCGTGATTGAATGGACGGCAGGCCACTGCATTGAATATTTTTATCACGAGCGCTGGTGGGATTATTCCGGCGTAAAATGGAATCTGGACGGATATATCTGTCTTCCGGCGTCCGTGGCGTGGGGTCTCCTCTGTGTGGCAGTAATGGAATGGGGAAATCCCCTTCTGACAGATGCCTATGACATGCTTCCCGGACTGGTGGGAGAGATTCTTCTTGGGATACTGACGGCCATTCTGGCAGTGGATATCGTGGCAACTTTGTGCCTGCTGTCCGGCAGAAGCCGCAGAATGGAACAGTGGGAAGATGTGGACGCCTGGCTTTCCGGCATCTCCTCCACACTGGGAAAAAAGATTTACGGCTGGACCGACCGCCGAATCCGCCGGGCCTATCCGAAGGCAGAGCACCATGCGAAAGTGGTTCCGGAGGAGAAAAAGAAAGTATTTGCCTACGGCTGTGGATTTTACAAAATACTCTGGCTGTTTTTTGCCGGTGCTTTCCTGGGGGACATCGTGGAAACCCTGTTCTGCCGGATTACGGCGGGTGTCTGGATGAGCCGCAGCAGTGTGGTCTGGGGACCGTTCAGTCTGGTGTGGGGAATCGCTATAGGGGCGGCGACCCTTCTGCTGTACCGGTACCGGGACCGGTCGGACCATTTCCTCTTCCTGGCAGGCATGTTTCTGGGCGGTGCCTATGAGTACATATGCAGTGTATTTACGGAACTGGTATTTGGAAAAGTATTCTGGGATTACAGCAAAATACCCTTTAACCTGGGCGGACGTATCAATCTTCTGTACTGTTTTTTCTGGGGAATTGCGGCGGTCGTGTGGATAAAAGGCCTATATCCAAAGCTGTCGTCCTGGATTGAGCGGATTCCCATGAAGCCGGGGAAAATACTGTCCTGGATTCTGGTGGTATTTCTCTGCTGTAATATTCTGGTGTCCAGTATGGCCCTGGAACGCAGCAGCGAAAGAGCAAAAGGGATTCCCGCAACACAAACCTGGCAGAAAATTATGGATGAGACCTACGACGACAGTACACTGAAAGAAATCTATCCCAATGCCATTGCGACGGAATAACAGCTGCGGATAAAAACGGAAAAAGAAAGGGAAAGAGCAGAGTGCACGGACGGTGCCTCTGCTCTTTCCCTTTTTTTCGGATTGTTTAATATTTGTTTAGAAAAAACCGGAAGAATGTTTAGAAGCAGGTGCTATGCTGAGAGACAGTAAAAAACACCAGGAGGTTTCATTATGATGGAAGAAAATCTGTCGGGACTGTCGTTCCGGGAAGTGGAAGAACGCAGGCAGAGAGGAGAAGGAGGATCCGGGACGGTCCAGATTACCAGAAGCCGCGGGCAGATAGTAAAGGACAATCTGTTTACGCTGTTCAACCTGCTGAACTTTCTGATTGTGGCAATGCTTTTTGCCGTAGGCGCCTACTCTAACATGCTGTTTATCACCATTATTATCGTGAACATTGTAACGGGAATTGTGCAGGAGCTGAAAGCGAAAAAGCTGGTGGATGAGCTGTCCCTTCTGAACCGCCCCACAGTCTGCGTCAGGCGGGAAGGGAAAGATATGTTTGCGGCAGCGCCGTTTTCTCACTGGCTTTTCGGAAAACTGTTTCCGCAGAAAAACGAAAGGCACGGTTACCCTGGGGTAACCAGGTAACAGAAAAGTGCGTACTTTCCATTCTGCTTTTCCCGGAGTACAATAGTGGCAGACGGGAGGAGATACTATGCTGGAAAGACTTAGAAAACAGACAGCGGAAATACCTTATTCAGAAAACATAAAAAGACTGAAAGAAGAACTGGAACAGGCCGGGGCCGTTCTTATCGGGGCCGGAGCCGGACTCTCTGCTTCTGCGGGTTTCACTTATGCCGGAGAACGGTTTCAGAAAAATTTTTCTGATTTTGAAGAAAAATACGGATTCCATGATATGTACAGCGGCGGTTTTTATCCTTTTGACGGACTGGAGGAATACTGGGCCTACTGGAGCCGGTTTATCTGGCTGAACCGTTATACGGAGCCGCCCAGACCGGTTTATCAGGACCTGCTGGAGCTGGTCAAAGAGAAGGAGTACTTTGTTCTGACGACCAATGTAGACCACTGCTTTCAGAAGGCCGGATTTGATAAGAAACGGCTGTTCTATACCCAGGGAGACTATGGGCTCCTTCAGTGTTCAGAGCCCTGCTGTCAGGAAACCTGGGATAATGAGGAGATTATCAGACAGATGGTAAAAGAGCAGAAGGATATGCGGATACCCGCGGAGCTGGTACCTCACTGCCCCCGCTGCGGGAAACCCCTGACCACGAACCTGCGGGCCGATGACACTTTTGTTCAGGATGAGGGGTGGTACAGAGCCTCGGAGCGCTACAGCCGGTTCCTGGAAACGCACCAGGGAGAGAAAGTGCTGTTCCTGGAGCTTGGCGTAGGGTTTAATACCCCCGGCATCATCAAATATCCTTTCTGGCAGATGACGTACCAGAATCCGGAGGCGACATATGCGTGTATCAATTACGGAGACGCGGCTGCGCCGGGAGAGATTGCGGAGCGGTCGATTTGTATTGATGGGGATATTGGAGAGGTATTAAAAGAATTAAAATGAACATCAGCAGATTCGGTTTCTGCTATGGACACCGTGTATTGATAAAAGAAATTTAAAAGAGCCAAATAGCCGAAAAAGTAACTGCCAAAATGCCGAAAATATAAAGCAAGAATTGCAGACAAAATATTAGAAAAACGGCTGCTTGGAAAAGGCGCTGTTTTGATTGAAGGGGCTAAATGGTGTGGAAAAACAACAACGGCTGAGCAGATTGCCGGCAGTGTTCTTTATATGGCAGATCCGGAAAAAGAACAACAAAATCTGACAATGGCAGAAATCAGTCCAGGGAGACTTTTGAAGGGAAAAATCCCGCGGCTGATTGATGAATGGCAAATTGCGCCGAAGCTGTGGGATGCCGTCAGATTTGAGGTCGATCACAGGGATGAAATGGGACAGTTTATTTTAACAGGCTCTGCAGTTCCAGCTTCCTATGAGCATATTCATCATACCGGAACAGGACGCTTCTCGTGGATACTGATGCGTCCGATGAGCTTATATGAATCTCTGGATTCAACTGGAGAGGTGAGTTTAAAAGCACTTTTTGAGACACCGGAACAGATTGAAGGCGAAAATTCACTTGACCTGAATCAATTGGCTTTTCTGGTGTGCCGCGGTGGCTGGCCCAGGGCAACCGATTTGAAAGGAGAAGTTGCTCTTGAGCAGGCCTTTGACTATTATGATGCAGTTGTGAAATCAGATATCTCCAGAGCTGATGGAATCACAAGAAATCCGGAGCGGGTAAAGCGCCTCATGCGTTCTTATGCCAGAAACCAGGGCTCACAGGCAACAAATACCTTGCTTAAGGATGACATTATGGTGAATGATGCGGAATCTCTTGACACAGACACGGTATATTCTTATATCAACGCATTACAAAAAATATTTGTAATTGAAGAAATGGAGGCCTGGAATCCGAATCTTCGCTCTAAAACAGCAATACGGACTTCGAATACCCGCTATTTTGTGGATCCTTCCATTGCAGTTGCCGCACTGGGATTAGGTCCCCAGGATCTGATTGGAGACCTGAATACATTTGGCTTGTTTTTTAAAACGATGTGCATCAGAGATTTAAGGGTATTTGCGGATGCACTGAATGGGAAAGTATATCACTTTCGGGATAAAACGGGATTGGAATGTGATGCGGTGGTTCATTTGAGAAATGGTTCTTATGGATTGATTGAAGTGAAACTTGGCGGAGATAAGATGATAGAAGAAGGAGCAGAAAATCTTAAGACATTAAAGAACAAAATTGATATAACCAAAATGAAAGCCCCCTCTTTTTTGATGGTTCTAATTGGGGTTGGAGACTACGCGTACAGAAGGCAGGATGGAGTATATGTAGTTCCAATCGGCTGCCTGAAGGACTGATTGAATGAAAATATGGCGCGCAATAAATATAACACTCCGGTATCATCAAGTATCCTTTCTGGCAGATGGCTTATCAGAATCCGGATACGCCATCCGAAATACAGCTATGAGGGGATTGATATTTATGAGCTTGAAAAACAAGGGGCATTCTGCTAAGCTTTACGTGTACAGGAAAACCAGACGAAAAAAGGAACGATGACATTGGCAAACTCATTTATTACAAAACATGCTCTGGCTCAGGCACTGCAGGAGCTGATGGAGACGGTTCCCTTTGAAAAAATCAGCATTACACAGATTTGTGAAAAATGCGGAATGAACCGGAAAAGCTTTTATTACCACTTTAAAGACAAGTATGACCTGGTTCACTGGATATTTGACCGGGATTTCGAACAGATTACCGGGCCGGAAGGAACTGTGGAGACGGACGAAAATCAGTGGGATGTACTGGAAAAGCTGTGCAGATGCTTCTATAAGAACAGACATTTTTACCGTAAGGCATTTCAGATTAAAGGACAGAATTCTTTTGTGGAATATTTTCGGGAACGCTGCCGGCCGTTTTTAAGGGCCAGGCTGAATGTCCTGATAGGAGAGGACTGGACGGATGATTTTACGGTAAATTTTTTCGCGGACGCCTTTATCTGTGCCATGGGACGCTGGCTGGCTGAGCCGGACAGTCTTCCGCCGGAGGAGTTTGTAGCCAGGACGAAGCATTTGATTCAGAACGGCGCGGCGGCAATCTATGAAGAAACAGAGAGTGAGGAAGAAGCCGGGGAAAAGACAGAAAAAGAAAAAATGTAACAAAAATCGAAAAGTGTCAAAAAACGGGACAATTCCGTTTTTTTGACCGATGACTCCCAGGCCTGCATTTTCTATAATAATCTGGAAAATGCGGGCCATTTTTTGGCCAGAGAAAGGTGGACAAAAGATGAGTGTTTCAGTAAAAGAGTATATGCAGAAATTTGCGATAAACCGGGCGCTGGAATACATAGAGGGAAACCCGGAGGAAAACATCCCGAAACTGATGGAACTGGTGGATAAGTATTCCCCGGAGGACTGGTATGCATCGCAGAGAAAGGCAATCCGGGGAGCCATTGAACGGAAGGATAACTGGTATCAGCTCATTCTCCGGGTATACGGCCTGGACTGCGGCATACGGAAGACTTTCTTCCAGAATTTTCTGTTTAATGCCAGCCTGAAAGGAAGCGCCATCCAGGCAGAAGTAAAGGCAAAGGAAGGCTGCAACGTGCCCTGGGCGATTCTTCTGGATCCGACGTCAGCCTGCAACCTGCACTGTACCGGCTGCTGGGCGGCAGAATACGGAAACCGGCTTAATCTGACCCTGGAGGATATTGACTCCATCGTACGCCAGGGAAAAGAACTGGGCGTCTATATGTATATTTACACGGGCGGCGAGCCGATGGTGCGCAGAAAGGACCTGATACAGCTTTGCCGGATGCATCCGGACTGTGAATTCTTATCCTTTACCAACGGAACCCTGATTGATGAGGAATTCTGTCAGGAAATGCTGGAAGTAAAGAACTTTGTTCCGGCCATTTCCCTGGAGGGCTTTGAGGAGGCCAACGACTCCCGGCGGGGCCAGGGCGTATACCAGAAGGTGAAACACGCCATGGAGCTCCTGAAATCCCACGGTCTTCCCTTTGGAATTTCCGCCTGCTATACCAGCAGAAACTGCATGGACATTACCAGCGGGGAATTTTTCGATTATATGATAGAAAGCGGCGCTCTTTTTGTATGGTTCTTCCATTATATGCCGGTAGGAAATGACGCGGCCACGGAACTTCTTCCCAGCCCTGCACAGCGGGAAGAGGTCTATCACCGGATTCGGGAGTTCCGGAAAACCAAGGCCATTTTCTCCCTGGACTTCCAGAACGATGCACAGTACGTAGGCGGATGTATCGCGGGCGGAAGGTATTACCTGCACATTAACGCCAAAGGAGATGTGGAGCCCTGCGTGTTTATTCATTACTCCAATGTCAATATTCACGATGTCTCCCTGCTGGAAGCGCTGAAAAGTCCTGTCTTCATGGCGTACCATGACAGACAGCCCTTTAATGACAACATGCTTCGGCCCTGCCCGATGCTGGAAAATCCGGAATGCATTCAGGAAATGGTTCGGGAAACCGGAGCAGTCAGCACAGATTATGAGAGTCAGGAAACGGTGGAACATCTCTGTAAAAAAACCGTGCCCTATGCCGAGAACTGGAAAGAGACGGCAGATAAGCTGTGGGAAGCTGAGAAAACAAAATAACTTTAAGAAAATTTTCTTACAAAAGGGAAAAGAAAGTGCAGTACGGATTCGTTTTCTTTACCTATATTTTTCCTTTCCCTCTGTCCGGATTTTACCTGGGACGACTATGATAAAAAGGAAAATCTGGAAACAGATAATATCGCAGAGGACCGTCCAAAAACAGGACAAGGGCCTCCGGAGGGAAGGAGCATTTGCATGAAGAGAATGAGACAGCGTGTGCTGGTACTGCTTCTGGCAGCGGCCATGGCATCTTCGCAGTGTCCTGCTGTACTGGCGGAAGACCTGACAGATGACCAGGTGGAGACGGAAGGTATCAGAACAGAGGAAAATGTGGACCAGAACACAGAGAATCCGGAAGAAGGAACCATTCCGGAAGAGAGCGAAGAGACCGGCGAAACCGACAAAACGACTGGGACTGACGGGGAAGATACCGGGGAAGAGAGTCCGGCCGGTGAAGCAGGAGAGCAGCCGGGAGAACCTGCCGGAGAGAGCAGGAATGTGGACCTCTTTTCTGTAACGGATCCGGTAGAGACAGGTACGCAGGTTACGGTAAACGGAGTTGTTTATGAAGTAACGCAGGTGGCTACAGAATCCAGAAGCGGAAAAGTCGTGGTGACGGATGGTTCTGCTGCCACCGGCGATGTGACGATTCCCGCAGAGATGGAACTGGACGGGCTTTCCTATACCGTGGCAGAACTGGGAGACCGGGCATTTCAGAACAATACCGCACTGACCGGGATTGATTTTTCCGCCACTTCCATTAAGACAGTGGGGCAGAGCTGTTTTGCGGGATGTACCGCACTGACCACAGTAAAGCCGTCAAGTGATAGAAATGTGTATACGGTTCTGGAAAGAAATGCATTTCAGGGCTGTACTTCCCTGGAGGAAGTGACGTTTCCCGCACTGCAGATTTCAAAATCCTGCATGCCTTTTAGCGGCTCCGGACTGAAAACCCTGACCGTCCTGAATGTGGTAAGACTGAGCTCCAATGCCCTCAGCGGTCTTGGCGAGGGATTTACTCTGATTTGCCCGGATAAAATTACGGTAAGCCAGGTAGACAGAGCTGCCTTTGGAACGACAAAGAATGTAACCGTCCAGGTGGCGGATGAGGCCACGAAAACCTCTCTGGAATCCAAATTCGGTTCCGGAGTCACCGTAACCCTGCTGGGAGCGGAAGAGGAAGAGACTGCCGTACTGGTGCAGGGACCGGATGGAACGCTTCAGGGATATGCCACTCTGGAACTGGCATTTCAGGCTATTTCCAGTTCGGAGGCAGAGGGAAGCTGGAAGGTAACCGTGCGTTCCGGAAGCGGTCCGATAGTCTGGCCTTCTGAGACAGCAGTACCGGATAAGGAAACGGTGATTGATTTTAGCGGAAACAGCGTAGCCCTTCCGGAGACCCTGACACTGGAAGCGCCTCTGACCATTCAGAATGTTCTGAATTTTACGAATGAAACACTTTGTACCGTGGAAGCCGGAGACCATGCGTTTGCGCTGGATGACGGCGGAAGCTTCGGTTTTCGGGAAATCCGGGGAAGCAGCCTGACCTTTTCCGGAAAACTGCCAGGTTCCACAAGCATGGGAGCGCCGTGCCGGATAACCGGAACCGGGGAGAATGCCACTGTGACATTCTGCGATATTGGCAGAAGTGATTACTATTATAATCTGCCGGTTATGGAAGGGATTTCCAGTCTGGTCCTGGATAATGCATTCCTGGAAGGGACCGCCGGGGAGATTGCCGGTGTAAACAGCATTGCCATGGAAAAGGGCGGACTGACCCTGCAGGAGGGAACAGCAGAAATAGGAACCTTAAGCGGCAGTGGAGAACTCCGGCTTGAAAATCAGGCGTCTCTTGCCGTTACAGACCAGGCGTCCGGGTCCTTTACCCTATATGGAAATGCAGATTCCAGCATATCCGTACCGGAGGGAAGTACAGACGGATTCGGCAATGCAGCAGGCCAGAATGTGCAGATTATAGAGGAAAAGATTCTGGCGACAGTAACCGGAGGAACCCTTTCCGGAGCGGAATACATTTCCCTGGAAGCGGCGATGGAAGCCATCGAGGCTGACCGGGCGGGGAACAGCACCGCGGCCTACCAGGTGACACTGCAGGATGATGTTACGCTTTCTCAGGATATCACCCTGGCAGACTGTGTCATCACCCTGGCCGGAGCCGGACATACCATCGGGGCAGAATCCGGCGTCCAGTATATCAATGTTCCCAACAGTCTGACCCTGGAAAATGTGGCGCTGAATCTGCCAAAGACCAGTATCCGCTATACTCCGAATACCAACAGGGAGCGGACTATTGAATTCGCAGAGACCGCAGCCGGAACACTGGGCGGCGTGCTGGATGATTCCCAGTCCCGCTGGCTGGATGTAAAGATAAACGGCACTGCCCTTCAGATTGGAAAAGTAACCGGAACAGTCAGCACCATCGGAACGAAACTGACGGACCTTCTGCTGTACGGACAGGGAACACTGGAAAATCCGGTTTCCCTGGAAGGGAAAGCAGAATCCCTGGCGGCAGTTTCCCTGAATAACAGTTTCCTTCAGTTAGAAGGGGATGTGACGGACTATGGTGTTATCCGTACAGAACGGGGCGAGAATACGTCCGGACTTATCCTGACAGGAGACACCTCTGTCTATGGACTGAGCCTCCGGCCAACCCAGCAGTTCGGTATCCGGATGCCTGCAGACAGTACACTGACAGTGACCAGCAGGTCTTTCACCAGCGTGGAGAATATTCCGATTACCCTGACCGGAACGCCGGAAGACGGCCAGATTCTGGTGAAACTGGACTACCCGGCAAGGGGCGACGGAGCGAATTTCGTGCTGGCAAATACAGATATTGACGGAAAACTGCTCTGGAACGAAGAAGAAGGAACCTATACCCTGCATCTCCACAGCTATACATGGGGAAGCGATGGAAATAATCACTGGCAGACCTGCCAGACCTGCGGAGAGACAACCGTGGCAGAGGCCCATACGGGAGGAACGGCAACCTGTATCTCCCCGGCTGTATGCGAAGTATGCGGCGCGTCTTACGGAGAAAAGAATCCGGAAAATCACACCGGAGAGACAGAGGTGCGCGGATATATAGAAGCAAAGACCGGTGTGAAAGGATATTCAGGAGACGTCTACTGTGCTGACTGCGGCGCACTGCTGGAGAAGGGACAGACCATTCCGGCCCTGGAAGACGCGAATCAGAAGCCGGGCGGAGACACTTCTGGAACAGACGGGAAAACCGGAGACACAAAGGCTCAGGGAACCGGAAATGCCGGCAGCCCGAGGACCGGAGATACGGCCAGCCCGCTCGGATGGCTTCTTCTCCTTCTGACCAGCGGAACCGTTGCGCTGGCCGGACTCTTCGCAAAAGTAAGCAGAAGAAAACGCTAGAAAACAAAAGACGGCTTTTTTCAGAATATCATGGACTGAACCGGGCCCGGAGCGATTCCGGAGCCCGGTTATATTTTACTCGCCCTGCCGGGGAAACGTATGGTATAATGTCGTCAGAATACCAGCGCCGACCAGAGGGAGGCGTGAACCTTGCCGAGGCGTGCGCATCCGCCGGGGGCATGACGCGTGTGGGGCGAGAACAGTTTGAGGCAGGAGGGGCGATATGTTTGAAATCAGACCGTTAAATATTGAAGACTATAAGGGAAAGAAATACTTGTTCCGGTATGAGACACCGGGATATTACGATATGATAACAGGGGAACTGTCCTGGAAACTTGTTTACCGGGATTTTGAGAAACCGAAGGAGAAGAGTTTTGAGGATGAACTGGCCGGCGACTGGCTGGAGAAGCCGTTTCTTTATGGGGCGTTTCAGGATGAAATCCTTATAGGAATCGGGGAAGGAAGCATGGAGAGCTGGAACAGACGGTTCCGAATCAGTAATCTTCTGGTATTTGAGGAATACCGCCACCAGAATACCGGCAGCAGGCTTCTGGCATTTCTCTGTAAAAAAGCAGAAAGTCTGGGGGCCAGAATGGCCGTGCTGGAGACGCAGAGCTGTAACATCCCGGCCCTTCGCTGTTACTGGAAAAACGGGTTTGAGATAATCGGGTTTGATATGTATTCTTATTCTAATAAGGATGTATCCCGCCAGGAAGTGCGGCTGGAACTGGGGAAAATACTGAATCTGGACAGCCGTCACGCGGAAGAAGGGGAAGATATCCGAATCAGGCAGGAACGGCCGGAGGATTATCCGGAAGTCTTTGCGCTGATAAAAGAGGCTTTTTCTACAGCGGAACATGCAGATGGAACGGAGCAGGAGCTGACAGAAGACCTTCGGAAAAGCAGGTCCTTTGTCCCGGAACTGTCCCTGGTTGCAGAGCGGGAGGGAGAGCTGATTGGGCATATTCTGTTTACCCGGGCAAAAGTGGGAGACCGTACGGTCCTGGCCCTGGCGCCCCTCTCTGTAAAACCGGCGTATCAGAGGAAGGGAGTGGGTACGGCCCTGATAAAGGAAGGGCACCGGATTGCACGGGAACTGGGCTATGCCTGGTCTCTTGTTCTGGGCAGTGAGACTTACTATCCCAGAATGGGATACCAGAGAGCGGATGAAGTGGGAATAACGGTTCCGGAAGGATTCCCGGCAGAGAACTTTATGGCGGCAAAACTCCGGGAAGACGCCGGGGAACTTAGTGGAGCCGTGACGTATCCGGAAGAATTCGGCGTGTGATAGGAGGGCGGGGGAGAAAAGCCCGGCCCGGGAAGGAGCAGAATGCGGAAGATTATTGTCATAGGATGTCCCGGCGCAGGAAAGAGCACCTTTGCGCGGAGACTGAGAGATAAAACGGGTATTCCGTTATATTATCTGGACATGCTCTGGCATAAGCCGGATAAAACAAATATAACCAGGGAAGAATTTGACGCCGGACTGAATGGGATAATGAAAAACGAGGCCTGGATTATCGACGGAAACTATCTGCGGACCCTGGAGGTGAGACTTCAGAACTGCGATACCGTATTTTTTTTTGGATTATCCTCTGGAGCTCTGTCTGGAAGGCGCAAGGGCCCGGACGGGAAAAGAACGGGAAGATATGCCCTGGACTGAGACGGAGTTCGACGAAGACTTCCGGCAGTGGATTCTGGATTTTCCCAGGGACCAGCTGCCTGAGATATATGAACTGCTGGAAAAATACCGGGACGGAAAAGAGATTATCGTATTCCGGACAAGAGAAGAGGCGGACGCGTATATGAGAGATATGGAAATTCAGGTCCGTTCCATGAAAGTAAAAGTACTGGAAAGGAGAAGGAGCAATGAATCTGAATGATTTCACGTGGACAAGAGAACCGGAAAGTTTCAAAGTTGAGGCAGACAGAGTGGAGATAACCACGAAACCGCATACGGATTTGTGGCAGAGAACATATTATCATTTCCGGAACGATAACGCGCCGGTATTTCAGATGGAAACAGAGGAACCCTATTTCAGCTTTGTGGCAAGAACAGATTTTTCTGAGAGCCATCACCGTTTTGACCAGTGCGGAATCGTCATGTACCTGGACAGCGAAAACTGGCTGAAGGCTTCGGTAGAATATGAAAACAGTGCCTATCAGCACCTGGGAAGCGTTGTTACCAATGCGGGCTATTCTGACTGGGCAACAACGGAGATAAAGGCGGACGTGAAAGTTATGTGGTACCGCTTTAGCAGACGGGAAGATGACTACTGCATTGAATGCTCTGAAGACGGGATAACCTTCCATCAGATGAGGATATGTCACATGAATAAAGGCGCGGGGAAAATCCGGGTTGGTATTTATGCCTGCTCCCCGGAGGACTCTTCATTTACTGCTGTTTTTACGAATATGGCGATGATGGAATGCCAGTGGAAAGCACATGACGGGCAGCAGCCGGATATGTCCTGCTGACGGGAGGCCGGACTGTCTGAAAGGGAAAAGAGGATTGAGATGAGGGTAAATGAGAAAGAATACACCATTCTCAGACTGCTGGGGAAAGGAAAGGGTGGATATTCCTATCTTGCAGAAAAAGACTACAGTTATGTTGTAGTAAAGCAGATACATCATGAACCATGTGATTACTATGAGTTTGGAGACAAAATGGAAGCGGAACTGAGAGATTACAGACGTCTTCGCGAAATAGGAATCCCAATGCCCGAACTGCTGGACGCAGACAGGAAAGAAGAGAGACTTGTCAAAGAATATATAGCAGGCGATACAGTTTTTGACCTTGTTTCAAGGGAAAACCTGCCGGAGATATGCCTGCGTCAGATAAAGGAAATGTGTCATCTGCTCTATAAAGCGGGACTGAACATTGATTATTTTCCGACGAATTTTATTCTGCAGGACGGGACTTTGTATTATGTGGATTATGAATGCAATGCTTATATGGAGGAATGGAACTTTGAGAACTGGGGTGTAAAGTACTGGTCCAGAACACCGGAATTCATAAAATATGCTGAGGAGCACGTAAAGGTGTAAAGAAGAATGCTTTACCAGGATGACACTGGAGGGAGGAAAGAATATGTCAGTGGCAGTATGGATTGCAGTGGGTACTGCGATTTTCTGTGCTTTATTTGCCAGTCGGCCGAGGAAGGGTACACCGGCTGAGAAAAAGGAAAACCTTGTGATTCAGTACCGGACTCTGGAAGAAAATGAAATAAGCCGGGAACTGTTTCGGAAGTTTAAGCGCCACCAGACCGGAACAAGGTGCTGGCGCAAAGAAAATGGAAGATGGGTAATAAAAGATACACCATTTACAGATGACTGGTCCGAAGAAGACTATAAGGTACTGATTGACTGTCTGAAAGATACGCTTGAAAAGGGCGGCCTGGTTTATGCGGCCTTTGTGGAAGGAAGTCTGAAGGGATTTGTCGCTGTTTTACCGGAAATTTTCGGCGGTGAGCACCGGTATATGGACCTGGCGGCTATTCATGTTTCCGAAGATATGAGAAATCAGGGAATCGGTACAGCCCTTTTTCAGACTGCAAAAAAATGGGCGAAGGAAAAAGGTGGCCGAAAACTCTATATATCGGCGCATTCATCTGTGGAAAGTCAGGCATTCTATAAGAAAATGGGGTGCGTGGAGGCGAAACAGTACAACCAGAAACACGTGGATAAAGAACCGACGGACTGCCAGCTTGAGGTAGAACTATAAACAGAAGAGGACGAAAAGGAAGGAACGGTATAATTGAGGCAGCAGGAGGGAAGGAAAAGGAGAATGAATTTAAAGGAACTCTGCGGCAAAATAGGAATGGATAAAGAAGTACAGAAGCAGGTGTCAGGCATAAAACCAGACATTCCGGAAGAACTGCTTAAGGAACTTACAGAGGAGGAAAAAGCAGAAAAGGCGTATCACAAATTGCTTCCCTTATGTAAAAAAGAAATAAGAGGACTCGATATGCTTGCATATATGCTTTATGCAGCCTTAAATACCAGAGAGAAGTATCGCAAAATGGGAATTGAAGAAACGGTGTTTTTGAAGACGATGTCCTGCTTTTCCAGATTTGTTAATGAATATCAGTCTAGTTATGGAGTTTATGGTTTTGACCGGGGGTGGTGGACCTGGAGACAGTTATCTATGACTTTGTTCCGAGTGGGAGAACTAGAATATGAATTCAAAAAAGGAGAGAAGAAAATCTTCCTTCATGTTCCATCGGATGCAGACATTCGTATCTCATTATGTAGAAACTCTGTGGAAGATTTTCATAAATTTACCGGGATTTTTTTCTCTGAAATGGAAAACTGGCCCGTAGTCATGGAATCCTGGTTACTTTCGCCTTCGTTAAAATATCTTCTTGATAAAAATTCCAAAATCATACAGTTTGGAGATTGTTTTCAGGTGGAAGCATGGGATAAAGATGATACGGAGTTCCTTCAGTGGGTTTACGGACGAAAAGATGTTGCGTATCAAAATCTGCCTGAATCTACAACCTTGCAGAAAAATATGAAGCGTTATCTTCAGGAAGGTAAAAAAGTAGGGACTGCAACGGGTTATTTGCTTGCTTTTCAGGAGGAGAGGTAGAACTGTAAACAGAAGAGAAAAAAATTTTACATTGCATGTGACAAAATATAATTTTCAAACAAAGTTGAACAGGATTTACGAATGTTGTATAATGGAATCATCGAAAAATTCGAAGTATCAAGGTGGAGTTTTCAGTAAAAGATATTTGATATCTTAAATCTGATATATACTTGCTTCTAAAAACACTTCGGGAAAGGAAAAAGCTGAAATCCAAATCCAGTATAAACAGAATAAACAGCAAGAAAATAGAAAGAAAGGAGCGGGTGTATTGTGGAGATACAGTTGCAGGAACTGATTGACCAGATTAAAAAAGACGGCGTAGAAACAGCGGAAGCCCAGGCGGAATCCATTCTTAATTCTGCGAAGGCCGAAGCTGAGGAAATTGTTGCCAGGGCTCAGGCCCAGGCGGATAAAATATTGCTTGACGCCAAAAACGAGAACGACAGGATAGTAAAATCCGGGGAGGAGGCTATTCGCCAGGCCGGCAGGAATCTGCTGATTTCTTTCCGGGACAGTGTTTCCAGGGAGCTGAGCGCGATTGTCAGGGAAAATGTTTCCGATGTCTATTCCTCCGACGCATTATCGAAGATTATCGTAAGTGCCGTGGAAAGCTGGGTAGCGAAACCGGATGCCGACGATTTGTCCGTGATTTTAAACAGTAACGAACTGGAAGCGCTGGAAAAGAACGCGATTGCAGAACTGAATGAGAAGATGAGAAAAGGGGTTACATTAAAGGCCAGCGACAGTTTTGACGGCGGTTTTCGCATTGCTGAAAAGGACGGCCAGGTATATTACGACTATTCTACGGAAGCGGTTGTCGAAATGCTGTCCAACTATCTGAACCCTAAGGTGACGGAAATTATGAAAGAGGCTTAAAGTTATGGCTGAATATTATCTGATAGCACAATTGCCTTCCCTGGACGGACTGGGAGACAATATGCCCATTCCGATTACAGAGGAGCGGTTCTTAGAGCTTTGCAGCCGGTTTCTGGGGAAAAAGGCACAGGACGAGCTTGGCAGAATATCTCTTGTTCCATCGAAAGACGGCGAAAAGACGGGGTCCAAGCTGCTCAAAGCCTGGAATGAGAGAGAGCGAAGCCTGCGGTTTGCCCTTGGTAAGATTCGTGCTGAAAAAATGAAGAAGCAGTTTGATACACAAGACAGAATATTTCCTGAGGAACTTTTGCAGACGGCCCGTACGGCAGTGGAGATGGAAAGCCCTATGGAAGCGGAAACCTTTCTGAATCAGTACCGTCTGGATTTTTTAGAGACACTCAGACCAGTGGATACATTTGCGCTGGATTATGTTTTTTATTACTGGATTAAACTGAAACTGCTTTTGCGTATCAGACAGTTTGATGCAGACGAAGGAAGAGCTGCATACAATAGTATTTATCGCTCCATCATGAGCAAAGATAAGCAGGAGGTTATGCAATGACCGAAAATAAAGGCAAGGTTGTAGGTATTAACGGAAATATGGTATCTGTGGAATTCACCGGTAATGTTTCCATGAATGAAATCTGTTTTGTCAGAGTAGATGATGAGACGACGCTCAAAAGCGAAGTAATTCGTATCAGAGGAAAAATCGCGCAGATACAGGTTTATGAAATGACGAACGGCATCCAGTGCGGAGATGAGGTGGTTTTTACCGGTGAAATGCTGTCAGCTCAGCTGGGTCCCGGACTTCTGGGGCAGGTGTACGACGGGCTCCAGAATCCGCTTCCGATACTGGCGCAGCAGGCAGGATGGTTTCTGGAACGCGGCGTTTACGCGGACGGGCTGAATGTGGAGAAGAAATGGGCCTTCACCCCCACTGTCAAAGCCGGCGAAAAACTGCGTGCCGGCGAGTACATCGGAACGGTTCCGGAAGGACCTTTTACGCACAAAATATTTGTTCCTTTTTATCTTTCCGGCAGTTACACGTTAAAATCCATTGTGGAACCGGGGGATTATACAGTAAAAGAGACGATTGCAGTTCTGACAGACGAACGGGGAAGGGAAATCCCGGTTTCCATGTCTTTCAACTGGCCGGTAAAGCGGGCCGTAAACTGCTACAGTGAACGGCTGGCGCCGACAGAGACAATGGAGACAAAGGTGCGTCTGATTGATTCCTTTTTCCCTGTGGCCAAGGGCGGCACCTACTGTATTCCCGGACCTTTCGGCGCAGGAAAGACGGTGCTGCAGCACACCACTTCCAAATATGCGGATGTGGATATCGTGATTATCGCCGCCTGCGGAGAACGTGCCGGTGAGGTGGTGGAGACACTGACGGAATTTCCGGAACTTACAGATCCCAGGACGGGCCGTTCTCTGATGGAGCGGACGATTATTATCTGTAATACTTCCTCCATGCCGGTGGCTTCCCGTGAAGCATCTGTCTATACTTCGGTGACCCTCGCGGAATACTATCGCCAGATGGGGCTGAATGTCCTGCTTCTGGCAGATTCCACATCCCGCTGGGCCCAGGCGCTTCGGGAAATGTCCGGCCGTCTGGAAGAGATACCGGGAGAAGAGGCATTCCCGGCCTATCTGGAATCTTATATTGCTGCATTTTATGAGAGGGCAGGACGCGTCCGCCTTCCGGACGGAAGCATTGGTTCTGTTACCATCGGAGGCACGGTTTCCCCTGCGAGCGGTAACTTCGAAGAGCCTGTTACCCAGGCCACACTAAAGGTAGTGGGCGCGTTCCACGGACTGTCCAGGGAACGCTCTGACGCAAGAAAATACCCAGCCATCGACCCGCTGATTTCCTGGTCCAAGTACAAGGGTGTTATCGATGCGGAAAAATCAGCATTCTGCAAAGATATCCTCTTACGCGGTGTTGAGGTGGGCTCCATGATGAAGGTGGTAGGCGAGGAAGGCACAAGCCTTGCTGACTACATCATTTATCTGAAATCAGATATGCTGGATGCGGTTTATCTTCAGCAGAACTCTTTTGATTTGGTGGATGCAAACTGCGGCAGGGAGCGTCAGCGCTATGTTACGGATAAGCTGATACGCCTTCTGGGCAGTGAGTATGCGCTGGATGACAAAGACACGGCCCGCAGCTTTTTCAACCGGATGCGGCAGAAATTTATAGACTGGAACTACACGGAATTCGAGAGTGAGATATTTCAAAAGACGGAGGCCGAAATTGACGCGATGTATGCGCAGGGCCAGGGGAAAATGAACCGCGAAGCGGAACTTTTATTAGAAGGCGGTGAGTAGAGTATGAACAAGGTATTTAACAGAATTGAATCTATTACCGGCAACGTGATTACCGTAAGGGCCAGTGATGTCAGATACAATGAACTGGCTCAGGTTAATACGCGGTTTGGGAAATCTCTTGCGCAGGTCAACAAGATTGACGGAGACCTGGTCTCTCTTCAGGTGTTTGCCGGGGGGAAAGGAATTTCCACGGGAGATGAAGTCCGTTTCCTGGGGCATGAGATGCGCGTATCCTTCAGCGAGGATTTGCTGGGGCGTATCTTCAACGGTTCCGGAGAGCCGATTGACAAGGGGCCTGCGCTTACCGATAATATGATACCTATCGGAAGGCCGTCGGTAAATCCGACGAAACGTATTCTTGCCAATCGGATGATGCGGACCAATATTCCTATGATTGATATGTTTAACACACTGGTTGTTTCACAGAAGCTTCCTATTTTCTCCATTTCCGGAGAACCATACAATGAACTTCTGGCCCGGATTGCCCTGCAGGCCGAAGCCGATGTGATTGTGCTTGGAGGCATGGGCCTGAAATACGATGATTTTCTTTATTTTAAAGAACAGCTTTCCAATGGCGGGGCGCTGAGCAAAACCGTGATGTTTATCCACACCGCTGCCGACCCTACGGTAGAATGTATGATGATTCCGGATATGTCTCTGGCAGTTGCGGAACAGTTTGCTCTTCAGGACAAGGATGTGCTGGTGCTTCTCACGGATATGACCAATTTTGCCGACGCCATGAAGGAGATTGCCATCACGCAGGAGCAGGTACCTTCCAACCGGGGATATCCCGGAGACCTTTACTCTCAGCTTGCTTCCCGTTATGAAAAAGCGGTCGACTTTGATGGCTCAGGCTCTGTAACCGTACTGGCTGTCACGACCATGCCGGGTGATGATGTCACACATCCGGTGCCGGATAATACCGGTTATATCACAGAAGGACAGTATTATTTAAAAGACGGACATATTGAGCCCTTCGGTTCGCTTTCCCGTCTGAAACAGAATGTAAACGGGAAAACCCGCAAAGACCACAGAGCACTTATGGACGCCATGATTCGACTGTATTCTTCTTATAAAGAGACACTGGAAAAGAAGAGCATGGGCTTTTCCATGAGCCGCTGGGATGAAAAGCTGCTGAAATACGGCAGGCTGTTTGAGGATAAGCTTATGAATTTGTCGGTAAATCTCTCTTTGGAGGCGTCTCTGGATCTTGGATGGGAAATTCTGGCTGACTGTTTTGAGAAAGATGAAACCGGAATCAAGTCAGACCTTACGGATGAGTTCTGGCCTGTCGGTTAAGGGGGGCAGTCAATTTGGCAAAGATTAAACTGACAAAAAACGAGTTGAAAGTTCAAAAAGATGCTCTCAAAATGTACCAGAGATATCTGCCCACGCTGACCTTGAAAAAGCAGCAGCTCCAGGCGGAGATTCGTGCCATTGAAGCGGAGGCGGCTGCGGTAAGAAAGGAAAAAAAGAATCTGGAAAAAGATTTCGACTCCTGGATTGCTGTCTTCAGCGAGAAGGAGGCCTTCCCCGAGGGGATTATTACGGTGAGCAATATCCGGAAAGGGATTGGAAATATTGCCGGTGTTGCCATTCCCACCTTTGAGGGCGCGGATTTTTCCCGGGGAGATTATGATTTTTATGAGACTCCTCTCTGGGTGGATATCGCTGCCAGCCACATGGAAAAGGCAATGCTTCTTGATTTGAAGGCAGAAGTGCTGGATGAACAGGTCAGACTTCTGGGAAGAGAACTCCTTGTGACGTCACAGAGAGTGAACCTTTTTGAAAAGGTAAAAATCCCCGAGACGCAGGAAAACATTAAAAAAATTTCCATTTATATGTCGGACCAGCAGGTAAACGCTGTCGTCCGCTCCAAAATATCAAAACACAAGCTGGCTCTTCGTGATGCCAGTGCTTCCGAAAAGGAGGTGTGTTCGTCATGATTGTGCCTATGAAAAAGGTTTCCCTCATTATCCGGGGGGACCGGAAAGAAGAGACGCTGAATAAACTCCGCAGCCTGGGAATTCTCCATATTGAAATCCTGGAGGGCAGGGGGAAAAAGCTGGAGGAGCTGAAGGAAAAGATTTCTTTGCTGGAACGTATGGTATTCCTTCTGGAAGAAAAGAAGCCGAAGGACACGGAGCCCAGAGAGGCCACCGTCCAGGAGGCGATTTCCATCGCCGAAAAGGTTCAGGCTCTCGCAGAAGAAAGAAAAGAGTGTTCCGTGGAACATGCAGCTCTTACGGCAGAGATTGAACGTTTCGCCGACTGGGGCGATATTGACCCCGAAAGCCTTGCGGAGCTTTCCCGGGAAGGCATAGAGCTTTCTTTTTATGAGACGTCAAAATCAGAGTATGAAACTCTGGGGGACAGCGTGAAGACGCTGCCGCTGGCGGAAACAAAAGCTTCCGTGAAATTTATGATTATCAAAACGGGAGCCGAAGGAGAAGAAGAGGTTCTCGCCGCGCTGAATAAATTTCAGCTGGTGATGCCCCGGGAGTCAACCGGAAAGTTAAAGGAAAAACAGGCCGCACTGGCCCGCCGGCTGGAAGAAATCGATGGGGCGGCTGCTTCTGACGCATGTTATATCGACAGTATGAAAAAGGCGGTCAGGGCGTGCGAAAAGGATGTGGAATTTGAGGTTTACCGTACCGGTATGGAGGACGAAACCTTATCGGCCGATGGAAAGAGCGAAGTTTCCATTGCTTACTTTACCGGATATGTTGAGGCAGAAAATGTGGACCGGATAAAGGCTGCCGCAAAAGACAATTCCTGGGGGCTTCTTGTGGAGGAGCCTACGGAAGAAGACAATGTACCGACAAAGCTGAAAAATAATAGATTTGTAAGTCTGATATATCCGCTGACGGACTTTCTGGGTACCGTGCCCGGCTACTTTGAATATGATATTTCCGGATGGTTTTTGGGATTTATCCTCATATTCTTTGGAATCATCTTCGGTGACGGCGGATACGGACTGCTGATTCTGGCCATAGCGCTCGTGCCGATTATAAAGGCATATAAAGCGAAGAAACCGGTTTCTCCTGCATTTTTGCTGATGGCTCTTATGGGCCTGACGACCATCCTCTGGGGAACGCTTACCTGCTCCTGGTTTGGTATCACTCCGGAGCGGCTGCCGGGCTGGCTGAGGTCTTTGTCCATACCGGTGATTTCCAGCGTTTATGCCGATAAAATATGGTATCCTTTCTGGATGACGGAACAGATGGGAGACGGACTTACGAAAGAGCAGAATGTGCAGATATTCTGTTTTACCCTGGCACTTGTCCAGCTGTCAGCGGCCCATGTACTGGCAGCCATTCGCCATAGAAAGACCCTGAAGGCGATAGGGGATATCGGGTCGCTCATGCAGCTGATTGGCATGTTTTATGTGGTGCTCAGCCTGGTAGTCAATGCAAATGTTTTCAGCTTTGGCCTGGTAATTGCAGGAATTCCTATAGGCCTTGTCGCAGTCGTGTTTGTCGCGGTCGGATTTGTACTGAACTTTGTGTTCGGAAACTACGAAGGAAGCATTGTGAAGTCCATCGTTGCAAGCCTTGCAGATATCGTTTCGATGCTGCTTGGCGTCGTAAACGTGTTTGCCGATATTGTTTCCTATATCAGGCTCTGGGCAGTCGCGCTTGCCGGCTCGGCGATTTCAGCGACAGTAAATGAGCTGGCCGGCCCGCTGTTTGGCAGGTTTGTATTTATCCTGTTTGCCATTTTTATTCTGGTGTTCGGTCATGGACTCAATATGATATTAAATATTTTGTCTGTGATTGTTCACGGAATCAGACTGAACACCCTGGAATTTTCCAGTCATCTGGATATGTCCTGGAGCGGTCATAAATTTCAACCATTTAAAAAAGAAATCAGTTTATAAAAGGAGGTACATTATCATGAATTTAGGATTATTGGGAGCATCACTGGTTATGGGGATTTCGGCAATCGGTTCCGGCATTGGCGTCGGTATTTCCGGCAAGGCGGCCATCGGCGCGTGGAAGAAATGCTATATGAGCAATAAAGCAGCGCCGTTCGTGCTTACCGTTTTTGCCGGCGCGCCCCTGACACAGACTATCTATGGTTTCCTGTTAATGCAGCAGCTGATGGCTTCCAGCGCGGATCCCATATTTATACTGGGACTTAGCATCGCTTCCAGTATTACCATCGCCTTCTCCGCTGTTTTCCAGGGGCAGGTGGGGGCTGCCGGTGCGGATGCCCTGGCTGAGACAGGAAAAGGTTTCTCCAACTACATCACCGTAGTAGGTCTTTGTGAGACGGTTGCGCTTTTCACACTCGTATTCAGTATGGTAGCGCTCGGGTAAAACAAAGAAAAAGAATCGGCAGAGTGGCGTAAGTCCCGCTGCCGATTCTTTGTTTCAGAGACTGCGGGGAGGGGTGAAATATGAAGGTACTGCTGACTGTTTATCTGGGAGTCTGGATATGGGCTCTGGCTGCATACTGGTTTTTTACCGGTGGTTCGGACGCCATGGGATACAGTCTGCTGTTTCTGTGGCTGCTGCTTCCGGCGACCACCTTTGTGGTTTCCTTTCTGACCGGGAAAAAGGATTACTGGGGAAAGCTGAAGTGGTTTCTTGTTCCGGCTTTTGGCCTGATGTACATGCTGGCAGAATATGCAACTTTTGGCGCGTCTTATATGGCATATCACCGGACATTTCTCCAGCCGCAGCTGGGGATGATTCCGGCCGGGATGCTTATTTCCCTTGCCGGTATGGGGATTGGGTTCTTGTGTTTCCGGCGGAGTCAGAGAAAAAGAAATGGAGGGAATGTGTGAAACAGCTGAAAAGCGGTAGCAATTTTGCTTTGGAAGAGGTAGAATAGAGACACATAAAAAGGAGGGGGAAGTATGGCAAAATACGAGAAGACTGTGTATGGAGATTTTGATGAGATACTGGACAGACTGGACAGCGCTATTATGGGAGGCAGCGCCTCTGCGTCTTATGAGGACGGAAGTGATTATGTGCAGGGAGCATTCCGGTGTGCAGTGCGGGTTTATGAGCGGTACAGCTGGACCGGGGGAAACCGGGTTAGTCTTTCCATGACGCTGGCTGGAAGCCAGGGTGAATACTTCCTTTCTGCCATCACTTCCGGAGGAAGCCAGGGTGTATTTCTAAAACTGAACACCTTCGGAGAAGATGCGTTTCTGTCAACGATTTCGGGTGTAGTACAGTCTTTGTAGAAGGAGGGGGAGACCAGTGAATCTGACACGGGAACTGACAGAGATTCTGAAGAAGAAAGGAGCCGCTCTGGCAGGAGCCGGAGACATGTCGGGGATACCGGACTGCGGGTATCCTTCCGGAGTGGCTGTGGCGGTCCCGCTGCCAAAACATGTGATTCGGGATTTGCAGAGCGCACCCACAAAGGAATATTATGATTTGTATTATGAACTGAATGCAAAGCTGAACGAAATTGTGCTGGCGGGGGAGGCGTTTTTAAAAGAGAAGGGATTCCAGGCTCTGGCCCAGACCACGGACCGGGTTCAGGTAAACGGAGAAAACCGGTCAAAGCTGCCTCATAAGACGGTAGCCACAAGAGCCGGACTGGGCTGGATTGGAAAAAACTGTCTGCTTGTCACGCCCGGGTTCGGGTCGGCGGTAAGAATTTCCTCCCTGCTTACGGATGCGCCGCTGGAATACGGGACGCCTGTTCTGAAATCCCGGTGCGGCGGCTGCAGCCGCTGTGTGAAAGAATGTCCGGCCCAGGCTCTGCAGGGGACACTCTGGGAAGCCGGCATGGAGAGAGAACGCATTGTGGATGTAAAGAAATGCTATAAAAAGCAGGTGGAAATTATGACGAAGGCAACCGGCATTGAGACGGATCTGTGCGGAAAATGCTTTGCCATGTGTGTGTATACCGAACGCTATCTGCGGTCGGCGTAACCGGCTGGCAGTCTTTCGTGGACGATGTGTCAAAGAACGGGAAAGAAGAAAAGTAGGAGGGAAAGACTATGCTGGAATTCCGGTACGATACCCAGCTTCTGATTGAAGGGGAAAATCTGGATGAGGATGATATCAGCGACTATTTTACAGAACATTTTCAGGGAGACTGCCTGCTGGCAGTAGGGGACGAGGACTTAATCAAGATTCATTTTCACACGAATGAACCCTGGAAGGTGCTGGAATACTGTGCTTCTCTTGGAGAAATATACGATATTGTGGTAGAGGACATGGACCGGCAGGCCCGGGGACTTCACGGATAGAAAGGCACAGACAGAAACACGGGAGGAAAAAACCGGGAAGGAGAACATCATGAGGGAGGTAAATCCAATGGAGACCGCCAGGGCGCAGAGCTGGAAGCTGTATATCGATGCGCCCATGCCGATGGTTACCATTTTTAAAACACTGGATATTTCCAGTCTGATGAAGTGGAAGGAAAAGGGATATAAGCTGAACATGCTTTTGTGTTACTGCATTGCCCGGGCGGCGGATGCGTTGCCCCAGTTCCGGCTCCTTCCCATAGGACATAAAATGATGGAATATGACAGAACGGGAGTCAATGTGATTGTTGCCAACAGGGAAGGCGGCATTAACTCCTGCGATATTCCGTTTCTGGAGAACCTGGACGAATTTAATCGTGCTTATCTGGAACTGACCGGGAAAGTCCGGGAAACCTGCCAGGATTATATCATGGAAGACCAGATGTCTACCGGGACTTCCAGTCTGGTGAAATACGATATCGACGGCGCCGTAAATATGTACAGCGGGATTTTTAATAATCCGTTCTGTATCTGGGGAAGATTCCGGAAGGAAAACGGGAAGATGCTTCTTAGGATATCGTTCCAGTTCCACCACGTTCAGATGGACGGCATGGAGGCCTGCAAATTTCTGGAAAAGGTGCAGGAGTATATAGATTTGATGGAGGAGTAGAACATGATAATCGAAGGCAACCCGGTACAGCTTGCGGCCATGGAAGAATTTCACAAGGGAAACCGGAAGGAGGGACTGCGGCTTCAGGAAGAATTTGCTTCCCGTTTTCGGGAAGAGTACAAAGAAAAAGACCACTGTCCCTGCCGGAAAGCATGCCGGTATCACGGGAACTGTAAAGAATGCGTGGCCATTCACCGCGCTCATCAGGAGCATGTGCCGAACTGTATGCGCCCCATGCTGAACCGGAAAATAAAAGCGCTTTCTGAACTGACGGAACATACCCTTGCCTGGGAAATTGAAGGGCCGAAGGAAGTACTGCGGAAAGAATTTACGGAGGGGAAAGAGGACGGCCATGATTGAAGACAAGGATTATGTAATGCGGCTGGTTCATGAAATCGTCCGCACGCTGATACGTCTGCTGTTTCAAAAGGACATAGAAAAAGATGCAGAGCCGGAGGTGTCTCTGGAACTGCTGGCATTTTATAAAAAGCTGACGGCCATGATAGAGGACGGGAAGATTAACGAGGCAGAAAATCTTCTCGTAGATGGTCTGGATGCAGACAGCCCGGCATATTTCGAAGTGGCTCTTCTGTTTTATGAGAAACTGGGGTCAAAACCGGAAGAATTTCTGGAGGCCCGCCAGTATACGCAGGATGAAGTGCTGGACGGTCTGAAATACGTCGTGGATTATTATGGATATGGAGAACTCTGGGATACATTCCGGTAAGGAGGAAAGGATGTTAGACTGTCTTGCAGTAGGACTGGGCGGATTTATCGGCTCAGTGGGAAGATATCTGTGCGGAAAGATTCCGGTAAAAAATCCGGGGAATTTTCCGGTGCAGACTTTTTTTATCAATATTATCGGGGCGTTTGTGATTGGCTGTGTAGTGGCGCTTGCTGCAAAGCACGCCAGTCTGACGCCCCGCCAGGTGCTGTTTCTGAAAACGGGAATCTGTGGAGGTTTTACCACATTTTCCACCTTTTCCCTGGAAACCGGAGACCTGCTCCGGGCGGGAAATGTTACTACGGCGATTCTTTATGTGACGCTCAGTGTTGTGCTGGGGGTGGCCGCTGTGTTTCTGGCACAGTACATTTTCCGCTAAAGAAGGGGGGGAGAGGCATGGACGAGAGAATTTTGCAGTTTTTTGAGAAAAAGCCGGAGGCACTTCCGCTGTATGCAGAGCTGGAGGAAAAAAGCCGGCAGGAAATTCCGGATGTGGAAATCCGGGTACAGAAAACCCAGATTTCCTTCTATAAGCGCCATATGTTTGCCTGCGTGTCGTTTGCAAGAGTGCGGAAAAAGGCAGACTGTCCGGACAATTATATTGTGGTTACGTTTGGGCTTTCCCATCGCCAGGATTCGCCGCGCATTGATATCGCCACGGAACCGTACCCGAACCGCTGGACCCACCACATGCTGGTGGCAGATGCAGCTGAGATAGACGGGGAGATGATGGGCTGGATAAAGGAAGCGGCAGAGTTTGCGGCTGCAAAATAGCAGACATACGCCCCCTGCGGAAAGAACCGCAGGGGTTTCTTGTGTCTGCCGGAAGGTACTTGACAGATAAGTCCTACAGATGTAAGATTAAGATACACAATAAATATTACAAATGTAGGAGAAATGCATGAAAAAGAAAAAGCAAATCAGAAGGATGGCTCTGGCCATGGCAGTATGCACGGGTCTTTTGCTGACCGGGTGTAACGAGGAAAAGACGTCCCAATCTGCAGAGGAAGAGCGGGAGGAACAGAGTTTCCGGGAATCGGAAAAACTGGCAGAAGGGTTTCGGGAGATTTATGAAGCAGCTCTTAAGGAAGACAGACTGGATACTCCGGAAACGGCAGGACAGATTGTAGATTTTCTGGGACAGCAGGGATATACAGCCGTGGATGCCGGAAACCGGGTGGACATGGTAAATGCCGGGAATCTGAAGAATTTTTTTCAAAAGGTGACAGAAGGAGAAACCGGGGAAACCAGCTTTTTTGTTGTTACTGCCTCCGGAGGATTTACCCGTTACGACCTGCAGACCAGTGCGGAAGAGAGGGAGGTTTTTCAGAGTGCCCTGAACTGGGAGGACGGCACGCCCCAGGCTGCTTATGGAGAGTACTGGCCTATGGAAGGGTGGGTGCTGACGGAAAACTGGCTCTTCTTTTCCCGAACCAGGCCTGCCGGATACGACGGGCCTCCCGGGGATATGGCCATCCGGCTGGAGCCGCTGGAGGAAGAATGCCGCAGTGCCTGCCGGCAGTATCTGGAACCGCTGGGATATGGGCGGAATAATCTGTTTTTTACAGACTGGACAGAAGAAAATCTGGACGCCGTCTGCCTGGAGGATTTATATGAGCCGTTTTACCGGATGAAGTATGGGGAAGAGACGAAATACGGCTTTGATTTTGATATGACGGAATATGCGGTTCCGGGAGCAGAACTGGAATCCCTTTATCAGTCTTTCTTCCGGGTGACGGCAGAGACTCTTCGGGAAAGAATGGAATGGAGAGAGGATACCGGAACTTATGCATACCGGCCCCGTGGAATCGATGAGCGCCCGGCGTCAGACTACCCTTTCCCGGAGGTGACGGATGTTCGGGAAAATCCGGACGGTACGCGGACGCTTCAGGTGCAGGCGGTCTGGCCGGAGCAGAAGACAGAGCATGCGTTCCGTCATGAGCTGACGGTGCGTCCTCTTGAGGACGGGTTTCAGTATGTAGCAAACCGGGTTCTGGAAACTGGGGAGGGCATGGATTTTTCCTGGTATACCAGACGCCTGCCCGCAGAAATATGGAAAGAACGGTATGGAGGAAACACGAAGTGAAGAACAGGGGAAGGATGAGAAAAAGCCAGGGACTGCTTCTGGTCCTTCTGCTCCTGGTTCTGGCGGGAATTTTTCTTTTGACCAGTGCCCGGAAGGAAAAGGAACCGGCGGAAAGCAGGCAGGAAGAAGCGGAAGAGGAAGAAAAAGGATACGGGCTTTCGGTCAGTGAAGAGGAAGTGCAGGAGGCGCAGAAGGACTGCCGGGAAAAGATGAATCTTGTGGAGGACTTGTATCAGAGCGCGGAGAAAGGTACTGCCCAGAATGCGGTGATTTCCAGGGAGACGGCCAAAGATATGATGGAGGTGCTGGGGGAAACCGGCGCCTCCGTTTCTCCGGGTTCTTTCTGGCTGAACATGAAAAACGGGGAGGACCTTAAGGAATTTCTGGAAGAGGCCGCCAGGGGAAAGTCCGGAGAGACTGTCGTATATGAGATACACACGGACGGCGGTCTGGGACGGAAGAAATTCTGCTATGACGGGGAAAATATGTACGAAATCTATGTGGGAGCGTTCTGGAAAGAGGAGGGAGGAATGACCTTTTCCGAAGTGACCCGCACCCGCCTCAGAAAGTGGGAATATACGGGGAAAGGATGGTTTCTTTATGAATACTGTGTGCCGGAGCCGCCGGAGGTAACCGAGATTGTAAACAGTTATGAGATGATGCGGGTAAGGGAGCAGGAGGAAAGACTGCTGGAACTGGAAGAGCGGTGGCTTCTGCCTCTGGGTTATCAGGGAAGCTCTCTTCTGGCAGTAGACTGGACGGCAGAGAATCTGTCGATGGTGGAGCCCGGAAGCGCCTTTTCCGGACTCTATGCGGTGGAACACGGACAGAAGCCGTCCGTGGAGCAGTATCCGGAAGGGGTTCCGGCAGAGGAATTTGAGACGCTGTTTACCAGATATCTGCCGGTGTCTGTTTCCACGCTCAGGCAGTGGGCAGATTATGACGCCGGCACGGGAAGATATGCCGTGGACCTGCTGGGCTATGGCAGTACGCCGCCTGGAATTTTCGGCACTTCTGTTCCGGAGATTACCGGGGTGACGGAAAATCCCGATGGCACGCTGATCCTGGAGACGGACGCGGTCTGTGAGATGGCCGGGCAGGAAGCCGCCATGAGTCACTGTATAACCGTCCGGCTGGAAGGGGACAGGATTCAGTATCTGGGGAACCGGAAAAAGTGAGACGGACAGGGAAGGAGGGCAGTCTAGCACCAGAGTCCCAGTGCGGCCAGAATGTCCAGTGCGCACTGGGCGGCGGTCTCTCCGTCTGCCCCGTCGGTTCCACGGATATGAGAGGCAAAACACCAGGTGCCGGTGTCCGTTTCCACAAAACCTGTGAACCAGCCGTTTACAAAATGCCCGTCAGTCTGGCCGGTGCCGGTTTTTCCATAGAGACGGCCGTTCGGAGATCCTTCCAGGAGCAGGGCGTCTTTTACAGTCTGGATATGGGAATCCTCAAGCGAGAAGCGGTTCTGGCAGAGGTTCCCCAGAAACCGTACCTGTTCCAGCGGGGAAATCTGCAGGGACGATTCCAGCCAAAAGGAAGAGAGACCGCCGCTGATGTCCTGGTTTCCATAGGACATGGTCTGCATGGCCTTCTGCAGCGTGCGGGCGCCTGTGCGGGAATCCAGTTCTTGAAAATACCAGTTGACGGAGTAGCGCATGGCGGTGGAAAGCGTCTGGTCCTGATTCCATTCCGGGAAAGGCTGTTCTTCCTGATTCCAGGATATCCGGGTGCTTTCCGGTGTGAGAACACCGGCTTCCAGGGCGGTGAGGGCACTGAAAATCTTGTAGGTGGAATCCGGAGAGACCCGGCGGGAGGCGTCCTCCCATCCGGAGACTGTCCAGGTGTTTTCCTCCAGATTCCAGAGGACAAAGCTGCTGCCGGTTCCTTCTGCCTCCGGGAAATAGCCGGAAAAGTCCGTTTGGATGACGTGCTCCAAAGAGGGTTCCCAGGAGGAGTCTGTCTCCGGAGGGGAAAAGGCCAGCGCCGGGGAAAAGCCAAGAAACAGAATCAGGGTCAGAAGAAATACGAGACTGCTTCGGCTCCGTATCTTCCGGGTAACCGGACGGTAGGACAAAATGCCAAGGAGTCTTTTTTTCAGTTCTTTTGCCGTTCCTCCCAGGCCAGAAGCAAAAGAAGAAAAAGCGTCTTCCCGGGCGAAATTCAGCAGCGTATGTCCGTAGGCGGCGTATTCCTCCGGCGCCAGCAGGTCGAGAACCAGACTGTCGCAGGCAGATTCCCGTTCCTGCCGCATGTTTTTCAGGGCCAGGCGGATGACCGGGTGAAACCAGTACAGAGCCCCGGCAAGAATCGTCAGAGGGGCAGTCCTGTTATCCCTGCGCTGGTAGTGGGCCAGCTCATGGAGCAGGATGTGCCGCAGAGAGGGCGCCGGACAGCGGCTGACAAGAGACAGAGGCAGCAGGATGCAGGGGCGGAAGAAGCCGGTCAGAACCGGCGAGTCCAGATAAGGGGTGGTGGAAACGGGAAGCGGGAAGGAAATTCCGGATTCTTCCAGGCATTCCCGATACAGTTCCCGGATGGCCGGATTTTCCAGCGGAAGGGCAGAACTGCGCAGCCGGGCGAGACGCCAGAAGGAGCGGAGGGCTGAAAGCAGCATGACCAGAACACCGGACAGCCAGAGCCCCCCCAGGACTGTCCAGAGAACATCCGGGGTGCTCCGGTTGACCGAAACGGAAAAATCCCTAAGCCAGGAACGACCGGAAGAGACTGCGGAAATGGTATCCGAAAGGGAAGACGCGCCGCTGCTTAACCGGAAAAGGGCGGAAGCGGGAAACAGACCGGAAAGTCCGGGAAAATTCAGGGGAAGGAAAGGAACAGCAAGAAAAGCCAGAAACAGATACCAGAGACGGTACTGCATCTGGCTGGAAATCCTTCCGGCAGTCAGACGTTTTAAAAGGAGAAACAGAAACGCCGGGAAAACCAGAAGAAGACTGCTGAAGAAAAAGTGGCGCCCAAAAACGGTCATGGCTGGTCCTCCTTTTTTTCATCCAGAAGAGAGCGGAGCTGGTTCCGCTCCTCTTCGGAAAGTGTTCCCTGTTCCAGGTAGGCGGAAACCATGGCGCTTAAATGCCCGCCGTAGAACCGGTTCAGAAAGGAACGGCTTTCCCGGCTGACGTACTCGTCTTTTCGGACAGCCGGGGTATAGTAGAACATCCGGCCTTTTTTTTCATAGGTCAGAGCGCCTTTGTCTGTCAGACGTTTAATCAGGGTCTGGACGGTTTTGGGACTCCAGGCAGAAACTGCCGTCAGCGTTTCTGTAATTTCATTGGTGCTTATGGGATGCTTTTCCCAGACAAGTTTCATGACTTCGTATTCCGCTTCGGTTATCTGTGGCAGTGCTTTCACCGGATGACCACCTCCTGGTTCGGCTTTTGGAAAATGCTGATATATTACACTTGTAATAAAACAAGTATAAGCCGTCCCCGCGGGATTGTCAAGCCGGGCTTATTTTTCCACCAGGTAAAGCCTTCCGGAAAAGGCGCTTAAGCGGAAATGGAAACAGTTCTCCTCCTCTTCTGGATGCTCCGGAATCTGATGCAGGGGGCCGCCCCAGGTATCTGCATCGCTGGCCAGAAGCAGGCGCAGACGGGAGACGCCGGGAAGAGTCAGGGAATAGGAAACATCTTCCGCATCGCTCAGATGAAACAGAGCTATCAGAGTCTGGCCTTTTCCCCTGCGGAGAAAGGCGTAAATGCAGTCCTCCTTAGACTGGCAGTCCAGCCAGGCGAAGCCTTCCCTGCTGTAATCGCCGGCGGAGAGGGCCGGACAGTTCAGATAAATCCGGTTCAGTTCCCGCATAAAGTGCAGGAAGGCGTCATGGAGGGGGTAGCGCAGAAGGTCCCAGTCCTGCTGCCTGCGCTCGTCCCATTCCCGGAACTGGCCGATTTCATTTCCCATAAAATTCAGTTTTTTTCCCGGGTGGGCATACATATAAAGGTAAAATGCCCTGGCCTGGGGGAATTTTTTTTCGTAATCTCCGTTCATCTTCTGAAGAATGGTGGCTTTGCCGTGCACCACCTCATCGTGCGAGAGGGGGAGCAGGAAGGTTTCGTCATAAAAGTACTGCATGGAAAAGGTGAGTCTGTGGTAGTCGCGGGTACGGTATTCGGGGGCACTCTGAAAATAGGACAGGGTGTCGTGCATCCAGCCCATGTCCCATTTATAGTCAAAACCCAGTCCGCCCTCAGCCACGGGTTTTGTCACGCCGGGGAAGGAAGTGGAATCCTCGGCGCACAAAATGACACCCGGGTTCCGTTCTTTCAGTCCGCTGTTCAGGTTCTGAAGAAACTGGACGGCGGCGTTGTTTACGCCTCTGGCGGGGTCGCCCTGCCAGTAAATCATGTTGCTGATGGCGTCCATGCGAAGACCGTCAAAATGAAATTCTTTCAGCCAGTACCAGGCGGCGGACTGGAGGAAGGAGCGGACTTCCCCGCGGGAATGCATAAAGTTGCAGCTTCCCCACTCACTGACGCCCACATCCTGGTGAGGGTACTCGTAAAGAGAAGTGCCGTCATAACGGGACAGGCCGTAACTGTCCAGGGCAAAGTGCACCGGAACAAAGTCCAGAAGAACGCTGATGCCGTTTTTGTGGCAGGCGTTGACAAGTGCCCGCAGACCGTCGGGGGTGCCGTACCGGGAAGTGGGGCTGAAAAAGCCGGTGTTCTGGTAGCCCCAGGAAATATCTGCCGGGTGCTCGCTTAAGGGAAGAAACTCCAGACAGTTGTAGTGATTTTCCAGAAGCCACGGGATAAGCAGATCCGCCAGTTCTTCGTAAGTATACCAGCAGTCCGTGGCCTCTCCCTCCCTGCAGCGCCAGGAACCGGCATGGAGTTCGTAAATGTTCAGCGGCTCTTCCTTTCGGGGATTCCGGGAGCGCATCCATTTCTGGTCAGTAAAGGAGAAGGCAGAGGGAGCGGTAATGACGGAGGCGCCGCCGGGGCGCAGTTCCATCTGAAATCCGTAAGGGTCGCAGTGGTCCACCACAGAGCCGTCCGGCCCGGTGATTTTAAATTTGTACATCATGCCAGGCAAAGCTTCGGGAATCCGGCATTCCCAGAAATTTCCGTCGTGTATTTTTCCCATGGGAGAGCCCTCCCAGCCGTTCCACTCTCCGATAACCTGAATCGAAGAGGCGGCAGGGGCGAAGGTGCAAAATACCGTGCCGGTTTCATCCGGATGGGCGCCCAGATATTCGTATGCATCAAAAATTTTTCCTGTATAGAATCCATAATAATCCATTGAAAATCCTCCCTGATTTCTTAGTGATTCTTAATAATAGACAACCGTCGGTTTTCTGGTATACTTATTGTAGTCGGAAAGCGGCGGCCAGGCTACCGCCAAAGGCGCCAAAAAGTCGGATAACCGACGAATTTAAAAAAGAGAGGGAAAACAGAGTATGGATTTGCGAGTGGAAAAAACAAGACGGGCGGTTTACAATGCCTTTCTGGAGCTGCGGGCGAAAAAGCCCCTGGAAAAGATTTCAGTGAAAGAACTCTGTGCCCTGGCCCAGATTAACAAATCGACCTTTTACGCTCACTACGAGGATATTTACGCCCTTTCGGACCGGCTGGAAGACCAGGTGGTGGAATCCGTGATGGAAAATCTCCCCTGCCCGGAGCGCATATTTGAAGATCCCGCCGGATTTACCCGGGACCTGTTCTGGGCCTACACAGCTCAGGAAAATCTCATTGACATTCTCTTCTCCGGAAGCCGCAGCGGCCATCTGATAGAAAAAATCGAACAGAGCATCAAGGCCCTGGTCTACGAACGAAAACCGGAGTACCAGAACGACATGGAAAAAGAACTCATGCTGCTCTACCAGATATACGGCGGATATTACGCCTTTATGAAAACCCGGAAAAAGAAAGACTTCGACATGGGAGAAGTTATCCACATCCTGGGAGAATTCGTCGGAAAATGGCAGAATTCCGGAGAAGAAAAGAAGTCAGAATAGTTTCTGAATTGTAGTCGGGGACGGGTACAGCTGTCTCTTATACACACT
>DWYV01000038.1 GCA_019118525.1 Candidatus Bariatricus faecipullorum
GGATGTGTAAGCATTAACAGCGTTTCCCACACAGCGCCCCTCATGCTCCATACCGAAATACTGGACTTCATGGCCCTGACTCTTTAAATAATCTCCTAATTTAAATATGTAGGTTTCGCTACCGCCATTTGGGTAGAGAAACTTGTTGATCATTAAAACTTTCATAATTCACCCTCATTCACGCCATCGTTTTACTCACTTTTTTCCCAAGTAAATCCAATATTTTTTTCATAACTGCTGAAAAAATAACCGTACCGACTAATACGATCACAACTGTAACAGCGTACTGCGCCCAACCGTTTCCGATCATCGTATTAATACCCAGTCTTTCAATCACACGGAAGATAACCATGTGAGAGAGATAAATCTCCATACTAACCGAACTGATAAACTTGGTAAATGGATTCAGTAAAATTCCTCTCCGATTTCTTCCGAGTGCATAAATCAACATTGACACTGAAACCAGCAGCATTGTAATCGTGTTACCACCTATAGTGAAATAAAGTACCGTCGTAACTATAATTATTCCCAAACTGATCCATTGAAACTTGCTACTGAACTGCTCCAGTTCTTTCCTGTATAAATAGATCAGCCCGCCAGCGATCAGATAACACAGGCAATAAATAATGTTTGTTCTTCCGATATCGAAATAAGAACCACCTACATAATTTAATAAAAGCGAAATAACAAATGCCACCCATGCCCTTTTCTTGGTCTTTATTAAGACGCAGTAGAATGGGAAAATCAGATAAAATGCAAATATTAATCCGAGGAACCAGCCTACTCCAATCACGGAGATATTATTTGGAAATAGTCCAAACAGCAATGTGACATCCGCAAAAGCCTCAATTAAAGCAGCTTTGCTTGGAGAAATAATGATATCAATCAAAACAAGGAACGCGAAAAACGGAAGTATTTTGCTATAGCGTTTAAAATAAAATGTTTCCAGTGAAATCTGGTTATTTAATACTTTATCTAAATATCCGCAGCACATTCCAAATGCAGAGATAACCATAAAGAGGAAGACAAAATTTGTAAAAGAAGCTATTAATTTATCATAGACAAATCCAGAGATATCATAGGCATTATTTGCTCTTACGTGCATCAATACAATTCCAAAACAGGCTATCATTCTCAATCCATCTATGGCATCATAATGCTTCTTTTCCATTTTCTACTTCCTCCTTCCTATGCTCTATGCTGGTGTATCTTTACAATCATTAATTGATCTCTATAAGTAAACAATATAACTGATACTCAACCCACTTGACCTGCTAGACTGTACATATCAACTGATACTCGTCACCTTTGATGTGCCATTCGGACAGCTCATCTGGTAATCAACCGCCCTAAAATGCCTGAAGTACATCGTTTCTGATACTCGTCACCCTTGATATGTAGCACTCATTTTCTCGGACAAAACCGCCTGATACCCGACTACCTTGACCTGTAACACCCAAAATTCCATGTATCTCACTGACCTCTAACACTCGGACAAGCCCTGATACTCAACATTGTTTATATGAAGGATGTGTGGTTTAAAATCATCAAGGAGAAGCCGCAGTTTCTTCCGTGCCTCTGAGGAATAGATGGTCTTCAGAGGATAAGTCAGCTTCGACAGCTTGGAGCCACCGTGAAAATCCATATCGGATGTGTAAGCATTAACAGCGTTTCCCACACAGCGCCCCTCATGCTCCATACCGAAATACTGGACTTCATGGCCCTGACTCTTTAAATAATCTCCTAATTTAAATATGTAAGTTTCGCTGCCACCATTAGGATAGAGAAACTTATTAATCATTAATATCCTCATATCAAACCTCTTTTATTTCATCTTAATAAACTTTCCTGGATAGAGGAAAAACTCCAGCCATTTGCTTTTCTTCATGATAACCGCCGCTATCATTGGCCCAATAAAACTAATTGCAATTCCCAGAGCCATATGAATTACAGCGTTTTGAATACCCAGCTTAAACAACACGGTTCTTAGTGGAGCTGCAAACAGTGTGTGCATCAGGAAAATTGGCATCGTGTATTTAGCTAAAGTGCCAAATGCTGCTGACTGCTCTCTATTCTCATAAATTTTCGCAATTAATGTAACAACAGAGAAGCAGCCCAGTAATCCCAATAGAAAGCTGATTACTCCATAATCGATTCCAATCATATAAATCCATACACTCAGTAAAAGAAATACCACTCCTGCAACAATCGGTGTAATCAGGCTTCTCTTCAGCAGATACTTCTTAAATTCAAGCACGCTCAGACACATACCGATAACAAACCAGATTTCGTTTGAAAGGATGTATGAAATGACTTGCACTCCATACCCCCCCCGATGATTCCGAGCACCTTGAAAACCAGCGCAATGAGCAGGCCGATTACGACCATACCCTTACTTTGGAATGTTGGAGTAATCAAAAACAAGAAAAACAAAGCATACAAATACCAGTATGGAGATGTCGGGTGAAGAAACAGTGTTTCGCCCAATCCTCCAATCTCATTATTCACAGATGAAGAAAACAAAGTTTTCAAAACCCATGTGGCAAGAGAAAAAGCAAAATAGGGTACTCCCAACACCAGCAGCTTTTTCAAAACATTTCTTCCCCAGCTGTGGATATCATTAACCACACTCAGTTTCTGATAAAGGTAACCAGAGCAAATAAAGAAAAGTGGAACATGGAAGTAATAAATTGTCTGATTAAACCACTGATATAAATTATTTGCTGGCAGTACATCCGCCTGTGTCATACTCTGGAAGAAATGCCCCAGAACCACCAGTATGCACGCGATTACCTTGACATTATCCACCCAGATTTCTCTTTTTTGCGTTTTCCTCATTGCCACTTTATCTCCATATACCATTTTCGGTTTTCCCTATGCTTTCCTTACTCTGATTTGTCTTCCCACCACAGCCAATATCTTTTGCATGATAACTGCAAACACTGCGGAGCCAGTAACCACCAGTACCGCAGTAAACACATACTGAATCCATCCATTGCCAATCATACTGTTAATTCCAAGTCTTTCAACCACACGAAAGAATACCATGTGAGAAAGATATATCTCCATACTGATGGAACTGGTAAATCTTGTACACGGGTTCGTGAGTACCCCTCCCCGCCTCCGTATTTCCAAAACTGTACATTTTCTACCGATACAGTTCCAGTGTTTTTCTGGTTACCTCATCCCAGTTATATTTTCCACAGATATAATCTGCTGCTTCCTTTCTATATGATTCTACCGTTTCAGGTTCATTGCAGAGCTTCTGCAGTATCTTCCACAGTTCCGGCACATCCCCTTTCGGAAACACCGCCGCCTTATCCTCTACCACTTCGGTACATTCTGCGATATCGGAAACCACACAGCAGTTTCCATAGCTCATTGCCTCCAGCAGGCTTAAGGGCATCCCCTCCAGATTGGAAGGGAGAATATAGAGATAGGCGTTACTGTACAGTTCTTCCAGAACTCTTCCCTGCACAAATCCGGTAAACAGAATCCTATTGTCGTCCGAAGCCTTTTCTTTCAGTTCCTTCAGATACTCTTCCGTATCACTGCTTCCGCCTGCGATAACCATTTTTTTCCCGGTATCTGTCTGGTGGAACGCCTCTATCAAATAAGAAATCCCTTTCTCCGGAACAATCCGTCCCAGATACAAAAGATACTGGTCCTTTTCCAGCCCCCAGTTTTGGCGAATCACATCAGCCTCTCTTTTTACGGGCCGGCTTACGCCATTTGGGATAAAGCAGGTGTTTCGCCCGTATGTATCCAGAAAGTACTGACGAACCCCTTCGCTCAGTACAATGATTTCATCAGCAAACCGGACGGCATTCTTCTCGCCCAGCATGATATAAGTGCTGGCAAGTTTTCCCCACTTTGCCCGCTGGTGGTCCAGTCCGTGCACCGTTACAATGACCCGCTTTCCAAAAAGTTTCGGCAGCCAGCACATAAAGCTTGGTCCTTCGGCGTGAAAATGCACCACATCGTATTTTCCAAAGGCAGCGGCAAAAGCCGCTGTCACGCTGGCCGTCATGGCAGCCAGGCCCTTTATCGTAACAGTGGGAACGGTTTTCAGACGTACCCCTTTATACTGCTTCTGTCTGCCTTTATCGTATTTCTTTCCACTGACATGATGGCCCGCCCGGTTGTAGCAGGTAACCTTGTGACCGAGACGTACCATCCGGGTACTCAGCTCTTCTACTACGATTTCGATGCCGCCTTCCCTGGATGGAATTCGTTTATGACCCAGCATAGCGATGTTCAGTTTTTCTTTTGTTTTTCCTGCCGCCATGCCTCTCCCTCATCCCATCTGCTGTTTCTTTGCGCTTCATCATTCATATGGCACTACTGTGCCCCGTCCTTCGCCAGCACCACGCCTACCGTCTGAAGCAGAATTTTCAGGTCTTTTGCAAAGCTCCACTCCATAATGTACTTCGTATCCAGCTTGACCACTTCCTCGAAGTCAGTAATCTTGCTTCTGCCGCTGATTTGCCACAGCCCGGTAATCCCCGGCTTGGTGGACATTCTGGCACGGTGATGAAGCTCATACTTGTCCCACTCGTCCAGCGTGGGCGGCCTGGTTCCCACCAGACTCATGTCCCCTTTCAGCACATTCCAGAACTGAGGGAACTCATCTATCGAATAGTCCCGGATGAACTTTCCGATTCCCTTGATGATACGCGGGTCGTCGTCCATCTTGAACATCATGCCGTCCTTGATGCTGTTCTTCTCCATCAGGTCTTTTTTCCGCTTTTCCGCATCCATATACATGCTGCGGAACTTGTATATCTTAAACTTTCGACCGTTTTTCCCAATTCGTATCTGGGAAAAGAAAATCGGTCCCGGCGAGGCTATATAAATCGCCGGTGCCACAAATATAAACAGAATTCCCGTAATCAGGCAACCCACCAGTCCCCCCAGGATATCCAGGGCCCGTTTGGCCAGAAGCTGTCTGGACGTAGCCATATTGATACTACTGGTCAGAACCGTATACCCTGCCAGCTTGTCTACTGTCTGCTTGCTGGCCGGAATCTCCGCCAGCTTATTCAGTGTCATATGTACCGTCACTCCGGCGCTGACGCAGTCCTCCAGCAACTGGACGGGCAGCGGATATTTGCTGCCTATGTCTACGAATATCTCATCTACCCAGCGGTGAATGATGTATTCCAGAATGGTATCCCCGTATTCTACGATGGCCACTCCGGAAATCCATTTATCCTCCAGACTCTGATAATCCACATCTACCAGGGACACACCGGTAACAAAAATTCCTTCAAAAGGGCTTTCCTTCATCTGCAGCAGCACCTTTTCCACCCGGTCCGTGGAAGTAATGACCAGAATGCTCCGTCCCGCGGATTTTCCGGATTTGCTCTTCTGCAGACGGCTTTTCAGAGCAAGCCTTGCAAAATAACTGAACAGAATCCATATTGCCCAGGTATAGGCAAAGGTAAGCCTCGAGAACTCCTCGCCCCGTTTTATCATATAAAGATAGCAGCTCATCAAAAGGATAACCATAGTGACATGCTTCAGAGTTGCCTTAAGTTCCTGGTAGTACCCCCGGCGTAGAATTCCTTTATAACTTTCCAAAAAAAACACTGCCGCTAAATCCAGCAGTACAAACACCACTGCAATCTCTTTGTGAAACATCCTGTCGTATGTCAGTATCTGACCGTGCCGAAGGAAAAAACCGAAAAAAAATGCAGCCTCCATGCAGATAATATCAAGTAATAAAAAATCAAGGTGCTTCAGCCAACTGCTTGCATTGCGTCTATACATGTGACCAGCCCTCTTTATCTCATCCTTTTACTGAGGGCTCTTTCCTGCCCTTAGGTACCAAGTATAACACAAACTGCATATTTTGTAAACAGAACGTTGACATAGTTTGACATGAAAAACGCCTGTATTTTGTGCGTTTTTCCATATTTATACACTATATCTGCAATATTTTCTACAGATAGGTCACTCTCCCTCTCCTTCCGTATTTGTGGAATGTAAACAAATGTAGCGTTTCTTTCCTCCGTGATTCTTTAAAAACATACACAAAAGGTTTGTCTTTCTTTGTCGAATTTCAGCTTATTTTGCCGTTTCCCGACCAGACGTTTTATGCCCGCCAGGCATGGCTGAAATTTCTTTTGTATTTTTTGAGATACTTCTCCGAATCTCTGCGCATCAATGGCGTTTTTATTTCCCGGGAAACAATGTTTTCCTGGGAAATAAAAACGCCGCAGACAGTCCGGATTTCTCCTCTGTCTGCGGCTTTTCTCAAAGCTGTGGCTTACCCTTCACACAGCCCTTCTATCTTCTCCACTACTTCTTCAATTGTCATGTCTGAACTGTCCACCAGCACGGCGTCTTCTGCCTGCCGGAGGGGAGCCACCTCCCGGTTCATGTCCCGTTCATCCCGCTCCTGGATATCCCGGGCGATTTCCTCGTAATCACAGGATACGCCTTTTTCGGTCAGCTCCTTGTACCGGCGGTCCGCACGGGTTTCCACGCTGGCAGTAAGATACACCTTCACCTGAGCCTCCGGCAGCACATAGGTGCCGATATCCCTGCCGTCCATGACCACGTCCTGCTCCTTTGCCAGCTGGCGCTGGAGGTCCAAAAGCCGGGCCCTGACTTCCGGGATGGCGGAGGTGACAGAAGCCATATTTCCCACTGCCTCCTCCCGAATCTGACTGGTGACGTTTCTTCTATTTAAATAAATCTGCTGGACGCCGTCCTCATAACTGATGGCCACTTCTGCCTTCCGGCAGGCATCCACCACGGCCTCCCTGTCCTCCGGGCGGATGCCCTGCTCCAGGAAGTAAAGCGCCAGCGCCCGGTACATGGCGCCGGTGTCTACATAGACATAGCCCTTTCGTTTTGCCAGCAGACGGGCAATGGTACTTTTCCCCGCCCCTGCCGGACCGTCAATCGCAATATTATATCCCATCTCTGTCTCCTTACTGTTACCAGATACTGCTCCCGGCCGCATGGGCCGTGGACCAGGCTATCTGCAGGTTAAATCCGCCGGTTACGGCGTCCACGTCCAGCACCTCTCCTGCGAAGTAGAGGCCGGAAACCAGTCTGGACTCCATGGTGGCGGGATTGATTTCTTTTACCGATACGCCGCCCCGGGTGATGATGGCCTCCCGGAAATCCCGAAGCCGCACCGGATGCAGTTCCAGATGCTTGATAAGCCGGGCAAAGTGCCGGCGTTCTTCCCGGGTTACGGTATTGACCTTCTTCTCCGGGCTGATGCCGCTCAAATCAACCATGACCGGAGTCAGTTTGGCCGGAAACAGTCCGCTCACGGCGTTTTTAAACTGCCGGTTCTGATTTGAGGAAAATTCCCGCAGAATCCGCTCATCCAGCTGTTCTTCGGTGAGGGCCGGTTTTAAATCCAGCACCATCCGCAGAGGTTCTCCCGCTGCCAGCCGGTGTCCCACATGGGCGCTGGCGCTCAGCACCATAGGGCCGCTGACTCCGTAGTGGGTAAAGAGCATTTCGCCGAAATCCCGGTACAGTTCCTTTTCTCCTGCCAGCACGGCAAGTCCGGTATTGCGCAGGGACAGGCCCTGCAGAAGGGGCACAAAGGCGTCGCTGGTTTCCATGGGCACCAGGGAGGGTTCTGCCTTCTCCACCGTATGGCCCGCCTCTTTCGCGAACCGGTAGCCGTCCCCGGTGGAGCCGGTGGCCGGATAGGAGACTCCGCCCGTGGCCACGATGCAGGCGTCTCCTTTTATCTGCCTGCCGTCCGCCAGGACCAGGTGGGAAAACTGCCCATCCCGGCACGCCACTTTTTTCACCGTGGCGCAGGTGTGCACCCGGACGCTCAGGCTTTTCATCTTTTCTTCCAGGGTACGGATGACGTCCGAGGCATGGTCCGAGGCGGGAAACACCCGGTTCCCCCGCTCCGTCTTCAGTTCCAGCCCAGCCTCCCGAAAAAAGTCCATGGCGTCCTGATTGGTGAATCCGTAAAAACTGCTGTAGAGAAACTTGGGGTTGGTGACCACGCTGGAAAAGAGGGTGTCCATGTCGCAGGCGTTGCTTAAGTTGCACCGCCCTTTTCCGGTGATAAAAAGTTTCCGCCCCAGCTGGTCGTTTTTCTCGAAAAGCTCTACCTGGTTTCCGTTTTCCGCGGCAAAAACGGCGGCGGCCATGCCGGCCGCCCCGCCTCCTGTAATCAGTACTTTACTCATCTTCTTCCTCCCCGCTGGTGAAGCGGATTTTGTCGTCCACGGGATTTAATTCGTCCCGGGAATACACCTGGTATTCGTCCCAGATATCTTCCAGACGCTCCAGGGTCTGGATAACTTCGTCCTGCTTTTTCATGCACAGCGCCACCACCAGGGCGTTGATGACGCTTAAGGGCGCCACCAGGGAATCCACGATGGAGGCCATATCGCTTTTGGCAATCAGGTTGCAGGAGGAGTAGATAGTCATGGGCGAATGGACGCTGTCGGTCAGGGTGATGACTTTTGCCTTCCGGTTGCTGGCAAATTCCAGGGCCTTCAGGGTCCGCACCGAATACCGGGGAAAACTGATTCCGATAATCACGTCTTCTTCGTTTATCCGGATAAGCTGTTCAAAAATCTCGCTGGCGCTGTTAGTGTGGACGCTGATGACGTCTCCCCGGACCAGGTTCAGGTAAAAGGTCAGGAAATTGGCCAGGGGCGCGCAGCTTCGGATGCCGATGACGTAAATCTTACGGGCTTCCAGAATGGTGTCCACAGCCTGCTCGAAGGCTTTTTTGTCCGCGCATTCCAGGGTCTGCTTGATTTTCTCGATATCGGACTGCAGCACGGTCTGCAGAATCTCTCCCCGGGCAATGCGGCCGTAGGCCACTTCCATCCGCTGGATGGAATTCAGCTTGGTGCGCACCAGCTCCTCCAGGGCTTTCTGAAATTCGGGATAGCCTTTGTATCCTAACTGGGAGGCGAACCGCACTACCGTGGATTCGCTGACTCCCACGGCCTCTCCCAGCTTTGCCGCCGTGAGAAAGGCCGCTTTGTCATAATTTTCCTGTACATAATCTGCCAGTCGTTTCTGGCCCTTGCTGAACCGGGGATAGCGCTCCTCCAGTCTGGCAAGCAATTCATTTGTCTGGCTCAACGTCTTAACCTCACTACACTGCCAGATAGGTTCCGGCAATTTTTTCCAGTTCTTCTTCGTGGGAAATCACCCACTGGCTGTAGGGTTCTCCGGTGGCTGCCACCGTCTGTCCCAGTTCTACGAGGAAGGCAGGGATGTCTTTTTCCAGGATGACGCCTGCCTGTTTTCCCATCTTTTCCTGGCCCTGGAGTTCACAGCCGCCCAGATGCAGGGTAAAGGCCGGCATGGGTACTTTGTCCACAGCCTTTACGCCGCCGTGGAATCCGATAAGGCCGGTCTGATGGGTGCCGCAGGAAGAGGGGCATCCGGAAATGTGAATCTGGGGAAGGGCCCCGTCCGGTATGCCGGCCTCCCGCACTGCCGCCACCGCTTTGTGAAGCAGGGCCTGGGAATCCCGCACGCCCACCTGGCAGATGGACGCACCGATGCAGGAGACGGAGGTTTCAAACAGGGTCTCTGCTCCGTCTGCCGTTACCCTGCAGACCGTTTCCGCCTCGCTGCCGGTCAGATTGATGACGTACAGCGTCTCGTCGGGAGCGATACGGATTTCCACTTCCTCCATGTCTTTGATGGTTTCGTAAAGCTCCCGGAATTTTCCCGGGGCCGGGCAGCCGCCGATAGGATGGTAGGCCACGGTGTAAAGGCCGTTCTGCTTCTGGGGCAGAATCCGTTTTCCGGAAATCCGGGTGCCGTCTTCTTTTTTCTGAACTTCCGGGCGCCGGGGTTGAATTTCCAGGTCTTTTCCGGAAGCGAGAACTTCTTCCAGTTTTTCCCGGTAGGCTTTTACATAGCCTTCTTCGCCCAGTTTTTCCTGCATGTATCTTGTCCGGGCCTTCCCTCTCTGTTCGTAGTTTCCGTAGGTCAGGAAGGTCTGGTGCATAGCTTCAATATAGCAGAGAATCTGTTCCGGCGCAATCTTTTCCGCCACCTTCAGGCCGAAACGGGGATTGTTCCCCAGGCCGCCGGCGCTGTACACGTCGAAGCATCCGTCCGGGCGGGCCACAAATCCCAGGTCCCGGTAGGTGGCATGGGGCACGTTTTTCGGACTGTTTGAGAAGCAGACTTTCAGCTTCCGGGGCATTTTAGGGCCGTTGATATAGGTCATAAGGTACTCGCCGGCCGCCTCGGCCCAGGGAAGGACGTCAAAGTATTCGTCTGCCTCCACGCCGGAAAGGGGGGATACCATTACGTTCCGCGGAAAGTCCCCGCCGCCTCCCATAGTGACGATACCTGCATCCAGGGCCTTCTCCATAATGTCGTATATTGCCTCCGGCTGCAGGTTGTGAAGCTGAACAGTCTGGCAGGTAGTCAGATGTACCTTATCCACCTGATGTTTTTCGATGCTTTCTGCAAGGAAGCGCAGTTTTTCTTTCGTCAATCTGCCACCCGCCATACGGAGCCGCAGCATACTGGCCTTTCCGCCTTTCTGGGCATAACTTCCGTAACGGCCGGAAAACCCTTTGTAATCGTTTTTACTGATTTCTCCTCTGTAAAACTGCTCCGTTTTTTCCCGGAATTCGGCAAGTCCCGGTTTCCAGGACTGGGCTGGTACTGTCTGTAACATGGTTTCCTCCTTTTTCTGCTTACGCAGGAAGGGGCGGCTCTGTATCCAGAACCGGCCCCTGTCTTTTTTTATTCTGATTGTTTCTGCTGCTTTCTATACGGGATAGCTTCCATTTTCTGTGTCGGCAATGGTTGCGTCCACTTTTTTCTGCTGTGCTTCTCTGTATTTGAAGAAATCAATAGCTACCTGCGGGAAAAGTGCGTAGGTCAGCACGTCTTCATCCTGCTGTTTGTACTGAGCCATTTCGCTCTCCAGCGTTTCCAGCTCGTCGGGAATCAGATCTGCCGGACGGCAGGTGATAATCTCTGCATCCTCGCCCAGAACTTTCTTCCGCACTTCTTCGTTAAACGGCTTGATGGTAGCGCCGTATTTTCCGCTGAGCACGTCTTTCGTCTCTTTGGTTGCCATCTTGTAGCGTTCGCCCATCAGTACGTTGAATACGGCCTGGGTTCCTACAATCTGGGAAGACGGCGTAACCAGCGGGCACTCGCCCAGGTCTTTTCTTACCCGCGGTACTTCCTCCAGCACCTCGTAGTATTTGTCTTCCGCGTGCTGCTCTTTCAGCTGGGAAGTCAGGTTGGAGAGCATGCCGCCGGGCACCTGATAAAGCAGGGTCTTAATGTTGACGCCCAGGTTCTTCGGGTTCAGCAGGCCGGAATCCAGCGCTTCGTCCTTAATCGGACGGAAGTAATCGGCGATTTCTGCCAGCAGGTTCTGGTCCAGTCCGGTGTCGTACGGGGTTCCCTTAAAGGTTTCCACCATGACTTCTGTTGCCGGCTGGGAGGTTCCCAGGGCAAACGGGGAAATCGCGGTATCGATGATATCCACGCCGGCTTCTACTGCCTTTAAGTAGGTCATGGAAGCCACACCGGAAGTATAATGGGTATGCAGTTCGATGGGAAGGTCCACTGCTTCTTTCAGGGCGCCAATCAGCTCAGTTGCCTTGTAGGGAAGGAGCAGACCGGCCATGTCCTTGATACAGATGGAGTCCGCGCCCATCTCCTGGATTTTCTTCGCCAGGTCTACCCAGTATTCCAGGGTATAGGCGTCGCCGATGGTATAGGAAAGAGCCACCTGGGACTCTGCCTTTTCCTTCTTGGCTGCGCTTACGGCGGTCTGCAGGTTCCGCAGGTCGTTCATGCAGTCAAAAATACGGATAACATCGATTCCGTTTGCCACGGATTTCTGTACAAAGTATTCTACGACGTCATCTGCGTAGGGACGGTATCCCAGGATGTTCTGTCCACGGAAGAGCATCTGCAGCTTCGTGTTTTTGAATCCGTCCCGGAGTTTCCGGAGGCGGTCCCAGGGATCTTCGTGCAGGAACCGCAGGGACGCGTCAAAGGTGGCGCCGCCCCAGCATTCTACTGCGTGATAGCCTACTTTGTCCATCTTGTCCACGATGGGGAGCATCTGCTCGGTGGTCATCCTGGTGGCAATCAGGGACTGATGTGCGTCACGCAGAACAGTTTCCATGATTTTAATCGGTTTCTTCTCTATTTCTGCCATTCTATTCTTCCTCCATAAATTCTAGTTTCCACATCCGGAATGCTTCTTTTTAGAAAACTCCAAAGATTGCCATAAAGGTTCCCGCTACGACGGCGGTACCGATTACGCCGGCCACGTTCGGCCCCATGGCGTGCATCAGCAGGAAGTTGGTTGGGTCTTCCTCGGCCCCTACTTTCTGGGATACACGGGCCGCCATCGGCACGGCGGATACGCCGGCGGAACCAATCAGCGGGTTGACTTTTCCGCCCGTCACCGCACACATAACCTTTCCTAAGAGCACGCCGGCCGCCGTACCAAAGGCAAAGGCAATCAGTCCCAGAAGGACAATCTTCAGGGTATCTGCGTTCAGGAACGCCTCTGCGCTGGTGGTAGCTCCTACGGAGGTACCCAGAAGGATAACCACGATATACATCATAGCGTTGGAGGCTGTCTCGGTCAGCTGCCGGACTACGCCGGATTCCTTAAACAGGTTGCCCAGCATCAGCATACCTACCAGAGGCGCTGTGGTGGGAAGAATCAGACACACGACGATGGTTACGATAATCGGGAAAAGAATCTTTTCCAGCTTGGTAACCGGCCGAAGCTGTGCCATCTTAATCTTACGTTCCTTTTTGGTGGTCAGAAGTTTCATAATCGGCGGCTGGATAATGGGCACCAGGGACATATACGAGTATGCCGCCACCGCAATGGGACCGAGAATCGCCGTCTGCTGCAGTTTTCCTGCCAGGAAGATGGAGGTCGGTCCGTCTGCGCCGCCGATGATGGAGATGGCGGCTGCCGCCTTGTCGGAAAATCCCATGGCCATGGCTCCCAGGTAAGCGGCGAAAATACCGAACTGGGCAGCCGCTCCCAGAAGGAAGCTGGACGGGTTGGCAATCAGCGGTCCGAAATCGGTCATGGCTCCTACCCCCATGAAAATCAGGGAAGGCATAATCGACCATTCATCCAGCTGGTAGAAATAATACAAAAGTCCACCGGTACCGTTTGCCGAATCTTCCGGTGCCAGCATGATATCCGGGTAAATGTTTACCAGGAGCATACCGAACGCAATGGGCACCAGAAGAAGCGGTTCAAATCCGTGCCGGATGGCAAGGTAAAGGAACACGCACGCCACCAGAATCATGATGAAGTTTCCCCAGGTCAGGCTGAAGAAGGCAGTCTGGTGAACGAGGTTGTCCAGAGTTGTCATTATATAATCCATGTTAAAACCTCCTGTTACGAATCGTTACGAACCTGCTGTGCCGCCTAGTTCATGGTAGCCAGTACCTGTCCTGCTTCAATAGAATCTCCTACTGCCACTTCAATGCTCGCAACGGTTCCGTCCTCCGGAGCCACAATCGGGATTTCCATCTTCATTGCTTCGATAATCATTACAGTCTCACCGCGGGAAAGTTTCTGTCCTACGCCGGCTTCCAGCTTGAATACTTTTCCTGCCGCGCCTGCTTCTACTTTAATGCTGCCTGCTCCTGCGGCCGGTGCGGAAGCTGCCGGCGCCGGTTTGGAAGCTGCCTTCGGGGCTGCCTTGGGAGCTGCCGGCGCCGCGGGAGCCGCGGGGGCTGCGCCTGCTCCGTTTTCTTCTACGGTTACATCATATACGGTTCCGTTTACAGTAATGGTATAATTTTTCATGTTCTGTTTTCCTCCTGACACTCTTTCTATGCATTCCATTTATTTGATTTTCTTCGCTTAATGGAGCGGACAACAAATCCGTCCGGGGTGGTTCCCTCCGAAGCGGCGATGGCTGCCGCGATGACTGCCACCAGCTCGGTATCGTCTTCCGGGGCGGTCTCCATGACGGGCTCCGGCTCCGGCGCTGTCCTGGCAGCCGGAATCTCCGGCGCTTCCATTTTTGTTTCTTTTTTCTTCGGTCGTTCCAGCAGGGCCGGAATGTATTTAATCAGTGAGATAATCAGACTCATGAACATCAGCACTGCAAATACGGTTCCCATTCCGAGCAGGGTGTTAAGTCCTGCTTTCTGCATAATCTCGCCCATGTCGTAATGGGCTTCTACTGTGAACGCGTCCATCTGGAGATTCTCATCAAACGTAAACACCAGGTCTGCGGTTCTTTCGGAGAACTGTCCTTCTGTCCTTACGGTAACGCTGGTGCTGGTCTCGGTAATCTCGAATTCGCCGTGTCCTTCATAAGCGCCGCATTCTTCCTGGGCCGCCTCCCAGCCGTCCAGAGCCGTAACCAGGTCTTCGGCGTCCATCTGAATACCGGTCTGGCTCTGTAACTGGGCCATCAGATATCCCTGGTTCCAGTCGGACATGGAAGTGATGTCCTCTCCCGCGATACTGCCGCTCTGAATAATGCTGAACACTTCCTCACAGGACGTTGTCAGAGATGTCTCGTCATATTCCTCAGCGAACTGCGCGCTGCATCCGGTAAAGGCAAGTGCCAGTGCCAGTGCGCAGGCTGCTAAACTGAATTTTTTCTTCACTTTGCCTCACCTCGCTAAACTGTTCCGTGTTTTTTGGAAGGACGTTCTTCCCTCTTTGTAAAAAGCATCTCAAATGCGCCGATGATGTATTTTCTCGTCTCCTCCGGCTCGATGATGGTATCCACATATCCTCTGCGGGCCGCGGAAAGGGGACTGGACTGGAGTGCCTTATAGGCCTCTGCCTTTTCTTTCAGGGCTGCGGCATCTGCTTCCGGATACATGATTTTCGCCGCCATGTCCGCTTCCATCATGCCGATTTCCGCAGTGGGCCAGGCATAAACCATATCCGCTCCGACTGCCTTGCTGTTCATGGCCACATAAGCGCTTCCGTAAGCTTTGCCGGTAATCACGTTTACCTTCGGAACAGTGGCGTCAGCAAAAGCGGCGGTCAGGGCTGCCATTTCTCTTGCCAGGTTCTTCTCTGCCCGGCGGGATGCTTCCAGACCGGTTACATTCGTAAGGGTCAGCACCGGAATGCCGAAAGCGTCGCAGAATTTTACGAAGCGGGAAGCCTTGCGGCAGCCGCCTACGGTCAGGGAGCCGTCGTATTCTTTGACCAGTCCGCCGTCCTCGTCATAGATTTTTGACCGGTTTGCCACTGCGCCCACGGTCATGCCGTTTAAGCGGATAAAACCGGTTACCATTTCTTTTGCGTAGTCTTTCTTCGTCTCGAAGAAAAGATAGTTGTCGGAAAGCAGGGCAAGTGCGGAGGCGCTGTCTTCTGCCGTACCTGCCAGATTCTCGCAGAGACGGTTCAGGTCGTCCGTACATTCCTCATAAGCGTCGTTGTCCTCGTTGTTGGCAGGAATCATGCATACCAGAGTCCGGATATTTTCCAGAATCTCTGCTTCGCTTCCGACTCCGTCCACAAGGCCGCTTCGGCTGCTCTGGAAAGAGGCCGCGGAAGTATCGCACTTTTTGATATCGTTTCCCGGAATGGTGTTGGGGGAATTCACGAAAAGTTTTGCGTTTTCTTCCATGAATGTAAAGTCGGCGATGGCCGGCACCATGGAAAGTCCGCCGCCGCAGCTTCCGAATACTGCGGTAATCTGTGGAATCACACCGGACGCCATGACCTGTCTGCTGTAAAGGGTGCCCGCCGCGTTCAGTGCGTCGGTGGCTTCCTGGAGACGCATGCCGGCACAGTCCAGAAGTCCGATAACCGGAGCGCCCATTTTCATGGCCATGTCATAGATGTTCGCGATTTTTCTGGCGTGCATTTCGCCGATGGCTCCCTTCAGAACGGAAGCGTCCTGGCTGTACACGTAGACAAGATTGCCTTCAATTACTCCGTAGCCTGTGATGACGCCGTCTGCCGGAGTGTCTTTTTCCTGCATGCTGAAATCTGTGGTTCTGGCTGTTACAGCGCCGCCGATTTCAACAAAGCTGCCCGCATCAAGCAGAGCGGCAATCCTTCTGCCTGCCGGGGTTGTCGTTGTGTTGCTCATAAGTCTAGCCCTCCATTTTATCTTATTTTTTTGAAAAATAAATCAAAATTTCTGCCTATTTTATTATACTTATTTTCCAATTAAACTGCAACCGTTTTCTAAAAAAACTGTTAATTCTTTCACAGAGTGTTTTACAAGAACTTTATAATTACTTTGCACAAATTTCATCAAAATTTTTGTGCATTTTAGCTTTTTCTTACAGGAAAATAATTTTTTCTTTGTACTTTAGTCTATTTTGTGGTAGAATACAGCTACAGGGACTTTATCCGTAAGGGATTTTCTCTGTCTATGAGCGGACATTATCTGTATGCCATATGTCCACAGTACAGGACGGAAAGGGAACGGTACTGCTTTTTTTCTGGAAGCCGGGAAAGGGCGCGCCGTTTCTGACAGCCGGAGTTTTTTCAGAGCCTGAACTGTGGCGTTCATTATTTCTGGTGAATTTATTTTTCCGGGAAGGTGTTGTATGCAGCACACTTTTCCGGGGAAATGACGGATATCCGTACCGCGACGAAGATGTCACTGATGCTTTCGTAAATCGCATATTTGCCTGGATTCTCTGCAGGGGCGGTTTGTGGAAGTTTTCTTTGTGTTTTTGCCGCTGTGCGGAGAAAAGGGATGCCATCCTCTTCCGTATGGCATGCATATCTTATCCGGCAGGATAAGCGCCTCAGATTTGTACCCTGGCAAAATCCCGGTATCTTTCCGGTACCGGAAGGCGTCCTTTCAGAGACAGATGCATATCCTTTATATACGCGTCATTCCGGCTCCGGCGCGGGGCCTGCTTCCCCGGCATCCGGAAAATGCGCGGCCGTAATCATCCGGCGAGACGTCCGTCCGGAATCTTCCCAAGACCGCTGCATCGGTTTTCGCAGATTCTCCGTGGATGGAAACGGCTTCTGCACCTACATAGGAGAAATTCTATATGTTATTGGAGGGTTAAAAGTATGGAAACAGCAAAAAAGCGTAAACCATTTGGCTTTTATGTATGTGCGCTTGGTTTCACATTCGAGCGTCTTGCATTCTATACAGTGAAATACCTGTTAGCCATCTGGATTGCAACCGAAGTTACTTCTGGTGGTCTTGGACTGTCCGACTCTCAGGGTGCTGCACTGTCCGCATCTTTCGTTGCATGGACATACATCACTCCGATTTTCGGCGGTTACATTGCCGACCACTGGCTGAGCCCCAGAATCTGTGTACCGCTTGGTATGATTCTTATGGGCGCCGGCTATCTGTGTGCATGGCAGGCTGATTCTCTTGGATTAGTTTGGGCCATGATTGTACTGGTAGCAGTTGGTACAGGATTCTTCAAAGGAAACCTGTCCGGTATCAACGGCCTTCTGTTCCATGATTCCGACGAACTGGATGAAGCATTCTCCATTCAGTATTCTTTCGTAAACATTGGTTCTTTCTGTGGTACAACATTTATCGCTATCACAGCTACAACAGGCCTTGGACCGATTCATCTTTCCTTCAACCAGGTATTCCTGGTATGCGGTCTCTTCCTGTTCATTGACGCCATCTGGTTCCTTGCAAACGGCAAGGCACTTGGCGATGCTGGTAAGAAACCGTTCAAAGCTGACCAGAGAGAATTCGAAAGCGCTGGCGTAAAAGAGAAGGGACAGTCCCAGGCTCTTACTTCCGGCGACTGGAAACGTATCATCGCTATCATCCTGGTTACCCTGCTTTCCGCAGTATTCTGGATGGCATGGTACATGGCTTACATGCCGGCATACTACTACTTCGGATGGGGCGACGGTGCTTCCTTCATGAACAAGGCAAACTGGTTCATCGGAAGCTTCCAGGTTCCGACCTCCTGGTTCGACTCTGTAAACGCTCTCGTTTGTATCATCCTTGGACCGGTTCTTGCCGGTGTATGGGCTAAGATGGCAAAGAGACCTCAGGGCGACATGAGTATGTTCAAGAAAACCGGTCTTGGAATTATGCTTTGCGGACTTTCTTACATCGTAATGGTAGTTGCCAACATCATCGCAGGCGACGGACAGTGCTCCTTCCTGTGGCTGGCAGTTGTATGTATCCTTATGTCCGTTGGTGAGATGGTATTCTCCCCGCTTGGAAACTCCTTTATTTCCAAGCTGGCTCCGGCTAAGGTTCTTGGACTTCTGCTTGGATTCTGGCCCATCGCTGTATTTATCGCACAGCAGATTTACCCGCCGATTTATGACTGGCTGGGAACTCTGGACTTCAACATGGGTTACGGCGGAGTTGGTATCGTTGTAATCCTTTGCGGTCTGCTTCTGTGGATTTTCAGCGGCAAGCTGGACGAAATGGAAAAAGCAGAATAATTTGCTGGATTATCCAAAAATTCCAAAAGGGCTTCCGTCTTCGGACGGAGGCTCTTTTTCTATTTCACCGGCTTTTTTTCGCAGGAATTCTTTCCAGTAATAATTGAACTTTGGTCTAATAAATGGTAGAATAAATTTAGCTAAAAAACAGATACATAAAGGAGGTTTTTGAAATGACTGTTGTAGCTGAAAGAATAGCGAAGCTCCGCGCTCTTATGGCGGAAAAAGGCATTGACGCCTATGTGGTTCCGACCGCTGATTTCCACCAGAGCGAGTATGTTGGGGAACATTTCAAAGCAAGAAAATTTATCACCGGATTCAGCGGTTCTTACGGGACTGCGGTAATCGGAAAGGATGACGCAGGTCTCTGGACAGACGGACGTTATTTCTTCCAGGCTGAGCATGAGCTGGAAGGAAGCGGTGTGCGGCTGATGAAGATGTTCGTGGGGGACACACCTTCTGTAACGGAATTCCTTGCCGATTATGTGCCGGAAGGCGGAAAGGTTGGCTTTGACGGCCGCGTGCTTTCCATGGGAGAAGGCCAGGAGTTTGAGGAAGCTCTGAGCGCAAAGAATATCACGATTGATTATGAAGAGGATTTAATCGACCAGGTATGGGAAGACCGTCCGGCTCTTTCTGACAAGCCTGCATTTTTCCTGGAAGAAAAATACAGTGGCGAGAGCAGTGCCCATAAACTGGAGCGTGTTCGGGAAGAAATGAAAAAGAACGGCGCCAGCGTGCACATTATCGCTTCTCTGGATGATGTATGCTGGCTGCTCAATGTCCGCGGGGACGACATTGACTTTTTCCCGCTGCTTCTCTCCTATGCTATCGTCCGGATGGACGGCGTAGACCTTTATGTGGACGATTCCAAGCTCAATGACCAGATTCATGAAGAGCTTGCGAAAGTCAATGTGACGATTCATCCTTACAATGATATTTACGAGGATATTAAGAAACTGGATGCTTCCGATGTGGCTCTTATCGACCCCATGAAGATGAACTATGCGCTGTATAAGAATATTCCGTGCAAAGTCGTGGAAGCTGCCAATCCGACCATTCTTATGAAAGCCATGAAGAACCCGGTTGAGCTGGAAAATATTAAAAAAGCTCATATTAAGGACGGCGTTGCTATCACCAAATTTATGCACTGGATAAAGACCCGCTATGACAAGGAAGACATCACCGAGCTCAGTTCCGCGGCGAAGCTGACGGAATTCCGTGCAGAACAGGAAGGTTATATCCGCGACAGTTTTGAGCCGCTGTGCGCATTTAAGGACCATGCGGCCATGATGCACTACTCTCCCAGCGAGGAGACCGACGTGAAACTGGAATCCGGCGCTATGTTCCTGAACGATACCGGCGGCGGATACTATGAAGGTTCCACCGATATTACGAGAACCTTTATCCTTGGTTCCGTTGACAAGGAAATGAAGAAATACTTCACTGCCGTTGTTCGTGCCATGATGAGCCTTTCCCGCGCGAAATTCCTCTATGGCTGCTACGGATACAATCTGGACGTGCTGGCCAGAGAGCCCATCTGGGAACTGGACCTTGACTTTCAGTGCGGTACCGGCCACGGCGTAGGATACCTGGCAAACGTACATGAGCCGCCGACAGGCTTCCGCTGGTATGTTGTTCCCAGCAAGAACGAACATCATCAGCTGGAAGAAGGCATGGTTATCACCGACGAGCCCGGTATTTACGAAGACGGCAAATTCGGTATCCGTATCGAAAACGAGTTCATCGTACGCAAAGGCGTGCAGAACAAATACGGACAGTTCATGCATTTTGAAACCATCACCTTCGCTCCCATCGACCTGGACGGTATCGACCCGGAACTGATGAGCAAGACCGAGCGTGAGTGGCTGAACAACTATCATAAAGATGTATACGAAAAGATTTCTCCATATCTCAACGATGAAGAAAGAGAATGGCTGAAAGAATACACCCGAGCAATCTAATGCTTGGTCGGGGACGGGTACGGGCTGGCTCGTACCCGTCCCCGACTACAATTCTGAAACAATTCTGGATATTTCTGCTTTGGTGCAGGGGATTTTTTCTTTTGTGTCTTCTATGAATTTTTCCCGCAGCCGTGGGGTCGAGAACAGGATAAAGGTGGATTCTATCTCTTTTTCTTCGATGTAGAGCCGGGTAAGTCTCTGGACTGCTTCTTTTTTCTGTCCATGCATCTCTTCTTCTGTATCCATAATGAATCTGTCCGTTACAAAAAAAGCATCCATTGCAGACCGGGATGGGCCGCTGGTATCGGAAAGAATCGTTCCGATTCCTTTCTGACGGTACATTCTAAGTCCTTTTTCGTGAACGAGCCAGAGCTGTTCCCTGGCGTATTCTTCTGCACTGCTGTACCCGTATTCTGTTTCTGTTCTTACCAGTCCGGCTTTGACCGGATTGCTGTGGATATAGAAAAAACAGTTCCAGAAATACCGTTCCTCTTCTACGCATTCGCTTTTGAATCTGCCCTGGAAAACATATCCTACCCTGTCTTTGGTCAGATTGTAATATTTTGCATAGCATTCCTGGATTTCTTTCATAAAGACACTGAGATATTTCAGACCTGCCCGAACCAGAAAATGGGCGTGGTTCGGCATAATACAGTATGCGTAGAGTTCTAAATCTCCATCAGCGACAGGGCCGCTCTCTTTTACAAGAGTCAGCATTTTCCGTCGGTCTTTTTCCCTTTCAAAAACTGCCTCCTTGTTAATTCCACGAATCATCACGTGATATACTCCTGTCGCACTTTCACGCCGTGCGCTTCTTGCCATTGACATTCCTCCTGTCTTTCTTTTTTATTTTTACAGATTATTGGGTTGATACAGCTGACTGTTTCAATTAAGATTTTCTGAATTGTTTTTGAATTGTCTACGGGGACGGGTACAAGCCGGCTCGTACCCGTCCCCATTGACATTGAGATTACATGAACATATTAGAGGTTCCAACGTAGCGGATTCCGTCTTCAAATACACGTTTTCCGCCGAGGGTAACTAATTTTACATCATTCAGGCGTGTGATGTCTTTGCTTAAGTCTCCGCCTACTACAAGGAGGTCTGCATCCAGTCCTTCTTTTACCAGGCCGCGTTCGTTTTCTACACCGAGAACTTTAGCCGGGTTGCTGGTAGCTGTCTGGATAGCCTGAGCCGGTGTGATACCGTATTCTACCATGTACTGCAGTTCTCTTGGAAGAGGCAGGAAGGGTGACTGATACATTACCATGTCGGTTCCTGCGATTACGGTTACTCCGGTATCATAAAATTCTTTGAAATGGTCTCTGTAAGCTTTATAGGCCGGTTCAAAGTACTGGTAATCCTTCATTTCTTTCTGCATTACCGGGTCATTTACCGGAGCGCCGGCATGTTTTTCCAGGTTTTCTTTGCAGATATCGTAAAGAAGGGTGTAAGCCATGATGGTAGGTGTCCAGGCAATACCTTTTTCCGCCATCTGCTTTGCATGGTCCAGTGTCATAAACGTAGCGTGCTCAATCGTGTCAAAGCCGGCGTCGATACACATCTGAATGCCCGGATTGGTTCCTGCATGCACACCGCATTTGATGCCTCTTCTGTGGCATTCATCTACAGCGGCATTCAGTTCTTCCTGAGTAAATTCCGGTGTATGTGTCCGGTGTGTGGTCAGAACTTTTACCCATTCTGCGCCGTCACGTACCTGGCGGCGGATTTCTTTCCGCACTTCCCAGGGGCCGTCTACCTGCTCTACTTCTTCCCAGGCATGACCGCCACTCATGCAGATACCGGTATCGGTGTGTGTGATTCTCGGAATGGTAACAAATCCTTTTTCTGCCGCCAGCTTCAGATTCTTGCAGACGCCGTGGGCAGAGGACATATCTCTTACTGAGGTAATGCCACGTTCAAATGCAGCCTGGGCGTGCTGTAACGCATAGAGCATAATCAGCTGCGGACCATAGTTGAAGCTGTCCGGCTGGGAATACCAGTATCCCAGATGTACATGCATGTCGCACAGTCCCGGAAGAAGCGTCGCATCCCCATAATCCTTTACTTCCTCATTCGGGAACTCCTTTACCAGTTCTTCTTTTGAAGCGATTTTCCTGATTTTCCCATCTTCGCCGGTCACTACAGCCTTGTCTTCCAGCACCGTTATGCCATCACCGGTCATCAGATATTTTGCACAAATAATCATCGTTGTACCCCCTTTGATGTTTTATGTTTTGTACGTTTTCTAGACTAAAGTATAACATTTTCCCGGCAGAACTTCCATAGTTTTCAGTAAGAATCCGGAAGTTTTTGTTAAATTTCTCCGTGGAAAATCTCCCTATATTTGTCTGAATTGTCTCTGAATTGTAGTCGGGGACGGGTACAGGCCTGTCTCTTATACACATCT
>DWYV01000039.1 GCA_019118525.1 Candidatus Bariatricus faecipullorum
AGATGTGTATAAGAGACAGGCCCGTACCCGTCCCCGACTACAATTTAAAAACAATTCAGAAAAAGGCGCCGTATCAAGCGGCGCCTTTTTTTTCATTCTGTTCCGTTATTCGCTGTCCGAGGACTGCACCTGCTCACAGTTATCCACGATGAATTCCTGTACTATCTGCAGTCTGGCCATATCTTCCAGTTCTTCTTCCGTGGCGGCGCTCTTTAAGTCGTCCAGAGAAGAGAACCCGTAATCTTCCACGTACTGATTGTATATCTCTTCCAGCGCGGCATCGGATACGTCCAGATTTTCTTCGTCAATAATCAGGTCCACAATCAGGTCCTGTTTTACCTGATTTTCTGCCGCCGTCTGGAGCTGTTCTTCAAAGGTGTCTTCGTCCATTCCCATGTAGCTGCTCAGGAAATCCGCGAATTCCATTCCGTAGGAATCGGCCATATTCTGGTACTGTTCCCGGATGGTGTTTTTCATCTCGTCCACTGCGCCGTCCGGATACTGTTTTACTTCTGTGTTATCCATTACCGCGCTCCAGGCATTCTCTGTCAGTGTCAGCTGCGCGCTCTCCGCATAGTTATCTTCCAGCATCTGCCGTACCTCTTCCCTGTATTCTTCTACGGTAGAGGAATCCTCGGATACGGACTGTACAAATTCGTCGTTTAACTCCGGTACGTTGCTGATGGACACGGTTTTCAGCGTCACGGTAAATACCACGTCTTTTCCGGCCAGGTCTGTGCTGCCGTAATCATCGGGAAAAGTCAGGTTCAAATCAAAGGTCTCGCCTGCGCTGTGGCCCACAATCCCGTCTTCAAATCCATCGATGAACGTACCGGAACCCAGCTCCAGCTGATAATCCTCGCTGGAACCTCCTTCGAAGGCCTCCCCGTTCAGGGTGCCCACATAGTCAATGGTTACCGTATCTCCGTTCTCCGCAGGGCGGTCCACATTCTCCAGCTCGGCATACATCTGCCGGGTGGAGTCAATCTGGGTGTCCACATCCTCGTCCGTTACTTCCGTCGTGTCTCCCGCTTCCGCCTCCACACCTTTATACTGGCTGATAGTAATATAGTCATTTGAAATCTCTCCGGAACAGCCGGTCAGCGCCAGCGCCGCCGCCAGCACGCCTGCCGCCAGAACTGCATATTTTTTCTTCATCCTGTACACCTCTTTACAGATTTATTATACCCGGGACTTCTTCTCACATCTGATTAAAATCCATTTACGGTTATACCATATCTTTTCCGAAAAAGAAAGGATTTTTCCGTATTTCACACATATTTAAGGATTTTCTTGCACGAACATAGAAAGAATGTTACAATGTTTTTTGTGAAAGAAACGTATGAGGAGGTCGGCCCGTGAATACATTAACGATAGTTCTGCTGGTGATTCTGGCCGTGCTGATTGTTGTTCTGATTGTCCTTTATTTTCTCGGAAAAAAAGCAGAGAAAAAGCAGGCAGAGCAGGAGAAGCTTCTGGAAAATGCCGCCCAGCAGATTACCATGCTGATTATTGACAAAGGAAAAATGCGGCTGAAAGATGCGGGATTCCCGCCCGTTGTGCTGGAGAACACTCCCAAGTATCTGCGCCGTTCCAAAGTGCCGGTAGTAAAAGCCAAGGTGGGCCCCAGAATTATGACACTGATGTGCGATTCTGATATTTTCCCGCAGATTCCGGTAAAGAAAGAAGTAAAGGCCACAGTAAGCGGCATTTACATCACAAAAGTAAAGGGTCTGAGAGGGCCTCTGGAAACACAGCAGAAAAAGAAGAAAGGCCTGATGGCCAAGCTGCGCGGCGAAGCATAGGGTAAAAAGGGTAAAAAAACCGGGGAAAAATCCCCGGTTTTTTCGTGTCCTTTTTTTCTGTCAGGATGTGGGTCTCTGCTGTAAAACGGTTTCCGCCGCCGTCTTGGGCCGGATATCCATGGAAATCCGGCACTCTGCCTGGGCCTCGTGATTGATGTCCATACTGTACTCTACCTCAACCTGAATCTGGTTATCCTCCTCATGGACCGCTATCTTTCTGGTACTGAGCCACATCTGCATCTGTCCGAAAGGCGTCTCATAGTAAGTTACATTCGTCCGGTTCTTTTCGAATACCATATGGGCGTTCGTAATCCCGCTTTTCATGATTTCCAGCATCTGCTCACCGGAAATTTTAATCCGGTTATTTATCACCCCGGGAATCCCCTCCACGACTTCCTCGTAAAGAATGTAATGCTTCCCGTTTTTCCGGTAATACCTGGCCGGCGCGATTACCTCCAGCACTTCCGCATCCTCTTCTTCACTCAGTTCTGCGATATCGTGAAGTCCCGTAATGGTTAATAATACATCCTGTGTCATTTCTGTCTTCCTCTGTACCGCGCATTCACACGGTTCATTTTACAGGGCAAGCTGTTTTGCAATATCGTACTGATACTGCGGGATGCCTTTCTGCATAGCCAGCGCTTCATTGATATCGAAATCAATGTACTCGCCGTGCTTGTAGCCCACAACCCGGTTGGTCTTTCCTTCCAGCAGAAGGTCTACTGCCTTGGCTCCCATAATGGAGGCATAGACTCTGTCTTTACAGGTCGGGCTTCCTCCCCGCTGCATGTGGCCCAGAATCGTGGCCCGGGTCTCCATGCCGGTCTCTTCCTCAATTCTCTTTGCCATATTCATGGAATCTCCGATTCCTTCGGCATTGATAATGATGTAATGCTTTTTGCCCCGTTTTCTGTTTTCCTTGATATCTTCTACAATCTTGGCCTCGTCATAGTCGTGCTCTTCCGGAAGCAGAATCCGCTCTGCACCGTTTGCGATACCGCACCACAGTGCCAGATAACCTGCGTCACGTCCCATAACTTCGATAATGCTGCACCGCTCATGGGAAGTGGAAGTATCCCGAACTTTGTCGATTGCTTCCATTGCAGTATTTACTGCTGTGTCAAACCCGATAGTGTACTCTGTACAGGCAATATCCAGGTCGATGGTTCCCGGAAGTCCGATGGTGTTCACTCCGTAATCTGAGAGCTTCTGGGCTCCCTTAAAGGAACCGTCTCCACCGATAACTACCAGCCCGTCAATTCCATATTTCTTGCAAATTCCGGCTGCCTTCTGCTGTCCCTCCACTGTACGCATTTCCTCACAGCGTGCTGTCTGCAGAATCGTACCGCCTCTCTGAATCGTGTCAGATACGTCCCGCGCTGTCATGTCGATGATTTCTTCATTCAAAAGACCTGAGTATCCTCTGCGGATTCCTCTTACCTTCAGTCCTTTTCCCAGGGCTGTTCTTACCACTGCACGGATTGCCGCATTCATTCCCGGTGCGTCTCCGCCGCTGGTCAAAACCCCGATTGTTCTAATCACCTTGTCTGCCATGGCACATTCCTCCGTCTGTCTGAATTTTCAGTTTTTATCACATATCAAATTCAATTCTACCCTGTTTATCTGCGGTTTTCAATGGGTTTTTCCACAACTTTTACACAGGATTCTCCAAGATAATTCGTCAACCTGCTCAAGGTAGGCGCGTCTATCCGCACGTTCCGGTTTGCCGGAAGCCGCTTCACCGCCTTCTCTTTTTTGCAGTAGATGACCACACTGCTGTCCCCGTCGCTGGATTCCAGAAGCCGGTACAGCGTGGACTCATCCGCCAGGAAGGAAGCCTTGTCCCCGTACTGAAGCCAGAGCTCCTGCTTCGTCTGCTCAAAGGGGATAATCCGCTCGCAGATTAACTTGCTGGCATTTTCATCTTCCTCTGACACCCGTCCCTGGACGAAAACCTTGCTGTCCTCCTGCAGGTACTGCTGGTTTTTCTCATAATCCCGCGGGAAAATCACCACTTCCACCGTACCCATCAGGTCTTCTACCGTGATAAATGCCATCGTCTTATTATTTTTCGTGTATTTGATGGTTTTCGAGGTAATCATGCCGCCCACGGTCTGCCGGGAGCCGTCATGAACCCGGGTCCGCCCGGTCTCCTCTTCAATCTGGAAATCCCGGGTCGTGGCGGTGATGTTTTTCCTCCACTTTTCCTCGTATTCCTCCAGCGGATGGCCGCTGATATAGACGCCCAGCACTTCTTTTTCAAAGGCCAGAAGCGTCTCTTTCTGGTACTCTCCTACGTTCGGCAGGGTAATTTCAAATTCCTTTTTCTGCTCATCGCTTACAATGTCAAAGAGGGACATCTGTCCGGCCATGGAGTATTTTTTCTCCTGGTTCACCTGGTCCATCACCTGAATGTAAATCATCATGTGCTGTTTCCGGGTGCCCTTCAGGCTGTCAAAGGCGCCGGATTTGATGAAGTTTTCCACCGTCCTTTTGTTGACCTCTTTTCCGGAGAGCCGTTCCATAAAGTCCTTCAGGTCCTTGTATTCGCCCCGTTTCCGGCGCTCCTCCAGGATGGCCTCCACAACCGGCTTCCCGATGCTTTTGATGGCGGACAGGCCATAGCGGATGTTGCCTCCGTCCACGGAAAAACTGCCCTCTCCCCGGTTAATGTCCGGAGGCAGTATCTGAATTCCCATCTCCCGGCAGGTATAGATATATTCTGCCACTTTTCCCGGATTTTCAATCACGGAAGTCATCAGGGCCGCCATAAATTCTACCGGATGATAATATTTCAGCCAGGCCGTCTGATAGGCCACGACCGCATAGGCGGCGGCATGGGACTTGTTAAATGCGTACTTGGCAAAATCCATCATTTCATCGTAGATTTTGTTGGCCACCGCCTCCGGAATGCCGTTGGCCACACAGCCCGGCACTCCTTCCTCCGGATTGCCGTAGACAAAATTCTGGCGTTCCCGCTTCATCACGTCCCCTTTTTTCTTACTCATGGCGCGGCGCACCAGGTCGCTCCGTCCCAGCGTATACCCGGCCAGCTCCCGCACTATCTGCATGACCTGCTCCTGGTACACAATACAGCCGTAAGTCGGGGCCAGAATCGGCTCCAGCTGGGGGCAGTCATACGTAATCAGTTCCGGATGATTTTTCCCTTTTACATACTGGGGAATAAAGTCCATGGGGCCCGGACGGTAGAGCGAAATACCCGCAATGATATCCTCCAGGCTCCGGGGCTTCAGCTCCTTCATGAAGCTTTTCATCCCCGCGCTTTCAATCTGGAAAATTCCGTCCGTCTTTCCCGTTCCGATATAGTCCAGCACTTCTTTATCGTTATAATCCAGGCCTTCGATATCCACCTTCTCCCCGGTGTCCTTCTCAATCAGCTGTACCGCATTCTGAATCACGGTCAGAGTCCGAAGTCCCAGGAAATCCATTTTCAGAAGCCCCAGTTCCTCCAGAGTTGTCATGGTAAACTGGGTGACTACAGTATTGTCCGCGCCCAGGGCAAGGGGAACGTACTCGTCCACCGCTTTCTGGCTGATTACCACTCCCGCCGCATGCATGGACGTATGCCGGGGCAGTCCTTCCAGGCGTTTGGACATATCAATCAGTTCCCGGACCTGCTCATCCTCCTGGTAGAGCCGTTTCAGTTCCTGGTTCATCTGCAGGGCCCGGTCCAGAGTAATATTCAGTTCCGCGGGAATCATTTTTGCGATAGAATCCACAAAAGCATACGGCAGGTCCATCACCCGGCCCACATCCCGGATAACACCCCGTGCGGCAAGGGTACCAAAGGTTACAATCTGTACCACCCGGTCTTTTCCGTATTTTTCTACCACATAATCTATCACTTCCTGCCGTCTCTCAAAACAGAAATCCACGTCGATATCCGGCATGGACACCCGCTCCGGATTCAGGAAACGCTCAAACAGAAGCTGATAACGGATGGGGTCGATGCTGGTAATCTCCAGCGTATAGGCCACAATACTTCCGGCGGCCGACCCCCGGCCCGGGCCGACCATGATGTCATGCTCCCTGGCGTAGTGGATAAAATCCCACACTATCAGAAAGTAATCCACATAGCCCATATCCCGGATAACGCCCAGTTCGTAGTTCAGCCGGTCCTCCAGTTCCTTTCCCGGATTCTCCCCGTACCGTTTTTTCAGTCCGTCAAAGCAGAGCTTATTCAGGTATTCCCAGGAAGTATACCCCGCAGGCACATCGTATTTGGGCAGCTTGGTGACTCCAAACTCAATCTCCACATGACACCGGTCCGCAATTTTCTGTGTATTGTCCAGCGCTTCTCCTGCATAGGAAAAAAGCTCCCGCATCTGTTCCTCGGATTTCACATAATACTGGCCGCCCTCATAGCGCATCCGGTCCTCATCGGCCAGCTTTTTCCCGGTCTGCAGACAGAGCAGAATGTCATGGGGCTTTTCATCCTCCGCATACGTATAGTGGACATCGTTGGTGGCCACCAGCTCAATCCCCGTATCCCGGGAAAGGCGTAAAAGCTGCTGGTTTACCGTCTTCTGAAGCGGAATTCCGTGGTCCTGAAGCTCCAGGAAAAAGTTCCCTTTCCCGAAGATTTCCTGATACCGGAGCGCCGCTTTTTTCCCTTCGTCGTAAAAGCCCCGCTCCAGGTTTCGCTGTACCTCTCCTGCCAGGCAGGCGCTCAGGGCGATAATTCCTTCATGATATTCTTCCAGAAGTTCATAGTCCACCCTTGGTTTATAGTAATATCCCTCTGTAAATCCCCGGGAAACTATCTTCATCAGGTTGGCATATCCGGTATTGTTCTCCGCCAGAAGCACCAGATGGTAGTACCGGTCCTCGTCTTTTCCGATGACCTCTTTATCAAACCGGGAGCCCGGCGCCACATAGACCTCACAGCCCAGCACCGGATTGATACCGGCCGCTTTTGCCGCCTTGTAAAAATCGATGACCCCATACATAACGCCGTGGTCCGTAATGGCCGCCGCCGTCATGCCCAGTTCCTTTACCCGGGACACATATTCTGTTATTTTGTTTGAGCCGTCCAGGAGGCTGTACTCCGTATGGACGTGCAGGTGCGCAAAGCTCATTTCGTCGCCTCTTTCTCCGAAAATCTATTTCTTTTTATTCACAAGGGGTTCACTGACGTGCTCCCGGAAGAACTGTATCAGCGGCCCGTTTACGCAGGCATTGCAGATAGTGCCGATTCCGAGAATCAGCCATATACTGTCCCCGGCCAGCAGGCAGAATACCACGCCTACAATGATGGCGGTGATATCGCTCAGCACCCGGGCGTTCCGAAACGGCAGTCTCCCTCCGGTAACCTTTTCCAGCACCAGACCCACGCTGTCGTAGGGGCCGATTCCCATCTCCGCCGCCATATAAAAGGCCACGCCCATGCTGGCAAAAAAGGTGCCCAGAACCAGCGCACCGATTCGAAGGGGCAGAGTCATCTCCACCCGGAGGGCGTCCTGCACCAGCCAGCAGAGAAAATCTGCTCCGTACCCCACACAGACCATGTTTACAATCGTTCCCGCTCCGATGCATTTCCTGACCGTAAAAAACACGACCACCAGAATGGCGGCGTTCATAATCAGCTGCCACGTACCGAAGCTCAGTCCGATGTATCCGCTGATTCCCAGATTCATGCAGGTAAATGCGTCCACGCCGAATTCGCTCAGCCGGTAACAGCCCACACAGATACTAATCATCACAATTCCGGCCAGCATCATTCCCGTTCTCCTGAGCAGCAGTCCCCTTTTCTCCATCCCTTTTTCCTCCGTATATTTCTCTGTATTTTTCTCATTTTTCGATTCCGTCTCTACTATAGCAGAAAAAACTGGTATAATAAAGTCACCTGCAGGAAAAAAATCTGCGGGAAATTCTTTGAGGAGAGTTCTGTTATGTACAGCAGATATGACGAAAACGGGGATTCCCGGGAGACCCGTGTCTACAACAGTTCCCGGAAACTGCAGCTTGTGGAATTCCTGAAATGGACCGTCCTGATTTTCTGTATTCTGTGGCTGGCCGGGCTTTTTCTGCTTCCCGCCGGGGGAATGAACCTCCGGTTCTGCGTCATCGCAGCCTTCCTGTCCCTGGCGGTCTCTGCCATCCGGGCCTTTTTCTGGTGCCGCACACGGGCGGAAATCAGTCTGGCGGGGCTTTCTCTGTTTCGCAGTGACCGGCAGTACGCCTTCCTTCCCCTGGACAGTGATTTTACGCCCCGGGTCATGACAAAATACCATAAATCTATTCCCACTGGAACCGTGCGGGGCTTTTCCGTCCCCCGGGGCCGCCGGACCAGATGGATTCCCTGCCGCTGCATTTCTGCCGCAGACTTTTCCTGCCTGACCGAAGATATCCGGAAACTGCGCCGGGACCGGACCTTCCGGCCAATAGACATGACGCCTTTGACAGAAGAGATTTATACGGTCTCCGAGGACGCCACTTTTGAGATTCCCCGAAGAGGGCTGATGCGCGGGGAAGAAAAACGGCTGTTTTCCATTGTCCTTGGCTGCTTCGCCTGCGGCGTGGTTCTGGCCCTCCTGTGGCTGATTTTCGTATATCCGGAATCCTTTTCCGCGGCGGCGCTTCCCTATATGCTGTTTATTTCCCTGGTTTTCCCGGTGACGGCCTCTCTTTTTCACGGCGGCCGTCTGCTGGCTTTTACCAGAAAACTGCCGGGGCGTATCATTCTGTCTGCCTCTGCACTGCGGATAGACGGCAGACAGTTTCACGCAGGGGAAATCCGCCGTATTTCCATGACTCCGGTCTCCTGCACTTCCACCCGCATGGGCTCTTCTTTCCGGCGGCGGCTGGACATCGCCGCAGACGGTCAGAGCGTGCAGTACCATCTGGGCAGCACGGCTGGAGCACAGAAAAATATGCTCTACGCAGATTATGAAAAACTTCTGAAGGCAGTACGGGAATGGTGCCTGAAAAACAGAGTGCCTTTTTACGAAGATATGGGATAAGGAAGTTCCCTATTATATAAAAAATCTCCTGCCCGTTTCCGTGCAGGAGATTTTCTTTATCTTTTTTATTAACCGTTAATCATGAAAGAAACCAGCTTGTCAATATCCTCCTTTTCGTACGCGATAATTTCAAGCTCCGGAATCTCTCCGTTGGAAAAGATGTTTGCCATGGAAACATACTGGGACAGTTTGGACTTCAGGTTCAGTCTGTCGCCTTCTCCTGTTACCAGCTCTACTTTTCCTTTACAGCTGTCTACTACTTCAAAAAACTTCTCGATATCTGTAATGTTCTGTACTTTCATTTTTTCGTCTCCTTTTCTTTCTCTCTTTCACTCATCTATTTTTTACACCCTCAATATAGCCAACTTTTTCCATAAAATCAAGGGCAAAATGTTTTTTCAGCACTTTTGTAAAAGTGCACAAATCAAAGCATGAGTTTTTGGGAAATATTCACAGTCTATTCTCTGATTTTCAGGCTGCCCGGCAGGATTTCAATCTTTCTTTCTTTATAGAGATGTCCCACAGCACGCTTAAAAGCGGCCTTGCTGATACCGAACTCTTTTTTAATCAGCTCCGCGTCCGCCTTGTCGCTGAAAGGCAGTTCCCCTCCCCGCTCTTCCATGCTCTGAAGAATCATGGCGGCGTCTTTCTCAATCTGGATAAACGCCTTTTCCCGGATGCTTAAGTCCAGCTTTCCGTCTTCCTTCACATCCGTCACCCGGGCCTCAATCCTGTCGCCCACTTTCAGGTCCCGGCTCACTTCCCGGCGGGGAATCAGTGCGGAATACTGGTTATCCACGGCCACAAACACGCCGAAATTATCGCTCTTTTCGTATACGATTCCTTTTACCCGGTCGTCCTTCTGGTAGGGAGAGTCCGTGCGGAGTTTTCCGTACACCTTCATGCTGGCACAGAGGCGCTGGCTCTTGTCGATATAAAGCGTTACCAGACACCGGTCTCCCGGCCGAATCTGGGCTGTCTGCTCCCGGAAGGGCAGAAACAGGTCTTTTTCCAGGCCCCAGTCCAGAAACGCACCGAATTTTCCCACCTGAAGCACCTCCAGAACGGCCAGGCCGCCCAGCTGAATATAGGGTTCCTTCGTGGTGGCAATGGGCCTGTCAGAAGAATCTTTATAAAGAAATACTTCTATTTCATCTCCCAGAGCCGTTCCTTCCGGCACCTGCTTTTTGGGCAGAAGGACTTTCTCTTCGCCGTCTCCCAGATATACGCCAAAATCTACCTGCTTTACTACTTTTAATACCTGTTTTTCTCCTAACTGCATCTGTTATTCTCCTGTTTTTCTAATCTGATTTTGCGCTCCATAAACGATACCGATACCGCAAACCTTCCTCCCAGTCTCTTCGTTCCCGGTATCACTTGAATTCCACTACTGCAAAGGGTTTTCCGTCTTCCGTACTGCACAGTTCCACCACCGTGCGGTCAGCCTCCACGCTTGTGCGGGGCGCAATCCAGTCCCCTGCCACCGCTGATTTTTTGTACTCTGCCCGGATTTTTTCCGCTCTGGCGTACTCCGGCAGAATTTCCAGAGCCATCTGGATATACTGACAGTTATTGACATGGTCATTGGTGTCAATCTGGCATTTCAGCACCGGGAACGGCTTCCCCTCCGTACTTTCTTTCGGCAGAAGAATCTTCCGGGAGGCAAATTCTTTTTTCAGCGGAGGCTCCGGCGCATAGGCTCCGATGTCCTCTTCGGACGGCTTTACCGGCCGTCCTCTGCCGATATCCATAAACACCCAGAGCGAATTGGCCCAGGCCACCGTTTTTCCGTCTTTATCGGTCATCTGGAAATTCCGGTGTCCGAAGGCTCCTTCAAATCCGGTCGCCCAGGTTCCGGTCCGGATCCATTCCCCAATCCGGGGATAGCGTTCCACCTCAATCTGCCAGGCGGTCAGCACCCAGGCTCTCTTTTTTTCTTTCAGGCTGTCAATGCCAAGTCCCAGTTCTTCCGACTGGAAAATACTGCAGTCCTGGAAGTAATTTACCAGGGCCGGCAGGGTCAGCCGCTCGGAAGTATCAATCTCGCTGAACCGCACACGGCTTTCAAATGCGTACATTTTCTGCGTTATCCTCCTCGGTTATTCTTCGATATAACTCTTTTCCGCGGTAATGACGCACTGGTAACGTCTGTCCACGGTTTTCAACTGTTCCATAATCTGCTGCATCAGTTCTTTCTGCTTTTCATCGCTGTATTCATGGGGCACTACCAGGTCGAACACCAGGTTAATCTGGTTTACCCCGTCCACCATACGGAAATCGTGAATACTGCTCCTTTTATCCAGCCCTGCCACTGCGTCCTCCACCTGCTTTTTCACCCGGAGAACCGTCTCGTCCTTCGTCTCGATGGGGTCCATGTGGATGACCAGAAAAATGCCCAGCTCCCGGGCCGCGTCCCGCTCTATTTTGTCAATGACCTCATGGGAATCCTCAATGGACGTATCGTTGGGCACCTCTGCATGGATACTGGCCATACTCCGGCCCGGCCCGTAATTATGTACTATCAGGTCGTGGCTTCCCACGATTCCATCGTATTTTTCTACAAATTCCTTGATTTTCCGGTAGTCCTCTTTTGTGGCCGCCTCGCCGATGAGCGGCTTCAGCGTATCGCGGGCGATTCCGACTCCGGCCCACATCACCACCAGGGAAACCCCCAGTCCCACAATCCCGTCTATATTGATTCCGGTAATTCTCCAGAACACCAGGGAAAACACGGTGGCGGAAGTGGTAATCACATCTCCCGTGGCGTCGGCGGCCGTGGCCAGCATCACCTGGGAGTCAATCCGTTTTCCCAGTTTTCTGTTAAAAGCGCCCATCCAGAGCTTTACTCCTATAGAAAGTATCAGGATAACCAGGGATACGGTCTGAAACCGCAGTACCTCCGGTTCCCGGATTTTTCCGATGGAGTCCTTAAAAAAGGTGAATCCCACCTCAATAACCAGAAACGATACTATCAGCGCCGCGATATACTCAATCCGCCCGTGGCCGAAGGGATGCTCTTCGTCCGCAGGCTTTTCCGCCATCTTTACACCTGCCAGGCCGATAACAGAAGACCCTGCGTCAGACAGGTTGTTAAATGCATCCGCCCGGACAGAAACACTGTGCAGTACGGTTCCTACAATAAATTTTACCAGAAATAAAAGCACATTACAAAAGATGCCTGCCCCACTTGCCAGAACTCCATACGCAGTGCGGACAGCCACCTTTTCTGTATCCTTATAATCTTTTACAAACAGTCTTACCAGTAATTCCGTCATACTGTGTCGCCCCTCTTTGTGTAATTCCGTTCCCGTTTCCGTATCTGTATTCTACACACTTCCCTGCGGAAATGCAAGTAGGAACTTATTCTTTTTCGTCTCCGAAGAAGAACCAGCGGATTTTAAAACGCTCTGTAGCCGTAACCAGTTCGTACTCTTCATCGTCCAGGTTCTCCCGCAGTTCTTCCTTTCCTTCCTCCGGCACGACAGCGTGAACCGTATCCAGGAAACAGAGTCCGGGGTACAGAACGCACCACCAGTTCCGGCCCCTGGCTTCTCCTATTTCTATCCGCAGCGCTTTGTAGTTCCCCGCCGGAAACGTAATATCGCCATAGGTTTTTTCCGGAAAGCGGCACCATTCCACCTTCGCCTGCACCGGATACGCCGAGCCGTTTTCCGCCAGAACTTCTTCTGCCGTTTCTTCGATTTCTTTCAGATGGCTCCTCGCCCACGCCTCGCTCTCGTCGGCGTTTTCCGCCTGGGGCATGTTCTCTTTCATATAGGTAAGAACTCCGTCCCTTACTTTCAGTTTCAGTTCCTGGTCCTCCCTGCTGTCGCTGTTTGCCAGAACATGAAAGCGGAGCACTTCCTCCGCCAGTCTCTGCCTGGTTTCTTCCACCTTTTCTCCGGTCTGCTCTCCCCGCAGGACGGCTCCGGTAAGCAGAGCCGCCGCCAGAAGAGAAAGCAGGATACAGATTCCTTTTCCTTTCCAGCCCATATGTAACCTCCTGTCCGGAAATGCCCCGCCTGCCCTTCGCAGGCGGCGGTGTTCCTTTCTACTGTCAGAAGTATGGACGGAAAATCCCGGCTCTATACAGCCGGGACCGTTTTTTCTCTGTTATTCTTTCTTTTCCCGCAGGGCGTCTGACACGGATACGGCCTGATTATCGATATGGCGTCCGGCAATGGCCCGGGCCTCCTTTTTCTGATGGCTTTCTATCATTTTTATCATCTGCTGATGCTCCTCCAGAAGCTGGGGATAGCATTCCTTCTGCTTCAGATACTCCACCCGAAACCGGTACATCTGTTCCCGGAGATTATTCAGAAGCGAAATCAGCCGCTGATTATCCGTTGCCGCAAAAATCACATCGTGAAACTGGACATCCGCTTCTGCAATCCGGGTCACGTCACCGCTCTGCAGGGTCTGACGAAATTCCTCCGCTGCCACCTTCAGTTCTTTTATCTGTTCCTGAGTAATCCGCTCGCAGGCAAGCTCTGCGGCAAGCTCTTCCAGGGCTTTCCTCACCTCCAGCACATCCAGCATGTTTTTCTCTGTAATCTCCGCCACCTCAGCCCCTTTTCGGGGAATCATCAGCACCAGGCCTTCCAGTTCCAGTTTCCGGATGGCCTCGCGGATGGGTGTCCGGCTGACGCCCAGTTTATTGGCAAGCTGGATTTCCATCAGCCGCTCTCCCGGCTTCAGTTCTCCCCGCAGAATTGCCTGGCGGAGTGTATTAAATACTACGTCCCGCAGGGGCAGATATTCGTTCATGTTTACCTGAAAATTAAGTTCCATTTCTTTATCTCCTCCTGACATTGTGCACGCCTGCCATGTACACCTGTTTTGCCAGCTTCTGTTTTCTGACCATGGCGTATGCCTGTTTTACTGATTTCCTGTCCCGGAATATGCCGAACACCGTTGGGCCGCTGCCGCTCATCATGGCTCCCAGGGCGCCTGCCTCCAGCATCTGTTCCTTTATCCGGCTGATGACCGGATACTCCTTTTCCGTCACCCCTTCCAGTACATTGCCCATGGAGCGGGCCACCTTCTCCAGATTTCTGTCTTTCAGGCCTTCCAGAATGCCATCGATATCCGGATGGTTTTCGATTCTGCCGGAATCCAGCTTTTCGTATACCATCCGGGTGGATACGCTGATGGGCGGTTTCGCCACCAGAATCTGGCAGGACGGCAGGGGCGGAAGCGGGGTCAGTTTCTCTCCGATTCCCTCTGCCAGCACCGTTCCCCGCATCAGACAGTAGGGAACGTCGGCCCCCAGGGTCACGCCCCGTTCCATCAGCTGGGAAAGGGAAAGGCCCAGCTGAAACATCCGGTTCATGCCGTAAAGCACCGCCGCGGCGTCGGTACTTCCGCCCGCCATGCCGGCTGCCACCGGGATATGCTTCTCCAGGGAAATCCGGATCCCTTCCCGCAGCAAAAACTCATCCATCAAAAGTTTTGCCGCTTTCCAGGCAATATTGTTTTCATCCTTCGGTAAAAAGAACAGGCTGGATTCTATTTCAATACCCGGTTCGTTCTTCTTTTCCAGGATTACTTTGTCATAGAGATAAATGGTCTGCATGACCATCCGTACATCATGATAGCCGTCCGGCCGTTTTCCCAGTACATCCAGACCCAGATTGATTTTTCCCAGTGCTTTCAGTTCCAGTTTTTCCATCGGTATTCTCCCTTATTCTTCCCCTGTCTCTCCACAGTTCCGTCCAGAATTGTATTTTTTCAATGCTTTATTGTATCTTGTATACATTATAACTACAGTATACCCGTATTTTCTTTAAAAATCAATATTTTATCTCCTGGTTTCACTTCTCCGGAAGACAGTCCGTTCATTTCCCGGATACTGTCCACGGTTGTCAGGTACCTCTTTGCCAGGTCCCACAAATCTTCGCCGTCCTTCACGATATATCCCGCGATACCCGGGATTTTTGCCCGTGCTTCCTCGTCCAGGGGTGTAAATTCCAGATCTGTGATAACACCGGTTTTTACCGGCCTGCGGAAAAAACTCTGCACGGCCAGCACTGCCTTTACTTCCACTTCCCCGCTTCCGGCCAGGGAGACGCTGGTCTGCTCTGCATTGCAGGTGACGTCATAACGCATATCCGGACCGCCCTGTCCGCTCTCCACCAGGCAGGACACGGGCACCATGCCCTGCCAGACCCCAAAGGGCACTGCATCGTCTGCTTTTATATAGAGGAAATGGATATGAAGAATCCCCTCCAGACGGATGCCGCCCTCTGTCACCTCCAGGTTCTCGGTCTGCAGCGTTCCCCAGGCATGGCAGATCTGCAGGATTTCTTCCCGCAGTTCCGGTATGTCCAGATGCTCGGTAATCTTATTTTTAAAATGGTTCTGCATCACCAGCTCTTCCAGTATCTTTTCTTCCACCGCCGGCCTGCATACTTCATCCAGAGAGTAAACATCTTCCAGAAGCGTCAGTTTTTCCTCTCTGTATACCAGAATCCGCAAATCCACTGCCGCCTCAATTCCAAGGGCCCGCATTTCTCCATCCCCGTCCATCCGGGCTTCCACATGCGTATCCCCCAGGCTCCGGTACACATGATGGTACATGGTTTCGTCCACCCCGGGGCATTCCACACGGGATTCAAAGGGCACATTCTGTTCTGTCCAGTCCAGCTTTCCTTCCTGGGATTCGTAGATACAGAACACCTGCAGCTCTCCGGAAAGCAGAAGGGCGTCCTGGGCCAGTCTGGTATCCATCCCTGCCACCGACACATCCTGCCATATCAGCGTGCCAATGTTTTCCCGGGTACCCGGAAGCTGTACCTCTTCTTTTATCCGGCACACATCCCGTTTTCCCAGAAACAGTTCCAGGGGCTCCAGCTCCCGCTGTTTTTTCAGCAGTTTTTTCCCCGAGTCCACGTCGGTTGTAATCTGTTCGCCGGAAGAAGTCTCTGTATGTAAGGACAGTTCAATCATGGCCCGAAGCCCCAGTTTCCGGGAATGCACCAGGGACGGCGTGAAGTCCACCCGCTCCGGCTGTACGACATACTCGCCGCCCTCGTCCTCCGTATAAATCATTTCCTCAAAAGGCCTGCTTCCCTCCAGCATTTCCAGCCCCGGGGCGCTCTGACTGCAGACGCACAGGATTTTAAACTGCAGTGTCCCTGCCACACGGACGTAATTCTCGACTCTCTTTACCTCACTGATACGGACGATTCCTTCTCCGGTCAGCACCCGGTCTACGTCCCGGCTGGCATCCGGTACGTTAAAATCGTCATTCAGTACGAACTGGTAGGGGACTGTCTTTCCGATAACGCTGGTTCGAATCTCTTTTTTTATCAGTTCCATTCCTGCTCCTCCTATTCAAAAACTACGGTTTTCTCCGTCCACCCGGTCCGGATAACCAGCCATGGATACGATTCCTTTTCTTCCGGCTCTGTCCCGGCCTCGGGGCCGTCCAGCCTGGTATCCACACAGAGAAAATCTCCGGACTCCCAGAGTCCTTCCACTTCTATCTGGTATCCTTCTGTGGGCTGACTGCCGTACCCCTGTCCGATATAGAGCCACTCTCCATCGCCCCAGGTAATCTGAAACGGCTTCTCTTTCTGTTTCTCAATTTCCTTTTTCATGTCTTCCGGCACGTCTGCCTCCTCCACAGTTTCCCACGTCACCTCCGTCCGGTCCTTCCTCCCGCCGGCCCGCTCCAGAGAGCACCCGGCCAGGGAGAAGCAAAGCAGGATGACCGGGAGAAGGAGAAAGAAGGCTGTGCCGGCCCGGACGGGTAATGCTTTCATGGTTTCACCGCCTTCACTGCCGCTTTCGCGCGCCTGCTCCTCGCTAACAGTTCACCACGCGCCATTCGCAAAGTCGCGCTGACGCGCTTCCCCGGCAGTTTCACTGCCGCTTTGCTCATGTGCAGGCGCTCCCCTCGTCCAGCCAGAGCAGTCTGCTTTTTATGCAAGCATAAAGCATCCTGCCCTGCCTGGACGGGTGAACTGTTTGATAACATCATATTATCTTTCTTGTAATTTCATGCCTTGAATAGTATAATATTCCCAAATAGTTTTTATACTGACGAGGAAAGAGGGTCCGGGAAGCCCTCGAAAAGAGGTATGTGCATATGATTCGGTTTATTCTGCTTGTTATTTTTCTGTTTTCTTTTCTGATTTTATCCATTCCGGTTTTTTTCGTGGAGTGGGTAATCGGAAAGTTCAACCGGGAAATGCGGGACTACAGTTCTCTGCGGATAGTGCAGTGGGGATTTAAAGTGATTCTGAAGATAACCGGCGTCTCAGTTACGGTTATCGGCGAAGAAAATGTTCCGGATGAACCGGTTCTTTTTATTGGAAATCACAGAAGTTATTTTGACATCCTGCTGACCTATTCCCGGTGCAGAAGACTGACCGGTTATATCGCGAAAAAGGAGATGGAGCGGTATCCGCTTCTTTCTACCTGGATGAGAAACCTCTACTGCCTGTTTCTGGACCGGCACGATATGCGGGAGTCGCTCCGGGTAATCCGCACAGCTATTGACTATATCAGACAGGGAATTTCTATCTGTATTTTCCCCGAAGGCACCCGCAACAGAGGCGAGGAACTGACCATGCTTCCTTTCAAAGAGGGTTCCTTCCGGATTGCCGAAAAGACCGGCTGTGCCATTGTTCCCATGAGCATGAACAATACGGCGGCTATTTTTGAAAATCATATTCCGAGGATTCAGAAAGTTCATGTAGTGCTGGAATACGGAAAACCCATTTATCCGAATCAGCTGGAACCGGAACAGAGAAAGAACCTGGGCACCTACTGCCAGAATATTATCCAGGAAACTATTAACCGCAATGCGGAATTAGTATAATAAAAAGGAAGGAACAAATCATGAACACCAGAAATCTGACACTGCTGACGGATTTTTACGAACTGACCATGATGCAGGGGTATTTTGAGCGCCAGCAGAACGAAACCGTTATCTTCGACGTGTTTTTCCGCAATAATCCCTGCAATTCCGGCTATTCTATCGCCGCCGGGCTGGAGCAGGTCATTGATTACGTGAAAAATCTGAATTTCAGCTACGACGATGTGGATTATCTCCGGAGTCTCCACTTGTTTTCCGAAGATTTTCTTCAGTACCTCAGCGGCTATCATTTTACCGGAAGCATCTACGCCATTCCCGAGGGAAGCGTGATTTTCCCAAAAGAGCCCATTCTGAAAGTCGTGGCTCCGATTATGGAAGCCCAGCTTGTGGAGACCGCAATTCTGAACATTCTGAACCATCAGTGTCTTATCGCCACCAAGGCCTCCCGGATTGTTTATGCCGCCGGCGACAGCGGTGTTATGGAATTCGGTCTGCGCCGGGCCCAGGGACCGGACGCCGGACTCTACGGAGCGAGAGCCGCCATGATTGCGGGATGTGTGGGAACCTCCTGCGTACTCACAGGACAGATGTTTGACGTTCCAGTCATGGGAACCCATGCCCACAGCTGGATTATGAGTTTTCCGGATGAGTACACCGCTTTCAAAACGTATGCGGACCTTTATCCGGACGCCTGCACTCTGCTGGTCGATACTTACGACACCTTAAAATCCGGTGTGCCAAATGCCATCCGCGTTTTTGACGAGATGCGCGCCGCCGGTATTCATTCCAAAAATTTCGGTATCCGTCTGGACAGTGGAGACCTGGCATATTTATCCAAGAAAGCCCGTAAAATGCTGGATGAGGCCGGTTATCCGGACGCCAAAATTGTCGCATCCAACGACCTGGACGAATACCTGATTCACGATTTGAAAATCCAGGGAGCGAAGATTGACTCCTGGGGCGTGGGAACCAATCTGATTACCTCCAAGGATTCACCGTCCTTTGGCGGAGTGTACAAACTGGCCGCCATCCAGAATGAAGCCGGCGAGTTTGTCCCGAAAATCAAGCTCTCTGAAAATACGGAAAAGATTACCAATCCGGGAAATAAAAAGATTTACCGTATCTACGAAAAAGATACCGGAAAAATCAAGGCGGATTATATCTGCTTCGTGGATGAAGTCCTGGACCCGGAAGAGGATTTACTGCTTTTTGACCCCATCGAGACCTGGAAGAAGACCCGGCTCAAAGGGGGCACCTATATCGTGCGGGACCTGATGGTGCCCGTGTTTATCAATGGGGAATGCGTGTACCAGTCTCCCTCCGTTATGGAGATTGCGGCTTACTGCCGTCAGGAGAAGGATACCCTGTGGGATGAGACCCAGCGTCTTTTCTATCCCCATAATGTTTACGTGGATTTATCCGAAAAGCTTTATGAAGTGAAAAAACAGCTTCTGAACCAGATGAGCAAAACCGATTAACACAGAAAATTTAGGAGGACAGTATTATGAAAATCGTAGTTCTTGCAGGCGGTCTCAGTACAGAGCGTGACGTGTCTCTTTCTTCCGGCGCCGGTATCTGCCGGACGCTTCGGGAGCGGGGACACCGGGCGATCCTTCTGGATGTTTTTCTTGGGCTTCCGGACGTTCCGGAAAATCTGGAGGACGTCTTTGACCTGCCCGGCGCCAACCTGGAAATCGCCGAGGGTATCGGCACCACGGAGCCGGATATTGAGGCAGTAAAGGCTTCCCGTGCGGATAAGTCCGACTGTTTCCTTGGCCCCAATGTAATTGAAATCTGCCGTCTGGCGGACATCTCTTTTCTGGGCCTTCACGGAGGTGTGGGCGAGGACGGCCGCCTTCAGGCCGCCTTTGACATTCTCGGCATCCGGTACACAGGCCCGGACTCCCTGGGGAATGCCCTTGCCATGGATAAAAGTGTTACCAAGCAGATTTTCCAGATGAATCACATTCCCACACCGGAGGGAACCTGGCTTTACAAAAAGTCCAAGGATAAGCCGCTGAGCGAATTCGGCCTTTCCCTGCCCGTAGTGGTGAAGCCCTGCTCCGGCGGTTCCAGTATCGGCGTTTATATCTGCCATACGGAAGAGGAATACCGGAATGCGCTGGAAGAGTCTTTCCGTCACGAGACCTGCGTCATTATCGAGACATACATTAAGGGACGGGAGCTCACCTGCGGTATTATTGACGGGAAACCCCTGCCGCTGGTGGAAATTATTCCGAAATCCGGATTTTTTGATTATGCCAACAAGTACCAGGCCGGTTTTACCGAGGAAATCTGCCCCGCCAGAATTTCAGAAGAGCTTACCCGGAAGATACAGAAGATTACAGAGCGTGCCTACCGGGCACTGAAGCTGAATGTATACTCCCGCGCGGATTTTCTGCTGGACGAGGATAACAATATCTACTGTCTGGAAGTCAACACCCTGCCGGGAATGACGGAAGGCAGCCTGCTTCCCAAAGAGGCCCGGGCCGCCGGTATGGATTTTGGGACACTTTGTGAGACGATTATTGAAAAATCCCTGGATGCCCGTTACCGCCAGGAGGAGGAAGCATGAAACAGTTAAGTTTACGGAATATTGCCGCAGCCAGCCATGGTATCTACCATGGCGACGGCGCTCTTCTGGACCGGGAAATTGCGGGCGTAGCCATTGACAGCCGGAAAGTGGAGGCGGATTTTCTGTTTGTGCCCATCAAAGGCGCCCGGGTGGACGGCCACACGTTTATCCCCCAGGTCATGGAATCCGGTGCGCTCTGTACGCTGACAGAGCAGCCCCTTTCAGATGTGTCTTTTCCCTGGATTCAGGTTCCCTCCACAGCAGACGCCCTGCGGGATATTGCCGCTTTTTACCGGAATTCTCTGGATATAAAGGTGGTAGGGATTACGGGAAGTGTCGGGAAAACCAGTACAAAGGAAACGATTGCCTCGGTGCTGTCCCAGAAATACCGCGTTCTGAAGACAGAGGGAAATTATAATAACGAGATTGGCCTGCCCCTGACCGTGTTCCAGATTCGCCCGGAGCACCAGGTTGCCGTGCTGGAGATGGGGATTGACCACTTCGGAGAAATGCACCGGCTTGCTTCCGTAAGCCAGCCGGATATCTGTGTGATTACCAATATCGGTCTGGCCCATATGGAGAATCTGGGCAGCCGGGATGGAATTTTAAAGGCGAAAACAGAGGTGTTCGACCATTTAAAACCAGACGCCACTGTGATTTTAAACGGAGACGATGACAAACTCTGTACGGTTTCCCTGGTTCAGGGAAAAGCCCCGGTCTTTTTCGGACTGGATTCTTCCCGGGATGCCTGGGCGGATGGAATAGAGAATCTGGGACTTCGGGGAACCCGCTGTACCCTGCACCTTCCTGCAGGAGATGTCCGGGTACATATCCCCCTTCCCGGTGAGCATATGGTTTACAATGCGCTGGCAGGCGCCTGTACCGGGCTTGCGCTGGGGCTTTCCCTGGAAGAAATCCGGGAAGGTCTTGCCACCCTCCGTACCATTGCCGGACGTTCCAATCTGATTGATACCGGCTCCCTGCTGATAATCGACGACTGTTACAATGCCAGCCCCGCTTCCATGAAAAGTTCCCTCGACGTACTGGCCACGGCAGAGGGCCGGAAAGTTGCCGTCATGGGCGACATGTTTGAACTGGGGCCCGGCGAGCGGGAGCTGCATTACAACACCGGTGTCTATGCGGCCCGGAAAGGAATCGATGTCATCTGCTGTATCGGCTGTCTTTCCCGTTCCACCTGGGAGGGCGCACGTTCCCAGCGTACTGCCGATTCCGGTTCCGTCCTGTATTTCGAAACACGGGATGAATTTCTGGATAAGATGAAGAATGTCATTCAGAAAGGGGACACCGTTCTGGTAAAAGCCTCTCACGGCATGGAATTTTCAAAGATTGTAGAAACACTTCAGTGACGGGGGACGGGTACCGGCTGTCCGGTACCCGTCCCCGTAGACAATTCAGAAACAATTACAACATTTTTTCGATTTCTTCTTTTTCAGGCATGGAGCGGATGGCTCCTTTTTTTGTGGTGATAAGGGAGGCCGCTGCGTTGGCGAAGGTGAGCATTTCTTTCAGGTTTTCCTCCGTCAGATTTTCCAGCCCGTGCTCCAGAATATAATTGAGTACGCAGCCGCAGAAGGTGTCTCCTGCCCCGGTGGTATCTGCCACATGCTCCTGGGCAAACCCGGGGGCTTCTACCCGCAGGTCTTTATAATAGGCCCGGCTTCCGTCTTTCCCGAGCGTCAGGCAGATAAGCGGTATCTGGTATTTCTCACGGATATACTGAATTCCTTCGTCATAATCTTCTTTCCCGGAGATAAACTGAATCTCATTGTCGGAAATCTTCAGAATATCACAGTATTCCATAGCCTGTTCCATTTGTTCTTTTGCCAGTTCCAGGGAGCTCCATAAGGGCGGACGCAGGTTCGGGTCCAGAGACACGAGAAGCCCCTGCTCTTTGGCAGATTTTACGGCTTTCAGCGTGGCCTTCCGTACTTCTTTGTCTGTCATGGACAAGGTACCGAAATGAAAAATGGATGCTTTTCCGACAGCTTCTTCCGATACTTCGTCTTCCCGGAGCATCATGTCAGCTCCCGGATTCCGGTAAAAAGAAAATTCCCGGTCCCCGTCAGGAAGGGTATGTACAAACGCCAGTGTGGTATGTACTTCCTCGTCCATCACCAGATTTTCTGTCAGCACCCCGGCCTCTTCAATGGTCTGCTTTAACAGATGCCCAAACTGGTCGTTTCCCACCTTGCCGATAAAGGCGGTCTTTTTCCCCAGCTTTCTAAGAATTGCCAGTACGTTGCAGGGCGCGCCGCCGGGATTGGCCTCAAAAAGCGGGTTCCCCTGGGCGCTCTGCCCGTTCATGGTAAAATCAATCAGCAGCTCCCCCAGGGCTATTACATCATATTCTTTCTCCATTCGCTTTTCCTTCCTTTCCATTTCATCAGGTATCTGCAGTATGGTTTTAGAATACCACCGCTTATTTCTTCCTGCAAGCGTCAAAACATCCGGAAAATTAGTCTTTATCCCTGTTTTCTGTTGTATACAGCCGGATTTCCCCGGAGATATCCCCGGTTATCTCTTTCTTCAGCCCATATACCGCATTGCTGATAACATATTCCCCATTATTGATATAGATTTCTATCAGGTTCTCATCCACCAGAACTTCCAGCCGGCAGCCATTTTTCAGTTCCGGCGTTTCGGACACCAGATGTGCCCCTTCAAATGCCGGAAACACACTGCGCCGGTCCGTCCTGATATGGTTCCCTTCCCGCCAGATTCGAAAGCCGCCCAGATTTACAGACTCTCCCTCTTTCAGAGAAAATACTGCCATATAACCATCTTCCGACGCCTGGGATACTTCCGTTATTTCTTCCGAGCAGGCCGCCCGGATATTGGGATGCATCCGGAAAAAGATATGTCCGTTTTCCACTTCCACAACCCGCGGTGCGCAGAACATACCTATCCAGCCCTCCTCTGTGGGTTTCGGCATTCTCACCCAGGCCGTGAGCACTCTCCTGCCTTCTGCGTCCAGATTGGTCTGCGGAGCATATAAATCCAGGCCGTAATCCAGGAACTGGTATTTATCCGGAATTTCCAGCCGGCAGGTCTCTTCTTCAAACTCTACCGTAAAACAGATGGACTGGTTTTTCTCTTTCTCTCCGTTTTTCAAAAGCCCCATGGCAGAAATCAGAAGGACTTTCCCTCCCGCTGTCTCAAAATAATCCGGGCATTCCCACATCCATCCGTAATCCGGCCCCTTAAAAGCCCTGGATACATATTCCCAGTGGTGCAGGTCTTTACTCCTGTAGAAAAGCGTTTCTCCGTACTTTTCGTCCACAGTACTTCCCAGGATAATATACCAGGCGTCTTTTCCTCTCCAGATTTTCGGGTCTCTGGTATGGGTCCTGTGCCCAATCCGGGCGTCCAGCATGGGAGGAATAATGACTTCCTTGCCGTCCTGATTGTCAAACCGGAAACCGTCCTCAGATGAAATCATCAGCTGAGCCGATTCAAACTGTTCATTCAGGCAGGTATGCGGGTCTTCCGGATTCACCACTTCGTACCGCACACCGGTATAGGTAAGGTAAAGTTTTCCTTCTTCTTCAATGGCGCTTCCGGAAAAACATCCGTTCCGGTCTTCCCATCTGGTAGGGAAAAGGGCCAGTTCCTTGTGTTCCCAGGACACCAGGTCCCGGCTCACTGCATGTCCCCAGTGCATGGTCCCCCAGCGGGGACCATAGGGAAAATACTGATAAAACAGATGATAGTATCCTTTGTAGTAGATAAAACCGTTTGGGTCATTTACCCAGTTATCCGGCGCTTTCAGATGCAGCTGTTGTTTTTTCATACTTCCTCCATGTAGTTTACTCCTGTCTCTTTGTCAAAGAAATGTAATTTGGAAGGCATAAATACAAAGTCAATCTGGTCTCCCACCTGGCTGATTTCGTATTTGGATACCCGGGCCACTGCCTGGCTTCCGCCAAATTCAAAATACAGGTTATTTTCATTTCCCATCACTTCTGTATCCGTGATAACCGCATGCTGATGGCTGTCCTTATTAAGCTCCATATTCTGGGCGTCTACCTTCAGGTCTTCCCCGCGGATTCCCAGAATCATTTCACCCTGGTGGCCATTCAGTTTTTTTATGGTCGCTTCAGAAAGGGGCAGTGTATTACCATCGCTGAAATGTACCGTTCCGTTCTCCACAGTTACGTCAAAGAAATTCATCTGAGGAGAACCGATAAATCCTGCCACAAACTGGTTCTTCGGATGGTCATAAAGCTCCATGGGTCTTCCAACCTGCTGAATCACGCCTTCTTTCATAATCACAATACGGTCCGCCATAGTCATGGCCTCCACCTGGTCATGGGTGACATAAATCGTCGTCGCTCCCAGTTCTCTGTGCAGTTTGCTGATTTCCGTTCTCATACTGACACGAAGCTTCGCATCCAGGTTAGAAAGCGGTTCATCCATCAGGAATACTTTCTGATTCTTTACAATGGCACGTCCCAGGGCAACTCTCTGGCGCTGTCCACCGGAAAGGTTCTTCGGTTTTCTGTAACGGTATTCTTCCAGTCCCAGAATCTGAATTGCCCAGTCAACTTTTTTCTTAATTTCATCTGCCGGAAGTTTCATGTTCTTCAGCCCATACCCGATATTTTTCTCTACTGTCATATGCGGATACAGGGCATAATTCTGAAACACCATGGCGATTCCCCGGTCCCGGGGAGCTACTTCATTGACTTTCTTTCCCTCTATGTAGAGCTCTCCTCCGGTAATTTCTTCAAATCCCGCCACCATACGCAGGGTTGTGGACTTTCCGCAGCCGGAAGGGCCTACAAACGCGATAAATTCTTTTTCTTCAATTTCAAGATTCAGATTTTCTACTGTATTTTTATCTGAACCGGGATACTTTTTACAAACATTTTTAAATTCTATAAAACTCATCTTCTTATCCTTCCTTTGAACCTGTTGAGGTAACACCTTCCACAATCTGTTTGGAGAACAGAGAGTAGATGATGATAACCGGGATTGTAACCAGAGTAATCACTGCAAGAGTCTGCCCCATCGTTGTGTTTTCATTTGAAGCGATAGAGTTCAGACCAATCTGGGCCGTCAGCAAATCACTGGAAGTAAATACCAGTGACGGCCACAGATAATCATTCCATACATTCAGGAATGTGAACACACTGACTGTCGCCACAACGGTTTTAGACATCGGCAGTACCATAGTGAAAAAGTATTTTACCGGGCCGCAGTAGTCCAGCTGGGCCGCCTCGTACACATCGTCCGGAAGGCTTACAAATACCTGACGGAACAGATAGATATTAAACGGATTTACAATCAGCGGCAGGATATATCCAACCACCGTGTTCAGCAGTCCCGCTTTCGCAATAAAGAGAAAATGGATAGTAATGACCGTCTCGGTCGGAACAATCAGCAGCATTACAATAAGCAGAAGCCACTGGTCCCGGAACGGAAAATCAATTTTCGCCAGAGCGTAGCCTGCCAGGCCGTTTACAATAATACTCAGCACAATCAGAATCGCCGCATACAGCAGGGTATTGCCCATGTATCTTAAAAAGTTTGTATCCGTAATAATGGAAACATAGTTTTCAAAAAAATTCCCGTTCAGCGCCGGCGGAATAAATGCAGCTACCGTATTCATGTCAGCGGTAATCTGGGCGTCCGGCTTAAAGGAATTGGCCAGCATCCAGATAACCGGGAACAGGAAGAAGATGGACAGTACCAGCAGCACGGCTACCAGTATCCAGTTAATTCGCTTTTGCTTTTTTGTTAACATGCTTTCTTCCCTCCCTATCCTTTGTCAGTACATTCTGAATAATTGTAAGAACTACTACAAATACCGTAAATACGATTGCCATTGTAGACGCCAGGCCCATCTCCCAGTTGACCGTACCCGTCTCATAAATATCGTATACGATAGTATAGGTAGAATGGTCCGGACCGCCGCCCGTCATAACCATGGGCTGTACCAGCATACGGAACGCCCCGATAGTCACCGTAATGAATACAAATACACACAGCGGTTTCAGCTCCGGCAGTGTAATATCCTTAAACTTCTGCCATGCACTGGCATGGTCCATCTCCGCCGCCTCATAAAGTGCCGGATTGATATTCTGCAGGCCGCCCAGGAAAATAATCATCTGGTACCCCACACCCTGCCACACACTCATAATGGCGATAGAGGGCAGAGCCTGACTGGCGCTGTGAATAAAGGGCTGCGTGTCAATCCCTATCTGGTTCAGAAGGGTATTCAGAATTCCCTCCGGGCTGTAAATCTGCATCCACAGCGTGGACACAACGGCCAGGGACATTACCACCGGCACGAAAAATGCCACCTTAAAATATTTTTTACAGTGGGCCGCCTTATTGATTGCCAGGGCCAGAAGCAGGGCCCCGCCACACTGAAGCGGCACAATAATAATCACGAATTTTACGGTATTTACAAACGACTGTACAAACAGCTCATCCTTAAAAATATCAATATAGTTTTCCAGCCCCACAAAATGCGTCAGCTCGGGATTCAGCGCAAAATAATCCGTAAAACTGAATCCAAAAGTCAGCAGCATCGGCAGGAATAAAAACACGGTAAGAAGTACCAGTGCGGGCCCGAAAAACGCCATTCCCATAATTGCATTCTTTTTCTTCATATTCTATTCCCTCGTATAACGTTCCAGTTTAGCATCAATCCGCTCCACGGCTTCATCCAGCTCATCCTGCACATCGTTCCCACTCAGGGCTACTCCCTCCAGAACCTCCTGAAAGCAGGTGCTCACCTGGGGATACACCGGTGTCTTCGGTCTGGGATGTCCATAGGTGCTCAGCTGATTGTAAAGCGCACTGTAGTTTTCATCTGTCTGGAATACGTCAATATTTTCAAAAGCCTCATAGGTAGAAGGAAAGTTCTTTGTCATATTCCAGATGCGGATTCCGCTCTCCACACCGCTCATCCATTTTACCAGTTCCGTAGCTCCCTCAATGTCCTCTGTCTCAGAAGAAGCCGCAAATGCCCAGGAACCCGTGGGAGTATAGGCTTCTCCGTCCCAGTTGTCACTTACAATATAAGGCGCCACTCCAAGGTCAATATCCGGATAACTGTTATAAACTGTATTAACCTCCCATGCTCCATCGAACTTAAAAGCGGCTCTTCCACTTTCAAAAAGATTATCAATGGGCGCCTCTGACATATAACCTTCTTCTACAATCGTCCGGAAATACTCCATGGCGTCCGCAGTTGCCTCTGAATTAAAATAACCGTCTGTTTCCAGTCCGTCATCGCTAATCAGCTCACCGCCTCCTGACCAGACAAAGGGAGCAAAGTAATAAATACTCGTCTCTCCTACCGGAAACGTCATATCCAGAGGATATCCGTCCATTTCTTCCATCATCGGCTGCAGCTCTTCCAGAATATCCAGAAATTCAGACCAGGTCCAGGGGTGGTCGGCGTCCGGAACCTCTATTCCGGCTTCTTCCAGAATGTCCTTATTATAATAAAGGCCCACGCTGGATTCCATTACCCCCAGGGCATAGAGGTCATCATCTACGGTTCCCTGCTCAATAATGGAAGGAAGATATTCGCTTTCTTCCTCTTCTGTCAGGTCGGCCAGTGGCTGAATAATTCCATTTGCCGCATAGGCCGACACATTCGGTCCGTCTACCGTCAGCACATCCGGAAGTCCTCCTGCCATAACAGATGCGTTTACCTTGTCTGAATATCCGCCGCCGCTGTCATTCCGGGGCACAAACTCAATGTCCGCAAAATACTGTCCGTCATAGGCCTCATTAAAGCTTTCCACCGACTCTTTGTATGCCTGGCCTTCCTCCGTGTCCTCGATGGAATGGACCCATATAGAAAGGTACTCCTCTCCCTGGTCATATCCATCAACCTCACCCGGCTCCGGATCCTTCTGCTGGCAGCCGGCAAGACAGGCAGCGGCAAGAATGATTCCTGCCAGGCACAGCACTCGTCTTCTCATTCCTTCTCCTCCTTTTTCTTCTTTTTATGTATAACCGGTTAAGTTACCGGTTAAGTAACCGGTTCTTTTAAGGAAATCATAGCCCTTTTAGTGCCTTGTGTCAATTAGAAAATGAACTTTCGGCATATCTTCCATTTTCCCCCACCTTTTTCTGTGTACTTTTAACAAAACCGATTTCGTTACCGGTTACTTTATTGATTTACCCGACTCTTTCCTATATACTAATAACCAGCAGTACAGAAAATGAGGAACAGAAATTATGAAATCCAAAAAAGTAACTTTTGCCGATATTGCGGCGTATACAAATTTCTCCAAAACTACTATTTCCAGATATTTTAACAATCCGGATTCCCTTACCCTGGAAAACCAGCAGAAAATTGCAGATGCCCTGGTAGCCCTGGACTATAAAGAAAATAAAGTAGGAAGAATTCTGGCAAGCGGAAAAACCGAATTTGTGGGAATTATCATTCCCAACCTTTATATGCATTACTATTCGGAGATGCTCAGCCAGATTCTCTCCACTTATGAGACCTATGGCTATAAATTTCTTGTATTTGCCGGGAATGCCAAAGCTGATATAGAACGAAAATACATCGAGGAACTTCTGGCCTATAATATTGAAGGGATGATTATCCTAAGTCCCACGATTCCTTCCCGGGAACTGGCCTCCTACAACGTGCCGGTTGTGGGAATCGAGCGTGAGGACCAGTATATTTCCAGTGTAAACACAGATAACTACATGGGCGGCGTTCAGGCAGCGGGGCTTTTAAAAAAGAGCGGCTGTGATATTCTCATCCATGTAAACGGAAATATTCCGGAAACAGCTCCTGCCTCCGGCCGTATCCGCGGATTTGTAGATACCTGCAAAGAGTATCACCTCCCTTATGAACTGATTCTTACGCACCTGGGAGATACTTTTGAAGAAAACCGCGCAAAAATACGAAAAGTGGCAGAGCAGATTAAACAGAAATATCCGAATAAGAAAAAAGGAATCTTTATGCCCAACGACACCCACGCCAATGTGCTTTTAAATCTTCTGATTCAGAAATACGGAAAACTGCCGGAAAGCTATCAGCTTATCGGTTTTGATGATTCCCCCATTTCCCGGGAAGCCGTAATTCCTACCAGCACTGTAGGACAGCAGATTCCGGTCATTGCCAGAGAAGCCATGAAAATTCTTTCCGCCCAGATGGAAGAGCGCAAAAAAAGAAGACCGGCCCTCCCCGGAGACCCCGTCCACAAGATTATCCCTCCGATACTGATTCGCCGGAATACTACGATATAGTATAAGGTGCCACACGAAGGCGGACCCTCGTGTGGCACCTTGTGTTTTCTGCAAATTCCTACGCTTCCAGCTCCTCCGTTTCTTCCTGAAGAGCTTCTTCATATTTCTGAAGGATAATTCCCTGTATCCGTTCTCTTGTACCGGAATTGATTGGGTGCGCGATATCCCGGTACTCGCCGTCCAGCGCTTTCTTGCTCGGCATGGCGATAAAAAGTCCCTTCTCTCCTTCAATAACTTTGATGTCATGGACAACAAATTCCTCATCCATGGTGATGGAAACGACTGCTTTCAGTTTCCCTTCCTTTGCAACTTTTCTCACGCGTACATCTGTGATTTGCATTCTTCTAGCCCCTTTCTCCAGTATTGCATTGCCCTTTCCTTTTTCTCTACAATGCGTACCTCTCATTCTTTTCCACGACTACTTTCACGCCGTTCTCTCCTACATGACGCGTATTTGCCCGGATAGTATCGCGGCTTTCCACGATACAGTTTTCAATATAGGTATTGTCACCCAGGTACACGTCATTCAGGATAATGGAATTCTTAATCACACAGTTGTTGCCCACAAACACTTTTTTGAAAAGCACTGAATTTTCTACTGTCCCGTTAATAATGCATCCGCTGGCAATGAGGCTGTTCTTAACGACTGCTCCCGGATTGTATTTTGCCGGAGGCAGATCGGTTACTTTGGAGTAAATATCCGGATGCTGTTTGAAGAAGTAATTTCTTACTTCCGGTCTCAGAAAATCCATGTTTGTCTGATAATAGGCGTCTACTGTGGAAATACTGTTCCAGTAGTCCTGTATTTTATAACCGTAAATCTTCTTCAGGTTTTTATACCTGATGAGGATATCGGTCACAAAATCAAAACGTTCTTCCTCTGCGCTGTGCTCAATGAGGTCAATAAGCTGGCGCCGTCTGATAATATAAATTCCGGTGGAAATGGTATTGTAATTGGCAATCATCGGTTTTTCCTCGAATTCCTCCACACGCATGGATTCATTCATCTTGATAGTGCCAAACCGGCTGGCGTCCGCTCCCGGCTCCAGCTCTTTACATACCACGGTAATATCCGCTTTCTTGGCGATATGATATTCCAGGACTTTGTTATAGTCCAGCTTGTACACCGCATCCCCGGACGCGATAATAACATAAGGTTCATGACACCGCTTCAGCCAGTCCAGATTCTGGTAAATGGCGTCCGCCGTGCCCCGGTACCAGTACCCATTGTCCATGGTAATGGTAGGGGTAAAAACATACAGCCCTCCCTGCTTCCTTCCGAAATCCCACCATTTGGAGGAGTTCAGATGCTCATGAAGGGAACGGGAATTATACTGGGTCAGTACCGCGACCTTCTGAACATGGGAATTGGACATGTTGCTCAGCGCAAAATCGATACACCGGTAACTGCCCGCCACCGGCATAGCCGCCGTTGCGCGCTTATAGGTCAGTTCCCGCATCTTATTGCTGTTTCCGCCGGCTAAAATAATTCCTACTGCCCTCATAATCTCTCACCCGCCTTTATTAATGTCTCGCCGCTTTCCATCAGGCCGTCTCTGTAATCTGCTTTTACGGTCACGCCGCTAATGGCGGTATTCTTTCCAATCTGAACGCCGGACGGAATGACAGAATTCTCACCGACCGTCACCAGGCCGGAATTATAAATATCCGGACGGAACTTATTGGGAAGTTCACTTCCGATTCCCATGGTCACGTTACTGCCCACTTCCACACTCTCGGCAATAATGGCCTTGTCCATCACGCAGCCTTCTCCAATCACGGTATCCTTCATAATAATGGAATCCCGTATTACACTGCCTTTTCCAATGGTAACGCCGGAGCCAATCACGCAGTTGTGAATCTCACCGTATATCTCACAGCCGTCCCCGATAATACTGCGCTCAATCACGGCTTCCGAGGAAATATACTGAGGCGGAAGAATGTCATTGTTCGTGTAAATTTTCCAGAATTCCTCGTACAGATTGAATTCCGGAATAATATCGATGAGCTCCATATTGGCTTCCCAGTAGGAGTTTAACGTTCCCACGTCCTTCCAGTATCCGTTGTATTCATAGGCAAACATCCGCTTTCCCTGCTCATGGCAGTAGGGAATGATGTGTTTTCCGAAATCACACCCCGGCTGACTGGAAAGCTTCACAAGCGCTTCTTTAAGGACCGGCCAGCTGAAAATATAAATTCCCATGGAAGCCAGGTTGCTCCTCGGATTTGCCGGCTTTTCCTCAAAGGCCTCTATCTGCCCTTTGTCATCGGTAACAACAATGCCAAAACGGCTTGCCTCCTCCATCGGCACCGGCATGGCTGCAATCGTTACATCTGCCTTGTGTTCTTTGTGGTAGTCCAGCATAACCTCGTAATCCATCTTATAAATATGGTCGCCGGAAAGAATCAGTACATAATCCGGATTGTAAGTCTCCATGTAATCCAGATTCTGGTAAATCGCGTTGGCCGTACCGGTATACCATTCACTGCTTGTACTCTTTTCATACGGAGGAAGGATTCTGGCCCCGCCGATATTTTTGTCCAGATCCCAGGGAATCCCGATTCCGATATGAGTATTCAGTCTCAGTGGCTGGTACTGAGTGAGTACTCCGACTGTATCAACCCCTGAATTGATACAGTTGCTGAGGGGGAAGTCAATTATCCGGTATTTCCCTCCAAACGCAACTGCCGGCTTTGCAACTTTCGCGGTCAGAACTCCCAGCCTGCTGCCCTGCCCGCCTGCCAGTAACATTGCTATCATTTCCTTTTTAACCATGTCTTCACCCCTTTTTGGTAAATCTAGTATTCCTATTATACCATAGGAATCACATTCTGTGAACATTTTTAACAATTTTTTTCCGTTTTATCGTTCCTTTTTATAGAAATATAACAAAAAGAAATGGCTTGGTTTTTTCCCGCTATATGTATATAATATAGAAGAACAGTAGTGATTATGACAGAGAACGGGAGTGTAATATCTATGTATCATATTAATTTTGAGAAACCATGCCATGTCCACTTTATCGGAATTGGCGGAATCAGCATGAGCGGTCTTGCAGAAATCCTTCTGGAAGAACATTTTACCGTGTCCGGTTCTGACACAAAAGAATCCCCGCTTACCCGTCGTCTGGAAAAGAACGGGGCGGCTGTTTTTTATGGACAGAAAGCGGCTAACATAATAGAAGGCATCGATGTGGTTGTTTACACAGCGGCCATCCATGAGGACAATGCAGAATTTCAGGAGGCAAAACGGCAGAATCTGCCTATGCTCTCCCGGGCAGAGCTGCTGGGACAGCTTATGCAGAATTATAAAACTCCGGTTGCCGTGGCGGGAACCCATGGAAAAACCACAACCACCTCCATGCTCTCCCATATTTTTCTGGAAGGAAACCTGGATCCCACCATCTCCGTAGGCGGCATCCTGAAAGCCATCGGCGGCAATATCCGGGTGGGCGGTTCCGAACTTTTCATTACCGAGGCATGTGAGTACACCAACAGTTATCTTCATTTTTTCCCGAAAATCAGTATCATTTTAAATATTGACGCGGACCATCTGGATTTCTTTAAAGACCTGGATGACATCCGCCACTCTTTCCACCAGTTTGCCGGACTTCTCCCTGCGGACGGGACACTGGTTATAAACGGGGATATCCCCAGACTCTCCGAGATTACGGACGGCCTTCCCTGCCGGATTGTACGCTTTGGAAAAGACGCTTCCTGCGAATATCAGGCCGGCGGTATTTCCTATGACAATCTGGGGAATGCCTCCTTTGATGTTATCCGCAGCGGAAAAACCGGAGAACACATCTCCCTTTCTGTAGGCGGAGAGCACAACGTCTATAATGCTCTGGCCTGCATCGCTGTGGCAGATTTGCTGGATATTCCGGCAGAAACTGTCCAGAATGGGCTCGCCTCCTTCCACGGAACCGACCGACGTTTCGAGCTTAAAGGAGAGATGAACGGCATCACCATTATGGATGATTATGCCCATCATCCCACGGAAATTAAGGCCACACTGACTTCTGCGGCCCATTTCCCTCACCGGGAAATCTGGTGTATCTTCCAGCCCCATACCTATACCAGGACAAAGGCGCTGTTTCATGAATTTGCAGAAGCTCTTTCCCATGCAGACCACGTAATTCTGGCGGACATCTATGCCGCCCGGGAAACCGACACACTGGGAGTCTCTTCTGCCCAGCTGGCGGACGCCATCCGGGGCAGGGGGCGGGACGCCTTGTATCTTCCCGGTTTCTCTGAGATTGAATCTTACGTCCGGGAGCACTGCCAGAAGGGAGACCTGTTGATAACTATGGGGGCAGGAGATGTTGTAAAAATAGGGGAAGAACTTTTAAAACGGTAGTTATCCACATTTTCCACATAAAATTATCCACAAAAAACCCGGATTTCTAACGAAATAATTCTTTTTCCGGCCCTCAGATAATGTTATAATACGAGTACTCGCCAGAGAAACTTCTGGAGAATTTTTCAAAGATTTAAACAGCTTTTTACAAAAGCAGTACGGCAAACAAAAGGGACGGTAGGAACTTATGAGTGCATTGATTTTACGCAATCGTTTTCAGGGCAGCACCACACTGGTGGACAACGAATTTATTGACCGGTACATGCCGGCGGCAAATGGAGAATATGTAAAAGTATATCTGCTTCTCCTGCGCCATCTGAACAGTCCCTGCGCCGCTCTGAGCATTTCCAGGATGGCAGATTACCTGGAAAATACCGAAGGCGACATACTTCGTGCACTGAAATACTGGGAAAAAGAAGGGCTTCTGACTCTGGAGTACGACAGAAACGGCAGTGTCATTGGACTGGAGATGGGAAAAACTTCCGCTTCCGGTACATCCGCCTCTGCCGCGTCCGTTCCGGCAGCCGGGTTTTCCCCTGCCGCAGAACCCTCTGTCGCAGAGACGCCCTCGCCGAACGCTGCTGCCGTAAAGAGACCAAAATCGGCCTCCACCCGGAACCGCCGGGAACTGAAGCAGATTCTCTTCGTTGCGGAGCAGTATCTGGGCAAGACCCTGACACGCACCGATGTGGATACCATCGCATATTTCTATGACGATTTGGGATTTTCCGCAGACCTGATTGAATATCTGATAGAATACTGCGTGGAAAACGGGCACAAGAGTATGCATTACATTCAGAAGGTGGCTCTCGCCTGGGCTGACAGCAATATTACTTCTGCCGAACAGGCCAGAGAGACCTCTGCTATTTACAATAAAAACTGTTATTCCATATTAAATGCCTTTGGCATCAAGGGGCGGGGCCCTGCCACGGCAGAGCTTGGATTTATCCGGAAATGGACGGAGGAGGAAGGACTTTCCCTGGAGCTGATTCTGGAAGCCTGCAACCGCACGATTTCCTCCATTCACCAGCCCAGTTTTGAATACACGGACAAAATTCTGGAAAACTGGCGCAGCCACGATGTACATACGCTTGCTGACGTGCACACCCTGGATTCTGCCTATGCCCAGGAGAAGGCTTCTTCCAGGAAGCCGGCCCGCAGACAGGGTACGGGAGGAAATGCCTCTTCCAAGTTCCGCAGCTTTGAGGAACATTCCTATGATATGGACGAGCTGACAAAGGAACTGCTGCGGAACAGCTAGACCCCAGAACCCGGAAAAGGAGACGGATATGCCCATAACCAATTCCCAGTACAATCTACTGATGAATATGTATGAACAGCGCCGGCTTCGCAGCCGCGACCGGCTGAACCGGCACTACGAAACGGCCTATGAAGCCATACCGGAACTGAAACGTATCGACAGTTCCATCTCAGACTGCAGTGTAAAACAGGCCCGAAAGCTCCTGGACGGGGATGACGGCGCCCTTGTCGAACTGAGGGAAGAGCTGGGACAGCTTTCCGGGAAACGGGCGCAGCTTTTGCAGGAAGGCGGTTTCCCGCCGGATTATCTGGAGCCGTCCTATGAATGCCCGGACTGCCAGGATACCGGCTATATCGGCAATCAGAAATGCCACTGCTTCCGGAAGGCGGTTATCGACCTTTTTTATACACAGTCCAATCTGGCCGGTGTACTGGAAAAAGAAAACTTTGACCAGTTTTCCTTCCAGTACTATTCGGATAATTATATTGACAGAATGACCGGGGAATCCTCTCTCACACTGGCCCGCAGGGCTTACGACGAGTGCAGGCAGTTCATCCGGGATTTTGACACGGCGCACGGAAACCTGCTGCTTTTCGGCACCACAGGGACCGGGAAAACGTTTCTGACCCACTGTATCGCGCGGGAACTGATGCAGTCCGTCCATTCGGTTCTGTATCTGACTTCCGCAGAGATGTTTGACGCGCTTCTCGACAAAGCTCTGGGAAAATCAGAAGAAAGCCAGGTCCTCTGCGAGCAGATGGAAACCTGCGACCTGCTGATTATTGACGACCTGGGGACGGAACGGAATACCGATTTCGTAATTTCCCAGCTGTTTGTCTGCCTGAATGAGCGGATACTGAACAGAAAATCTACCGTGATTTCCACCAATTTTACTCTGGAGGAAATCAGGGCCAGCTATACAGAGCGTACATTTTCACGCATCAGCAACCACTTCCGGATTCTCCGTCTTGCAGGAGATGATATCCGGATACAAAAGAAACTCATGAAGAGGGAGGCAAACTAATGTTACACCGTACAGAAAGAATTCTGGAAAATATGCCGGTAGGCCCCCTGGGTATTATCGCCCTGGACGGCTGCCGGGAAATGGGAAACAAAGTGGATGAATATCTGGTCAGATGGCGAAAGGAAAGTACCCATGCCCAGAAGAGCAACCCGGTTCTCACCGGATACGAGAAGGACACCTACCTGGTAGACGCCCAGGTCCCCCGGTTCGGTTCCGGAGAAGCCAAAGGAATTATCAATGAATCTGTCCGCGGCAAGGATCTCTATATTATGGTGGACGTTCTGAATTACAGTCTGACCTATTCCTTAACCGGGAACATCAACCGGATGTCTCCCGATGATCATTACCAGAATCTGAAACGGATTATCGCCGCCGTAGGAGGCAAGGCCCGGCGGCTGAATGTGATTATGCCATTCCTCTATGAGAGCCGTCAGCACAAGCGAAGCGGCAGGGAATCCCTGGACTGCGCCCTGGCTCTTCAGGAACTGGTGCGCATGGGCGTGGACAATATTATCACCTTTGACGCACACGACCCCCGGGTGCAGAACGCCATTCCGTTAAGCGGATTTGAGACGGTACCGGCCATCTATCAGTTTGTGAAAAATCTGCTGGCACGGGTAAAAGACCTGCAGATTGATGCCGACCATATGATGACCATCAGCCCCGATGAAGGCGCCACCAGCCGGGCTATCTATATGTCCAATGTACTTGGTCTGGACATGGGTATGTTCTACAAACGTCGGGACTATACCCGGATAGTAAACGGCAGGAATCCGATTGTCGCCCATGAATTTCTGGGCTCTTCCGTGGAGGGCAAGGATGTAATTATTCTGGATGACATGATTTCTTCCGGAGACAGTATGCTGGACGTTGCAAAGCAGTTAAAGACCCGGAAAGCAAAGCGGATTTTCGCCGCGGCTACCTTCGGACTGTTTACAAACGGCATGGAAAAGTTTGACAAAGCTTATGAGGAAGGCCTGATTGACGGCATTCTGACCACAAACCTGATATACCAGAGCCCGGAACTTCTGAAACGTCCTTACTATATCAGCTGCGACATGAGCAAGTACATTGCCCTGATTATCGAGACGCTGAATCATGACGGTTCTATCAGCGATATTCTGGACCCAAGCGAACGGATTCAGAATGTGCTGCGTAAATATCGGAAAGGAGAAGAAATTCTTCCCTAGAAGACCGGATTTACGCATCCCACGGAACGTTTTTGTAATAAAAAGGCAGCTCCCCTCTTCGGGAATCTGCCTTTTTATAATGTGATTTTATGGTATCTGAGACCGCTTTTTTTCAGCGCTCTCTCTTCTCTTCCCTGACAGGTAAACAGAAGTACCTGCCTGCCGCTTTCCGCCAGCCAGTTCAGCGTGCGTTCCAGCCGGACGTCATCGTAACAGACGAAGGTATCATCCAGCACCAGCGGAAATTTCTCCTCACAGAGCAGCTCCGAAGCCGCCATCCGCAGGGCAAAATACAGCTGTTCCGCCGTGCCCCGGCTCACCTGGCTGACGGACACCCGCCCGGCTTCTCCCAGGAGGTGAAGGTTCAGTTCCGTGTCCATCCAGACTTTCTGATACTTTCCTCCCGTAATCTGTTCTGTTATTTCGGAAATCCGCTGATTCAGACGTTCCCCCGCCTGGCTCTGCATTTCTCCGGATATCCGGTTCATGGTCCGGGCCGCCAGTTCCAGGGCTTTCCGCTTTTTTTCCCGTTCCTTTGCTTCCTCTCCCACTTCGTCCAGTTCTCCAAGCTGTTCCTGAAGATTGCTGTACCGGGTCTGTTTCTCCCGGTTCGCCTGCCGCTGCTGCTCCAGCTTCCACTCTGCCTTTCCCAGTTCTTCTTTCAGAAGCTTCAGCTCCTCTGCTTCCCCGTCCGTCAGTTCCCGGGCCCTGCGCTTTCCGTCCTTCATACGGTTCCAGATGTAGATTCCCTCGGCCAGAGCCACGACAATCAGCACCAGAAAGCTCCAGGGACGGCTGAAAAGCAGAACCAGCAGAATCAGGACCAGCACCATGCTGACAATCTCCATCGGGTGCACCCGCCAGGCTCCAAAACGTTCCCTCTCCCGTTTTTCCCGTTCTTCCTTCTGCTGGCTCTCCAGTGCTTCCTTTCTCCGTCTGCACTGTTCCACTTTTTCCTTTGTTTCTTCCCTCTCCTGGGAAAGGTGGTGCAGTTCCCGCCAGATGTAGGACGCCTCCATCTCGATTTTTTCTCTCTTTCCGGCGCGCCTGCGGGCGTCCGCTTTCTCCTCCCGCTCCAGCTTTTTATCCTCTTCCTTCAGAAACTGCAGAGCCTCCTCCAGGTGGATTCCTTCATTCCCGGCCGAATAATAATTGGCCGCATAGTCCTTCAGGGACGCCGCCAGGGACATTCCCGGCAGGGCTTTCATCTGTCCCACGGAAACCGTATTCTCATACTGCTCCCTGCTCATTCCTCCCAGAAGCATGTCCAGGTCTCCCTGCTCCAGGGACAGCTCTTCCCCGTCATCCTCACAGTACAGAAGGGCACTTTTCCCATTCTTTTCAAAATTCCGTTCCAGACAGAAACTGCGGTTCCCGCAGGAAAAACGCATCTGTCCGGCGTAGTACCCCGGATTTTCCCAGGGCTCATACCGTCTCCAGGCATCCTTTGCCGCCGCCCGGCCCCTTCCTCTTTCCATACCGAAAAGCATGGCTTCCAGGAAGCTGTGTACCGTGGATTTCCCCGCCTCATTTTCCCCGTATATCAGGTTCAGGCCATCGGAAAATTCCAGTTTTCTGTTTTTAAATTTTCCAAAATGTTTCAGATTCAGTTCCCTGATATTCATCTGTTAACCCCTTTTTGTCTCCAGAATCGCCCGGACGCCATCGTAAAGCGCCTGGTATTCGATACTTCCCTCCGGATAGTCCCGCAAAGCTTCAATATACCTGCCCAGCAGGCTGTCCCGGTTCTGTTTCCAGAGCTTCTCAAAATCATAGGCCTGCCTGGTGCAGTCCAGAAGCCCGATGATATTTCCGTATTTGTCCATGCCGGATGTATCCGGCTCCATATCCGCGTCCCGGAATCCTTTCAGCGTAATCCGGTACAGGTTTTCTGTTCCCCGCTCCTCTATCTGGCGGAGAACTTTTTCCCGGACGGCCCGCCCCGTCATTCCCGGTTCTGTCATGACGTCCATATGAATATACTCCCGGCTGGCAAAAGGCACAAATTCCGCCTGAACACGTCCGTCTTTTACCAGTCCCCGGATAAATCCGTGTTTCCCGGTATCGTTCACATCTGTCGGTTCCAGGGAGCCTGCATAGTATATCCGGTTTTTTACGACCTCTTCCGGGCGGTGGATATGCCCCAGTGCCACATAGGTGTAACCAAGCTCTGCCAGCCGGTTCCGGTCAAAGGGAATATGCTTTGCGTCCCCGCCGTGAGCCAGCAGGATTTCCACCGGCTGCCGCTTTTGGGCCCAGGCTTCGTCATAAAGACGTTCCGTTATCTCCCGTTTTCCATAACTCAGCCCGTACACGCAGGTTCTCAGCTCCGGAAACTCTACATGTTCCAGCTTTTCTCCCAGCAGAGGAAAGACCCGGGCCTGCCACCTGTAGGTCCGGTAATAGGAAGCCGGTTTCAGATAGTCGTGATTTCCGGCCACAAATACTACCCGGGTATGGTCCAGGCCGGAGAACAGATAATCCAGTTCTTTCAGTTCCCGCAACAAGGGCTGACGGTGGAACAGGTCACCGGCTATCAGAAGAAGGTCCGTCTGCTCCCTCTGGCAGACTTGTACGACTCTTTCCAGGCTGTCCCAGAGCTCGGAACCACGGTTTGCGCTGTACTCTCTTCCGGCTTCCGGCTCTGCCCCCAGATGTACGTCTGCGATGTGTATGAACTTCATCCTGCTCCTCCCCTTTCTCCGTCATGTCCTTTGGCAGAGTTACAATAAAACGGGTCTCCTTCTCGTCGCTTTCCGCGCAGATACGGCCCCCGTGCATTTCCACAATTTCCTTTGCGATGGCCAGCCCGAGACCGGCCCCTCCCGTGGACGTATTTCTGGACGCATCCACCCGGTAAAACTTATCAAATATCCGCTCCAGTTTTTCCTCCGGGATCCGGCTCCCTTCATTGGAAAAGGTAATCTGAACCTCTCCCTCTCCCACGGATACCGCCTGGATTTCCAGCTGAGAATTTTCTTTACAGTAAACGATTGCGTTTCTAAGAATATTATCAAATACTCTTGCCAGTTTGTCCGGGTCCCCTTTGATTACCAGGTCGTCCTCCGTCTCCACATGGCAGCGCAGATTTTTCTGCCGCAGTACGCCGTAAAGCTCGTCGGCAATCTGCTCCAGCATCATGGACATGTCCAGTTCTACCGGTTCCAGCGCAATCTCCTGGAGATTAAATCTGGTAATTTCAAAAAATTCATTTATCAGGTCCCCCAGGCGTACCGCCTTTTCCAGGGAAATATGGGTATACCTGACCCGCTCCTCCTCCGGCATATCCGGATAAGAATCCAGCATGCTTAAATAGGCCACTACCGAAGTCAGCGGCGTTTTCAAATCATGCGCCAGAAACAGTACCAGGTCGTTTTTACGCTGTTCCATCTCCTGGCTTTCCCGCTCCTGCCGTTTCAGCGTGTTTTTTATCGTATTCAGCTTCGTCTCCAGCGGTTTCAGCTCTGTAATCAGCTGAATGGGCTCTGTGGAGTCGGACAGAATATTCTCAATGCCGTCCCCCACCTGATCCAGGTATCCGGTCATCTTGGAAAGCGCAATGTAAAAGAAGAGGGAAAACAGCGCCAGGAATCCCAGAATCATAAAGAAAACCTTGTTGTCCCCGATAAGAGCCCAGTAAAGATGCCGGGCCGTCTCCTCCGGCACCTTCAGCCCCTGCATGATTCGCATAAAAACGTTGGCAAAACTGTCATTGTATATTCCGTCAATAACAAACTCCAGTATCAGTCCGCCCACCAGCACGGTCAGTGCCGTAACAAAGACCGTCTGCAGAAGAATACTCAGTTTTAATTTCCGGTAATTGTTAGTCAACTTTATACCCCACTCCCCATACGGTTTTGATAAAATCGGACTTTCCGGTTCCGCCGTTCATCTTTTCCCGCAGATGCCGGATATGTACCATCACTGTATTGTTACTGTTTTTGTAATAAGGCTCATGCCACACCGTCTCAAAAAGCTGGGCCGAGCTGATAACCTTGCCCCGGTTTTCGCAGAGCAGCCAGAGGATATCGAACTCAATCGGCGTCAGAGTCAGGGGCCGCTCATTAAAGCTGCACTCATGGGACTGTTTATTCAGCACCAGTCCGCCGAAATCAATCACCTCGCCCTCTGCCGGCCGCTGGCTGTCATTGTACTGGGTATACCGCCTGAGCTGGGCCTTCACCCGGGCCACCAGCTCCAGGGGATTAAAGGGCTTGGGAATGTAGTCGTCCGCCCCCATGGTAAGGCCCGTAATTTTATCCAGATATTCTGTCTTCGCCGTCAGCATCAGCACCGGAAACGTATATTTTTCCCGAATTTTTTTCAGAATAGTAAACCCGTCGATATCCGGGAGCATGACGTCCAGAATCGCCAGGTCAATCCGGGTACTGTCAATACATTCCAGCGCTTCCTTCCCTGTATAGAACTTCAGCACCTTATACTCATTCTGCAGATACAGCTCTACTACATCCGCAATTTCTCTTTCATCATCCACAATCAGAATCTGTTCCATCTGCCTGCCTCCTTATCCTCCTGCTCCCCCGCATACTTACTCTAAAGCCCGGGCTTTTGACTGCCCGGGCTCCCTTTTTTCTTATTAAAGCTCACAGTTATTGACAGTTCTCGGGAACGGAATCACATCACGGATATTGGACATTCCCGTCAGGTACATCACGCACCGCTCAAAGCCCAGACCAAACCCTGCGTGTCTGGTAGAACCGTATTTCCGCAAATCCAGGTAGAACTGGTAATCTTCTTCCTTCAGTCCCAGTTCCTGCATCCGGTTCCGCAGCTTTTCATAATCGTCTTCTCTCTGGCTTCCGCCAATAATTTCTCCGATTCCTGGTACCAGGCAGTCCACTGCCGCCACCGTTTTCCCGTCATCATTCTGTTTCATATAAAACGCTTTGATGTCTTTCGGGTAATCTGTTACAAATACCGGACGTTTAAACACTTCCTCTGTCAGATAGCGCTCGTGCTCCGTCTGCAGATCCGCCCCCCAGGAAACCTTGTATTCAAAATTATCGTTGTTCTTTTCCAGAATCTCCACGGCCTCCGTGTAAGTTACCCGGGCAAAATCGGAATTCACCACATGATTCAGTCTGTCCAGCAGTCCCCTGTCCACAAAGGAGTTAAAGAAATTCATCTCCTCCGGCGCATTTTCCAGCACATACCGGATAATATATTTCAGCATACTCTCCGCCAGCATCATATCATCGTCCAGGTCCGCAAAGGCAATCTCCGGTTCAATCATCCAGAACTCCGCCGCATGACGGGTCGTATTGGAATTTTCCGCCCGGAAAGTAGGTCCGAAAGTGTAAATATCCCGGAACGCCTGGGCAAAGGTCTCCCCGTTTAACTGACCGCTTACCGTCAGGCTGGTTTCTTTATTAAAGAAATCTTTCGTATAGTCCACGGTTCCGTCCGGATTCTTCGGTACATTTTCCAGGTCCAGTGTGGTTACCCGGAACATTTCTCCAGCCCCTTCACAGTCGCTTCCTGTAATCAGAGGCGTGTGTACATAGACAAAGCCTCTCTCCTGAAAGAACTTGTGAATGGCATAGGCGGTCAGGGAGCGTACCCGGAACACTGCCTGGAAGGTATTTGTCCTGGGGCGCAGATGAGAAATTGTCCGGAGATATTCGAAACTATGACGTTTCTTCTGAAGGGGATAATCCGGAGCAGACGCTCCTTCCACCGTCACTTCCTCCGCCTGTATCTCAAAAGGCTGCTTCGCCTGGGGCGTCGCCACCAGCGTTCCTTTTACGATAATCGCCGCGCCTACATTCAGTTTTGAAATCTCGGCAAAATTGTCCATTTTATCATGGTACACCACCTGAAGCGGTTCAAAGAAAGAGCCGTCGTTTACCACGATGAACCCAAAAGTCTTAGAATCCCGGATACTCCGTACCCATCCTCCGATGGTCACTTCTTTGTCCAGGTAGTTTTCCCGGTTTTTGTATAATTCTTTTACTGTAACTAAATCCATACCAAATCCTCCATCTCCAGCCAGGTACCCGTTTTCCCGGCGTTTCAGTATGATACAAGCGTCAAAAGGTCATGCGGACTGCGCCTGCGCAGGCAGGCATGACTTTTGGACGCGCAAAACACCGAAAAGCAGCCATTTTTCACAGAAAAATGAGCGGATTTGAGGTGTTTTAGGATTGCGGGAGTGTGTCAGCACGGAGCAATCCGTGTATCATAGTATGTATAGTATACAACAGTTCCCCACCGGAACGCAAGTCTATTACCGTTCTGGTCAGACAGTCTCTTTCGGTGAATCCGGAAAGATTTTAAATCCTTCTTTTTCCTCTTGACTTCCATCTATCTTGTGTTACAATATAGCCAAAGGAACCTTGTAATACAATATAGGCAAAGAGAGGTGATTTTATGGATAAATCCCAGCTTATGAAGGGCGTTCTGGAGGGGTGCATTTTAAAAATTATCGAAAGCAGGGAAACCTACGGCTATGAGATTCTTTCCCGTCTGCAGACCGGCGGTTTCCCTGACATCCGGGAAGGAACACTCTATCCTCTCCTGCTCCGGCTGGAGAAAAAAGAACTGATTCTGGCAGTTTACCGTCCAAGTCCCCTTGGCCCCAGACGAAAATACTATTCTATTACTAACGAAGGACAGAAATACCTGCGGGAATTTTATAAAAACTGGCTGGAAGTCCAGAATCTGGTGGAAGGTATCTGGAATTCTTCTTCCAGCGAGTAGCTGCCTTAGGCAGAGAGGAGGTTTTTTTATGAGATTATCACAGATTTTTAAATGGAGTACCCCGTATTCCAGACTTTATTTTCAAAACACTGCGGAACTGAATACCCTGTCATCTTCTGAAGATATCGCACTGATTGACAAAGCCGACGGATTCCTCTCCACATCCCGGATTTCCCTTCTGCAAAAAGAAATCATCCGGAAAGACCTGATTGAGATGGCCCGTGAGGCGGAATATAGACAGGATAGCCTGGCCGCAGAACTGGGCACGAATCTGAATACTTTCTGCAATGATATTATCCAGAACTCACCCCGCCCTGCCCTGAAGGAGCATCTTCTCACCGGACTGCACCACCTGTTCGGGTTCAGTCTTTTTTTCCTGGGTCTGAATCTGATTCTGAACGGGGGAATTTTGCACCCGGGCTATCAGTTTTCTCTTTCTGATGTCATACAGGCATTTATTCTGGGAGTCTGCACTTTTTGCGGCGACCGGTTCTACCGGCGGCTGGAGCAGGGACAGAAAAAGCAATATGCTGTTTTTGCTCTTTTTCCCGCCCTGCTTCTGGTTTTCCTGTGTGACTGGATAACAGAAATACTGGGCCTTGGTTCTGTCTTCCTTCCCCTGGACGGCTGGCTGCTCTTTCTTCTGGTTCTGGCTGCATTTGGAGCCCTTCATCTGGGGTATCAGCTTTACTGGGAAAGAGAACTCAAACGGTATCCCCAGGGACTGTTTGAATCAGACAGTCCGGGAGAGAGGAAATAATATGCAAAAGGAAAATACCCGCAAAATTGCAGAAGGACGTACCGCGGAACTGTATATTCTTAGCAAAAGCAGAGTATTAAAGCTTTTCAGGCCAGGTTATTCTCAAAATACAGTTCTGCGGGAATATCGAAATCATCAGCTTGTAGCCGGAAAGCCAGTCCGTATCCCGAAGGTATACGAATGTACGGAAGTTCAGAATCGGTTTGGCTATGTCATGGAAAATATCCCCGGCCAGCAGGAGCATGGACTACTACACCAAACTGTTCAAATACCGCAGAATATACGTTCTCAGAGACTGTCAACGCCGGTATCTATGATAATCTGGAAATCGATTTCCGTTCAATAGATATCTAATTAAAAGACATGATTTTCCGTTGCTTTTCCTGGATTTCCATGTTATACTATCCAACGTTGCAAAGCCACTGCAGGCAGGCTGTCACTGGCAGCCTGCTTTGCACGTTTAGGCGCGAGTGTTCGAGACCTTCCACTCGTAAAACAAAACTAAATAAATTTACTGTTCGTCAAGTTGCGTCTTATTGTTTTTCATAAGGAAAGCAGCTTTTTATCCGTTATCTTATACCGTCTGTTTTCATCTCATTTTGGCGTAACTTTTGGCGTAAACAAGGATATAATAAGAGGGCGGTTTCCGCCCTCTGCTTATTTAAAAAATGCTTGCTACTTTTTGCATTTCTTCCGCCTTTGTATTTGGAAGTACATGAGAATATAAATCCATTGTCATAGATAAACTGGAATGCCCCAAGATCGTCTTTAACGTCTGCGGCTGCATTCCGGCCTCTATCGCCCTTGTAGCAAAGGTATGTCTAAAACAATGAGAAGTAAATCTTTCTACGTGACTGCCTGTTTCGTTTATCTTTTTCAAAATCCGATCAATTTCAGCTTGTACACGTTCCCGGCTAATCGGTGTTCCTTCCGGCAGGTGAAAGATATATTCATCAATACTAACCACATTAGAATATTCTCTGTTAATTTTACGCTGCGCTTCAATAATGGACATGATTTCCGGTGTAGCTGGTATATCCCGCATTGATGACGATGTTTTTGGCGCATCTTCAAAAAAGCCTCTTCCCGTTTCATATTTTAAAGTGCGCCTGATATGGATAACGTTGTTCTTGCTATCAATATCTGAAAACTTTAATCCCCTGGCTTCGCCACTTCTCATTCCAGTTCTAAGCATTAAAGCAAATAAATTATGAAGATAACTTTCTTGAGAATACTTTGAAAATAACTCCTGCTCCTGAAGAGTTAATACCCTTCGTTCTGTCTTTTGTTTCTTCCGTGGCAATTCCGCCAACTTGACTGGATTTCGTTCTATCAGGCCATTTTTTAACGCTCTTTGGAAACATCCGTTCATTACCGCTGATATGATTTTCAAGGAAGATAATGCCATATCATCATCCAATAACTTGTTATATAACTTTTGGATATGTTCACCACGTATTGAGGAAACAGGCATTTTCCCTAGAGGCTCTTTGATGTAAAAATTATAATAATTCTGATATGAAATAAGTGTACCTGTTTTCAAGTCATTCTGCTTATATTCTTTAATCCATGTTTTGAACCAAGAGTCAAAAGTCACTTTTTCACGTTCAACAAACAGTCCATGTTCTAACCTATACTTTAAATCAGTCATAGCTTTTTTTGTCTCGGTAATAGTGGCACCTGTAACAGAATAATTTTTTCCATGGAACATGATCCGCCCTTGATACCTATTCCCGTTCTTCCGAATACCTTTCGGCAGTTTTTTCTCTGCCATACTATACCTCCGTAATTACTTCTATTACATCTTCACAGTTATCCCTGTACTGTTCCACATCCACCAAATACGCTACAAATATAATAAATCGGTATGTACTCAGCATCTGCGCCAGTATCTCCCGGCTGACTAATGCCTTGCGTTTCTCCGTGAAGTTATCTCCCGGCTCGTCGCGGTAGAGGAATGATGTTTTCTTTTTATACTCAATCAAATAACCTGTCATTACACAACACCGCCTCTGCCTGCTGCCACTCCTCGGATAAATCCCTGCTCAAAAACTGCACGGTTCACTCTATCAATATATTCATTGATACGCTCGTCCAGTTCATCCAGTTTGTCCGCTGGCACACATTCCTCAAGCATAGCTGAATAATTATCTGTAACACTGTCGATAATAGCCGCTACAACAGCAGTTGAATATTCATTTGTAATAATTTGATCCAGGCGCTTAGAATCAATCATTTCTCTCTGTTCCTTGATAATTTCTGTTGCTAAATTCATAATGCCATCTCCTTTTCAATTTTATCTTGAATATGAATTGCCTTCTGCACATAATCCCACGCAATACGGACTTCCATTAAAATCAATCCTCTATTCTGCGCAAACAACAGATCGTCCGTCATATCTGTAGTTACTTTCTGCAAATCATAGTTTTCTTCTAATGAACTCAACATATGCTCCGCCTTATCGAGGCAATCTTCTAACTCAACAAATTTGCATTCCAATTCCTGTTTAGTCATAATCTAAATCCTTTCTTGATTTCTGATCGGACTGCCTCTATAATTAAGACAATCCGGCTTTTCCTATGTGTTGTCGGGTTACTTAGCCTTTGTTGAAGTGCCAGCTTCTTCAAGGGCTTTCTTTAATCTAAGAAACGCTTCATCGTTGAGAATGCGATACTTCCAAATTGCATCTATCAGTTTTTCTATGTTATCCCACTCTTCTAACGAGAACGCCTTCTTTGCTTCACATTTCCAATCTGATAAATAATCATCTGGTAACTGTTTCGTCAATTCAACCATCCCTACTAGCCACTCTGCAAATTCTTTTTTTGTCATGCTTTCACCTCCGTTTGTATCTTTTGTAGATATTTTATATCGTTTATGGTTATTTGTCAATATCGTTTAACGCTATTTTTTATTTCTAATTGACTTTTATTTTCTTAAATCGTATAATATTTATTAATCAGGAGGTATAACAATTGATAAAAATTAAGGTGTCTGATCTACTCGGAAAACATAAAATGAATAGAAAACAACTTGCTGAAGCCGCCCATATTCGTCCTAACACTGTTGGCGCTTTATATGATGAAAGCATCCAGCGACTCGACAAGGATATGCTTAATAATTTATGTAAAGTCTTTAACTGTACTATTTCTGACATTTTGGAATATGTGCCTGATAAAGAAGATAAGTCTTGAAAGCCGGTTCGGGATATGCTATATTGATACTAGAAAAAGGGAAAGCCAGAAACACACGGCCTACCCCCAAATAATTACGATAACTGTTTTACACAGCCGTTCACTATTGGCAGTAGTGGGCGGCTACTTCTTTCCCTTGAAGATCTCATAACAAAGACCAACAAGAGCGACAATGAATATCATCAACTGGATTAAATCCGAGTATGTAATGTTCATCGGCATCGCCCTCCTTTCTTTCGTCTGGAGGGTTTGCCCCTCCGATAAGTGGAGGGTAGGCCGCCTTTATGCGCTCTGACTTTCCGTGCAGATAGTATAGCACATCTAGCTAAGTCAGGCAATTTATTTTATGTCTGAAAATGCTTGTGACTTTGTTCTCCCACAAATCAAGTATCGAACAATATTATTTCCAATTATTTTCAATCTCACCGGCTGGAATGATCCGCTCCACAAGAACAGCAAACTCTGCCCCGTATATATTTTTTCTTGTACCAATCCCAATTTGAGCGTAATCTCCAACTTTTGCCCCGCTCTCAAAGCACTTTATTTTCACTTTACTCCCTTGATAATCCAATTCCAAAGTTGTCAACGTGTACTGTTTTCCATTCCGGCTCATTCCGTTGTACTCACTTGTTCCGATAATTTTCAATACTAAAACATTATCCATGTAATATTGTTCCCCCTTTTGGGACTTACTGGCGGCTTCAAAGGTAGGAGCAGAAACCGCCACGCCCACAATCTTATTTAAATTGTATATGTCTCTGCATTTTCCGGCTTAAATTCCGGCGGTGTTATTCCCAGAAACTGCGCTTGATAGCTGTTTGCCCGTCCATTAGTAACAGTATAAGCAAAACAAAAATCAACATAATCCCCTTGCTTAATGCCCGATGTATCAGACATAAGAAAAGAAATTTTACCATCTTTCGATAAAACCGAAGGCACAGCGATAACTAAGTCATTCCCCTCAACTTCAAAAACTTTATGACTTGTAATTCCATTCATACGTCTGTCCACCTTTGAAAAACGTGCGCTTTCTAAATGATGCATATTCCTACAATCTCCTTTTTATTAATCCAATTTACCAGTGTCAACATATCCTGCAATCATGTTTTGATAATCGACGCCCATAAGAGAAAACTTATCCGCGATATCCGGCTCTGCTTCAAGAATCTGTTTCATTCGGGATTTTCTTTCCTGTTCATCTCCTTTTTTAGTTTCATCTACAATTTTCTCAAGGCGTGTTCTTTCTTTTTCAGTCAATGTATAGCTTGTTTTTACTCGTGCCTTGCTCCAAAGTTCTTCCGCTTCACTAAGCGATCTATGATTTTCTGCATACTCTGCTGCAAACATTTTTTGATAAAATTGAAAATCACCGTAAACAATACCGTTTATTTCATTTTTACCTAATAAATCAGCGCCTGGGAACTGTCCGTTTTCGGATTTTCCGACATATGCGGAAACAGCCAATTTTGCATCAGATTCTGCTTCCTGCAATGCTGCAAGATATGTAGAAAAATCTGGAAACTTTGCAAGATAGCCGCTGTTTTTTGCTACTTCGCAGAAAATTTTTTGTGCAAAAAGATTGTTCTCAACGCTGCTTTCAATTATTGATAATTCGCTGCGTGAAAGTTTGATGCCAAAATCATGCATACACTGTAAAATCTGCAATGTTCCCGGATCAACCGGCTTCAGCGCCCAGCGTTTCAGATCATTTCTTATGTCCTCACAAATATCGGAAATTGCTGTTTTTGCGTGATCTCGTTCCGCAGAAACATTCCCGGAATAATACGGCCATACCTGCGTCATGATTTCTCTCTTAAAAACCTCCGGGCGGTACTTCTCTTCCATGCCTCTAGCCTTTGCGCAATATTCAGAAAAATAGCGATCCGCCCGTTTCTGGAAATCAAGCACAATTTTCTTAATTTCTTCAAATTTTGTCATTTTATCATTCATCTTTATTTCTCCAATCATTATTTATAATATTTCAAAATTGAGTTTTCATCTAACTGCGCACCCGTATCAAGTCCACATCGCTTTAGTAATGCGCTTTTAGCTTCTTCTTGTCTTTTATGGCGCTCTGACAATTCTATGGCAATTCTGCCCTGTGGTGTCTGCGCCATATCTAAACGCCGTTTCTGATTTCTGCAATCTTCAAGTTCCCGTTGTGTTAATGCCATTTTTTTAATCTCCTTTCTATGTTTGCCTGATAAATGATGTAGTTCTGTTCTGGCTTATCTCTCGCCATGTGTTCCCCTTTCCGGCTATCGCCTTTTTATGATTTTCTGATTTTTCGGAAATGCCTTTTATTCTTGCGGCAGAAAAGACACGTCACTCCCCCTCTGCGCACGAATACGCAAGACCCCCTCTGCCCTTCATGATTCCATCTCAACAAGTCTTTGTTTTTCTTACTAATATCATCAAAAATCGCATCACATTTACAATATATTTAGGTGGATTTCTTCCACACTCTGCGAAAATACAGCGTTTGTTAAACATTGTTTTTGTTCTTAGCCAAATTATCAGCCAAAAATCAATCTGGTAGTTCATCAATAATATCTCGTATGCTTTCCTGTCGTGCTTGATCTGCAATCTGCCTTATATCTTCATAGCTCAGTGCTGGTGTATTTTTAATGTCTGTTCCCCCTGTATCAATCTTCACTTCATCAACGTAGTTCATCCAATTTTTACTCAACCACACGTATGTAGTGGGATTGAGCCGCCCGGACATTCCACACTGTTCAAGGAATGCATATATTAACTGCTTTATTTGCTTTACACCGTCCCTCCTGCGTTCTGATGTATTTCCCACGCCATTCTCCCAGTTATGTAGTTCTTGTCTCGAAATACCAAGTCCTGCACATAAGGTCTCAATCCCCAGCCTCATCTTCTTCCTCTTACAGAACTCAATTATCATATTGACTCTATCTTCAAATTCTTGATCCATGCTTGCATCACGCGTAATCTTCTTTAACGATGCCAGCTCTTGAATGCTCTCTATCGCATCTGCCACAAACTCTGCTGGAAGATTATCAATCTGCGAATTAGGAAAATTACTTTTGCTCATTTTTTTCCACCCCTTTTTTGATGTCAACGAAATGCATTGAACCTGCTTCTTTATCCTCTGACTTCCTCGTGCTATTATGGTTCTTATCTTGTTTAGTATCAGCCAATACAGATTGCAGAAAATGATTCCAATGTTCCATATTACCCAAGTTCCCCGTGCTCCTTTCTATTGATCTTGTCTCGGCGCTCTAACTCATTCAATGTTGCTAAAATTAAATCTTTCAAGAACTCATATCCGGGTTCATTTTTATATTTTTCCACTATTTCGCCGGATGTATTAACTACTGCCTCCCATTCCTTTTCTGTTCCGCTCATATTGGCAAATTGTTTATGAAAATCCCATGCAAGTCGCCAAATATTAAAATATGTATCCCGAAAATCCATCTTGCCTCCTTATTGCCTGATAGGGGAAAAAGGGGAATTATTTTTCAATCTTCTTTTATTAGGCTTTCCCTTTATCCCTCACATTAAGAAATAGAATAACTTTGCCCCTTATGCCCCTAATTATCAAATGGTGTACTTTCAACATTCATAAAATCTAAGCATATACCACATATATAAATGTTTCCTTGTACTTTTGCCTCTCTAAACCCTTTTGTTCTTATCGCTTTAAAAAATGCTGTTTTTCCTAGAGAAATCCGTTCTTCCTGCTTACAATAATCTATATAGGCCGCATATAAATCTGGACGTTTCACTCGACTTGTTTCATCTTGAATGACAACATTATTGATAAAACTTGCTACGGAATCGCTGTCCTCTTGTAGTCTCGAAACTTCCCCTAAGTTTGCCCCCGATTCAAAAAGTTTGCCCCTTTTCAATGCCAGCTTTGCCCCCTCGACTATGTGAGAAATAACAATCTCTACTTCGTTTTCATCGGCCAGCCGTTCGTACAAATCTGGAATGAAATCTCCTTCATGCTCAAATCTGATGATAAGTAATCTTCTGTAAAATCCATTAGAGCGATCATCCAGAATTGAAGGGAGTTCATTGCATGAAAAAAGAAATTTCGCACGATTTTTAAAGAAAAATACCGCCCCTCCCTTATATTCAGCCTTGCACAGGTCTTCTCCGCTCAATTGCTTAATAACCGCCGTGTCTTTGATAGCGACACTAGATAAGTCACCGCATATATTACATTGCCGATTTAATAAACTGGCAGTTGTAAAACGCTCTGATAATGATTGCAGCGGAATAGCTGACAAATTATCTGCTCCCAATATACGGGCTTGCTGATTTAATATCACGCTTTTCCCGGCATTTCCTATTCCGACCAAAATCAAAAATTTTTGAAAAATAATATCCGGCAATAGGCAATATCCCATGTACTCATAAAGCATTCTTCGGTTATCTTCATCCGGTATCCTACTCAACAAAAATTTATTAAATACGGATTTTTCAATATCTAGTCCAGGCTTGTAATTATGAGGAATTTGATTTACACTCTTATATGTTGGTGAGTGTTTATGTAAAATACCTGTTTTAACATCCAGCATCCCGTTAAGAAAATTTACCCAGTATTTCGGATATGCGTTGACCTGTGCTATTTCGACCTGTAATCGATAATCCTTCAGTATCAATTTATAAACCCTCATAATACGTGAGTCTGATCTCAATTTCGGGAGAATTAGTTGTTTGATTAAATGCTGAATGTAAATTCCTTGCTCATCCGATTTAAACACACCGTCCCGATAAATGTATGGCTTTCCCACAAGGATCATAATGTTATAGTTCTCTATGATGTATTCTGCAATAGAATTTTCGACAATATCATAGGGAACGCCCTTTCGGTTTATTAGGCAAAATTTGATTAAATCTCCTTCGTCCAATTACACCTCCCCTCCTTCCTATTCAATTTCAATTCCACACAAAATATCAAGTCTGTAATCTGCTACTTGAATTTCTGAATAACACCAACTTCGCACGTCACAGAACGGCGGCAAATGACCGGAGTCTAATAAATCCTGGCAAAGCTTTCGCCATTCCTGCAGACGTTCAACTTCTTTTACCCATCGTTTCTGTCTGCGTTTTTCCGCCTGTTCTCGCTCTTTCTGCACCTTTTCCTGCCGTCTAATCCGTTCAGCAATACTTTTCCTGTCCGTTTCATTCGAAACCGCAGAAACACCAAATATAGCGGCTATTTCGTTCATTGCCTCCCAGTTGTTGCAATTCCGAACGTGCGCCCATAAAGCAATAACATCGCCGCCAGTATTTCGCCCAAAATCATAAAAACTTTGTGTCTGCGTATAGAGTTTTATGGATGCAGTTTTTTCACCGGGATATTTGAACATTCCTCGTTCCGGTCTCCCCATTAGATGAATAGCAACATCTTGAATGTGTACTTGTTCTCTAAAAATTTTGAATTTTTCCGTCATATTCTTTTATTCAACCTCAAATTATTTCTGGTAAACCGATCAATTCCTTATTATTGACCGGGTGTTCTTCTTTCAGTATGGGATTTTATTTTCACTCGACCAAGTGATTTCTTTTGTGAATTGCCCATGATGGGATTTATCTTTGGTAATTATTCGGAGTAGTTTTCTTCAATGTACTCTAAAACTTTTTTCTTATTAATTCTGTAATTGCGCCCAATCCTGCGGACTGCGCCCGCTTCTTCAGCGATTTTGCAAACTGTTGATATTCCTGTATTGATACATTCTGCCATCTGCTGTTTAGTAACTAATTCGCCGTTTGCATCCTTATAAGAGAGTTGGTTCATACATTTCCCTCCTTCCGACAGTTAATATTCATATCACTTCTTGTCTACATCCATAGTATAACAGATATTGACAGTCGTGTATAGACATGAGATAATATTTTTATAGACTGTCTGTATTTATAGAATAATGGAATAAAAAAAGTCAGGAGATCATTATGTATCCAATAATAATCATCCCGTTAGAAGATAGCTACGCTATTAGTATTAACAATTTTAAGGCAAAAGACGGTTCTGCATTTTGGATGGAATACCGTTTTGGTGGTATTATAGTTGCCTTGTATAACTGCGATATTAATTACATAACGAACAGGATAATTGCTACTATCAAACAATTCAAAGGGAACGATATTGAAGAATTGATTGGAGAATGTTTTGACAACATGGGAAAAAGTAACAATGACCTCATTATTGTCACGATGCTACTCAACGAAATACACGTTGAATTACATCAATGGCTAACTTCTTCAGGGGACGCAAGTAAAGTCTGGAAAAGAATTGCCTCCGTTTTGGGGGGCTATATGGCGTTTAAGTCTTTGATTGACAAACTAATTACCAATTCATTCCAGGAGTTCTCTGATGAGGCATTGTTCACATTCCAAAAAGAAAGCACATTTGCTAATTTTTACTTAGACAAAAATAAGACTATGAGGGTTGCATATACTTTAGGTACGATATATCCCCTTTTCGCGCTGGATGTCCTAAAGATTCAGGAGAAAGAAGTGTGCATTAAACGTTGCCAAAACTGCGGGCGTTTGTTCCTACCGATGTCGCGCACGGATGAAATCTATTGTGATCGCATTTACCGGAATGGGAAAACCTGCAAACAAGTTGGATATGCAAATAAATTAAAATCTGATCCGTTCAAAGCTGAATATCGAAAAGCGTACAAAACACAGCACGCAAAAATGAAACGCAATCTAAAAAATATTCCAAACTATAAAGAAAAGTATTTTAATCCTTGGATTGATGCTGCAAAAAACGCCATGGAAAAATTCAGGTCAGAAAATAATATAGAAGCCTTTTCTCAATGGATAAAAGAACACAGTTAATAAACTTCCCCCTCTCCCGACACGCCGCAGGAAAAGGGGGATAAAATTTTGCTCAAATATCATTTTGGCGTAATTTTGGCGTAAAGGTTGATTTCCCATCATTCTCATGCTATACTATCCCTTGTTGCAGACCCGCATAAAACCAAGGTCTTTCAAGGTCTGCCGGCGGTCACCGCCGTAAAATGTGCCGTGTGTTCGAGACCTTCCACACGTAAAACAAAACTAAAGGAGCGAATTGCATATGAAAAAGCAGAATGTAGTCTTCATGACCCAGGCCGCTATGACGGCCGCCATCTATGTGGTGCTCACTGTTGTGTTTGCGCCCTTCTCCTTCGGAGAAATCCAGGTAAGACTTGCCGAAGCTCTTACCATTCTTCCGGCATTCACACCGGCAGCCATTCCGGGACTTTTCGTCGGCTGTATTATCGGCAACTTTTTAGGAGGCGCTCTTCTTCCAGATATCATCTTCGGAAGCATTGCCACCCTTATCGGGGCGTTCGGCACATGGGCGCTGAGAAACCAGAACCGTTTTCTGGCTCCTCTCCCTCCGATTCTTGCCAACACCGTCATTGTTCCCTTTGTACTCCGGTACGCATACGGCGTGGCGCTTCCCATTCCGTTTATGATGCTGACAGTGGGCGCTGGCGAAATTGTATCCTGCGGCGTGCTGGGCATGATTGTGTATACCGCGCTGTCCAGATATCAGGGACGGATATTTAAAAACGCAAGTGCTTAAATGACAGATGGCTGCAGAAAAGGCCGGGAGTTCTCCTGCAGATGCAGGCAGAACCCCGGCCCTTTTTCACATTTTCAGTTCGTAGCCGGTTCTTCCGGCTCTTTCCTTTCCATTTCCATTTCCTTTTCCTTTTTCTTTTCCTCTTCCTCCTCTTCTTCCTCTTCCTGCACAATTCGCAGGAAATCAGCGTCGTCTTCCTTCAGACGGGGGATAAACCGGCGGGCCATGGTTCCCTTTCCTTTTTTCTTAATATAAAAGTATCCGATAATGGAAAACAGCAGGGCCCCGGCGAAATTTACCAGCAGGTCTTCCATGGTATCGTGAAGTCCGATATCCAGATAGCCTCCGACTCCCAGACTTTCTCCGTTTACAATCGTGTCCTGGATTCCCTGAATAACTGCCGGTATATTTTCTCCGTTTGGATTCAGGGTGACGGAACGTATCGTGTGAATGACTGTATCTTTCTGCATATCCAGCCCGAAAAACGTATCCATTCCGTATTCGAAAAACTCCCACAGCACACCCACGGTCATGGAAAAAGCAAAGGCAGTAAGGGACATAAATACCGGGGAAAGCTCGAATTTCATCTTTTCTTCCCGGTTCAGGACATCCACCAGGGAAAAACCGATGGCCGCCATCAGAAATCCGTTCATGGTATGGAGTACAACGTCCCAGTTTGGAATCTTCAGATAATATTCCTGAATCTCTCCCAGGATTTCTGCCGCAAATATAAACAGCAGAATGATGATTTCCAGCGTTGTGGGAAACTCAATTTTCAGATTCAGCTGAATCAGACTCGGCATGACCAGAAGCACCAGCGTCAGCAGACACAAAAACACATTTTCATAATTCCCGTTCAGTGCCTGAAGCACCATGCAGGCGATAACCAGCGCCCGAAGCATTATGTATACAAAAAACGAGCTTCTGTGCTCCCGCAGTTCCATGTGAAGAGCTTTCATCATATTTTGAAACCACTTCATCCTTTTTCTCCTTTCCTGTGTACGGTCAAATCTGTTTCGCCTGAAGTCCTGCCATGATGATAAAAATAGGGGATACATCCGAATGCATCCCCTTGTACTGTCTGTCAGGTTTGTTTTTCCATATAGAAAAAGCGGGTGATGGGAATCGAACCCACGTATCCAGCTTGGAAGGCTGGTGTTCTACCATTGAACTACACCCGCGTGACTTTTACAAGTATACTGAAATCCCACCCGTTTGTCAAGACTTTTTCAAAAATTTCTGCAGGGTAATTTCACAGCCGGATTCTGAGGGTTTCTGTCCGGGCCGGTTGTTGCAGGCACAGAAATATGATGTTACTATATAGATACTATTTTGGGGAAAAGCAGGTAAAAAAGGTATGAAACTGACAGAGGACATTTTAAAAGACTCTCTCCGTTATGGAAAGGGGTTTACCCGGCTGGGGCGCACGGCGCAGTATATTCCCCAGCTTCGGACAGTGAATCCGTATTATCTCGGCGTCTGCACCATGGATATGGAAGGGAATGTGCTGGAAGCAGGGGACTCTCACGTTCCTTTTACTATCCAGAGCATCTCTAAGCTGATATCTTTGATTCTGGCAATCCGGGACTGTGGCGCCGACCATCTTTTTCACGAGAAAGTGGGCGTAGAACCGACCGGAGACCCCTTCAATTCCATCGTAAAACTGGAGACAAAGACCCGCCCCTTCAATCCTTTTATCAACGCAGGCGCTATCACGGTCGCAAGCTGTATCCGGGGGAAGGATGCCGATGAAAAGTTTGAACGGTTTCTGGAATTCACGAAGAAACTGTGCAATAACGAGGAAATCTCTCTGAACGAGCCCGTATATGAATCAGAGCGGGAAACCGGAGACAGGAACCGGGCCCTGGCCTATTATCTGAAAGCCAACGGTATCCTGGAGGGAGACGTGGATGAATGTATGGATTTTTATTTCCGCATGTGTTCCGTCAATGTGACAGCTCACGACATCGCCCATATGAGCCTGGTTCTTGCGAACCACGGTATAAACCCGCTGGACGGGGAAGAACTCATTGAACCGCAGAACGCAAAGGCCATCCGGGCCCTGATGCTGACCTGCGGCATGTACGACGGTTCCGGAGAATTCGCCATGACCGTTGGCTTTCCGGCAAAGAGCGGTGTCGGCGGCGGTATTGCTGTGCCTCTGGTGGACAAAATGGGCATCGGCGTGTTCGGCCCCGCCCTGGATGAGAAGGGAAACAGCGCAGGCGGAATCAAGATACTGGAGTATCTTTCCAACAAGATGGAACTCTCTTTGTTTTAACGTTACGATTCCTCATTGCCCGGTTGTATTGCCACGCCGGGAATGGTATAATTACTTTAGTGTTAACTCACAGCATTTTCCACTGGTATGTCATGGAAATTTGCAATTACGTATGCCGAAAATGGCAAGGAGGTATTTTTATGAAAATTACTGAAGGCTATATGCCTTACCTGGGGTATCAGACCTACTATCGGATTGTAGGCGAATGCAAAGGAAACAAAAAACCGCTGCTTCTGCTTCACGGCGGTCCCGGCTCCACACATAACTATTTTGAAGTGCTGGACCGGCTTGCCGATGAAGGACGTGCCATCATTTCCTATGACCAGATTGGCTGCGGTAACTCTTATGTAGACGGGCATCCGGAACTGTGGTGTTCCGAGACCTGGGATAACGAGCTGATTCAGCTCAGAAAACATCTGGGCCTGGACGAGGTACATATTCTGGGACAGTCCTGGGGCGGCATGCTTGCCATTGAATATCTGTGCGACTACAAACCCGAAGGCGTAAAATCCGTCATCCTTTCCAGTACCCTTCCCTCTGCGGAGCTCTGGGCCCACGAGCAGCACCGCATGATTAAATTCATGTCCCAGGAAGACCAGGATGCTATTGCCAAAGCAGAGGAAACCGGAAATTTTGACGACCCGGCTTACCTGGCTGCCAATGACCGTTTCATGCTTCTTCACTGCGCCGGCGAAGTAACCGAAGACTCTCCGGAGTGCCTGCGCCGTCCGAAGAAATCCGGATCCGAAGCATACGTTGCGGGATGGGGCCCCAACGAATACAATCCGACCGGAAGCCTGGGCGGATGGGAATACCGGGACAAAATCGGCGGTATCAAAGAGCCGGCTCTTATTATCAACGGTACCAACGACCTCTGTACTCCGCTGGTTGCAAAGACCATGTACGACGCCATCCCCAATTCCCGCTGGGAACTGTTCGATGGCTGCCGTCATATGTGCTTCGTAGAAGAAAACGACAAATACTGCAACCTTCTGAACGAGTGGATGGAAGAACACGACTAATCGAAGAAAACAGAAAAATCCAGAAAAGACTGGAAAAAACCGGAAAAACCAGTATTATAAACAGGGACACGGCTTTTGCCGTGTCCCTGTTTTTGACTGAATTGTTTCAGAATTGTAGTCGGGGACGGGTACAGGCCGGCCCGTACCCGTCCCCAATCAACAATCAAAGTTTTCCGGTGTAGAGCTGGTAGTACCGTCCCTTTTCTTCCATCAGCTGTTCGTGGGTTCCTCTTTCGATAATGCGTCCCTGCTCCAGCACCATGATGCAGTCGGCGTTCCGAACGGTGGAAAGCCGGTGGGCGATTACAAAGGTGGTTCTTCCCTGCATGAGTTTATCCATCCCTTCCTGGACAATCTGCTCTGTCCGGGTGTCTATGGAGCTGGTAGCCTCATCCAGAATCAGAACCGGGGGATTGGACACCGCCGCCCGGGCAATCGCCAGAAGCTGGCGCTGACCCTGACTGAGGCTGGCCCCGTCTCCCGTCAGCATGGTGTCATACCCCTCCGGAAGCCGCCGGATAAATCCGTCGGCATTGGCCAGCTTTGCTGCCTCAATTACGTCCTCGTCCGTAGCGTCCAGCCTGCCAAAACGGATATTCTCCCGCACGGTTCCCGTAAACAGGTGGGTGTCCTGAAGTACAATACCGAGCGACCGGCGCAGGTCAAATTTGGTAATCTTGTTGATATTGATTCCGTCGTAACGGATTTTCCCGTCCTGGATATCGTAAAACCGGTTTATCAGGTTGGTAATCGTTGTCTTCCCCGCTCCGGTAGAACCTACAAAGGCAATTTTCTGTCCCGGCTTCGCATACAGTTTTACATCATGGAGCACAATTTTCTCATCGGTGTAACCGAAATCCACTCCGTTGAAAACCACTTCGCCCCGCAGACGGATATAGTCCACGGAACCGTCCGCCTGGTGCCTATGTTTCCAGGCCCACTTCCCGGTACGCTCCGGAACCTCCGTCAGGGTACCGTCCTCTTCCTCCCGCACATTGACCAGAGTCACATAGCCTTCGTCCTTCTCCGGCTCCTCATCCAGCAGACGGAAAATCCTCTCCGCACCTGCCAGAGCCATGACTACCGCATTCATCTGCATACTTATCTGGTTGATGGGCATGGCAAAGCTCCGGTTAAAAGTCAGAAAACTGGCCAGACTTCCCAGAGTCAGCCCGGTAACGCCGCTTAAGGCCAGGACACCGCCTGCAATGGCGCAGATAACATAGCTCACATTGCCAAGCTGTGCGTTTATGGGGCCCAGATAGTTGGAAAAAGCGTTGGCCCTGTCCGCACTGACGAAAAGCTCTTCATTCAGTTCCCGGAAGCGTGCCTCATTCTCTTCCTCATGACAGAACACTTTCACTACCTTCTGGCCTTCCATCATTTCTTCAATATAACCGTTGACCTTTCCCAGATTTAACTGCTGCTGCACAAAATACCGGCCGCTCTTTCCCGCGGATATCCGGGATGCCGTCACCATCACAGCCACCATCACCAGCGTCACCAGCGTCAGCGGTATGCTCAGAATAATCATACTGACCAGTACACTAACCACCGTAATGGCGCTGTTGATAAACTGGGGAATACTCTGGCTGATTATCTGCCGCAGAGTATCCACGTCATTGGTGTACACCGACATAATATCCCCGTGGGCGTGGGTGTCAAAGTACCGGATAGGCAGAAGCTCCATGTGGGTAAACAAATCGTCCCGCAGATTCCGCAGGGTTCCCTGGGTTACTTCCACCATAATCCGGTTCCAGGTATAAGTAGAAAGAATTCCAACAGCGTAGAAAACGGCCACCCGGCCGATAGCAGCCGCCAGCGGGCCAAAGTCCGGCTTCTTCACCGTCAGCATGGGAACAATGTATTCATCAATCAGGTTTCTGGTAAACATAGTCCCCTGCACATTGGCAAGGACACTGCACAGAATCAGAACAAACACCGCCAGACAGTGAATTCCGTAATCCCGGAACACATAGCGCAGAAGCCGCGCCAGCTGTTTCCCGGGATTTTTCACTCCGCTTTTCACCGCCGCTCCCCGTAGTCTTGTATTCGCTCCCGCCATCACTGCTCACCTGCCTTCTCGTCAAAGTCCCCGCCGCCCCGGGTCTGGGATTCGTATACCTCCCGGTATATCCGGTTCCCGGCCAGAAGCTCCTCGTGAGTTCCAAATCCGTCGATTCTGCCCTCTTCCATCACGATAATCCGGTCCGCATCCTGAACACTGGAAACCCGCTGAGCAATAATCAGCTTCGTAGTCTCGGGAATCTCCTCCAGGAAAGCCCTCCGGATTTTCGCATCCGTAGCCGTATCCACAGCACTGGTACTGTCATCCAGAATCAGAATTTTCGGCTTTTTCAAAAGCGCCCGGGCAATGCAGAGCCTCTGCTTCTGCCCGCCGGACACATTGCTTCCTCCCTGCTCAATATAAGTCTCATATCCCTTGGGGAAACGTTCAATAAACTCATCCGCGCAGGCCAGCCGGCAGGCTTCCCGGCATTCCTCCTCCGTGGCCTGGGCATTGCCCCACCGGAGATTTTCCAGAATCGTACCGGAAAACAGCACGTTTTTCTGCAGCACCACAGCCACCTGGTTCCGAAGGACCTCCATATCGTATTCCTTTACGTTTCTTCCGCCCACCTTCACTTCACCGGCGGTCACATCGTAAAGGCGGCTCACCAGATTTACCAGACTGGTCTTGGCGCTTCCCGTTCCCCCGATGATACCAATCGTTTCGCCGGAACGGATATTCAGGCAGACGTCCTTCAGCACCGGCTCTCCGCTTCCCTTTTTATAGGCAAAATCCACATGGTCAAAGACAATGCTGCCGTCGGGCACATCCATCACCGGATGCTCCGGGTTCTGCAGGTCACTGGTCTCATTGAGAATTTCCACAATCCGGCGCACGCTGGCCGAACTCATGGAAACCATGACAAATACCATGGACAGCATCATCAGACTGGACAGAATGTTCATACAGTAGGTAAGAAGGCTCATCAGTTCTCCGGTCGTCAGACTGTCGTATACAATCATCCGCGCGCCCAGCCAGCTGATAAGCAGAATACATCCGTATACCGTAAACTGCATCAGCGGCGCATTGTACACCAGATTGCACTCCGCCTTCAGGAAAATTTTATAGATATTCTGACTGGTCTTTCGAAATCGTATCGTTTCTTCTTTTTCCCGCACATAGGCCTTTACTACCCGGATGGCCGACACATTCTCCTGCACAGAGGCATTCATGTCGTCATATTTGGGAAAAGCCTGCTGAAAATACCGGGTAGCGTGGCGCATCAGGAAAAACAGCGCCGTCCCCAGCAGGATAACCGCAATCAGATAAATCGTAGAAAGGCGGGCATTGATGGAAAAGGCCATGACCATGGCACAGACCAGGCTGGCCGGGGCCCGGGTAAACATCCGAAGCAGCATCTGGTAGGCGTTCTGCACATTGGTCACGTCCGTAGTCAGGCGGGTCACCAGACCTGCCGTACTGAATTTGTCGATATTGGAGAAGGAAAAACTCTGGATATTGTGAAACATGGCATTTCGCAGATTCTTAGCCACGCCGGCTGACGCATGGGCTCCCAGCTTTCCTCCCGCCAGGCCTGCAATCAGCCCGGTCAGAGCGGCTCCAATCATAATAATCCCCACCCGGTAAATGTGGGAAAGGTTTCCTGCCTCCACCCCGTCGTCGATAATAGAAGCCATCAGAAAAGGAATCACCATCTCCATGAGCACTTCCAGAATCATACAGAAAGGCGTGGCGATGGAGGCCGCTTTGTATTCCTTTATCTCCTTTGCAAGTGTCCGTATCATAATTTCCCCCTGATTTTATTTCTTCCGCGTTCTGTTTTCGCTTCTATAAGCGGGCAGGGGAAGGAATCTTCCCCTGCCCGCTTACCGCGATACCTCGCTCATCTCGCGGCATTGCCGCTCGATGGTCTCCGCTCTGCTCCGGTCGGCGCTAAACGAACGTCCACTGGACGTTCAGCGCCGTTGCCCGTCGGATGCCCGCTTCGTGCACGCACGACGGTCGCCCTCCGGGCGTATCGCGCAGAGGCCGGGTCCAGGTTACCCCGGACCCGGCCTGACTTTGCGAACTTCTCTGGACACAGATTATCTGTCTTCCAGTTTCACATAATCCCGGTAAGGAGCCAGCGGTTTGTACGCCGGACGGATAATTTTATCCACATTTTTCAGCTCCTCCAGCCGGTGCGCGCTCCAGCCCACGATACGGGCGGTCGCAAAAATAGGTGTATAAAGCTGTTCCGGAATTCCCAGCATATGGTATACCAGTCCGCTGTAGAAGTCCACGTTGGCATTGACGCCCTTGTACATCTTCCGCTTTTCGGCAATGATTTTCGGCGCCATGTGCTCCACCTTTTCATAAAGAGCGTATTCCTTTTCATAGCCCTTTTCCCTCGCCAGCCGTTTCACGAATTTCTTGAAGATATCCGCACGGGGGTCGGAAACGGAATAAATGGCATGCCCCATTCCGTATATCAGGCCCTTTTTATCAAAGTTCCTCTTCTCCAGAAGCCCTTCCAGATAGTCTCTGATTTTGTCATCGTCCTCCCAGTCGTCCACCTTTTCTTTCATGTCCGCAAACATCTGGGTCACCTTGATATTGGCTCCGCCGTGCTTGGGTCCTTTCAGGGAAGCCATGGCGGCCGCCATGGTCGAGTAGGTGTCCGTACCGGAAGAAGTAACCACGTGAGTGGTGAAGGTAGAGTTATTTCCTCCGCCGTGGTCCATGTGAAGCACCAGGGCCATATCCAGAATCCGTGCCTCAAATTTGGTGTACTTTCTGTCCTCCCGCAGCATCAGCAGAATGTTTTCCGCCGTGGAAAGCTCCGGTCTGGGCGCATAAATGTACAAATCTTCTCCCATCCGGTAGTTATACGCATGATAGCCGTACACCATCAGCATAGGGAACTGGCTGATTAGATTCAGACACTGCCGCAGAACATTCGGAATACTGGTGTCGTCAGCCTTGTCGTCATAGGAATACAGATTCAGAATCGAACGGGACAGACTGTTCATCATGTCCCGGCTGGGCGCCTTCATAATGACGTCCCGCACAAAGGTAGGCGGAAGCGTCCGGCGCTCCACCAAGGTCTCGTGAAACTGTTCCAGTTCTTTTGTATTCGGAAGCTCTCCGAACAGAAGAAGATAAGCAGTTTCCTCGAATCCATAGTGTTTTGCCTCCAGAAATCCTTTGACCAGGTCCTTGATGTTATATCCCCGGTAGTAGAGATTTCCTTCGCAGGGAACTTCCTCCCCGTTGACAATCTTCTTGGCGCACACATCCGAAATATTCGTAAGACCTGCCAGTACCCCCTTTCCGTTCAGGTCACGGAGGCCCCTCTTTACCTCATATTTCGTGTAGAGCTCCTTGTCAATCTCATTGTTCTTTTCACAGAGTTCCGCCAGTCTCTGAATCTCCGGAGAGATGTCAAATAATATCTGCTCTCTGCTTGTTTCATTGTTACTGGGCACAGTTCCCACTTCCTTTCTGTGTCTCTGCTTTTCGGGTTACCTGCCGTAAAGGCATCTCCCATTCCTCTAATTTGCTGTCGGGAAGTATGGTCTCAGTGCGCCTGCCACCGCACTGATGGGCATGGTCTGAAGCCATACATGGCCCGGTCCTGTAATAACGGTATTAAACAGCCCCTCACCGCCAAATACCATATTTTTCAGTCCCGGTACTGTCTGAATATCCATCTGGCAGGTACTGTCCATAGCCGCCAGATAGCCGGAATCCACTATAATCTGCTGGCCCGGCTGCAGGTCATACTCTATCACATGACCGTCAAATTCAGCAAAAACCGTCCCCATACCGGCTACCTTCTGAAGGATGAAGCCCTCGCCGCCAAACAGGCCGGAAGCCACTTTCTTATGAAAATGTACCGAAAGGTTTACCCCTGCCTCTCCTGCCAGAAACGCTTTTTTCTGGAAAATATACTCTTTTCCCGGTCCAATCTCAAACGCCCGGATAGACCCCGGAAAACTGGACGCAAAGGCAATCATGCCGTGTCCCCCCTGCGCCGTATACCGGTTCTGGAACATAGCCTCCCCGGCAAACATCCGCCCAAATGCCTTTCCCACTCCGCCGTTGGTAGATGTTTCCATCTTCATGTTCGGCGACATCCAGGACATGGACCCTCTCTCTGTAATCATGGTCTCTCCTGCCTCCAGCTGACAGATTACAACCGGCAGTGTGTCTCCTTTAATCTGGTACTGCATAACCCCATCCTCCTTTTCATGCCTTTTCTGATTTTAAGTTTCTTCCTGCAATCTATCATAAATGTGATTTGCAAGCGCCGCAAATTCTTCCAGGGTCAGCGCCTCGCCCCGGATACTCTCACCTTTCCCCAGACGGGAAAGCGCTTCCGTGACGCACTCTCTGGAAAGTCCCAGTTCCTGGCTGTTTCTCAGCCCGTTTGCCAGGGTTTTCCTCCTCTGGTTAAAAGAAGCCCGGATAATCTGAAAAAGCAGCTTCTCATCCTTGACTTCCACCGGCGGTTCCTTATGCCCGGTCAGCCGGATAACGGCAGAGCCTACCGCCGGCCTTGGCATAAAGCAGTTGGGCGGTACATTGGCCGCAAGATAAGGACTGGCATAATACTGCACCGCCAGGGACAGCGCCCCGTAGTCCTTGCTTCCCGGTCCCGCCTGCATCCGCTGGGCCACTTCTTTCTGTACCATCACCGTCACGCTTTCCAGCGGGACATGGCTCTCAAACAGTCCCATAATAATGGGCGTAGTAATATAATACGGAAGATTGGCCACGATTTTTATCGGCCGTCCTCCGTTTTTCTCCTGCACCAGCGCATTCAGATCCACTTTTAAAATATCTTCATTGAGGACTGTTACATTGTCATAATCCGCCAGCGTCTCTTCCAGCACCGGTATCAGCGCCCGGTCGATTTCCACCGCAAGCACCTCCCTGGCATGGTATGCCAGATACTGGGTCAGCGTCCCGATTCCCGGACCGATTTCCACCACAAAATCCTCTTTTCCAATCTCCGCTGCCTGGACAATCTTGTCCAGCACATGGGTATCTATCAGAAAATTCTGTCCGTATTTCTTCTGAAACCGGAACTGGTATTTCTGCAAAACCGCTATGGTGTTCTGGGGATTCCCCAGTGTTGGTTCCTTCACGTCTGTCTCCTGTTCTCCTTATTTCCCCACCTGTTTATTCAGGACTCGCCTGCGAGTCCTGCGCACGGGATTCGGGTCAGCTACAGCTGATATAACCTTCTGGCATTTTCCTCTGTCTGTGCAATGACCTCTTCCGGAGTGATTTCCCGGATACGGGCAATTTCCTCCGCCACATATTTCAGATAGCCCGACTGGTTCCGTTTTCCCCGGAAGGGTTCCGGCGCCATGTAAGGGCAGTCTGTCTCCAGCACGATGGACTCCAGAGGAATCCGGGCCACGGTTTCCTTCAGCTTTTTCCCGTTTTTGAAAGTCACCACGCCGCCGACTCCGATGTAAAAGCCCATTTTCACATATTCTTTTGCGACCTCCGGGGAATAGGAAAAGCAGTGAATCACGCCTTCCAGCCCCTTCGCGTAAGTCTGCATAATGTAAAGCGTATCCGCCGCCGCGTCCCGGCTGTGAATAATTACCGGAAGCTTCTGCTCCCTGGCTGTCTCCAGCTGACGGATAAACCATTTCTTCTGAACTTCATGAGGCACATCATCCCAGTAGTAGTCCAGGCCGATTTCCCCCACTGCCACGACCTTTTTCTCCTGATACAGCTTCTGAATCCCTGCAAAGTCCTCCTCTGTCAGGTCTCCGGTATGATTCGGATGAATCCCCACTGCCGCGTACACAAACGGATACTTTTCGGCCAGTTCTACCGACTCCCGGCAGGATTCCACCGTCGCGCTCACATTCACGATGGTGCCTACTCCCTGCTCCTGCATGGAAGCAAGAAGGGTATCTCTGTCCTCGGAAAACTGTCCATCATCATAATGACTGTGTGTGTCAAATATCATCTTCTGTCACCTTCCCCTTGGCCTGAATCCATGTTGTCTGTCCATATACGTTTCCATTATACCACATTACCCCCTGCAAGAAAAAGCTCTTTTTCCTGCCGCCTCTTCTTGACCCCTCCTGCGGCAGCGTTTATACTGAAAGAAAAGCCCGGATATCCGGAGCGATTTATACTAGGAGGAATAGAAAAATGCATGTTTACGACACCGTAAATAAGACAGAACTGGAAGCAGATACCAAAAAACTGGTAGACCTGATGGTAGAGGGGCGCCAGGTAGACCTGTACCTGAAAGAAAAGAAATCCGACGAAGACGGATACATGAGCTGGGACGTGGAGCACTGGTCCTCCATCGACAGCAAACGGTTCATCCGCTGCTACTCCCTGGAAGGACGGGTTCTGGGCGAGTCCACCGGACATAATATTTACGACCTTTATAACGAATTTAAGCCGGAAGAGGCCGTAAAAGTAGAATTAAGCTAAGTTTCCCCTGCCCGACTGACGGGCGTATCGCACAGAAAAAGCGCTTCCCTCATCATCTCAGAGGGAAACGCTTTTTTCTCTTATTCAGACAGTGCCCATACAAAATCATGAGCCGGCACGTCCAGTTCTCCCATTTCCAGTTTCTTTCCGGAAATCATATCCACGGCTTTCCCGCCGGGGAAGGGAGATATTACCGCATCATCCAGGGAAAAATTGAATGCGCCCAGCATCCGTTTTCCGTCCTTTTCCCGGACAATGCACATCACATGGGGCTGCCCCGTCTCCCTGGTGGAAACCCTGGCGTCCGCGTCAAAGACCGCATGTTCTTTCCGCACCCTCTCCAGCCGGTTCAGGCCCTGGAAAATTCTTCCCTCCACCGTGGAGGCATCTGTCCTTCGCGCAGCCAGTTCCCAGTGGAACGCTCCCCGGTGAATATACCGGGAATCGGCCGCTTTCATCGGGTCCTCTTTGTAAGAATAATCATTGACCTGACCGATTTCATCCCCGCTGTAAATCATGGGGATTCCGGACTGACTGAGCATGTAGGCGTGAAGCATGATATCCAGCCGAATGGCACTTTCCATCTTCTCTTCATTCTGCTCGAAACCGGCACTTTCCACGCCGCACATCGAAGCCGTGGTTCCGCAGAACCGGGCGTCCCGGGTTACCGGGTCGTCATTATAGAGCTCGCCGCGGCTCTCGCTTCCCGGATAGTTCCCCTGATAAAATTCATTCAGAAATCTCTTGTGGGCCACCTCTTCCATTCCCTGCCCTTTCAGGAAATCGAAATCCAGTCCCCAGCCAATATCGTCATGACAGCGCAGATAATTCAGGAACGTATATTCCTTCGGCAGCGCCGCCACTGTGTCAAGCTGTCTTCTCAGCAGGCGGGTGTCCTGCACCGCCAGACTGTGCCAGATAGTCGCCATGGTAGTAACATTGTAAAGCATATGGCACTCCGGTTTTTCCACCGTCCCAAAATAAGGCACCACTTTCTCCGGTTCCATGACCACCTCTCCCAGAAGCAGAGTGGAGGGACATACAATCTCCCCAATCATCCGCATCATCCGCACGATGGTATGCACCTTCGGCAGATTCCGGCAGGGCGTTCCCAGCTCTTTCCAGATATAGGGAACCGCGTCAATCCGGATAATGTCCATGCCCAGATTGGCAAAATACAGAAAATTGTACATCATCTCATTGAACACCCGGGGATTCCGGTAGTTCAGGTCCCACTGATAGGGGTAAAACGTTGTCATGACAAAGTGACCCGTATCCGGCAGGTAAGTAAAATTACCCGGTGCCGTGGTGGGAAATACCTGGGGCACGTATTTTTCATACTCCCGGGGGATCTCCGGATTGTCATAAAAGAAATACCGGCTCATATACTCCCCGTCTCCCTGCCTTGCCCGGAGCGCCCACTCGTGGTCCTCAGACGTATGGTTCATTACAAAATCCATACATACATTGATTCCCCGCTTATGGCATTCCCTCGTCAAATCCGACAGGTCCTCCATGGTTCCCAGGTCCGGCCTTACCTTCCGAAAGTCCTTCACCGCATAACCGCCGTCGGATTTTCCCGGCGTCACGTCCAGAAACGGCATCAGGTGTACGCAGTTCACCTGGCAGTCCTCGATATAGTCCAGCTTTTCTTCCACGCCTTTTATCCCGCCTGCGAAGTTGTCCATATACAGCATCATGCCCAGCATGTCCCTGTTTTTGAACCAGTCCGGATGTTTCTCCTTCTCCTGGTCCCGCTTTTTCAGCGCGCTGCTCCGTTCCGTGTAAAACCGGTTCATCTGACTGCAGAGCTCATAAAACATGGAGTCGTTCTGGTAAAGCTCCATATACAGCCAGCGCAGCTCATCATGGTGCCGTTCCAGTCTTTTTTCAAATACCGATTTCTGATTTTTCTTCATATCACATATCCCTTTCCGGCTTATTCTACCCGTCGGAAATACATCTGATAGGCCAGGTATTCGCCCAGTTCAATGGGCATGGGAAGTCCTGCTGCCATCAGTGCCCTTCCGGTATAGCGTCTGCCGGTGCCTTCCTCCTCATAAATCCCTTCCGGGGCAAGCCCCTGGAGCTTCACATAATTCGTGGTCATGTTTCCGTGAATCTCCAGCATCACCACATTCAGAAGCACTTCGCTTTTATCTTCCGATACGAACGCCCAGGCCCCCGTCTCCTCCTCATAGGGGCTGGTGAGCCGGTAGTAATCCCCGTTCAGAATCAGAGGCGCGAACCGGTGATACTGCCGAATTTGCTCCTTTATTTCCTCCTGTTCCCGGGGAGAAAGCTTCGCCGGATCCAGCTCATAGCCAAACGCGCCGGCCATGGCCACCACGCCCCTGGTGTGCAGGGATACCTGCCGCCCGGTCTGATGATTGGGCACCGCCGACACATGGGCTCCCACTGTGGAGGCCGGATAAAAGAAGGAAGTACCATACTGAATCTTCACCCGGTCCACGGCGTCCGTATTGTCACTGCACCAGATCTGGGGCGTGTAGTAAAGCATTCCGGCGTCATACCGTCCGCCTCCTCCGCTGCAGCCTTCAATCAGCATATCCGGGTAGCGTTTTCCCAGTTTCTCCAGGAAATCATATACCCCCAGCACATAGTCGTAAAGGACCCGGCCCTGCTCGTTGGTCTTTAACGAATACACATCCGCAATACTGCGGTTCATGTCCCATTTTACATACTCCACGTTGGCGTTGTCCAGGACACTGCAAATCTGGTCAAACACCGTCTGGCGCACATCCTCCCTGGAAAAATCCAGTACAAGCTGGTAACGTCCCCGCACCGGTTTCCGGCCCGGCACCGCCATCACCCAGTCCGGATGTTCCCGGTAAAGCTGGCTGTTCTCTGAAATCATTTCCGGCTCAATCCAGAGCCCGAATTTCAGTCCCCTCCGGTTGATGTTTTCCGCAAGCTCTCCCAGCGTGCCTCCCAGTTTTTTCTCATTCACATACCAGTCGCCCAGGGCGCAGTCATCGTTATCCCTTTCTCCAAACCAGCCGTCGTCCAGCACCACCATGTCCATGCCGAGACGGGCCGCGTCATCGGCCAGCCGGAGAATACTGCTTCCCGTAAATCCAAAATAGTCCGCCTCCCAGCTGTTAATCAGCACGGGGCGGAGCGCGTCTCTGTATTTTCCTCTGCACAGATGTTTCCGGAAACATCTGTGATAATTTCTGGACAGTTGTCCAAATCCTTCTGTGGAGCAGGTCAGCACCGTCTCCGGCACGATAAATTCTCCTTCCGGCGGCAGCGGATAGCAGAGCTGTTCACTCTGCAGCCCCATCACAGCCCGAGTCTGATTGAACTGGTCCTTCTCCACTTCCATCTGGAAGCCGCCACTGAAAACAAACACCATACCATAGCAGAGGCCCGCCGTCTCCGTGGCATGCTCATCCGCCAGAATGACAGCCGGATTGTACTGATGGCTGGAAGTGCCTCTCCGGCTCCCGATACTGTACGTTCCGTGGGAAACCGGCATTCTCTGGAAACACCGTTCCATGCAGTGCCTTCCGTAAAAACTGATAAAATCATAATTTCCATAAAGAAAGTCCAGACAGGCAGAGGCCGCTTTTTCAATATAGGCCTTTTTCCTTCCCTTATTGATAATCCGGACACTTCTGGTAATAATATCGCACTTTGGAAGCACTCCGTAGAGCAGCACCGCCTGCAGGCGGGACGCCCGGTCCTCCAGTACGACCTCCAGCGTCTCTGCCTGGGACTCCGCCGCGTACACGGCGGGGAGCCCCTTCAGAGCATATTTCCCTTTATAAATCCGGTGCCCGGCATAGCGGAAATCACAGCTGTAAGCTCCGTCCCCGTTTTTCAGAACCAGGGCCGTGTTACGGTAATCTCCGTTTCCCATACATGGGAACTCCTGGGGGAGCACGTCCATGGAATAGGTTCTGTCCCGGTCAGCCTCGTAGGGGTTCCCTGAGAACCCCCTGTCATAATAAGTCAGCAGATAATCCATATCCCCTTCTGTTCTCTCCCCGTAGTATAAATGCAGGAGAAATCCAAAAGAATCTATTTTAAACTGATAAGCTGTATGTTCTGTCTGTAAGGTAAATATCCTTTTTTCTTCCTGAAACTGAATTCCCATAAGGCCGTTCTCCTTCTGTTTTTCTCTTTTTTAAAAACTATTTTACGGCTCCGTTTACAACTCCGTTCAGAATCTGTTTCTGGCAGATTACGTAGAAAATCAAAATCGGAATCAGCGCCAGCAGATAGGACGCGAATGCCAGGTTATAGTTGGTACCGAACTGGGTCTGGAAGTTCAGCTGCGCCAGCGGCAGCGTATTCTGTCCCGTTCCGGACATAATAATCAGCGGCGTCATCACGTCATTCCATACAGCCAGAGCCGTAATGATGGCAACTGTCGCGTGCATCGGCTTCATAATCGGGAAGATAATCTTCCAGTATGTCCGCCAGGTGCTTGCGCCGTCTACCTCGGCAGCCTCCTCCAGTGCAATAGGGATGTTTACCAGGTAGCCGGAATACAGCAGTACATTCATCGGCATATAGAATACCACATACAGGATAATAACGCCAGCCCAGTTTGCAAGCCCCATCTCTGCCGTCTGTTTTGCCAGAGGCATCATCAGGATTGCAAAGGGAACAAACATACCGCTTACAATGAACAGATATACAAATTTGTAAAACTTACTGTGCGCACGGTTTCTTCCAATCGCATATCCCATCAGGGAATGAATCAGAATGGACAGCACCACGGTCAAAACCGTAATCAGGATACTGTTTCCAAGAGACCGCCAGAAATCCGTAACCTCCATGGCCTGGGCGAAGTTGGACAGGCTCCAGTGAGAAGGAAGGGACAAAATCCCGGAAATACTGTTTGTCATCTCGGAAGGCTGCTTAAAGGCAATTACAACCGCCATATAAAGCGGAAATGCAATCGTACTCAGGCCCAGAATCAGAAGTATCATAACCGGCCAGTTTGTATGTATACCCACTTTGCTTTTCTTCATTATAACTGCTCCTCCTTCCTGCTGGAGATACTCATCTGTGCGGCGGAAATCGCCACAATCACGATGAAGAAGATAACGGCGTTAGCACTCTGGAATCCGAACTGTCCGCCTGACATACCGTTGTTGTAAATCAGGAAGGAAATGGACTCCGTGCTCTGTGCAGGGCCTCCCTTGGTCATGGCCATAATCTGGTCGAACACCATCAGGAAGTTCTTCACGCACAGCACCATGTTAATCGTGAAAAACGGAATAATCAGCGGGAAGGTCAGGTGCCGGAACTTCTTCCAGCCGGTAGCCCCGTCCAGGGAGCCCGCCTCGTACACATCCTCCGGAACCGTCTGAAGACCGGAGATATAAATAATCGTGTTCATGGCAATATTCTGCCAGCAGCACACAATCATAATGGCAATCCAGGCCGTATTTTCATTGGAAAGCATACTGGAACTCAGCGCCTCGCTTCCAATCATCTCTCCGAAAACCGGCAGAATGTAGGTAAACAGATACTGGAATACATAACCTACTACCAGGGCGCCCAGTACATTCGGCAGGAAGTATGCCGCCCGGAAAAATCCTTTCGCGCGGATTTTGCTGTTCAGGCCAAGGGCCAGAATCAGACTGATTACGTTTGTTACAATCGTTGCACAGATAGCCAGCTTGAAGGTGAAAAGATAGGAGCCGCCCACTCTGGAATCCGTAAACAAGTCTGCATAGTTCCGGAGTCCTACCCAGTCGTAGGTTCCAAAACCTTTAAAGTTTGTAAAACTGTAGATAACACCACGAATCAGAGGTATTGTATTGAAGCAGATAAACAACGCCAGAATCGGTATGGTTATCAGCAGAAACGTCCGTTTTCTATCATTTTTCATTCTTTCCCCACTCCTTTCTCCTAGTTCATACTGCCGTTTTCTTCTTCATATTCCTGCACCTGACGGATAATGTCACGGTTATACCGCTGCCAGTCCGTATCGAATCTCTGCAGGAATCCGTCCACGTCTTTGTCAATTACAAATGTCTGCAGGATGGCGTCCACGGCCATTTCAGAAGGATAGTAGTGGTCCTGATAGTCCGTCATGTTTCCGGACTCAATATACTCGCTCATACCGTCCAGCATGGAAGCAAGCTGGAAATCCCCTTCTTTACAGGGAACCGCGTTCTGGTCATCTATGTAAGCCTGAATATTCTCGTCTTCCAGCAGGAAGTCCAGAACCTCATAGGCAGCTTCCTTGTTCTCGCAGGCCTCTGTCACACAGAATCCAAGGTCAATACCGGAGTTCAGCGTATTTTCGTCCGCGTTATCGCTGGCCGGCATTACGAAAGAGTCAATGTTCATATCCGGATTTACGGAAAGGATCTGGGGCACCGCATAGCTGCCGATCGGATACATGGCCGACTCGCCTCTCGCGAAAGCCGTACATGCGTCGTTGTAGCCGTAGGCGATCGGGTCGTCCGGACCATACTCCATAAGCGCGAGATATTTCTCCGCGGCCTCCCGGTACTCATCTGTAAAATTCGCCTCACCCCTGTTTACCTGCCGGCAGAGGTCCGCCGGAGCCAGGTCTACGGCAATCGAGTTCCAGGGAGCCAGACAGGTCCAGGTATCACGGAAGCCGAAATAGAAGGGCAGGATTCCCTCACTCTGAATTTCCTCGCACAGGCTCATCAGCTCATCCCAGGTCGTGGGAATCTCCCAGCCATGCTCTTCAAACATATCTTTGTTGTACAGAACACCCGCCGCGTTTGCCACATAAGGCACAATATACGTTCCATCCGTTGGAACGATTTCCAGCGCTTCCGCAATATCGATGTAAGAATCCTTAATGTTCTCCATTCCCTCATAGTCCGATACGTCTGCCAGGATTTCCGCATCCACATAATAAGAATAGTTGATGTCACCGCCGATACCGATGATGTCCGGATATTCCTCACGTATAAATCTGGTCCTCATAATGGTTGAGGCATCGTTCGGAGAGTCAATGGTCAGATGAATGTCATCATGAGCCGCATTAAACTCTTCTTCCACCTGGTCAAAATAAGTGGCTGCTTCCGGCTTGTACTGCAGAATCTCAATCTCCGTTACTCCGTCGGAGGAGCTGCTTCCGGAACAGCCAGACAGTGCCATCACGCCAGTCATGCTCAAAACCAGGGCCGCACTGAGGAACCTCGTCGTTTTTCCTCTCATTTTTCCTTATCTCCTTTCTTACATTTTACTATTTTTTAAGGTAACCATATTGTAACATATCAATATGCTGACATAAATATCGGTATTTTTCTTGTTTTATACCTTAATACAATTTTTTGAAGGATATATTGATATTAGCAAGCATTTTGGTATAATGAAAGAATACAAGGTTTCCAGTTCAGCCGTCAGGTCAAAAACCAGGCGGCTCATACTTGTATGAAGGCCGTCCGGTTTTTGACCGAGCGCCAGTCTATGAGCAAAGAGCGGCAAAAGCCGCAGTAAGTCCGATAAGGCGGATTTCGAATGATTTTTAGGACTGCGGGAGCCCGACAGGGCGGAGGGTTGCTATGAGTAATAATTTATTTTACATCTTTCCAAGTGAAAATTTTGTAGATTTAGGTCTGTACCAGTGCGGCTGGGAACAGTGCGACCCGGCACACTTGTTCGGTCCGGCCGCCCGGAACCACTATCTTTTCCATTACGTGATATCCGGGACCGGCACACTCTATGCGGAAAATTCCCGGAAAGAATCTGTGGAATACCACATTAAAAGCGGGCAGGGATTCATGATTTTTCCCCATCAGGTCTGCACCTATATCGCCGACGGAACCCTTCCCTGGGAATATACCTGGCTGGAGTTCGACGGCCTGCGGGTAAAAGAGGCCATTGAAACCACCGGTCTGTCCATTGATTCCCCGGTGCTGCGTCCCCGCTACAAGGACATCGCCCAGGAAATGAATAAAGAGATGATGTATATTGCCCAGAACTCCCAGGCTTCTCCATTCCATATTATCGGACATCTGTATCTGTTTCTGGATTACCTGACCAAATCCAACACTGCTCCTTTTTCCAGTCAGGGCAGTCGTATGCGGGATTTTTACATAAAGGAAGCCCTGAATTTTATCGAACAGAATTTTCAGAACGACATCTCTGTGGAAGATATTGCCGCCTTCTGCGGCCTGAACCGGAGTTACTTCGGCAAGATTTTTCACGATATGGTAGGCAAATCCCCCCAGGAATTCCTGATTTCCTACCGGATGGCCAAGGCCGGAGAGCTGCTGAAACTTACCAGCCTCTCCATTGCGGATATCGGAAATGCCGTAGGCTATCCAAACCAGCTTCATTTTTCCCGTGCCTTCAAAAACGTGTACGGTGTATCTCCCAGAACCTGGAGATATGAACAGAGAGGAGAAGAAAAAAAATAGACCAGAAAGCAGAGAGGACAAAAAACACTTGCGTCCCCTCTGCTTTTCTGCTATTCTTACGGTAACTTTAATTCATATGTTCTTATAAGCTTTATTTCCTTACCGGCCCGGGTTCAGACTCTGCGGCCACATTTTCACGCCCCTTTCGGGCAGAACTACCCAGAAATGTTTTAAATGTTTCGAGACCGTGTTTTCACTGAACAACTGTACAAAGGAGGAATTTTATTGACACAAAAACTGAAAACTTACTTCCCGGACATTCGGCAGAGAGAGGAACTGCTGGAACAGATTCACGGGAATGCCGCGCTGGAACAGATATTCACCGGCTGGAACCCTGAACAGCAGAACCTGTTTCTGGACTGCTGCACCGGTGTCCGGGGCGTCCGGATGCTTTATGACTCGTTTTTTAAAATCATCATGGACCCTGATACCGTACCGGAGCGGATGGAGGAACTGCTGTCCCTTCTCCTGGGACAGAACGTGCGGATTCTGAAGGTGCTTCCCCAGGAATCCCGGATTGCCGCCGAAGACTCCCTGCTGATTCTGGACATCGTGGTGGAGCTGGCCGACGGCAGTATTGCCGATGTGGAGGTCCAGAAAATCGGCTACGCCTTCCCCGGCCAGCGGGCTGCCTGCTACTCCTCGGACCTGCTGCTCCGGCAGTACAAACGGGTAAAAAGCGAACGGAAAAAACTTTTCAGCTACCGGGATATCCGTCCCGTCTACACTATTGTCCTTTTTGAGGAAAGTCCCCGGGAATTCCGGTCCCTTCCGGACCGGTATATCCACCGGAGCAGGCAGGTTTTTGATACCGGCCTGGAAATGGACCTGCTTCAGAAATATATCAGGTGGGGAGATGCCTCCCGCCTCTATAGACGGTGAGCAGCAAATCGGTATCCGTGGCGGGCGTCAATCCCCACCTGATATACGCTCTGCGGGGTTGCGCAGGGATTCGGTAAGGAAGATGTCATCTGAAGATGACCCGAATCCCGCGCCAGGACCCGCAAGCGGGTCTTGAACTTTGTTTCCCTTGACAACTTCCGGCGCCTCACGCAAAATAAAGATATAGAAACCAAGCTGGAAGCATGGCTCCACTTCCTTTCCCGGGACGAGCCGGAGGAAATCATCCGCCTGATTCGGACGTATCCGGAATTCCGTCCCCTGTATGAGGAAGTGTACCGGCTGTGCCAGGACACGGAGAGGGTGATGCATATGTTTTCCAAGGAACTGGAAGAACTGGACCGCAATACCGTACAGTACAT
>DWYV01000040.1 GCA_019118525.1 Candidatus Bariatricus faecipullorum
TCCTAATGCAGAGATTATGATTCACCAGCCTTCCGGCGGGGCCCAGGGCCAGGCGCCCGAGATTGAAATCAATGCAAAACACATTTTGCAGATAAGAGAACGAATGAACAGACTGATGGCTGAAAATACAGGTCAGACTTATGAGACGATTGCCGCGGATACAGAGCGGGACAACTGGAAAACGGCAGAGGAAGCGAAGGCATACGGTCTGATTGACGAGGTAATGACAAGCCGTTAAAAAGAAGAGGGGATGTCTGCGTGATGCGGGCATTCCCTTTCGGTTATAAAAAATATGAGGTGGAAAAAGAAAAATGGCAGGTAGAAATGAAGAAATCGTAAGATGCTCTTTCTGTAATAAAACCCAGGCCCAGGTGAGAAAAATGATTGCCGGGCCAAACGGCGCCTATATCTGCGACGAATGCGTGGAAGTGTGCGCGGAGATTATGGAGGAAGAGCTGGATTATGAGGAAGAAGGAAAGTTTGACGACATCAACCTTCTGAAGCCCCAGGAGATTAAAGCTTTCCTGGACGAGTATGTCATCGGCCAGGAGGAGGCAAAGAAAGTGCTCTCCGTGGCTGTTTACAATCATTACAAACGAATCATGGCAGAGCGGGATCTGGGAGTGGAGCTGCAGAAGAGCAATATCCTGATGATAGGACCCACAGGCTGCGGAAAAACCTTCCTGGCCCAGTCCCTTGCGAAAATTCTGAACGTACCCTTCGCCATTGCCGACGCCACGGCCCTGACCGAGGCAGGCTATGTGGGTGAGGATGTGGAGAATATCCTTCTGAAAATCATCCAGGCGGCGGACGGCGATGTGGCAAAAGCGGAATACGGCATTATTTATATTGACGAGATAGACAAGATTACGAGAAAATCCGAGAATCCTTCCATCACCCGGGACGTGTCCGGGGAAGGCGTTCAGCAGGCGCTGCTGAAAATCCTGGAAGGTACGGTGGCAAATGTGCCGCCCCAGGGAGGACGGAAGCATCCGCACCAGGAGCTGATTCAGATTGATACGACAAACATTCTGTTTATCTGTGGCGGAGCTTTTGAGGGAATCGATAAAATCATTGAAAACCGGGTGGACCAGAAGTCTATCGGGTTCGGCGCGGAGATTGCGTCAGAGCACCAGTATAACATTGACCGGCTTCTGCCCCAGATTCTGCCCCAGGATCTGGTAAAATTCGGCCTGATTCCGGAGCTGGTAGGACGTCTGCCGGTGACCGTGTCCCTGAATTCCCTGGACAAGATGGCGTTAATCCGTATTCTGACAGAGCCGAAAAACGCCATTGTAAAGCAGTATAAAAAACTGCTGGAGATGGACGACGTGGAACTGGAATTTGACCGGGACGCCCTGGAAGCGATTGCCGAGACAACGCTGAAGAGGAAAACCGGCGCCAGGGGACTGCGGGCCATTATGGAAAACGTAATGATGGACGTGATGTATCACGCGCCGTCTGACAAAAATCTGAAATACTGCCGAATCACGAAAGATGCCGTGCTGGGCGTAAGCGAGCCTGACACAAATCTGGAGGACCTGCATTCGGAAAGTGCATAAAAGGAGAACACAGGATGAATCGGACGATGAGTATTCCGGTGGTGGCACTGCGGGGGATGACGGTTCTCCCGGAGATGGTGGTGCATTTTGACGTCAGCCGGAAGCGTTCCGTGGAGGCAGTCCAGGAAGCCATGACCTCGGACCAGAAAGTGTTTCTTGTGACGCAGCGGGAAATGGATGTGGAAGATCCGGAAGAGGGAGATTTGTACCGGGTGGGAACAGTCGCCACGATTAAGCAGATTATGAAACTGCCCCGGCAGATACTCCGGGTTCTGGTATCCGGAGAGGAACGGGCAGTGCTGAACTGCGTGGAAGTTTCCGAACCTTATCTGCGGGGATACGTGACTGTACTGGATGACAGCGGAACAGAGATTGACGGAGAGATTAACCGGGAAGCCATGCTGCGGGGCCTGAAAGAGATGTATATCCAGTATGCTGCCAAGAATCCCAGGGTTACCCGGGATGCTGTGGAGCAGATACGGCAGATAACGGACCTGAAGACTCTGGTCAGCCAGGTGGCGGCGAACCTTCCGGTTTCTTATCAGGACCTCCAGGAGATTCTGGAGGAGACGGATTTTATGAAGCGCTATGAGCTTCTGGCCTTTAAACTGGTAAACGAAGTGCAGATTATGAACATCCGGGACGAAATCCAGGCAAAAGTCAAGGAGCGGGTGGATCAGCATCAGCGGGAGTATATCCTGCGGGAACAGCTGAAGCTCATCCGGGAAGAACTGGGAGAGGATACGACCATCTCGGACGCGGAAGAATTTGAAGAGAAGCTGGAAAAGCTGGAAGCGCCGGAAGAGATAAAGGAAAAAATTCAGAAAGAGATTAACCGTTTTAAAAGCAGTCAGCAGAGCCCTGCGGAGGCCGCCGTGATTCGGACGTATATCGAAACCATGCTGGAAATGCCCTGGGAAAAGCGGGCAGAGGAATCCACCGATATTGCAGGAGCCAGAAAACTGCTGGACGAGCAGCACTACGGCCTGACGGAAGTGAAAGAGCGGATACTGGAATTCCTGGCGGTCCGTGCACTGACAAGGAAGGGGGACAGCCCCATTCTCTGTCTGGTGGGCCCTCCCGGAACGGGTAAAACCTCCATCGCCAGGTCCCTGGCGGAGGCGCTGGGCAAGCCTTATGTGCGGATATCCCTGGGCGGTATCCGGGATGAGGCGGAAATCCGGGGACACCGGAAGACCTATGTGGGCGCCATGCCGGGCCGGATTGCCAACGCCATTCACAGTGCGGGGGTAAAGAATCCGCTGATGCTGCTGGATGAAATCGACAAAGTCAGCAATGATTATAAGGGAGACACCTTCTCGGCCCTTCTGGAAGTGCTGGACGGCGAGCAGAACTGCCGTTTCCGGGACCACTATCTGGAAGTGCCGCTGGATTTGTCCGAGGTGACTTTTGTTACCACGGCCAATACGCTGCAGACCATTCCCCGGCCGCTTCTGGACCGGATGGAGGTGATTGAAGTCAGCAGCTACACGGAGAACGAGAAGCTCCATATTGCCCTGGAACATCTGATTCCCAGGCAGCTGGAACGTCACGGACTTTCCCCGGAGCAGCTTTCCTTCAGCAAAAGCGCTGTATGGAAAATGGCCCGGAATTATACCCGGGAGGCAGGCGTGCGGCAGCTGGAGCGGGAAATCGGCAACATCTGCCGGAAGGCGGCCCGGGAGATTTTTGAAGAGAAGAAAAAGAAAGTTCAGGTGACGGAGCGGAACCTGGCCCGCTATCTTGGAAAAGAAAAATATACGTTCCAGATGGCAAATGCCCAGGATGAAGTGGGAATCGTCCGCGGACTGGCCTGGACCAGTGTGGGCGGGGATACCCTTCAGATTGAAGTCAATGTGATGCCCGGAAAAGGCGAGGTCACCCTCACGGGTCAGCTGGGCGAAGTCATGAAGGAATCTGCCCAGGCCGGCATCAGTTATATCCGTTCCATCAGCAGGAAGCACAAAGTGCCGGACAACTTTTTTGAAGAACACGACATTCACATTCATATCCCGGAAGGCGCCGTGCCAAAGGACGGCCCCTCTGCCGGAATTACCATGGCCACCGCCATGTTTTCCGCGATTACCGGAAGAAAAGTGCGCGCGGACCTGGCCATGACCGGAGAAATCACCCTGCGGGGAAGAGTGCTTCCCATCGGCGGGCTGAAAGAAAAGCTTTTGGCGGCGAAAAATGCCGGTATCCGGACGGTTCTCGTTCCGGCGGAAAATGAGCGTGACGTCCGGGACATTTCCCCGGAGATTACAAAAGGGCTGGAGATTCTTTATGTATCCCAGATGGAAGAAGTGCTGAAGGCGGCACTGAAACCGGGAACCCGGAAAAAATAGGAGGAAGGATATGGTAATCAAAAACGTGAATCTGGAGACCGTGTGCGGCGTCACAAGCGTACTTCCGGATAATACCCTTCCGGAGATAGCGTTTGCGGGCAAATCCAACGTAGGGAAATCCTCCCTGATTAACGCCCTGATGAACCGCAAGGCCTATGCCAGAACCTCGGCACAGCCCGGGAAAACACAGACCATCAATTTTTACAATATCAATGAAGAACTGTACCTGGTAGACCTGCCGGGATACGGATATGCAAAAGTATCCCAGAAGGAGAAAGAAAAGTGGGGACAGCTTATCGAACGCTATCTTCATAAGTCCCGTCAGCTTCGGGCCGTGTTTTTGCTGATAGATATCCGGCATGACCCTTCGGCCAACGATAAACTGATGTACGACTGGATTGTCAGCCAGGGATTTGAGCCGATTATTATCGCCACCAAGGCAGACAAACTGAAACGCAGTCAGGTGCAGAAACACCTGAAAGCCATAAGAGAAGGATTAGACCTGATTCCCGGAACCACCGTCATTCCCTTTTCCGCTGAAACGAAACAGGGAAGAGACGAAATCTGGGACCTGGCAGAAAATTTAATTGTTGGAATTGAGTGAGAATTGTAGTCGGGGACGGGTACCGGCCTGTCTCTTATACACATCT
>DWYV01000041.1 GCA_019118525.1 Candidatus Bariatricus faecipullorum
AGATGTGTATAAGAGACAGGCCCGTACCCGTCCCCGGCTGCAATTTTTTTAGTTCCTTCCGGTCCGGTAAAACAGCATCTGCTCACCGTACTCTCTCTCGGTAAGCGTCAGTTCCGTCCCGTCCACACTATAATCAAAGGATGTCACCATCTGGTCCACGACCGACTCCACATCCTCCGCCGCGACGTCCCCTTCCAGAGCTTCGGCCGCCTCCTCCAGCGCTTCCTGGCTGGCGCGGAACGTCACTACTTTCTGGGACTTATCCAGGGAAAACTGCAGGTTCAGGACCAGTGTCTGGTCCTCGTACAGATTATCCCAGGTCAGCACCGCTGTATCCTTTTCCCTGATTTCCAGCGTCAGGTCACTTTCGTCATGCTTCCAGGTTCCCGCCAGCGGGTTCCCGAAGAAGCCCTGATACAGAAAATATCCTATGACTATCACAAGCAGAACGGACGCGATAATGATAACATTTCTCCAGATTCTGCTGCGTTTCTCCTCGTTATTCTTTGCAACCAGCATGGTATGCCTCCTCCTATGATGAGTTTCATAATAAATTATACGGGGTTTCCCGGGAGGTGTCAACGGTAGAATCCCTCTCCCTTTCCCTGCATGGAAAAGTCTCATTTTGCGTCATTTCTTAATTTTGTTCTGATTCGACACTTTTCTTCTTTATTAGACATTCTACTGCTACAATAAGTTTATTCTGACGGGTATTTTTTCTTCCCAAAGGGAAAACTGGATACAGGGACCGGGTGTGCCTGGGAAAGGAGGGTGTCCATGGAATTTTCCACTGTACTGAAAAACCTGCGGGAATCCAGAAATATTACGCAGGAGCAGCTTGCAAAACATCTGCAGGTTTCCCGCTCCACAGTAGCAGGATATGAGACCGGACGCCGTCAGCCGGACATTGGCCGTCTGTGCAAACTTTCCAGTCTTTTTGACGTGTCTCTGGATTACCTGCTGACCGGAACCTCTGCCGCTTCTCCCCAGGAACTGGAACCGGTTATCTCGGAAAAGGGGCTGGACCGGAAAGTCATGCGTGCCTATAAGACGCTGAGCACTGCATCCAGGCAGGATGTCCTGGAATATATCCAGCTTCTTCAGCTGAAAGAAAAACAACAGAAATAAACGGTCTCAGGGGCTCCCTCCGCAGGGAAGGCGCCCCTTTTCGTCTGTTCTTCCGTATACCGGCTTCCTACTCAAACTTCCGGTCATACAGCAGTGCCGCAATCAGTACGACAAAGCAGGACCCTGCGTTATGCACCAGCGCTCCGGTCGTGGGCGTTAATACCTCCATAAGCGACAGCACTATCGCCACAAAGTTGATACACATGGACAGGGTAATGCTGGCTTTGATTGTCTGAACCGTTGCATTGGACAGCCGCTTCAGATACGGAATTTTTGAAATGTCATCGCTCATTAAAGCGACTTCCGCTGCCTCCACGGCAATATCGCTTCCCATGCTTCCCATCGCCACACTCACATCCGCCGTTTTCAGTGCCGGAGCGTCGTTGACGCCGTCGCCAATCATGCAGACTCTGTGATTTTCCGCCTGCAGTTTCTCAATGCTCTGTACTTTTTCTTCGGGCAGAAGTTCCGCCCGGACTTCGGATATTCCGGCCTGCCGGGCAAAGTAGTCCGCTGTTTTCTGATGGTCGCCGGTAAGCAGAACGGTACGGGTGTGCATAGCCGAGAGACGGGAAACCATGTCTTTTGCTTCCGGGCGCAGCACGTCGGAAAGCGCGATAATACCGATACATTTCCGGTCTTCTGCTATAAGCACAGAAGCTTTTCCCTGGGCGCGCAGCCGTTCCAGTGCCGCCTGAACCCTGCTGTCTGTCAAAACTTCCTTTTCCCTGAGAAATTTTTCATTGCCGCACAGCAGTCTGCGATGGTCCACCTCTGCAAAGACTCCTTTTCCGGCAGTCATTCGGAAGGCGGCCGATTCTGTCAGTGGCACTTCTTTTTCCCTGGCATACGCCACAATCGCCTTCCCCAGCGGGTGTTCACTTTTTGCTTCGGCGGACGCCGCCAGGGTGAGCAGCTCTGTTTCGCTGACTGTTTCATCAAAAGAAATCACATCGCTGACGTCCAGGCGGCCGCAGGTTAAAGTGCCGGTCTTGTCAAAGGCGATTGTGTCCACTTTCCCCATTTTTTCCAGCGCTTCGCCGGACTTGATAATCACGCCGTGCTTTGTCGCCTGCCCGATTGCCGCCATAATTGCGGTGGGAGTTGCCAGCACAAGGGCGCAGGGGCAGAACACCACCAGCACGGTTACCGCAGTGACGATATTCCCCGTGAACACATAGGCACAGACTGCGATAAGCAGGGCAACTGGAACCAGCCAGCTGGCCGCCCGGTCGGCGATTCTCTGCATGGGGGCCTGTTTATTTTCCGCGTCCTGCACCATGCGGATCAGTTTTTGCAGAGAAGTGTCTGCTCCTACTTTTGTCGCTGAAATGTCAATGGAGCCAAAGCGGTTGACTGTCCCGCAGAATACTTCTTCCCCTGCCCCTTTGTCCACCGGCAGGGATTCTCCCGTCATAACAGACTGGTCCACAGAGGTTTCGCCGCTTAGAATGGTCCCGTCAACCGGAACGGTTTCTCCCGGCAGAATACGCAGCACATCCCCCTGCCGGATTTCTTCTGCCGGTATCAGTTCTTCTTTTCCGTCTTTTATCCTGCGCCCTTTTACCGGTGCAAGACGAATCAGGTTTTTCAGGCCCTTTTTGGCCCGGTTTGTAGTAGCTTCCTCCAGAAGCGCGCCGATTGCCATGATAAATACCACTTCTCCTGCCGCAAACAAATCTCCAATTGCAATCGCGGCAAACATGGCAATACAAATCAGAAGAGCAGAGGATATTTTGCTGATGCCCGGATTGTGGATAATTCGCCAGACTGCCAGATACAGAAGCGGGATTCCACTGATGACGATGGTAACCCAGGCCGGGTCAAACGGAAGGAATGGCAGCTGGACTGCCCGGCCTCCGAACTCTTCCATTACATGGGGCACCAAATCAAAAAGCAGAAAAATACCGGCTACGATTGTCATAGGAAGTCCGGCCAGAAAATCATTCAGTTTCTTTAGCATACAAATCCCTCCCGTTCATACGGTTCCAGATAGGTTTCTTCTTGACAGCCGTCTGCGCTTACCGTACAATGAATTTGATAATGAACACTTTGTTCTTTTTCATTGTAAAAAACAGTGCAGGGAAACACAAGAGACAATATCTGCCTTGTGTTTCCTATGGAACATTTTGAGAGAATTGTACGGAAGGAGTTCGTATGGACAGAAGACAGCAAAAGACAAGGGCGGCGATTTTTTCAGCGTTTGGCGCCCTCCTTGCGCAGAAAAGCTACAGTAAAATCACAGTACAGGAAATTATCGATACTGCCAATGTGGGACGGACAACGTTTTACGCCCATTTTGAAACAAAGGACGACCTGCTGAAAGCGTTGTGCGAGAATCTGTTCGGACATATTATCAGCAGTGCGATGGACTGCCGTCATACCCACGGGCTGTATTCGGACAGCGCCGCGCCGGAATCTGTATTCTGCCATCTGCTGCAGCACCTGCAGGAAAATGAAAATAATATTCTCGGCCTGCTTTCCTGCGAAAGCAGCGACCTGTTCCTGCGGTATTTTAAGGACAGCCTGAACGGGCTGATACAGAATCAGTTTGTAAATCAGAACCGGAAACACAATCTGGATATTCCTCCGGATTTCCTTGTCAACCACATCTCCGGAAGTTTTGTGGAGATGGTGCTGTGGTGGCTGAAGGACAGAAAAAGACATACACCCGAGGAGCTGGACCGGTATTTCCGGGCGGTCATTGAACCTGTTTTATAAAAAGAAAAGGGAGCGGCTGTTTTTAAATACAGTCTCTCCCTTTCTTATCTGTTTTTTCTTTCTGCGTCAGTCCCGGGGACATCAGCAGACAAGCTCCGGAAATACGTCTTTCAGGGCCGGGTACAGCTTCTGGAACTGCCGGTACCGCTTTTCATACTTTTCGGCCAGTTCCGGGTCCGGCTCTTCTGTGTAAGCCACTTTCACCGTCTGCGCCGCCGCGGTTTCCACATCCGGCCACTGCCCGCAGCCGACTGCTGCCAGCAGGGCGCCGCCCATGGCAGGTCCTTCCTCGTTTTCCAGAATTTCCACTTTTTTATTCAGAATGCTGGCTGTCATCTTCCGCCACAGCGGGCTTTTCGCTCCGCCGCCGCACATCCGGGTAACCTCCGGCGAGATTCCCAGCGTTTTTGCCACTTCCAGGGAATCCCGCAGGCCGAAGATAACCCCTTCCAGCACAGCCTGGGTCATATCCGCCCTGGTAGTATCCATGGTAATGCCCGTAAACGTAGCCCGGGCAAAAGGGTCGTTGTGGGGAGACCGTTCTCCCATCAGGTAGGGCAGGAAAAAGACATGGTTTTCGCCCAGTTTTTCTATCTGCTTCTGCTCTCCGTCGAAATCCGCCGTTTTCAGAATCTCTTCCATCCACCATTTATTGCAGGAGGCAGCGCTTAACATACACCCCATCAGATGGTAATGTCCGTCTGCATGAGCGAAAGCGTGCAGGGAGTTCCGGTCGTCCACCCGGAAGTTCCGGCTGGAAATAAACACCGTGCCGGAGGTTCCAAGCGAAAGATTGCACCGCCCCTCTCCTACCGTTCCGGTTCCCACGGCCGCCGCCGCATTGTCCCCGGCTCCTGCCACAATCACCGTATCCCGGGAAAATCCCAGTTCTGCGGCAAGCTCCGGCTTTAAGGTCCCCACCGGCTCCCAGCTTTCATGAAGAGCAGGAAGCCACGCTTCTTTCACACCGCAGATATCCAGCATCTCTTTTGACCAGCATTTGTGCTCCACGTCCAGAAGAAGGGTTCCCGAAGCGTCGGAATAATCGGTGGAGAAGGCCCCGGACAGACAGTAGGCCAGATAGTCTTTGGGGAGCATAATCTTCTCTATTCTCCGGAAATTTTCCGGCTCGTGCTGTCTGACCCATAGAATCTTCGGAGCGGTAAAACCGGCAAAAGCGATATTGCCCGTACAGCGGGACAAAGTCTCTTTTCCTATCGTCACGTTGAGCCATTTCGTCTCCTCCGCCGTTCTGCTGTCATTCCATAGGATAGCAGGACGAATCACGCGGTCCTCCCCGTCCAGCATGACCAGGCCGTGCATCTGCCCGCCAAATCCGATTCCCGCCACCTGGCTTTTGTCGATGGAGCCGGTCAGTTCCTTCAGTCCTTCCAGAGTCTGGGAAAACCAGTCCTCCGGGTTCTGCTGGGACCAGCCCGGATGGGGGAAGTACAGCGGATAGTCCCGGGAAACGGTTCCCAGCACAGCTCCCTGTTCGTCCATGAGCAGCAGTTTTACCGAAGAGGTTCCCAGGTCAATTCCTATATAATACATGGGCGCCTCCTTTTTATGCCCGGCTCCAGGGATTTTCCGTGGGGTAACGCACGCCCTTCGGCTGGTTGTATCCGATTTCCTCTACCGGAACGCCGATATATTTAAACACTTCAAACAGTTCTTTTCCATAGTGTCCGAAGGCCACAGCCCCGTGGTGGGGGAAGTTCTTTTCAATAAGAACATGGCGGTAGAACCGTCCCATCTCGGGAATCGCGAAAATTCCGATGGAGCCGAAGGAACGGGTGGCTACCGGAAGTACCTCGCCCTGGGCGATGTAGGCCCGGAGCTGATTGTCCGCCGTGCTCTGCAGACGGAAGAAGGTGATGTCGCCGGGTGTGATATCTCCCTCCAGGGTTCCCTGGGTCACTTCCTCCGGAAGGTTTCTGGCCATAATCATCTGATACTTCATTTCACAGAAGGACAGCTTGGAAGAAGCCGTATTTCCGCAGTGGAATCCCATAAAGGTATCCTTCTGGGTATAGGGGAATTTTCCTTTGATATCTTCTTCGTACAGGTCCGCCGGTACGGAGTTGTTGATATCCAGCAGGGTTACAGCGTCCTGGCTTACCACGGTGCCGATAAATTCACTCAGGGCTCCGTAGATGTCCACCTCGCAGGAAACCGGAATTCCCTGGGCGGTCAGACGGCTGTTCACATAGCAGGGCACAAACCCGAACTGAGTCTGGAAAGCGGGCCAGCATTTTCCGGCGATGGCCACGTATTTGCGGTATCCTTTGTGGTCTCTCACCCAGTCTTTCAGGGTCAGTTCATACTGGGCCAGACGGCTTAAAATTTCCGGCTTTTTATTTCCTGTGCCCAGTTCTTCCTCCATCTCTTTTACTACTTCCGGAATCCGTTCGTCCCCGTCATGTTTGTGGAAGGCTTCGAATAAATCCAGCTCGGAGTTTTCTTCGATTTCCACGCCCAGGTTAAAAAGCTGCTGAATAGGCGCGTTGCAGGCCAGGAAATTCAGTGGTCTGGGACCAAAGCTGATAATTTTCAGATTCTGCAGGGCTATCACGGCTCTGGCGATGGGCAGAAATTCGTGAATCATGTCCGCGCATTCCTCTGCCGTTCCCACAGGATACTCCGGGATATAGGCTTTTACGCCTCTGAGTTTCAGGTTGTAGCTGGCATTCAGCATTCCGCAGTAGGCGTCGCCCCGTCCCTGCACCAGGTCATTTCCCGTCTCTTCGGCGGCAGCCACAAACATTTTCGGGCCGTCAAAATGTTTGGCCAGCAGGGTTTCTGCTATCTCCGGGCCGAAGTTGCCCAGGTACACGGCCAGTGCATTGCATCCTGCCTTTTTGATATCTTCCAGGGCCTGCACCATGTGGATTTCGCTTTCCACAATGCAGACCGGACATTCATAAATGCCCTCTTCTCCGTATTTTTCTTTGTAAGCTTTCATCAGCGCTTCTCTTCTGCTGACGGAAAGGCTCTCCGGGAAACAGTCCCGGCTGACCGCTACAACACCGATTTTTACTTCTGGCATATTGTTCATTTTCGTTTCCTCCTTTTGAAAAGGCAGATTCCGGCGTCCCTGCCGTTTTTCTCTGCCGCTTTGGCTGTATCTGTCCACATCATAGCAGAATGCGCCTTCCGTCTCTACCAAAAAATTGGCTAATCAGATGCACTTTCTTGTCCTGTCTGTCCTTTCCGGTACCGGCTTGGCACGCAACCGTATTTTTTCCGAAATGCCCGGGAAAAGGCCCTGCCGTCCGGGAAACCGTTTTCTTCTGCAATGCATCCCACTTCCTGGTGTGTATTCATCAGTTCCCGGTAGGCGCTGTCCAGACGGACATTCAGAAGGTAGGTATTGTAATTGATTCCGGCGTATTTCCGGAACATCCGTGACAGATAGGCCGGGGAATAGCCGAACCGGGCCGCCACCTGATCCAGGCTTAAGGGACTGCGGTAGTTTTCTTTTATGTAGGCGGTAATTCGGGACAGCTTTTCCAGACGGCGGCTCTGTTTCTTCTGCTCCTCTTTCTGTTCTTTCCGGTAAACGGTAACCAGCAGGTAAAGCAGACGGTAGTAACAGCTTTGCACCAGCAGTTCATACCCGGTCTCATGAGCTGTGTATATCCGGTACATTTCCCTTACCAGATTTACCACTTCCCTGTCCTGCCCACAGGTTCTGTGGGCGAAGGTTACCGGCTTCTCCTCCTCGCAGTAATCTTCCAGCGCCTTCAGGGGAATCTGAAGAACCACGGTCTGATTGGGGTCCGGTGCCGCGATGGAATGAATTTCATTGGAATTGACCAGGATAAATTCCCCGTCCTTCAGGCGGGTCTTCTCCTCGTTGATGGAAAAGGTCAGACTTCCCGCCAGAACAGCGAAGATTTCCACGGAGCGGTGCCAGTGCTTTTCCCGGAAATAACCGCCGTTTTTTCCTTCAAAGAGAAACAGTTTAAAAGGCAGGTCCCGGTTGGGAACGACCAGTTCGTGTGAGAAATCCATAAGCTTTACTCCTCCTTTGCCGCTTCTTTTATCAGTCTCATGGCCTCCGGGTAGTCCGTGGCCGCAACCTGACTGCAGGACAGAATCAGACGGGCCGTCTTTTTTCCGTTCCGGGACTGCACCGGCGTTACCCGCATGTTTTTCTTTCGCAGTCTGTCCGCCAGTTCTTCTGCCGTGCAGGAAGTGCGGATATCCAGCACCACCATGAATCCGGCCTCCTGAAGGGTGATGGCCGCATCTTTTCCCAGCACCTCCTCTGCCGCCTGCTCCATGGCCTTTGCCTTGGCCAGCCAGGTTTTCCGGGATTTTCGAATCTGCCGGTCCAGATGGCCGTCCCGGATATACTGGGTCAGGGCTATCTGCTCGGCCTTGGAGGCGGTCTGGTTATAGAAGTCCCGCCGGGCCTGGTAGGCTTCCAGAAGTTCCCCGGGCAGCACCATAAAACTCATACGGATGGAGGGAAGCAGAAGCCGGGAGAACGTTCCCAGGTAGACCACGCCCCGCCCCCCGGACAGTCCCTGAAGGGAGGGCGCCGGTTTCTGGAAATACCGGAACTCGTTGTTGTAGTCGTCCTCGATGAGAAGAACATTCTGCTCCTCTGCATATTTCAGCAGTTCCATACGGCGGGACACCGGCATGACTTCTCCCATGCTGTTCATCTGGGAAGGGGTTACGTAGTAGAGTCCGGTTCCTTCTTCCCGGTAATCTTCGGCCAGGGAAAATCCGTGGTCTTCAAAGACAGCCGTTCCCTGACGGAAACCGGGATTGTAAAAGGCCACTTTCTTTCGGCCAGCCACCAGGGGGCAGAGAATGTGCAGAAGACTCTGGACGCCGGCGCCGATGACAATCTGCTCTGAACTGCACAGCACGTTCCGTTTTTCCAGCAGGTATTTCCCCAGCACTTCCCGGAAATCCGCCTCTCCCTGGGGTTCGCCATAGGACAGAAGGCGGCTGTCCTGACGCAGGGCGCTTTTCATATACCTGCGCCACACTTCAAACCGGAAGCTCTCTTTATCCACGCTGGCGGAAACAAAATCATACCGCACCGCTTCCCTGGGTTTTTCTCCTTTTTCTTTCTTCTCCCCGGAATACTGTCTGGCCTTTGCGATGTCTGTCACATAGTATCCGCTCTGGGGCTTTGCTATCAGGTATCCCTCCGCCGCCAGGAGCAGGTACGCCGTCTCCATGGTCGTGCGGCTCATCTGAAACTGGGCGGCTCCCTTCCGGATGGACGGCAGTCTGGTTCCCGCGGGAAGACTGCCGGAGAGAATCAGGTCCCGGTAGTAATGGTACACCCGCAGGTAGCGGGGAATCTGTCCATTTTCCAGCTCTGTATTCATAACAACTGTCCTTTCAAAAAATTTGCTTTTTGGGTATTTTCAAGGTGACACTTCTGTTTTATTCTATTCTATAAAAAACAGTCCCGAAACACAAGGGAAAACTGGGAAAGAGAGAGGTCTTTGATTATGATAAAACGAGTAGCTGTGATTCAGGATCTGTCCGGCCTGGGAAAGTGTTCCCTGACCGCCGCCCTGCCGGTGCTTTCCGTGCTGGGCGTCCAGGCCTGTCCCCTGCCCACGGCGGTTCTGACAAACCAGACCGGCTACGGTTCCTATTACTGCGACGACTATACGGACCGGATGGACTATTTTACTGAGGAGTGGCAGAAGCTCCATCTTAAGCTGGATGGGATATATACGGGGTTTCTGGGAAATGAAGCACAGACGGATAAGATTTTTCATTTTATGGAAGTGTTCCGCAAACCGGACACGCTTGTGCTGACGGACCCGGTTATGGGGGACAACGGAGCGGCATTTCCTTTTTTTACGCCCCGGCTTCTGTCCCGGCTCACGGAGCTTGCCCTGGCGGCAAATGTGATTATCCCAAACCTGACGGAGTGCTGTCTTCTGGCAGGTCAGGACTATGAGGCGCTGACTGCCCGGTCCTCCTCGGAAGAGTATTTCCGGTACATCGGGGATACCGCCCGGAAGCTTCTGGGCGGGCAGCTTCAGACTGTGCTGGTGACCGGCATCATTGCCCAGCCCCCGGTGACTTCTAAGCGTGCCTACTACAATCTGGCCGTTACGGAGAAGGAACTCGTCTGGGCCTCTTCCGGTATGCACGGCGGCAGCTATTCCGGTACCGGGGACCTGCTGGCCTCGGTTATCTGCGGATGTCTTGTAAAAGGGGAAGACATTGAGACCGCTCTGAAAAAAGCCGTCCGTTTTCTGGAAGCTGCCCTGACGCAGACGGAGAAAGAACAGACTCCCCGCAACGACGGGGTCGCTTTCGAACCCTGCCTGGGTCTGCTTCTGGACTGACGGCGGGAATTTTCCTTCGTTTTTTCTTGCCTTATGGCAGAAAAAAGTTTATACTATAGTCCGTTGAGAAATAAGAAAAGAAAAAGACAAGAAAGAAACGAGGGAAATTATGATTAAACAGTTACTCCAGGGTATGGTGGTTGGAATTGCCAATATCATCCCCGGCGTCAGCGGCGGCACCATGATGGTAGCCATGGGACTGTACGACCGGCTGATTCACGCCATCACCCATTTGAAAAGTGAACTGAAAGAAAGCCTGAAACTGCTGGTTCCCATTTTGCTGGGAGCCGCCATCGCCATTGTGGCACTCTCCAGACTGTTTGAATTCCTGCTGGATACCTACCCCATTCCGACCAACTTCGCTTTCTGCGGACTGATTGCCGGAAGCCTTCCTTTCATTTTAAAGAAGGTAAAGGGACATAAGGTAACCGTAAGCAGAATGATTCCGGCCATCATCTTCTTCGCCATCGTCATTCTGATGGCAGTGATGGGAGAAACCGGCGGTGCCGACGCGGACGTGTCCTTCGGACTGGTCAATGTCATCAAGCTGCTTCTGGTAGGCATCATCGCAGCGGCCACCATGGTTATTCCCGGTGTCAGCGGTTCCATGATGCTGATGCTCCTTGGCTATTATGACACCATTCTCCGGTCTATCAACAGCTTTATGGACGCACTGATTGCGTTTGATATTCAGGGGCTTCTTGTATATACCGGAATTCTTTTTCCCTTTGGTATCGGGGTACTTATCGGAATCTTCCTGATTGCCAAAGTGATTGAGTATATTTTTTCCAAAGCAGAGATTCACGCTTACTACGCAATCCTGGGACTAATTACCGCTTCCCCTATTGCGATTCTTTTAAAGACGGACTGGAGCGGAATCTCCCTTCCACAGATTCTTATCAGCATTGTCACCTTTGCAGCCGGATGGTTTGTTGCCGGAAAACTGGGTGATTAGCAGGCGGGGACGGGTACCGGCCAGCCGGTACCCGTCCCCGTTTACAATTCTAAAACTATTCTGATGACTTCAAACAGTTTTTCCATCTCTTCTCTGGTACCCACGGTCACCCGCAGATACGGACTGATTCGGCTGCTGTCCCAGTGCCGGACATAAACGCCGCGCTTTTTCAGTTCTTCGAAAAGTCTGCCTGCGCTGTAATCCGGATGGGTTACGAAGAGAAAGTTGCCGGACGGCTCGGGGAAAGTAAATCCCAGCTTCCGGAATTCTTCGCAGGCCCAGGCCCGGGTTTCTTTAATCTTCTGCACCTGCTCTTCAAAATATGCTTTGTCCTTCACAGCCTCCACACCGCAGGCCAGCGCTGCCTGGTTCATGGTGTAGGAATTAAAGGAATACTTGGCGTCGTTTAAGTACCGGATTAACAGAGGACTGGCGATGGCATAGCCAATCCGCATTCCTGCCATGGAGCGGGACTTGGAAAAAGTCCGGGTCACTATCAGGTTCTCGTATTTTTCCAGCAGGCTCAGGGCAGAGGGGCCGGCAAAATCAATATAAGCTTCGTCTATAATGACAATCACATCCTGATTGTGCCGCAGAATATCTTCCACCACATCCAGACTCTCATAGAGCGAAGTGGGTGCATTGGGATTTGGAAAAATCACCCCGCCGTTTTCCCCATAGTAGTCCTCCTTCACGATGTGAAAATTTTCATCCAGAGGTTTGCATTCGTAGGGAATCCGGTACAGCCCCGCCCACACCTTGTAAAAGGAATAGGTAATGTCAGGGAAAAACACCGGTTTGTCTGAATTGAAAAAGGTCAGAAAACACATGGAGAGTACATCGTCGGAACCGACGCCCACAAACACCTGGTCGGTCCCCACATGATAAAACTCAGCCAGCGCTTCGGTCAGTTCCCGGGACGTGGGGTCCGGGTAAAGCCGCATGGCGTCCGCTCCGGCCTCCAGCCTTTCCAGGGCCGTCCGCACTCCTGGCGCCGGCGGATACGGATTTTCGTTGGTATTCAGCTTAATTACCTTCTCCCTGGGCTGTTCCCCGGGCACATAAGGCTCCACCCTGCGGATATTTTTCTCAAAGGCTTTCATAGGCAGACTCTCCCTTTCTTCTCTTAACAGTTATTCATCGTTTCTAACAGTTTTTAACGGTATTCCGCCGCCAGCTCTTTGAATTTTGGCAGGGAATTCACAATCGTATCGTAAGCCACACAGTAGGCAATTCTTACATAGCCGGGGCATCCGAAGGAGCTTCCTGCCACCAGCAGGATGTTGTATTTCTTAGCCGCAGCGCAGAACGCCTTTTCATCTTCCACCGGAGACTTCATAAACAGATAGAATGCTCCCTCCGGCTTAATACATTCGAAGCCGCATTCCAGAAGTCCGTTGTACAGCGTTTCCCGGTTCCGGTTATAGAAAGAAAGGTCTGTCTTCTCATTTAAACACCGTGCCACCACTTTCTGCTGCAGGGTCGGCGCATTGACAAAGCCCAGAATCCGGGTGGCCACATTTGCTGCAGAAATCAGGTTCTCACTGTCCGCCGCCTCGTCCGGAATCACCAGATACCCAATCCGCTCTCCCGGCAGGGACAGGGATTTGCTGTAAGAATAGCCGACTATCGTGCTGGCATAATAGTTCGTAAGCCAGGGCACCTCCACCCCGTCGTAGGCCAGTTCCCGGTAAGGCTCATCGGAAATCAGATAAATATCGGTTCCGAATTCCTTCTGTTTCTTCTCCAGAATGGCCGCCAGCTTCTGAATGGTCTCCTCTGAATATACCACCCCAGTAGGATTGTTGGGCGTATTGACAATAACCGCCTTTGTCTTTTCCGTAATCTTTGCTTCAAATTCGTCCAGCTTCGGCTGAAAATCCACGGTATTGGGAGAGATTTCCACCAGCACGCCGTCATAGTTATTGACATAGCTCCGGTACTCGCCAAAATACGGCGCAAAGACGATAACCTCGTCTCCCGGATTCAGAAGGGTTTTCAGGATGACGTTCAGTCCCCCTGCAGCTCCCACGGTCATGGTAATGTTTTTCGCGGAAAACGCAGTGCCGAACCGCTCATTTAACGATTCCGCAATGGCCTGACGCACGTCTTCATAACCGGCATTGCTGTTCGTATAGCCGTGAAGCACCAGGGAGTCTTCTTCATTTACCAGGTCGATAATGGCCTTCTTTACCGCTTCCGGCGCCGGCACGTTGGGATTTCCCAGGCTGAAATCAAATACATTTTCCGGCCCGTACAGCTTTGCCAGCCGGTTTCCTTCCTCAAACATGGCACGGATTGCCGAACTGTTTGCCACCATATTCTCCATCTTTTTTGAAATCATCGTCTGTTCTCCTTCCTTTTTCCGTTCCTCTGGCGCTTCTTACCGGGACGCCAGGGTTACGGTTCCTTTTTCCACCAGAAATGCCGGCTTGTAGGACAGTTTCGCCTTCCGCAGTCCTTCCTGTCCCACGTCGTCCTCCCGGTTCACATATTTGTATTTTCCCAGTATCTCGTGTTCCACAAACTGCTGGTTTATCACGGTATAAGCGCCTTCCACATCTGCCAGCGCTTTCTCGATATGCACCACAAAGGTATCCTCGTTTAAAGGCTCTCCCAGGGTAAATGCAACGATTTTCCCGTCCACCCGGAGAATCCCTCCGGTGAGCTGAAGTTCCCTGAAAAGCCGCAGAGAATTCAGCGTCACGCTCATCTCTGCATTCTTTTCCTCATCCTCATCCACCTCATTTAAATTCCGCCACTCCAGGGCCATCTGGAAACACTCTTCCACGTTGTCCTCTGTCAGACGCTCATAATCCCAGCGTTCTTCGTAGAGAATCTTAAACCGGTTGATATGATTCCGTTTGCTGTGGAGCTTCTTTCCGGACAGGGTGGCCAGTTTCTCCGCCTCATACACGTAGTCCGCATAATCCCGGGTCTCTGTATACTGGTAGCGGCCCGGATACCAGGAGTCCAGACTGGCGAACTGGTCCTTCGTCACCCCGTACATGTGGAACGCCTCCCCGGCTTCCCGGGCCCATTCTTCCAGAATGGGAAATACGGCCCTGACATCCTCCAGCTCTCCTGCCGGCCATGCGTAACTGCATCCCTCTGTCGTATCCTCAAAAATCAGCACATTCCGGTAAACTGCATATTTTACCTTATAAAACCGGGACCACAGATAAACATTGGCAAAGGTACGGTCACAGCTTTGTCCCGGATAGTTCCGAAACCAGCCGTCCACGACCTCCCGGTCTTCCAGCTCCGGTCGTTTCAGTTCAGGTCTTTGCATGGTATCCTTCTTTCCAGTTGATACGGAAGGACCCGCAAAGGCGGATCCCTCTCAGAACTTGTTTCCTTTTATACTTCTTCATTCATATTCGCCAGACGGGCAGCCTGGTCCGCCGCAGTCAGACTGTCGATAATCTCGTCCAGGTCCCCATTAAGCACACTGTCCAGCTTATGCAGGGTCAGTTTGATTCTGTGGTCCGTCACACGGCCCTGGGGGAAGTTGTAAGTACGGATTTTTTCCGAACGGTCGCCCGTTCCAATCTGGCTTCTTCTGGCCTCCGCCTCGGCGGACTGCTGTTTCTCCATCTCCAGTTCATACAGCTTGGAACGAAGCAGGCGGAAAGCCTTCTCCTTGTTCTGAAGCTGGGATTTTTCTGTCTGGCTGTAAATCACGATTCCCGTGGGATAATGGGTCAGACGCACCGCAGAGTCCGTCGTATTTACGCACTGGCCGCCGTTTCCGGAAGCACGCATTACGTCAATCCGGATATCCTTCTCATCGATAACCACGTCCACTTCTTCCGCCTCCGGCATGATGGCCACAGTAACCGTGGACGTATGAATCCGGCCTCCGCTTTCCGTCTCCGGCACCCGCTGTACCCGGTGCACGCCGCTTTCATACTTCAGCCGGGAGTAGGCTCCCTGGCCGTTTATCATGAAAATGACTTCCTTAAACCCGCCGATTCCATTCTCATTCATGGAAATGATTTCTGTGTGCCATCTTCTGCTCTCCGCATAGTGCACATACATCCGGTAGATTTCTGCCGCGAACAGAGCCGCCTCGTCTCCGCCGGCCCCTGCACGGATTTCCACGATAACGTTCTTGTCGTCATTGGGGTCCTTGGGAAGAAGAAGAATCTTCAGCTCCTGCTCCAGTTCTGTTACCCGGTGGCGGGATTCGTTCAGCTCTTCCTTGGCCAGCTCTTTCATCTCCTCATCGCTTTCCTCTTCCAGCATCTGGAGACTGTCCTCGATATTCTGTTTACATTTTTTATATTCCTTATAAGCCTCCACGATAGGGGCCAGTTCATTCTGCTCTTTCATCAGCTTCCGGAACCGGTCCGTATCATTGGCCACGTCCGGCTGCTGCAGCTCGCCCATCAGCTCTTCATAGCGGATAAGCAGGTCCTCTAATCTGTCAAACATTACCAGTTTCCTCCTCTTTTCATACTGCCTATTTTACAACGCCTGTCACGACACGGTCAAGTCCTGCCAGGTCTTTTCCTGTCTGTATCTCCTCAAATCCGTTTTCCCTCAGAAGGGCCTCTACGTCCCGGCTCTGTTCACAGCCGATTTCCAGAAACATTCTGCCGCCCGGCTTCAGATACCGGCCTCCCTTTTCGGCGAGAATCCGGTAAAAGAAAAGTCCGTCCCCGCTGCCGTCCAGGGCGCCCTTCGGCTCATGGAGGCGTACCTCCTCCTGAAGGGTTTCTATCACTTCTGTGGGAATATACGGCGGATTGGAGACAATCACGTCAAAGGGGCCCAAAATTTCCGCAAACATATCGCTCTGCACAAAGGTCACTTCTGCCCCCAGCCGCCGGGCGTTCTCCTGCGCCACGGCCAGTGCCTTTCCGGAAATGTCCGAAGCCTGCACCTGAATCTCCGGATGGCGCAGTGCCAGACTGACGGCAATGCAGCCGGAGCCGGTGCACATATCCAGTACACGCATGCCCGGCTTCAGCGCTTTCTCCGCCGTCTCCACCAGCACCTCCGTATCCTGTCTGGGAATCAGCACATCCGGGGTTACCCGGAAGGAGTATCCCATAAATTCCTGTTCCCCGGTCAGATACTGAACCGGAATCCGTCTGGTTCTTTTTTCTGTCATCTCCCGGAAACGGGCTTCCATCTCCGGCGGCATGGGCCGGTCCCGCTCAGCCAGGTAAAGGGCCCTGGACATGCCGGACACAGCCTCCATCAGAATCCAGGTATCTGTCCGGGCGTCTGTAATCCCCGCAGCCTCCAGACGTTCATATCCCCTGCGGTACGCTTCCTGATAGGTCACTTTTCTTCTCTCCGTCTCTGTATGCAAAATTTTCTTCCTGAAAAGTCTTCCAGTCAAATACAGCTTCCACGGAAGCAATCCCGACTTCAATCATTTCATCATCCGGTTCCTTCGTGGTCAGCCTCTGAAGCAGAAGCCCCGGCTTACTCAGCAGATTCACCAGGGGGTTCGAGCTTCTTCCCGCCAGCCGGATAATCTCATAGGAAATCCCCGCAATCACCGGAAGCAGGGCTATCCGCACAACCACACGCATCACCATGGAATCGGCCCGCACAAAAAAGAGCAGTACAATTCCCACAATCATCACAAACAGAAGAAAGCTGGTGCCGCAGCGCTTGTGTTCCCGGGAACTTTTCCTCACATTTTCCACCGTCAGGGGAAGCCCGTGCTCAATGCAGTTGATGCATTTGTGCTCCGCCCCATGGTACATGTAAAGCCGGTGGATGTCTTTCATCCGGGAAATCAGGCCCACATAGCCCACAAAAATGGCGATACGGATAATCCCCTCAATAATCAGCCGCACGGTGTAGGAGGGAATCAGTCCGCTGAGAAGATTCGAGATAAAGTAGGGCAGAATCATAAAAATACCGATGGCCAGCACGAAAGAAAACACCATGGTCAGGGCCATGATTACGTTTTCCCGGCGTTCCTCTTTCTTTGCCTCTTCCTCCGTCAGCTCCTGCTCTTCTTCCTCTTCGTAGAAACTGGCGGAAAACGTCAGCGTCTTCATGCCCAGCACAAGGGAATCCACAAAATTAAAAATGCCCCGCACAAACGGAACCTTCAGAAGGGGAGAAAGCCTTCCGGCCACACTGTGGTATTCCTCCTTCCGTACTTCTATTTCCCCGTCCGGCTTTCTGACCGCCACGGCATACTGGTCTTTGTTTTTCATCATCACGCCTTCCAGAACGGCCTGTCCTCCAATACCGGATGTCTTCATATAAAATACTCCTTTTTACTCTGCCTGCTTTGTTCTGTGGTACGGAAAAAAGGCTGAGATTATGGAAACCTCAGCCTGATACTTTCGAATTCTAATTGTCCTGAATTCCGTATTTTTTGTTAAACTTATCAACACGGCCTCTTGCCTGAGCAGCTTTCTGCTGTCCTGTGTAGAACGGATGGCATTTGGAGCAGATTTCCACATGGATGTCTTCGCTTGTAGAACCTGTTACAAATGTATTTCCACAGTTGCAGGTCACAGTAGCCTGATGATATGCCGGATGGATTCCTTCTTTCATGCTTTTCACCTCTTCTTGTTTTATTCGTTTTATGCGCATACGCGCAGCAAATGTCTTTAAACAGCTTACTTATCATAGCATACCCTGACAGATAATGCAAGTTTTTTCATCTAAATAAATTTCGTTTTTTTCACCAGCTGTACCAGTTCCGCGTTGTTCCTGGTCCGGTCAAACATATTCAAAATATTGTCCACGGCCTCGTCGGACTTCATGCCGTTCAGGGCCCGCCGCATAATATCCACAGCCTCCTGCTCTTCTCTGGAAAGAAGCAGGTCCTCCCGTCTTGTCCCGGATTTCGGAATATCGATAGCCGGGAAAATCCGTTTCTCGGAAAGCTTTCTGTCCAGAATCAGCTCCATATTGCCGGTTCCCTTAAATTCCTCGTAGATTACGTCGTCCATCCTGCTTCCCGTGTCTACCAGGGCCGTGGCCAGAATAGTCAGGCTGCCGCCCTCCCGCATATTCCGGGCCGCGCCGAAAAACCGTTTCGGCATGTGCAGGGCTGCCGGGTCCAGACCGCCGGAAAGCGTTCTTCCGCTGGGCGGAACCACCAGGTTATATGCCCTTGCCAGACGGGTAATGCTGTCCAGCAGAATGATGACGTCTTTTTTATGCTCCACCAGACGCTTCGCACGCTCAATGACCATCTCGGACACCCGTTTGTGGTGCTCCGGCAGTTCGTCAAAGGTGGAGTAGATTACTTCCACATTCTCGCCCCGGATAACTTCCTTGATATCAGTTACCTCCTCCGGACGCTCGTCAATCAGAAGAATCAGAAGATGCATCTCCGGATTGTTTTTCTTCACGGAAAGAGCGACCTGCTTTAAGAGCGTGGTCTTTCCTGCCTTCGGAGGAGATACAATCATTCCTCTCTGCCCCTTTCCAATCGGGGAAATCAGGTCCATTACCCGCATGGCAGTACTGGTTTTTCCGGTTTCCAGGCGAAGGCGTTCATTGGGAAAAATCGGCGTCAGATCTTCAAATGCCCGCCGTTTTGTAGCTTCTGACGGCGGTATGTCATTGATTTTCGTAAGATACAAAAGAGCGCTGAACTTCTCGGACTGGGTCTTGACTCTGGTATTTCCCGTCAGGATATCCCCTGTTTTCAGGCCAAACCTCCGAATCTGGGAGGGGGATACATAGACGTCGTCATCTCCCGGCAGATAGTTGTCGGATCGGATAAATCCGAACCCGTCCTGCATGACTTCCAGAATACCGCTCACCGTCTTTCCGCTGTCCAGCTGTTCAATGTCCACCGAACCCGCCTTTTCGTTCTTTACTTCCTCTTTTACTTCCTTTTCGTTCTCTTTTTCATCTTCCTTCAGCATTACTTCTATCAAATCTGCTTTTTTCAGGGAAGAAACGCCCTTCAGTCCTCTTGCCTTTGCCAAATCGCGCAGTGTGGCCAGGGGAAGGGTCTCATACTTTTCTTTCATCATACACTGTTCCTCCTTATGCATGGATACTGTTACTGTTCTGCTTTCTTGTTTCTTGTATCAAAACGGGAAATTTGTCTGACCTGACATACTAAGTTTCATAACTTCAGATATTCACAGTATACACCTTTTCCTGCAAATTGCAAGCCTCCATGATTGATTTACTTCATGAAGTTGTGATATGATGTTACTATTCACAGCCGGTTCAGCATGTGAAAAGTAACGATATGGAGTGGGACTTTCCTCTCCCTCAGAAAACCTGCATCCCATGCAGACAAGGAGGTTATACAATATGTCAGTCAGTGAAAAGGCACTGGAAATGCATAAAAAATGGAACGGCAAACTGGAAACCGTGGCAAAAGCCCACGTAAATTCCCGGGAAGACCTGGCCATCGCCTACACCCCCGGTGTGGCAGAGCCCTGCAAAGTCATTGCCCGGGATAAGGAAGCCGCCTACACATACACCATGAAAGCCAACACTGTGGCCGTGGTATCCGACGGAAGCGCAGTTCTTGGCCTGGGCAATATCGGGGCCCTGGCAGCCATGCCGGTTATGGAAGGAAAAGCGGTGCTGTTTAAGGAATTCGGAGGCGTCAATGCTGTTCCCATCTGTCTGGACACCCAGGATACGGAAGAAATCATCCGCACGGTGGTCAATATCGCCCCTGCTTTTGGCGGTATCAACCTGGAGGATATCTCCGCTCCCCGGTGCTTCGAAATTGAAAGCCGTCTGAAAGAACTGCTGGACATTCCGGTTTTCCACGATGACCAGCACGGCACGGCCATCGTGGTTCTTGCCGGCATTATCAACGCGCTGAAAGTAACGGGAAAGAAAAAAGAGGACTGCCAGGTGGTGGTAAACGGAGCCGGAAGCGCCGGTGTCGCCATCACAAAGCTGCTTCTTACTTACGGCTTCCCCCATATTACCATGTGTGACATCAACGGAATCCTTTCCGCGGATTCTCCGGATCTGAACTGGATGCAGAAGGAAATGACAAAGGTAACCAATCTGGAACAGAAAAAGGGAACGCTGGCTGACGCCCTGAAAGGAGCCGATATCTTTATTGGCGTCTCTGCTCCCGGCATTGTATCAAAAGAGATGGTGGCCTCCATGAACCGGGACGCCATCCTGTTCGCCATGGCAAATCCGGTGCCGGAAATCATGCCGGACCTGGCCAGGGAAGCCGGCGCAAAAGTTGTGGGTACCGGGCGCTCGGATTTCCCCAATCAGGTAAATAACGTAGTCGCTTTCCCCGGCATTTTCAAGGGCGCCCTGGAGGGCCGTGCCCGTCAGATTACCGAAGAGATGAAACTGGCCGCGGCGGAGGCCATCGCCGGACTGGTCTCTGAGGAAGAGTTAAGCGACACCTGCATTCTTCCGGAAGCCTTTGACCCCCGGGTAGCCGATGTGGTCAGCCGCGCCATCAAAGAACGGATTTCCTGATGCGCTGGGGTGAAAAACGGTATCATTCCCTGGATTATTACCTGCGCGGCCTTTACGGGGAAAAGCTTTATAAGATTTCCCTGAACGGAGGCTGTACCTGCCCCAACCGGGACGGCACCCTGGGCGACAGAGGCTGCATTTTCTGCAGTGCGGGCGGCTCCGGTGATTTTGCCGCTTCCCCTGCCCTCTCTATTTCCGGACAGCTGGCTGCCGGAAAAGCCCTGGTACGCAGAAAATACAAAGGGAGCGGATACATTGCCTATTTTCAGGCTTATACCAGTACCTACGGAGACCCTGTCCGGCTGGAAAAACAGTTCCGGGAGACACTGGCAGACCCGGAGGTGCAGATTCTCTCCATCGCCACCAGGCCCGACTGTCTGGGGCCGGAAATTCTGAAGCTTCTGGCCGCTCTCCGGAAAGAGAAACCGGTGTGGGTGGAACTGGGTCTTCAGACCATTCACGAACAGACCGCCGCATTTATCCGCCGGGGCTATGCCCTGCCGGTGTTTGTGGAAGGTGTGAAAAAACTCCATGCCCTGGGGATTTCCGTAATTGTTCATGTTATCCTGGGGCTTCCCGGCGAGACCCGGGAACAGATGCTGGAAACCGTGGAATTTTTAAATACGCTTCCCGTGGACGGTGTGAAGCTTCAGCTTCTTCACGTTCTGCGCGGAACAGACCTGGGCGCTCTCTATGAGGAGCAGCCCTTTCCTCTTCCTTCCCGGGAAGAGTATTTCCGCCTTGTGGGAGACTGTCTGGCCCGGCTCAGGCCGGATATCGTCATTCACCGCCTCACCGGGGACGGTCCAAAGGCCCTGCTTCTGGCGCCCCTCTGGAGTGCGGACAAACGGCAGGTACTGAACGGGCTTCAGCGTTATCTGAAAGAGCAGGACATCTGGCAGGGAAAATCCTTTTCCCTCCCCGGATGTTCTGAAGAAAAAGGAGGACGTTATGTCTGAGACAATGACACTTTATAAACTGATTATTCTGTATATGCTGGACAAGGTGGATTTTCCCCTGACCAACGCCCAGATTTCCGAATTCATTCTGGACAAGGGTTATACGAATTATTTTAAACTCCAGCAGGCCCTCTCGGAGCTGGCCGATGCGGAACTGATTCGGGAAGAGACCACCCACAGCCGGACACTGTACCACCTGACCGGCGACGGCGCGCAGTCCATCCAGTATTTCTGGAACAAGATATCCCGCCCCATCCAGGAGGATATCGACAACTTTCTCCGGGATAAAAAATATGAGCTGAAAAATGAAGTGTCCGTAAAGGCAGACTATTTTAAAAATACTGCCGGAGAGTATTCCGTGCAGTGCCAGGTGCTGGAAAATCAGGAACCGCTGATTGAACTGACGCTCTCCGTCCCCACGGTGGGCGAGGCGGAGTCCGTTATTGCAAACTGGCAGAAAAAAAACCAGGAAGTCTATGCCTGGCTTATGGCGAACCTGCTGTAACATACTGGCATATACGGAAAAAGTGGAAGGGATTTTCACCTTCCACTTTTTCTGATTTATACCACCACTTTCAGCCAGATATAGTTTCTGCCGTCAATATAGTCTGTTCCCACGGTAATCTCGCCTCCGTGGCGTTCTGTCAGCATTTTTGCGTTATAAAGTCCAAGTCCCCGCTTTCCGTCGCTGCTTTTGGTTGAATAGCCCTTCTCGAAGAAGCGGCCGATATCCTCCAGCTTTACATTGCGCATTCTGTTTTTCACCTGAAAGATAATCCGGTCGTCCCGGGAATCCAGGACCATGAAGACCCGGTTCAGTTCCTCCGTGCAGGCTTCATACGCATTGTCCACCAGAGTTCCCACAATCTCTATGAGATGATGCTCCGAAATTCTGGAAATAATCTCCAGATTTTTTACCTCCAGTTCTGTTTTTACAAAAGAAGGGGCACGGACAATTTTGCTGTACAGAAACCCGGCCAGCACTTTGTCGCTGATTTTCAGAAGGGGCAGGTACTGCCTGCTGTCGTCCTCCTTTACCGCCTCGGTAATGTAGGCGGACTGGCGCTCCACCAGTTCTTCATAGTTATCCACCGTCAGATGCATGTTCAGAATGGCATTGAGGTGGTTGTCAAACTCATGCTGTCTGGCCCGGATGTCCTTTACCAGTTCCTCCAGCGGCTGAATATACATCTGGTACATCCGGACTTCATTTTCCTTCTGCTTCATCAGCATATAGTTTTTCTGCCAGTCCACAATTCCCCAGATAACCACGGCCACCATCAGGAAAAACATCAGCAGTATCCGGAAATCAAAGGTTCCACTGACAAGGAAATCCAGAACCAGGTACACCGATACCAGAAGCGCAATCACGCAGAATATCCGGTATAAAAATTTCCGCACCCAGTCAGTCATTGTATCAGCCTCCCAATCTCCGCCCTATAGGTCACACCTATCTCTACGGTATCCTGGCAGTTCTTCATCTTGACTATCCGGTTCACTGTATCAAAATACTCCACTTCCTGCCTGTTCACCGCGTACATCCGGTGGCACTGAAGGAACATCTCTTCCGGCAGGCGCAAAAGCATCTGTTTCAGCGTCAGGTAGGGTACGTCCCAGGTCTGGGACTTCATGTGAATTCGAAGTCCCCGGGGGACGGCCTCCAGATAGACAATCTCACTGCACTGGACCTGATAGTTGATTCCGTCTTTTTTGACTGTCACCACCGGAGGCTGCTCCCGTTTTCTGTGCTCCAGAACCTTCCGGAGCAGTTCTTCCACCTGCGTCTTCCCGTAAGGCTTCATCAGGTACTGGTAGCAGTGGAGTTCCCGGTATGCCTGCATCTCCATGGCGCCGATGGCTGTGACCATGACGATGGGGGTAAAAGAATACCGGAACTGTTCCCGCACTTCTCTGGCAAACAGGATTCCTCCGATATCCTCCCGGTCATTTCCGCTCAGATTCACGTCCAGCAGAAACAGGCCATAGGTACGGTTCTCTGCCAGTAACCGGCGTGCCTCCTCCAGGGTGGCGGCGGCGCGGACGCGGATATCCGGGCTGCAGTTTTCCAGGATTTTCACCAGCGCTTCCCTGGCCGTCTGTTCATCCTCCAGCACCAGAATATCTGTCATCGTCCCCGCCTCCTTTCTTCGTTTTCAGGCCGCCCTTTTGCTCCGGCCTGTCATTTCCGGAATGTCTACCGGGTAATATCCTTGTCGCCCATGACCTCCTGGACACTCTTGGCAAGTCCTGCCAGCCCCTGAATTTCGGAGGGGATAATAATCTTGGTGGCCTTGCCGTCCGCTGCTTTCTCGAAAGCTTCCAGACTCTTGATGGTAAGTACGGATTCGTCTGCTCCCGCATCTTTCAGGAACCGGATACCGTCTGCATTGGCCTGCTGCACCTTCAGAATCGCTTCGGCCTCACCTTCGGCCTCCTTGATTCTCTTCTGCTTCTCCGCCTCTGCTTCCAGAATCTTCGCTTCTTTCTCGGCTTCTGCCTTCAGGATGACAGACTCCTTCTCACCTTCTGCCACAAGCACGGTGGATTTCTTTTCTCCTTCTGCACGGAGAATGGCCTCCCGGCGTTCCCGCTCTGCCTTCATCTGTTTCTCCATGGCGTCCTGAATGGCCGCCGGCGGAATGATGTTTTTCAGCTCCACCCGGTTTACCTTGATGCCCCAGGGGTCTGTGGCCACATCCAGGGAAGCTCTCATCTTGGTGTTAATCGTTTCCCTGGAAGTCAGAGTCTGGTCCAGTTCCAGGTCACCGATGATGTTTCGAAGGGTGGTGGCCGTCAGGTTCTCAATGGCCATAATCGGATTTGCCACTCCGTAGCAGAACAGCTTGGGGTCTGTTATCTGATAAAATACAACGGTATCAATCCGCATGGTTACGTTATCCTTTGTGATAACCGGCTGGGGTGCGAAATCCACAACCTGCTCTTTTAAGTCCACTCTTCTTGCCACCCGTTCGATAATCGGTATCTTAAAGTGGAGTCCCACGCTCCAGGTCGCCTGATAGGCTCCCAGACGTTCTACTACCAGCGCTTTCGCCTGTGGTACAATCTTGATACATGAAATCAGTAAAAATAAAATAATGACTACAATGACAGCCAGTACTATTAACCCTACCATCTCTAATCCTCCTCATATTTCTTTACAATCAGTTTCACACCGGATATGCCCGTCACCTTTGCAATGGTTCCCGGCTCCAGTATAACGGCGTCGTCCTCGGAACGCACCGTCCATTCCTGCCCGTTTACCACGGCCATCCCTGTCTGGGACAGATTATCCACCCGCTCCACGATGCGGATGGTCTTCCCGATAATGCCCTCGTAGTTCGTCTTTTCCCGGCGGGAATTGATAAACCGGACGGCAAAGGGCCGGGTAAACACCAGCAGTACAAATGTTACGACGAAGAAGGCAATTACCTGCCACAGAAGGGACACTCCCGCAATATTCAGAAGCAGCGCCACAAGGGCTCCTCCTGCTGCCCAGATACTGGTCAGTCCCACGGTGATAATCTCAATCACCAGAAGCACTATCAAAAGTGCCAGCCAGGCAATCGTCGTGTAACTGTCATTCCACGTCAGCACAGCATCCATACCATCACTTCCTTTCTGATGGTATCATCGTAGCAGAAAGCATTTCTCCTGACAATGGCTTTTGCGTGAATGCAGTGATTTCCGTCCTGAATGAAAACCCGTCCAGGGAACGGTTATCAGGGGCGGTTTTTCAGGTGTTCCATCCATTCTTTTATCTTTCCTTCGTACCCGTTCCCGTCTGTCTCGAAGAACACGGTGCCCTGGATTTCATCCGGCAGGTACTGCTGTCTGACATAGTGTTCCGGATAATCATGGGCGTAAAGATATCCGGTCCCGTGCCCCAGGTTTTTTGCCCCTTTGTAATGGGCGTCCTGAAGATGGGCCGGCACCGTGGTCCGGATACGCCCCACATTTTCCATGGCCCGGCTGATGGCGTTGACCGCGGCATTGCTCTTGGGCGCCGTGGCCACATAAAGTACCGCCTGGGCCAGGATAATCTGGGCCTCCGGCATGCCGATACGCTCTACTGCCTGGGCCGCGCTGACCGCCACGGTAAGCGCCCCGGGGTCGGCATTTCCCACATCCTCCGAGGCGCAAATCATAATCCTCCGGGCAATGAATTTAATGTCCTCCCCGGCGTACAGCATTTTGGCCAGATAGTAGACCGCCGCGTCCGGGTCTGACCCCCGCATGCTCTTGATGAAGGCGGAAATGGTGTCATAGTGGTTATCCCCGGATTTGTCGTACCGGACGGCCCGCTTCTGTATGCATTCCGAGGCCACTTCCAGGGTAATGTGAATCCAGCCGTCTTCGCTGCGCTCTGTGGTAAGAATTCCCAGTTCCAGGGCGTTTAAAGCTGCCCTCGCGTCTCCCCCTGCCAGGTCCGACAGAAAATGCAGGGCTTCCGGCTCCAGCTTTGCCCGGTAGCTTCCCATTCCCTTCTTCTCATCGTTTACCGCCCGTATCAGAAGGGTTTCAATATCTTCTACGGAAAGGGGCTTCAGTTCAAAAATGCTGGACCGGGAGAGCAGGGCCCCGTTCACCTCAAAGTAAGGATTCTCTGTGGTGGCCCCGATAAGAATGACCGTGCCGTCCTCCACAAAGGGGAGCAGGTAATCCTGCTGGCCCTTGTTAAAGCGGTGAATCTCGTCAATAAACAGAATGGTCCGCTTCTGATACATACCGTAGAGTTCCTTTGCCTTCTGCACCACCGCTTCCATATCCTTTTTTCCGGCCACCGTGGCGTTAATCTGGGTAAACTCTGCGCTGGTCGTGTTGGCAATGACCCGGGCCAGCGTGGTTTTCCCCGTCCCAGGAGGGCCGTAAAAAATCAGGGAGCTCAGCTTGTCCGCCTGGATGGCCCGGTACAAAAGCTTGTCCTTTCCTATAATGTGCTGCTGTCCTACCACTTCATCCAGTGTGGAAGGCCGCAGACGGGAGGCCAGGGGAGATTCTGTCTCCTTCGCTGTCTCCCGCATATAGTCAAATAAGTCCATCTTCCCCGCTCCTTCCTTCCAGCAGTTCCCGGATAACCTCTCCGGCAAGCAGAAGTCCTGCCGCAGGAGGCACAAAGGACATGCTGCCCGGGACGCTTCTTTTCCCTTCCTGGGGTTCTTTCTCTTCCGGGAGCACCAGGGGCGTCAGCGGTTTTTCCCGGGAATAGACCACCTTCAGGCCGGTAATTCCCCGGGCTTTCAGTTCCCGCCGCATCACCCGGCACAGCGGGCATACGCTGGTCTCGGAAATATCAGCGATTTCAAACTGCTCCGGATGCATTTTGTTGCCGGTTCCCATACAGGAAATCAGGGGGATACCCCGTTTTTGGGCCTCTTCGGCCAGAGCCAGCTTGGCGGTCACATTGTCCACGGCGTCCACAATATAATCCGCTCCCGCATCCAGAATGTCTCCCAGGTTATCCGGGCCGATGAACCGCTCCCAGGTCCGCACTTCCGTCTCCGGGCAGATATCCGCAATCAGCCACTTCAGCACCTGGGTTTTGTATTTTCCGATGGTGCTGTGAAAAGCCATGGCCTGCCGGTTGATGTTGGTCAGGGAAACCCGGTCGCTGTCTGTCAGGTGCAGATGGCCCACGCCGCTTCGGGCCAGGGCCAGGACACAGTGGCTTCCCACACCGCCAGTCCCGAATACCGCAACGGTAGAGTTCCGCAGTTTTTCCAGCCCCTCTGTTCCTGTCAGAAGCTCTGTTCTTGAAAATTCATGCATTGTCTGTTCTCCCCATTTCTTTCTTCCTTTCTGCCGCATAACAGCATCATACCATTTTCGGCGGCTCCCGTCACTAGTTTTCCGGATAGCGGAGCGTTTTTATAAAAGAAAACGCAGTCCCGCGGGACTGCGCTTTCGGATTCTGTCTTTACATTGCCTTTTTATAGAGCATTTCAATATCTTTCTGTGTGGACTGTCTCGGATTGGCCAGGATGTTTCCGCTCTTCATGGCGTCCGCTGCCATGGCCGGTATTTTTTCCTCCGTCACGCCCACTTCGGCCAGATGTTCCGGAATTCCCAGCTCCCGGAGCAGGTTTTGGGCTTCCCTGACCAGCATTTCCGGCACGAAGTTTTTCACCGGTTCCCTGTCCCGGCTGATATAGTTATAAATTTTCTCATATCTTCCCTTGTCTGCCAGGGCATTGTACTCCACAATCACCGGGAGCAGGATGGAATTTGCCACCCCGTGGGGCACATGGAAAAAGGCGCTGACCGGATGACTCATGGCATGGATATTTCCCAGTCTGGCCCAGGCAAAAGCCAGCCCTGCGAACATGCTGCCTGCCATCATGGCGCCTGCTGCTTCCCGGTCCGTGCGGTCTGCCACGAATCTGCGAAGGTTCCCACCGATAAGCTCCATTGCTTTTTCCGCAACGGCATCAGAGAAGGGGGAGGCGTCCCGGGAGGTATAGGCTTCCCAGGCGTGAATCAGGGCGTCCACCCCGCAGGAGGCGGCCACGGACGCCGGCACGGTCATAATCAGTTCTGGATCCAGAATGGCGCTGGCCGGAATCAGCTCATAACTGAATACGGTCAGTTTGTAACTGCGCTCTGTGTCGGTAATTACGGAAAAGGCCGTCACTTCGCTTCCGGTTCCTGCTGTGGTGGGAATGGCTGTAATCGGCACAATGGGTCCGGGAATCTTATGGGCGCCCTCATACTCCGTAATGGAGCCGCCGTATTTTGCCAGAACTCCCACTGCTTTTGCCACGTCCATGGGACTGCCGCCGCCCAGGGCAATAATGCTCTCGGCCCCGGATTCCTGATAAGCCTGCACGGTGCTGTCCACCGTATGTACGGAGGGATTGGGCTCCACATCCAGGAACTCTGCCACCGTGATTCCTGCTTCTTCTGCAATACGTTTTACTTTTTCCACGACGCCCAGTTTTTCCAGTCCGCGGTCAGATACAAGAAGGGCCTTTGCCGCGCCCTGCTTTTTTAAAATCTCCGGCAGTTTCGCCAGACTTCCCTCGCCGAATGTAATGTCCTGAGGTACAGAAAATCTGAAATCTTTCATCTGTCAATATCTCCTTCCATCTTTCCATATCAAGACCCGCCCGCGGGTCCTGGCGTGGGATTCGGGTCAGCTTTGGCTGACATCTTCCTTTCCGAATCCCTGCGCATCCCCGCGGAGCGTTTTTTATCAGATGGGAGCCTTCTCCCATCTGATAAAAAAAAGACGAAACTGCACCTCCCGTACAGTCTCGTCCTTGAGTTTTTCCTATAAGAGAATACCGCAAACCATGCGTTCCTGTCAAGACTTCTTCCTGGTTTTTTTCCGTTTTCTGACACTGTAGCCAAAGGTTCCCAGAAGATTCCCCAGTCCGTAATACTGGCCGTGTACATAGGCCAGAGGTCTGGTCTTTTCCAGGGCAAAGCGGTTGTTCTCATCCAGATAGGCCTCGTCTGCATGCACTGCCAGCACCTCTGCCAGGAAAAGATGGTGAGAGCCCAGTTCCTCCACTTTCGTCACCCGGCATTCCAGATTCACCGGACTTTCCCCTATCAGCGGAGCCCGGACAAATTCAGCCGATTCTTCCGTCAGTCCCAGTTCCCGGAACTTATCCACGTCTCTCCCGGATTTTACCCCGCAAAAGTCTGTGGCCCGGGCCAGATGTTCTGTGGTCAGATTCACCACAAACTCTCCCGTGTCTTTCAGTATCCCGTAAGAATACCGTTCCGGCCGGACCGAAATGGACAGCATGGGCGGGTTCGTGCATACCGTGCCTGCCCATGCCACGGTAATGATGTTGCTTTTTTCTTCCCGGTCCGCCAGGCTGACCATAACCGCGGGCACGGGATAAAGCATGTTTCCGCCTTTCCAGAGTTGTTTTGCCATACCGTTTTATCCGCCTTTCCGTTTACTGCTGCAGGTAGTTCACCAGCGGAGGGATAAGCTGCTTCTTCCGGGACACCACGCCCTTTAGCAGAATCCGCTCCGTCTCCTCGGGCAGGCCAAAAGCTTCCAGCACGGCTTCCCTGGCTCCCTCGCCGTCGCAGAGCAGTTCCGTGGATTCCTCCAGAATGTCTGTCAGCATAATAAATACCATCTGCATTCCCTGGTTTACCCTTGCCTCCGGCAGGTATCCTGCCAGCTTTTCTTTGACATGCTCCAGTTCTTCGGCTCCCATGGCATTTATCTGCCCTACGCCGAACATGGTGTCTCCTGCCGAAAACACTTTGAAGTCCTGGAAGAAGATTTCTTCCGGAGTCTTACTTCCCAGGCTGCTTCCTGCCCGGAACATCTCTCTTGCATGTTCTTCCATATCAAGTCCTGCAATCCGGGCCAGCGCCTCTGCCGCCGCCTTGTCCACCATCGTGCAGGTGGGGGACCGAAACAGCAGGGTGTCGGAGAGGATGGCCGAGCAGAGAAGCGCTGCGGTAGTTTTGTCCACTTCCACTCCGTTTTCCTGATACATCTGGTAAATGATGGTAGCTGTACAGCCTACCGGCTGATTCCGGAAGTATACCGGCCCCATGGTTTCCAGGCTGCCCAGGCGGTGATGGTCGATAATCTCCAGGATTTCCGCCTCTTCGATGCCGTCCACGGCCTGGGATTTTTCATTGTGATCCACCAGAATGACCTGTTTTTTCCGGGAACTGATAAGTCTCCGCCGGGAAATAAACCCGTAAAAATGTCCTTTTTTGTCCAGCACCGGGAAATCCCGGTACTTCTTTTTCGCCATGACTTCTTTTACTTCGTCCACGTAATCGTTCAGACGGAAGGTCTCCAGATTCTCCCGGCTCATGAAATATTTTACGGGGATACTCTGGTTGATGAGCCTGGCTGCCGTAAAGGTATCATAGGGTGTGACAATTACCACAATTTCCCGTTCCTCTGCCATCTTTCGAATCGTTTTGGAAACCTCGCTGTTCTGGCAGATAACCAGGCAGCTTGCGTCCATCTCGATGGCGCAGAGCTGGGATTCATAACGGTTTCCCAGAATAACAAGGTCATCTTTTTCCATGAAGTTTTCCATCAGGTCCGGGCTGGAAGCCGCGATAACTACTTTTCCATTCAGAAAATACCCGTGGTCATTCCCCGTAACCAGCGTGCCGTTCAGCGTGCTGACAATATTCCGGTACTGGGTCCGGGCCCGGGAAAGGGCTCTGCTGTCGTACACATCCATGTAAGATGTGGCAATGTCGCCGGTACTGATAAGCCCCTCCAGCTTCCGGTTCCTGGTAATGGGCATGGTCTTGATGTTCAGCTCTTTCATCTTTTCCCATGCCTCCTTGATGGAGATATGCTCCGGAATTCCTTCCACTTTATGGATGTCCAGGTCCTTGACCTGAAGATGCACGTTGCTCAGATAAGAGGGCGGGCTGACCTGAAACTTCCGCAGCACATAGGCGGTCTCCTCATTCAGCTCCCCTGCTCTTCTGGCCGAGAATTCCTCCCCGGTAATTTCTTCTTTCAGATGGGCGTAGGCAATCGCCGAACAGATAGAGTCCGTGTCCGGATTTCTGTGCCCCACCACATACGTTTTTCTTGCCTTTTTATGTTCCATTTCCCTCACATCCCTGTGTCATAGTAAGTTAAGCATGCCATTTTTTTCGCTGTTCGTCAATGCTTTTTCCTGCAAAAAAGCCATCTGGAATATTTCTATTTTCCCGGGAGTATGCTACAATATCCTTGTATGTATCTGAACAGCACGTACAGAGTTACAGAGAAAAAGGAGCAGAGGTGTAAAAATGGAGAACGAAAAATTACAGGAAAACACAGCAGCCATGGAGCAGGAAACAGCAGAAAACATGGCAGACTACGAAGAACATCTGGACGATGCCAATCCATGGAACATCGTTGCAGATTACATGGAAAAGAAGACTATCCTCCCCGTTAAAGTGGAAGGCATCGTAAACGGCGGCGCTATCGCCATGGTGGAAGGCATCCGGGGATTTATCCCTGCTTCCCGTCTTTCCCTTTCTTATATCGAGGATCTGGAATCCTATCTTCTCAAAGATATCGAAGTGCGGGTCATTGAGGCAGACCAGGCTTCCGGACGTCTGATTCTTTCCGCCCGGGAGATTCTGAGAGAAAAAGAACAGAAGGCCAGAGAAGAACTGCTCGCCTCCGTCAAAGTCGGCAGCGTTCTGACCGGTACCGTAGAATCCCTTCAGAGCTACGGCGCGTTTGTCCGTCTGGAAAACGGGCTCTCCGGCCTGGTACATATTTCCCAGATTAGTACCGAACGTATCAAGACTCCCGGCCAGGTACTGAACATCGGCGACACAGTCAGTGTAAAAGTCATCGGTATCAAAGACGGAAAAATCAGCCTGAGCATGAAGGCGCTCATGGAAGACAAGAAAAAAGAAGAAGAAACTCACGTAGAACTTCCCAAGTCCGAAAGCATCGGAACCAGTCTTGGGGACCTGCTGAAGAATCTTTAATCCGTCGGGGACGGGTACAGGCCGGCCTGTACCCGTC
>DWYV01000042.1 GCA_019118525.1 Candidatus Bariatricus faecipullorum
AGTCTGGGCGGGAAGGTGAACGGAATATGTACTGAGTATTCCGGATTTTCCGGAAGAAGGAATTATTTTCCGGGATGTGACCAGTATCCTGGAAGACGCGGACGGCCTGCACCTGGCGATTGACCTTCTGCAGGAAAAACTGGACGGACTGGACTTTGACATTATCGTGGGACCGGAATCCAGAGGGTTTATTTTCGGCATGCCCCTGGCCTATAACCTGCACAAGTCATTTGTGCCCATACGGAAGAAGGGCAAACTGCCCTGTGAAACCGTGTCCGTGGAATATGAACTGGAATACGGCAGCGCAGAGATTGAGATACACAAACGTTCCATAAAACCGGGAGATAAAGTTGTGATTGTGGATGACCTGATGGCTACCGGCGGAACCAGTGCGGCCATGATTCGCCTGATTGAAAGTCTGGGCGGGAAGGTGAACGGACTGGTGTTCCTGATGGAGCTGGAAGGGCTGAAAGGAAGAGAAAAACTGGAAGGATACCATGTGGATTCGGTTATCCGCTATCCTGGGAAATAGCGAAAGGAGGGTGAAGATATGTCAGAAGTGATGGGAAAAGAGCCGGTTGTGGAGAGCGGCCCTGAAAAACTGGATATTGTGGATGGGCATGCGGTAATGGCGCCTTCTGATTATCAGAACCCGGATGATTTATATCAGTGTCTGATTACCAGGATTCAGAAATATCACCCGTCCGCGGACGTGAGTATGATAGAGAAAGCCTACCGGATTGCCCGGGACGCCCACAAGGGACAGCGCCGCAAATCCGGAGAGGAATACATCATCCATCCTTTATGGGTCAGCATTATTCTGGCGGACCTGGAGATGGATAAGGAGACCATTGCCGCCGGTATGCTTCACGATGTCGTGGAGGATACCGTGATGACAGATGAACAGATTAAGGAAGAGTTCGGCGAAGAGGTGGCCCTTCTGGTGGACGGCGTAACCAAGCTGGGACAGCTCCCCTATTCCGCCGACAAGCTGGAGGTGCAGGCAGAGAACCTGCGGAAGATGTTCCTGGCCATGGCCAAGGATATCCGGGTCATCATCATCAAGCTGGCCGACCGTCTGCACAACATGCGGACGCTTCAGTACACGAGACCGGAAAAGCAGAAGGAAAAGGCGCGGGAGACCATGGATATCTATGCTCCCATTGCCCAGCGTCTGGGTATTTCCCGGATTAAGACGGAGCTGGACGATTTGGCGCTGAAATATTCCCAGCCGGAAGTGTATTACGACCTGGTGAAACAGATTAACGCCAGGAAGACGGAGCGGGAAGAGTTCGTCCAGCAGATAGTGGACGAAGTCTCCGAACACATGAAAAACGCAAATATCAATGCCGAGGTCAACGGTCGGGTGAAGCACTTGTTCAGCATCTATAAAAAGATGGTGAACCAGGACAAAACCATCGACCAGATATACGATCTGTTTGCCGTGCGGATTATTGTGGATACCGTAAAGGACTGCTATGCGGCCCTGGGCGTGATTCATGAGATGTATACGCCGGTACCCGGCAGATTTAAAGACTATATTGCCATGCCCAAGCCGAATATGTACCAGTCCCTGCATACGACGCTGATGAGTTCCGTGGGGCAGCCCTTTGAAATCCAGATACGGACCAAGGAGATGCACAAGACCGCGGAATACGGTATCGCGGCTCACTGGAAGTACAAGGAATCGGGAGACAGCAGGAAGAATATCGAGACCAGGGAAGAGGAAAAGCTGACCTGGCTGAGACAGATTCTGGAGTGGCAGCAGGACACGGACAACCGGGAATTTTTAAATCTCCTGAAAGGGGACCTGGACCTGTTTGCCGAGGATGTATACTGCTTTACGCCCAACGGGGACGTAAAGAACCTGCCAAACGGTTCCACACCCATTGATTTTGCCTACGCCATTCACACGGCTGTGGGGAACAAGATGGTGGGAGCCCGGGTCAACGGCAAGCTGGTCAATATTGACTATAAGATTCAGAACGGGGACAGAATCGAGATTCTGACCTCCCAGAATTCCAAAGGCCCCAGCCGGGACTGGCTGGGAATTGTAAAGAGCACCCAGGCAAAAAACAAGATAAACCAGTGGTTTAAGAAAGAATTTAAAGAAGAAAATATCATCCGGGGCAAGGAGATGCTGGCGGCTTACTGCAAAACCAAAGGCTTTGTCCTCTCGGATCTGATGAAGCCCAAATACATGCAGGTGGTGCAGGAAAAATACGGGTTTAAGGACTGGGATTCCATCCTGGCGGCCCTGGGACACGGCGGCCTGAAGGAAGGCCAGATTGTGAACCGCCTGGCGGAAGAGTACAGCAGGGAGCACAAAAAAGAGCTTACCGATGAAAGTGTGCTGGAGAAAGTGGCAGAGGCCGCAAAGAATAAGGTACACATCACCAAGTCCAAGAGCGGAATTGTAGTAAAAGGTATCGACGATATGGCAGTCCGGTTTTCCCGGTGCTGCAATCCGGTTCCGGGGGACGAGATTGTCGGATTCATTACCCGGGGACGGGGAATGTCCATTCACCGGACCGACTGCGTCAATATGCTCCACCTTTCCGAGAGCGAGCGGGCGAGACTGATTCCGGCAGAATGGGAGAAGCCTTCCGAGGAAGAATCCGGACAGTACCTGGCGGAAATCAAGATGTATGCCCATGACCGGCAGGGTCTTCTGATGGATATGTCCCGGATATTTACGGAACTGGATATTGATGTGAAATCCATGAACGTCCGTACCAGCAAACAGGGGACGGCTACCATTGAGGCCGGCTTTATCGTAAACGGCCGGGAACAGCTGGGAAGAGTTATCGGCAAGCTGCGCCAGCTGGAAGGCGTTCTGGACATCGAAAGAGCAGTGGGGTAAACGTATGAAAGTAGAAAGATTTGTGACAGGAGTAATCAGCACCAACTGCTATCTGGCGCTGAACGAAGAGACAAAAGAAGTGGTGATTGTAGACCCGGCAGCAGCTCCGAAGTATCTGCTGGAGCATATGGAGTCCGAGGGAATGAAGCCCCAGGCCATTCTCCTGACCCATGCCCATTTTGACCATATCATGGGAATCGATAAATTTATCGAACGGTTCGGGGAGATGCCGGTCTATGTGGAGGAGCAGGACCTGGACCTTCTGAACCATCCGCCGGTGGATGAGTACACCGTGTACTCCAATGGATACAGCTACCCCGGCGGAAACGTGATTCACGGCGGGGACGTGCTGCACCTGGCAGGGTATGATTTTCAGGTGATTCACACCCCGGGACATACGCCCGGCGGCGTCTGCTACTATGTGAAGGAGGCAGACGTGCTTTTCAGCGGAGACACGCTGTTTCACTGCTCTGTGGGACGGACGGATTTCCCGAAAAGCAGTACGTCGGACCTGATTCGTTCCATTCGGGAAAAACTGTTCCTTCTGCCGGAGGAAACCATGGTTTATCCGGGGCATATGGACGAGACCACCATTGGAAATGAAAAACTGCACAATCCCTTTGTGTAGAAAAGAGGACGACATGATTCGGATTCAGTGTAAAAACGAACGGTTCACATATGACATGTATCATATTGTGAAATCCTTTTATCCGGATGAAGAAGTCAGTCAGAGTGTAGAACCTGGACAGGAACTGCTGATATACATGGAAATGGACGGCGGTTCCTGCTTTTTTGTCCGGGAGGAAGAGACAAGGCTGATAACGGATAAACGGGAGCAGAAGCGATATATCAATCGAAAACTGTACCGGTTTCTTTCAGAAAAAACGGGGCAGAAGCATGCCTGGGGCAATATGACCGGAGTGCGGCCTACGAAGATGATAATGGAGAAACTGGAGGAAGGACTTTCCGAGGAGGAGACGGTCCGCTTTATGGCGGATACCTACCTGGTCAGTGAGAAAAAGGCCCGCCTGGGCATTGAAATCGCCAGGCGGGAGCAGGCCCAGCTTTCCCGGCTGGACTGCCAGAAAGGCTACAGTCTCTACATCGGGATTCCTTTCTGCCCCACGACCTGCAGCTATTGTTCCTTTACTTCCTATCCGGCGGCAAAATGGGAAAGCCGGATGGATGAGTATGTGGACGCCCTTTTAAAAGAGCTGGACTATGTGGCACGGGTTTCCCGCGACCGGCGTCTGAACACCATTTACATGGGCGGAGGTACCCCCACCACCTTAAGTGCCGAACGTATGGAGCGGGTGCTGGATTTTGTGGAACGCCATTTCTCCCTGGAATATCTTCAGGAGTTTACCATAGAGGCGGGAAGGCCGGACAGTATTACAAAGGAGAAGCTCCGGGTGATACGGAGCCATCCGGTCAGCCGGATTTCCATCAATCCCCAGACCATGCAGCAGCGGACGCTGGACGTCATCGGAAGAAGACACACGGTGGAGGATATTGTCCGGATTTACCACCTGGCCCGGGACCTGGGCTTTACCAATATCAACATGGACCTGATTGCGGGGCTTCCCGGGGAACATCCGGCGGATATGGCGGATACCCTCGCGAAGATTAGAGAGCTGGCGCCGGACAGCCTGACCGTCCATGCCCTGGCCATGAAGCACGGCTCCCGGCTCACCAGGGAGAAGAAAGCTTCCGGGGAAAAGACCGATTACGGACGGATGGCACGGGAACTGGAAGAGATGACGGACATGGCATACGAGAGCGCTGTGAGTCAGGGACTTTTGCCCTATTATCTGTACCGGCAGAAAAATATTGCCGGAAATTTTGAGAATGTGGGCTATGCGAAGGTTGACAAAGCCGGAATATACAATATACTTATTATGGAAGAACGGCAGTCCATTGTGGCCGTGGGAGCGGGCGCTTCCACCAAGGTGGTGCTGCCTTATGAGATACCTGCCCCCGGAAGCAGGAATGGCAGGATGACAAATCTGATTCGGATTGAGAATGTAAAGGATGTGGGAGAATACATTTCCCGCGTTTCCGAAATGATAGAACGAAAAGGAGAATGGCTATGGCGCTGAAGAAGAAACCGGTAACCGGAATGAAGGACATGCTTCCGGCAGAGATGGAAATCCGGGACTATGTGATTGGCTTAATCAAGGACACGTATAAGACCTTTGGATTTTCCTCCATGGAGACCCCCTGCGTGGAGCACATCGAAAATCTGTGCAGCAAACAGGGCGGAGACAATGAAAAACTGATTTTCAAGATTCTGAAACGGGGAGAAAAGCTGAAACTGGCAGAAGCAACGGAAGAGATGGATGTGGTGGACAGCGGTCTGCGGTATGACCTGACCGTGCCTCTGGCCCGTTATTATGCCAACCATGCCAACGAGCTTCCCTCTCCTTTTAAGGCGCTGCAGATAGGAAATGTATGGCGGGCAGACCGGCCTCAGAGGGGACGGTTCCGTCAGTTCATGCAGTGTGATATCGATATTCTGGGAGAACCCGGAAACCTGGCGGAGATAGAGCTGATTCTGGCTACTACGGCCATGCTGGGAAAACTGGATTTCCATAATTTTACCGTGTGCATCAACGACCGGAACATTTTAAAGGCCATGGCCTCCTACAGCGGTTTCAAAGAGGAAGACTACGACGAGGTCTTCATTATTCTGGATAAAATGGACAAAATCGGAAAAGAAGGGGTGGCTGCGGAACTGGAAGAGATGGGCTATCCGAAAGAGAGCGTGGACACCTATCTGGGACTGTTTGATGAAATTTCCGGGGATGTGGACGGCATCCGGTTCTGCAAAGAAAAGCTGGCCGGACATCTGGCTCCGGAAGTGGCGGACAGCATGGAGATGATTATTTCCAGTGTAGAAGCCGCGAAGGAAGCGGATTTTAAGGTGAAATTCGACCCCACTCTTGTACGGGGCCAGTCCTACTACACCGGAACCATTTTTGAAGTGACCATGGATGAGTTCGGCGGTTCTGTGGCAGGCGGCGGCCGTTATGATAAGATGATTGGAAAGTTTACCGGTCAGGACACGCCGGCCTGCGGCTTTTCCATCGGATTCGAGCGGATTGTCATGCTGCTTCTGGAAAACGGCTACAAAGTGCCGGGCACCAGGGGAAAAAAGGCGTATCTGCTGGAAAAAGGCATGCACCAGGAGGGCATTTTAAAAGTCCTTTCCCTGGCAAAAGCGGACCGGGCAGCCGGACGTCAGGTGCTGATTGCCAATATGAAAAAGAACAAAAAATTCCAGAAGGACCAGCTTCTGGCAGAAGGATACACAGAGATTACGGACTGCTACAAAGATTCCGTAATGAATTTGCAGGAGGGAAAGTAAGATGGCAGAGTCAATGAAAGGCCTGCGGAGAACCCACCGCTGCGGCGAGCTCTCCCGGGCAAATATCGGAGAAACCGTTACCATTATGGGATGGGTGCAGAAGAACCGGAACAAAGGCGGGCTGGTGTTTGTGGACGTAAGAGACCGGTCCGGTCTGATTCAGGTGGTGTTTGAAGAAGGAAGTACAGAGAAAGAACTGCTGGAAAAAGCGGCAAAACTCAGAAGCGAGTATGTGGTGGCTGTCGTGGGAACCGTAAAAGAGCGTTCCGGCGCGGTAAATCCGAACCTGGCAACCGGGGAAATCGAGATTGTTCCCGGAGAACTGCGGATTCTGGCAGAGTCTGAGACTCCGCCCTTCCCGGTGGAAGAAAACTCCAAAACCAAAGAAGAAATCCGGTTAAAATACCGGTTCCTGGACCTGCGGCGTCCGGATATGCAGCGCAATCTGCGGATGAGAAGCCAGGTGGCCACCCTGACCAGACAGTTTCTGGCCGAGGAAGGATTTCTGGAGATTGAGACGCCGGTACTGGTAAAGAGTACTCCCGAGGGAGCCAGGGATTACCTGGTGCCAAGCCGGATTCATCCGGGCGAATTCTACGCCCTGCCCCAGTCACCCCAGCTTTTAAAACAGCTTCTTATGTGCTCCGGATGCGACCGGTATTTCCAGATTGCAAAATGCTTCCGGGATGAGGACCTGCGGGCAGACCGGCAGCCGGAGTTTACCCAGATAGACATGGAGCTGTCTTTTGTGGACGTGGATGATGTGCTGGAAGTCAACGAAAGACTGCTGGCGAAACTGTTTAAAGAAGTACTGGATGTAGAAGTGCCCCTGCCCATTCCCAGAATGACCTGGCAGGAGGCCATGGACCGGTTCGGTTCCGACAAGCCGGATATCCGGTTTGGCATGGAGCTGACCGATGTGACAGAAGTCGTAAAAGACTGCGGTTTTGGCGTTTTTACCGGCGCCATTGAAAACGGCGGTTCTGTCCGGGGAATTAACGCCAAAGGACAGGGCGGCATGCCCCGCAAGAAAATTGATAAACTGGTGAGCTTTGTCAAAGACTATGGCGCAAAAGGCCTGGCCTATATTGCCATCCAGGAGGACGGCACCGTAAAATCCTCTTTTGCCAAGTTCATGAGCGAGGAAGAGATGAGCGCCCTGATTCAGGCCATGAGCGGGGAAAACGGCGACCTTCTTCTCTTTGCCGCAGACAAAAACAAAGTCGTGTGGGCTTCTCTTGGCGCCCTGCGTCTGGAACTGGCAGAGCAGATGGAACTGCTGGATAAAAACGAGTATCAGTTCCTCTGGGTAACCGAATTCCCGCTTCTGGAGTGGAGTGACGAGCAGAACCGGTTTATGGCCATGCACCATCCCTTTACCATGCCCATGGAAGAGGACTGGCCCTATGTTGATTCCGACCCGGGAAGAGTGCGCGCAAAAGCTTACGATATCGTGCTGAACGGCGTGGAGCTGGGCGGCGGAAGCGTCCGTATCTCCGACCCGGAGATTCAGACAAAAATGTTTGAAGTGCTGGGCTTTACAAAAGAGCAGGCGCAGGAACAGTTCGGCTTCCTGCTGGATGCTTTCAAATACGGAGTGCCGCCTCATGCAGGACTGGCCTACGGCCTCGACCGTCTGCTGATGCTGATGACAAAGTCCGACAATATCCGGGACGTCATCGCCTTCCCGAAGGTAAAGGATGCCTCCGACCTGATGATGGAAGCACCCTCTGCGGTGGATACAAAGCAGCTTGAGGAGCTGGGACTGGAAATCAAGACGGAAGAATAGTGGAAAATAAGGACTGCCGCATGCACGGTATCGTGCATGCGGCCTGTCTCTTATACACATCTGAC
>DWYV01000043.1 GCA_019118525.1 Candidatus Bariatricus faecipullorum
GGTACAGGCTGGCCTGTACCCGTCCCCTCTATTTCTGATTCCGGAACTGTACCGGAGTCATATTGTATGCCTTCTTGAAAAGGCGGTTAAAATGTTCTACGTTCTGGTAACCTACGGAGAGTGCAATGTTCTCCACGGTCATGCTGCTGCTCTTTAAGAGAGCCCTTGCTTTTTTCATCCGGACTTTTTTGACGATATCGCCAAAGGTCATGCCGGATTTTTCTTTGATATATTTGGACAGGTAGGGTTTGGAGAGGAAAAACTTCTCGGATAAATCATCCAGGGTTACGTCCAGGTAGTTGGCCTGGATGTAATTCATGATTTCGATGAGTCTTTCGTCCCGGCATTCGTCTACGTTTTCGATGTCCTCAATCTTGTTTACCGCTACGGTGAGTGCCTCAATGGAGGCGCGGATGATATCCGCGTCGATACCGACTCCCCAGTACCGTTTGCCATGGCAGATGATTCCTACATAGGCGCAGGCCTTGGATGAGGAACCTTTGGTCAGGGAGTGCTCTTCGTAGAAGGAGAGCTCATAGCTGACGTTGAAATACTGCTTGATGGCGTTGCTTACTGCGTCCAGACGGCCGTTTCCAGAAGCGGTCACCACCCGTTTGCCGTTGGCATGGGAAATGGTGACGGAAGCCAGAATACCGTCTTCCTGCTTGAAATGGCACTCGTCAATGGTAAATATTTTCTTATTGTTTACATAATGGTCTTCGAAAATCCGGTAAATCCATTCGGGGGTCAGCTCTTTGTGGGCCTTGTCGGACACATCCTTCACAAGATAGCCTACTTCCTCGCGCATTTCCTTCGGCAGACTAATGCCGTAGCTCTGCTTCAGGATATAGTTTACGCCGCCCTTTCCGGACTGGCTGTTAATCCGGATAACGTCCTTGTCGTAAGTCCGTCCCACATCTTTGGGGTCGATGGGCAGATACGGAACCGTCCATTTCTCACAGTTCTTCTCTTCTCTCCAGGCCATGCCTTTGGCAATGGCATCCTGATGAGAACCGGAAAATGCGGTAAATACCAGGTCGCCGGCATAGGGCTGTCTCTCGTATACATGCATTCTGGTAAGCCGTTCATAGGCCTCCCGGATTTTCATCATATCGGAAAAATCCAGCCCCGGGTCCACCCCGTGGGAATACATATTCATGGCCAGCGTAATAATATCCACGTTTCCGGTCCGCTCCCCGTTTCCAAAAAGGGTCCCTTCAATCCGCTCTGCCCCGGCCAGTACACCAAGCTCCGCCGTGGCCACACCACAGCCCCTGTCATTGTGGGGGTGCAGGCAGAGGGTCACGCCGTCCCGGTATTTCAGATGCTTGTTCACGTACTCCAGCTGGCAGGCAAACACATGGGGCATGGCGTTTTCCACCGTAGTGGGGATATTGATAATCGCCTTCTTTTCCGGCGTAGGCTTCCACACATCCAGCACGGCGTTACATACGTCCACCGCATAGTCCACCTCAGTTCCCGGAAAGCTTTCCGGGCTGTACTGGAAGGTAAAATTCCCCTCCGTCTCGTCAGCCAGCTCTTTTAAAAGCTTTGCTCCGTCCACGGCAATCTTCATAATCTCTTCTTTATCCTTCTTAAACACCTGCTCCCGCTGTGCCACGGAAGTAGAATTGTAAAGGTGTACCACCGCATGGGGCGCTCCTTTTACCGCCTCGAATGTCTTCTTGATGATATGCTCCCGGGCCTGGGTCAGCACCTGCACTGTCACATCATCGGGAATCATGTTCTTTTCAATCAGAGTACGCATAAACTGATACTCGGTCTCGGAAGCTGCCGGAAATCCCACTTCAATTTCCTTAAATCCCACTTCCAGAAGGAGCTCGAAAAACTCCAGCTTCTCGTCCAGGCTCATAGGCTCGATAAGGGCCTGGTTCCCATCCCGCAGGTCCACACTGCACCATGCCGGCGGTTTGTCGATGTAGTCTTTCTTCGCCCAGTCAAAGGTCACCTCCGGCGGAAGAAAGTACTGTCTTTCATATTTTTCGAAATTCTTCATGTCTCTTCTCTCCTTCTGCGACGTGAAATTTTATCAATTTCCTTGTCTTTTTTTATCTCACTCGTATATCCTACCACAGTTTCCCCCTGGAAAATAGTGATAAATTTAAGCAATTTTCTTGATTTATTTTACTCTTCCAAAACGACCTCGATTTCCGACCTCAGCCACATCTGCAGAATCTGCCCGAACATCCAGCCGGGTCTTTTCTCCTCCACGGACGCCCCGGTCACCACCTCAAAGGTTCCCAGAAGTTCCCCTTCCAGATAATAGCGGACTTCTCCCGCTGCTTTCCCCTGGGCCACAGGCGCTTCCAGAACGGCTTCCGTCTCTGTCTCCACCCGCACTTCCTCGTCGTCGCCAAGGAGCAGGGAAAACTCCCCCTTTTCCGCTTCCGGTCCTTCCCCGTTTCCGGTTCCGTCTCCCCAGGACGTTTCCCAGGACGCCTCCGGTTTCCAGGAAGTCCTATCCAGTACCAGATTCACCCGGGCGGGTTCAAACAGCGGATTGAAAGAACCTGCCCTGGCAATCCCGTTTTCCACCAGGGCCGGCGCCGCCTCTGGCTCCTGCCACACGTTCCGCAGGGTATAATGGGCCAGCCCGTATTCCATCAGGGCCCGGGTATCCTCCCATTTGTACCCGCTGTTTCCCGGCCAGCCGCAGGCCAGCAGGGCCACCACAAAGGTCCGCCCGTCCCGGCGCAGGGCGCCTACATAGCAGTACCCCGCATCCCCGGTAAATCCGGTTTTCCCCGTCAGGGCGCCCTCCATCATCCCCAGAAAGGCGTTCTGGTTCTGGCAGAAAAAACTGCGCCCCTGATTCAGGCTGGAAAAAGAGTAATCTGCGGTTCTGGTAATCTCCAGAAACTGTTCCGCCTGCGGGGAGCGGGAAATGCAGTACGTCAGAATCCGGGCCAGATTTGCGGCGGAAATGCTGTGCGCGCCCTCCCCGTCCTGTGCGTCCAGCCCATTTGGCGTCACAAAATGAGCGTCCTCACAGCCGATTTCCCGCGCCTTCTCATTCATCCGTCCGGCAAAAGCCTCCACACTTCCAGCCACGTGCTCCGCAATAGCCACAGCGCTGTCATTATGGGATTCCAGCATCAGGGAATAGAGCAGGTCACGGAGGACAAACTGTTCCCCTTCCTGCATACCCAGATGTACCCGGGGCTGCGCCGCCGCATTGGCGGAGGCGGTCACCGTATCCTCCAGATTCGCCTGCTCCAGCGTTAGAATGCAGGTCATGATCTTGGTCGTACTGGCCATGGGCCGCATAGTATCCCCGTCCTTTGCCACCAGTACTCTTCCGCTGTCCCCGTCCATCAGCACTGCCGACTGGGCGTGAAGGTCGCCCAGTTCCTCCGGCAGTTCCTCTGACAGTTCTTCCGCCTCCTCTGCCTGCACAGTTCCAGCAGAAAACACTCCTCCGCCAAAGAGCATGCTTCCTGCAAGAAAAAAAGCCAGCATTCCCGCCTTCCAGTGTGAAGGGCGGAAACCTGGCGTTTTCCCGTTCGGTTTCTGCTTTCTTTTCATAGTCTGTCCCTGCCCTTTCCAGTTCCCGGTCCTGCCCGGACCGCCACTGCTTCATCCTATGCAGGGACAGATTTTTTTATGACAGATGCGTTTCCTTCCATCCCGGCAGGGCCTCCACCTTCTCCCGCAGGGTGCGGGCGGCCTCCTTTGGCCGTTCTGCGCCCATAATGGCAGACACTACGGCGATTCCGTGAATGGGAACCCGGGAAAGTACGTCCACATTTTCCAGGCTGATACCGCCGATGGCCACGCAGGGCACCAGAAACGTTCTGCAAATCTCCTCTATCTTCTCCAGTGGCGTGTGTACGGCCTCCTTTTTGGTGCTGGTGGGAAACACGGCCCCCACGCCAAAATAATCCGCTCCTGCGGCCACCGCGGCCTTCCCCTGCTCCAGCGTTTTTACGGTAACACCAATAATGGCGTCCCCGCCCAGAATCTTTCTCGCTTCTTCCGGAGGCAGGTCAGACTGTCCCAGATGTACGCCTGCTGCCCGGCAGGCAAAAGCCACGTCCACCCGGTCGTCAATCAAAAGCGGCACCTGGTACCGGTCCGTTATCTTTTTCACCTTCCCGGCCAGCGCCAGCAGGGGGCCTCCGTCCATGCCTTTTTCCCGAAGCTGCACCAGGGTAACTCCACCCTGGCAGGCGTCCTCCACCCGCTGCAAAAACGCTTCCTCCGTAAGATCCCCCTTCCCGGCCACCAGATATAACGTCAGGTCAAACTTCTTCATTCTTCTCCTCCTGTTTCCCGGTCAGATGTCCAGTTTCAGCTGCACCTCGTCCAACGCCTCTTCTTTCAGGGTTTCCACCTTTTCCGGGTCAATTCCCGGAAGCTCGTCCAGAGAGCTGACGCCGAACCGCCGGAGAAACTCCTCGGTAGTGCCAAAGAGCAGCGGCCTGCCCGGAGCGTCCAGCCTGCCCACCTCGCAGACCAGTCCGTACTCAATCAGCTTATTCACTGCATGGTCCGACTTGACTCCCCGGATTTTCTCGATTTCCAGCCGGGTCACCGGCTGCCGGTAGGCAATGATGGCCAGCGTCTCCAGCATAACGTCCGTCAGCACGTACTTTTTCGGCTGTTTCGCCACCCGAATCAGATATTCGTAAAACTCCGGCCGGGTACACATCTGAAAGGAGTCCTCCAGTTCGATAATCCGGATTCCCTTTCTTTCGCTCTCATAGCGGTCCATCATGTTATGTATAATCTTCCTTGTCGTCTCCACGTCCTGGCCGGTGGCCACGGCTATCTTTTCTGTCTCCACGGAATCCCCCATGGTAAAAAGAATAGCCTCCACGGCGGCCTCAATTTCTTTTATGGTCATCGTTTCTCTCACCCGTTCTGTACAACTGTAATCTGTATATCGGAAAAGGCTTCCTCCTGGGAAACCCGAATCCGCCCCGTTTTCATCAGTTCCAGCATGGCCAGAAAGGTGACCACAATCTGGGTTCTGGAAGACTGGGCCTCCAGCAGGTTCCGGAAGCTGAAGCTCTTATGGGTCTGCATGTAGGACTCCATATACTGAAGCTTCTCCGGAAGCGTCACTTCTTCCTTCTCAATCTTTCCGTATCTGCTGCGCACCGGGTCGATTTTTTCTTTCTGCCTGCGGAGCACATCCTGGAATACCTGGTTCAGTCTGCCCAGCGTGACGCCGGAAAGAAGCTCGTCCAGATTCACCGGCTCGATATACTCTTCCACTTCCTGCGGAATATCCGGCTCCCGGAAAAAAATCAGTTCCCCTTCCACCTGGCGGTCCTTCAGTTCCAGGGACATGTATTTATACATCTTGTACTGAAGCAGCTGCTCCACCAGCTCCTGCCTGGGGTCTTCTTCCTCCCCTTCCTCATTCACTTCCCGGGGAAGCAGCATCCGGCACTTGATGTCCAGCAGTGTGGCCGCCATCAGCAGAAATTCGCTCATGACGTTTAAATCCTCCTGCTCCATTGCCCGGATATACTCCATGTACTGATTCGTAATCTCCACAATGGGAATATCGTAAATGTCAATCTTATTTTTTTCAATCAGATGCAAAAGCAGATCCAGCGGTCCTTCAAAGGCATCCAGTTTGACCGGAATTCCCATGGCAATCCTTCCTCTCTGTGTGTCTCAGCCTTTTTATTATACTAAATCCGCCGGGTGAACTCAAGTCTAAAAAGGGACTCACATCTCTTCCCCGTAAACCCGCTCGATGTGCATGGCCAGGTAGCCGGTCTCGGTCTCCGGGAGCGGCTTTTTCAGATGCCGTCCCAGATGTTCGCAGACCGTCTCCGCGATTTTGTAGGATGCGGGATACTCATGACTGATGTACTTATTCATGTCCAGCTTCAGTTTTTCTCCCGTCATAACCCGGGCCGCCATATACTTGATGTGATTCATCAGACGGTTGTAGGCCAGGGTCTGTACATCTATCTGCTTCCCGGTATCCTGCTCAATCAGCGTAACACACTCCCGGACCGCCGCTGCAATCTGCATGGAGCTGGACACTTTCTCCCCGGCAGTGGCTGAATGGACGTGAAGGGCCACATAACCAATCTCATCTTCCGGCAGTTCCATTTCCCGTTCTTCCCGGAGCAGGTCCCTCAGCAGGGAGGCCACCTTGTATTCCCGGTAAAAAAGCACCTGAATATCCTGGGTCAGCAGATTGGCAATCACCTCTCCCCGTTCCAGACGTTTTACGGCAAAAGCAATATGGTCTGCCAGGGGAAACAGCACATCCCGGTCCACCTCGCCGAATTCTTTTTCCGCCGCACAGAGAATCTCATTGGCCATCTCCAGCCATACCGGCTCCAGTTCTTTGAGCAGTTCCTTCGCCTTTCCCCGTTCGGAAACCGTCGTCAGGGAATAGACGGTGCTCTCCGCGCCCGGTTCAATCCGTTCGCTGACCTTTTTCCCAAATCCGATTCCTTTTCCCAGAATCAGGTATTCTCTGCTGGTGCCTGCTTCCAGTGCAAGCACGGCATTGTGATTCAGGGCTTTTATTACCCGGTACATAGTATCACTTTCTCCCTTCCTTCGTCCGCCTTACGCTTCCTGGGCGTAAAAATCTATGGCAAACAGGTCCTCACCGGCTTTAATTTCTCCTTCCCGGAGGAGACGGATTTCCCTGTCCTCTCCCATATCGGTACAGATAACCGGAGACACCAGTGAAGGCGCATGGCTTTTTAGAAATTCCACGTCAATCTTCATCAGCGGTTCTCCTTTTTTCACCGGTCCTTCTTCTTTCAGTACTTCAAAACCTTCCCCTTTCAGGTTTACCGTATCAATTCCGATGTGCAGAAGCAGTTCGACGCCGTCCGCAGTACGGAATCCCAGGGCGTGCTTCGTGGGGAATACAAAGCAGACTTCTCCGTCCGCCGGAGCAGTAATCAGCCCTTCCGTGGGCTCTACCACGGCACCGTCTCCCATCATCTTTCCTGCAAATCCCTCATCCGGGGCAGTGGAAATATCCCCTGCTATACCGGTGGCCGGGCTGGCGATAATCACAGTCTTCTGAAGAACCCGCTCTTTTTTTGGTTCCTCTTTTTCCTCTGCCGCGGCCGGATTTTCTCCTTCTCCGTCCGTTCCGGCCGGAACTTCTTCTTCCTCCGGAGCCGTTTCCAGATAATCCTCCAGGTTGGATTTAATCACCGTTACCCTGGGTCCGTAAATTATCTGCACGCCGTTTCCTTTGTGCACGACGCCGGAGGCCCCGGTACTTTTCAGCAGATTATCATCCACCCTGTCCGGCTGAAATACGGTACAGCGCAGCCGGGTGGCGCAGCAGTCCACGTCGGAAATGTTTTTCTTTCCGCCCAGTCCGCGGCAGATACTGCGGGAAAGCTCATCCTCTCCGCCTGCTCCTGCCGCCTCCTGCTCTTTTTTTGCATTTACGTCCTTTCGCGTGTAGAGCTTCACTTCACTGCTGTCATCCCGTCCCGGCGTCTGGTAGTTGAATTTTTTAATCATAAAGGAAAATACGAAATAATATACCACGAAGTATCCTGCTCCAACTACCACAATCCAGATCCAGCTGGTCTTCTGATTTCCCTGCAGGATTCCAAACAGGAAGAGGTCAATCAGGCCGCCGGAGAAGGTCATGCCCACCGCCACGTTCAGCACATGCATCAGCATATAGGCAAATCCGGCGAAAATGCAGTGCACCACGTACATCAGCGGAGCCACAAAAAGGAAGGTAAACTCAAGCGGCTCCGTGATACCGGTCAGCATGGAAGTCAGCGCCGCAGAAAGCAGAAGGCCGGCCACCGCTTTTTTCTTTTCCGGCTTTGCAGCCCGGTACATAGCCAGGGCCGCTCCCGGAAGTCCGAAAATCATCAGCGGAAATTTTCCGGTCATAAAGCGGGTGGCGGATACGGCGAAATGCTCCACGGAGGGGGCAGCCAGCTGGGCAAAGAAAATATTCTGAGCGCCCTCGACTACTTTTCCTGCCACTTCCATGCTTCCGCCCAGCCCCGTCTGCCAGAAGGGCAGGTAAAATACATGGTGCAGTCCGAAGGGAATCAGTGCCCGCTCCAGCAGACCGTAAATCCAGGTTCCCGCATAGCCGGAGCTTAAAACCAGGTCGCCCACACTGTAGATTCCCTGCTGAATCACCGGCCATATGTAAAACATCAGAATTCCTACTGCCGTATACACCAGTGCGCTGATGATAGGCACAAACCGTGTGCCGCCGAAGAAGGAAAGCACCTGGGGCAGTTCAATCTTATAAAACCGGTTGTGCAAAGCCGCCACGCCCAGTCCTACAATAATGCCGCCAAACACGCCCATCTGGAGGGAGGTAATGCCAAGTACAGAGGCGGACGCGCCCTCCAGCAGGTTCTCTGTCCCGCCGTGAATCTCAATCATGGCGCTGATGGCCGCGTGCATAATGAAAAATGCAATAACCGCCGCCAGGGCCGCCACCTCTTTTTCCTTTTTCGCCATTCCAATGGCCACGCCCATGGCAAATACCAGGGGCAGATTGTCAAATACTACATTGCCTGCGGCGCTCATCACGGAGAAAACCGCGTTTGCCGCCGTTCCCGGCCCAATCAGGTTCAGAAGGCCGTAGGTTTCCAGCATGGTCTCGTTGGTAAAGGAAGAACCGATTCCCAGCAGAAGTCCCGCCACCGGAAGGATGGCGATAGGAAGCATGAAGGAACGTCCCACCCTTTGAAGAACACCAAAAATTTTGTCTTTCATCTCAATTCCTCTCCTTTTTTTGCGGAGTATCTGCGGGGCGGCCTGTCCGGAGCCGGCTTTCCGGGAAGCGGTATTTTGAGAAAAACAGAAGTCTTCTTCTCTCATAAAAAAAGACATTAACCCACATAAATACTCCTGTTATTTATGCATAGTTAATGCCTGCTTACCAGTTACATACTATATAAAAACATTACAACTTTTTTCTCTGTCTGTCAAGTGTTTTTCTATTTTCTTTCCCGCTCTTTGAATGAAAAACTGTTAGAACGTGCGCCCGCCGGGCACACCAGAAAGTTCAGGACTGCCATGACTGGCAGTCCTGAATCCGTTTTGGCAGGATTACCGTTTTAACGCCTCCAGTTCCTGAAGCAGGGCCTGGATTTTAGCATCTTTCTCCCGGAGTGCCGTTTCCTGCTCTGCCAGAGCAGCATCCTTCTTCCCCAGTTCTTCCTGCATTCCGTTCATTTCCTCTTTCATTCCATCCATTGCTTCCTTCATCCCGTCTATCTCATCCTGCATCTCGTCAATCATGTACTGTACGGTATTGCGGTCCAGTTCTTCCAGTTCCTTGGAAAACATATGCATCACCCTCTCCGTGTCCTGGCACAGCCGGT